>CALUPK010000012.1 GCA_944322575.1 uncultured Bacteroidales bacterium | reverse complement strand
CCGAGGCGGGAGAAGACGCGCTGCATGTAGAAGTTGTCGTAGTTGGTGTCGACCTTGAAGCTGCGGATGCCGCGGGAGATGGCTAAGTCGCAGACTGCCTGCATGTAGCGGACGGCCATGCCCTGACGTTTCCAGGAGTCGGCAACCGCCAGCCGGTGCAGTACCACGTAGGGCTGTCCGCTCAGCCATTTCCCGTCCCGCAGACCGTCATATGCAGGTTCTCCGTCAAAGACTACCGCCCCGTAGGCTATGATGTCCGGCTCCGGCTGTGTACTGCAGTTATCCGGAACGAGCACGTATCCCCAGCCGCGCCGCACATCGTTCTCCAATATCGGCACGGTAGGGTAGTTCTCGTCCCACTGATGCTTGCCCTCGCGGTACATCTGCGCCTTGGCCTGCAGGATGATCTCCCAGATGGCCGGAACCTCTTCCATCGTCGCCGGCCGCAGGATATATCCGTCGCTGGCAGTCTGTGTATATACGTCAGCAGCTATTTTCTTGTTCATATCCTCACGTTGCTTTAGTTGTACTTTAAAATGCTATAGTTCAGGTAATTGCTGTGTAACGAAAAGGCATAGTGGCATCCGGAGGCTGAACAGACATTCACGCTATGTCAGTCCGGTGAGGTAAGTATCGGCGCATCAGCAGTCCCCGCCGCTGCCGTCGGCTTCATCGCGGGTTGCCTTTTTAAGGCGTATATGTCGGAGGTCATAGAACCCTGCCATTATGAAGTCGATTACGGCTATGATAAAAGGTGCTGAAGTGAAAACTGCCGATCCACGGTATCCGAGCAGGGCCCATATCAAGAGTCCGCATCCTATCACTGCGTAAATTATTGCGTTGGTTTTATCCGAATATTGCTTTGCCATACATTACTTCATGAATACGAAGTACACCGCCAGGATAAGGCAGACGAAGGCGGCGATATGGTTCCAGTGGAAGGTCTGGCCCTTGAAGACCAGAATCGTGAACAGGGAGAAGACGGTCAGGGAGACTACTTCCTGTATTACCTTGAGCTGGACGAGGTTGAAAGGGCCGCCGTTGTCCACGAAGCCTATGCGGTTGGCGGGGACCTGGAAGGAATACTCGAAGAGGGCGATGCCCCACGAGAAGAGGATGACCCCGATCAGAGGCCAGTTGTCGATGAGCTTCATCTCCTGCAGCTTGAGGTGTCCATACCATGCGAAAGTCATGAATACGTTGGACACCATCAGCAGCAGTACAGTATAGAATCCAGTCATATCGGAAACTGAATCAAAAGGAAGTTAGTCCACGAACTGAATTTTCGAGGCATCGCGGTCCTTTGCCGCAGGACTCTCGGCGGGATAGCCGAATCCGATGCAGTAAAGCAGCTCATAGCCCTCGGAGAAGCCCAGACGCTTCAGGTAATCAGCGGCCTCAGGCGACTTCATGAATCTTACCGGTCCGCCTAAGCAGCACGAGCCGATACCCATGGACCAGGCCGAGAGGATCATGTTCTCTCCGAGCAGGCCGCAGTCGATCGGCGACATGTCGTAGGAGGGGTCGTGGGCGATGAATACCACGGTGGGCGCATTGCGGAACATATTCTTGAACGAAGGGTCCTCGACTGCGCGGGGATTGGCCTTGACAAAGAGCTCAGTCACTCCGTCGATGAACTCGGGGGAGTCCACCACGCGGATCTCCCAGGACTGGCGGTTCTGTCCGTTGGGCGCGTTGATACCGCACTCGAGAATCGTCTTCATGGTGTCGCGTCCCACAGCCACGGGCTGATACTGACGCACACTACGGCGGGTCATAATATTCTCAATCACAATGTCGGAGACACTCTTTTCGGAAGCAGTGCTCCCGGTCCCGGAACCATTCCCGCAGGATGTCAGGGCCACGGCGCATACCAAGGCCGCGGCAGATATTCTAAAAAGTTTCATAACCGGTTTATACTTAAAATTAAACACTAAGCGAACAGTTTCTCTATCTCCCGCACGATCCGATCCTTGTCCTCCGAGGGAGAGATGACCAGCGAGGGTTTGAGCCAGTGCACCTTGCAGTCCTTCTTGAAGTGCTGCTCGCCACCGCCTGTGATATTGAGCATTATCACGTCGTCGCGGCCCACGGCACCGGCCTTCACGGCCTGCTCTAAACCGGCCAGCGCGGCACCCGAAGCGGAGTAGATGTCCACTCCCTCTAACTCCTTGAACATGGCGGCGCAATGGCGTATCTCTGCGTTGGTCACGGCGTACACATCTCCATGAGTATCGCACAGGCAGTCGTACACTCCTCCGGCGAGCGAATAGGGCGGGCGCCTGTTGGAGAGCACCTTGGCATCGATCATCGCGGCCTTCTGACGGGCCTCGTCGTCATCGAAGGGCAGCAGGTCCCTCTGACCGGCCTTCCATGCGTCGTACATCGGCAGGAAAGGCACGTTCTGCACCGTATGCAGCTTCATCTGAGCCGTACCGAAGCGGCCGTCCTCTATCAGACGAAGATTGGCCTCACGGGCCGCAATGGCTCCTGTGCCGCTGCCTATGGCCTGGAAGTATGCGTCGGGTATCCGGCCGATCTCCACAGTGGCCGAGAGTACGGTCGTACCCATGCCGTCGCGGCGGGCCACATTCTTCGCGCCTCCCTCGTCGATGAACATTCCCGAGCTGCAGGCAGCCTGCGACAGGGCGATGGCGTCGAAATAGTCGCTGCCCTTGGGGGCGCAGACGAGCCTGACGCAGTCCTTGATGGGCTTCTCGAACCAGAGAGCGTCGATATTGTCCTCAGGCACGCAGAGCAGCAGGGGGATGTCGTTCTCCGAGCAGACCTTGGCGAAGGCCCTGGCCGTATTTCCGGCGGAAGCCACCGTCAGTATCTGCCTGCAGTCCTTGGGCAGACGGCCGCATACGGAATAGGCCTCGGTCTCCTTGAACGAGCAGGTCTTCATCAGTGCCCCGCGCTCAGGCCAGTAGCCGGAAAATGCAATATAAAGGTTGCCCAGACCGAGGTGACGGGCCAGTCCCTCGCTCCTGTATGTCACGGTAGTTGCTGAGTCCTGCAGCAGGCGGTGTACCGGCAGCCAGTCGGCGAAGCGGTAGAATCCCCAGTCGCTGCCCTTGACGTCTATCTGCTTCTTCTGATAGACGGTGCGCACCAGCGAGGGCTTAGGCGATTCTGGGTCAGCCAGCATCCAGCCGCTGTCCGGAAATATCCGTCCGGTAGCCACATTCATCAGTGAGTACACTGTAGGAGTAAAATTCTTCATGGCGTGTATATCGTTAAGTTGTTATTAATTCATATTCTGAGCCACTACCTCGGCGAAGTCGCTCACCTTATTAGGCGAATAGGGGGAGAATGTCTTCAGGCACAGGGGGCAGGCGGTGACAATCCTCTCGGGCGAGGCGTACATCAGGTTGTCCAGGGCCTTCAGGGTAATGTCCTTGCGGTCCTCATAGGACAATGTCAGGGAGCCCAGCGACCCTCCGCAGCAGATGCTCTCGTCGTGGTGCTTTTCTGCCTCCACCAGCTCTCCGGCAGCGCTCAGCACCCTCCGGGGCTGACGGTACACCTTGCAGCCGCGTCCTAACTCGCAGGGGTCGTGGTAAACAATCTTCTCACCTGAGTTCCTGAGGGTTATGCGTCCAAGCCGCACAAGCTCGTCGAAATATTCGGTATAATGCACGATGCGGATGCCCTTGAGGTCGTAGTTCTCGCGGAAGACCTTGTAACAGATCGGGCAGGAGAGCAGCAGGGTAGTGGCTCCGCTCTGCCGTATCAGCTCGGTGTTGCGCCGGATCATTTCCTGCGCCCGTTCATCTCTTCCGGCTAGTATCAGGGGCCGTCCGCAGCATATACCGCCGTCACGGTCCATGAAGCTCCAGTCCACTCCGGCATGGTCCAGTACGGCCGCTACGGCCTTGGAAATGACGGGGGTGAGCTGGGTCATGCAGCCGGCGTAGTAGAGGACTTTCTCCTTGGAGTTCTCCACGCCCTCAGGCAGGCTGTAGGAGGTAAAATAGCTGTAGTCCGCAGGGGCGGGAACGGCCCTGAGTCCTCTCAGGCTCTGCTTGATGTTGCAGGAGTCCACGCCTACGGGGCAGACGGCGACGCACTTGCCGCACATCAGGCATTTGTCCGCGCTCTCCTCGCAGCGGGCCCAGTTACGGCGTCTGAGCAGACGGTTGAAATATACCGTGGCGAAGCGCAGGTTCTTCTTCTGGCCCATCATCGGACATGCGTCGATGCACATTCCGCAGTTGGAGCAGGAGTATATCTGGGCGATGGAATAGCCTTTGCGGGGATGGGAGACCTTGATGCCGGCATTGCGCAGCACTATCAGGAAAGCCTCCGTGGGGATGTGCATGTACCGGGTGAAGGGCAGCAGCACGAAGAAGGTGCCGAGGAGGGTGGAGTAGGCCCACCAGGTCGGCAGGATGTGGTAGGTGTTGGTCAGGAAGTTGCTGAACAGCCAGTACATAGGGCGGGTGAGGAAGCTGCCTCCGGCGATACCGGCGGTGAAGCTCTCGGCGAGGAGCCTGACGGGGAAAATGGCCCACAGGCAGTACATGGCCAGGCGGTCCGGTATCTGGTTCCTGGTGGTCCTGCGCATGCCGAACATCATCGAGCGGATGCGCTTGAACATGGCTAAGAAGACTCCGCTTAGCACCACGAGCAGGAAGAAGTCCATCAGGAAGAAGAAGAACGAGCCCTTGAGGGTGTGGTCGGTCTCCATCACGAAGAACCTGAAGAACACGGGGTAGTAGAATGTCGAGAGACGGTCAGGCACGAAGAGCCAGGTCTCGATGTGGCCTAAGACTATCAGCATGAACCATCCGAAGGCTATGCTCGAGTGCATGTAGCCCAAGAGGGGCTTTCGCTTCCATATCTTGGTATGCAGGAGGACGTCGCAGATGATGTCCTTGAGATTGATGACCCAGAGTCTGGGATTGATCAGGGAGAGGAAGAACTTCTTTCGGTCCGCGGCCGGCAGCTGTACGATGACCCGGATGATCCCTATGACGAGATAGGTAATGATGAAGATCATGCCTATCACGAAAGGGAGGACGAAATCGTTGTATCCTGATATGAACCTGTCTTTCACTTCTTTTGGTAGATTTTAGTTACACTTAGTATCAGATGCCTGGTGTTGATGCCGCGGGGGCAGACTATCAGGCATTTGCCGCAGAGCATACAGTGGGAGACCATCCTGAGGGCCTCGTCCTCGCGCCCGCGTCCGAGCAGCAGGATCACCTTCCTCAGATTCATGTCGCTGTGTCCGGCGGTAGGGCATGAGGCCGCACATGAGCCGCAGGCCATGCATTTGAGCACGTCCGGCTCCTCGCGGGCAAGCTCCTCGAACCTGGTCCTGTCGAACTTGTCTAAATTGATGGCGGAGCTTGGTGATATGCCGTATCCGAAGTCTATCATTGTTCCTGCAGGTATTCGTGAATACTGGTAGCGGCGGCCTTAGCCTCGGCCATGGTCTCAGGCAGTGTCTTGGGACCGGTGCATGCCCCGGCGTAGAATACCCCCGTGCAGTAGGACGCCTGTGCGGCTGTGAGAGAGTCCTTCGGCTTGAGGAAACCGTCCTCCATGGTGGAGAGCGCGAGGGTGCGCGCTATCGGATCCACGGCCCTGTTGTGGGACATTCCGGCCATCAGCACCAGCAGGTCGAGAGTGACCCTGAGCGGCTTGCCGGAGAGGGTGTCCTCGGCCTTGACGAAGAGATGCCCGTCCTTGTCCTCGGAGACTTCCGAGACGCGGCCCCGGACGAAGATCACGCCGTATTTCTTCTGGGCCTCGAGATACATGTCCTCGTATCCGCGGCCGAACATTCTCAGGTCCATGTAGAAGCAATATACCACCGCATCGGGGAACTTCTCCTTGATCTCGCAGGCCTGCTTTACCGCTGTGGCGCAGCAGACCTTGGAGCAGTAGCGGTTGCCCACCTTCTCGTCGCGGGAGCCCACGCAGTGCACGAAGCCTATGCGGCGGGGATTGTCGACGGCAGGCACCGGTATACCGGAGAAATAATCCTCCAGGTCAGCGTTCGTGATGACCCGGTCGTAAATGCCGTAGCCGTATTCCTCCTTCTTGGATGCGTTGAAAAGGGTGAAACCGGTGGTCAGCAGCAGGGCGTCGGCCAGGACTGAGAGACCGTTGGAGAGGATGACATTGTAACCCCTCTCGAGCTTATTGACCTGAGTCACCTCCGTGGAAGTGAACCACTTGATCCGTCCCATCGAGGCCGTCAGCTGACTCAGGACGTCCTCCGCCGGTGTGCCGTAGGGGAAGAGCCTGTCCCAGCGGCCTAAATGTCCGCCTAAGCGGTTCTCCCTCTCCACGAGGAATACGGTATAGCCCATTGCGTCTAAGGCGCGGGATGCCTCTATTCCGGCCGGTCCTCCGCCGATTACCACTATATTGCGCTGTTGATTGCTTATTTCCATATATGAAGATTAGAAGATTCTGATATTGGCAGGGCTGGCGGGTACTCCGAGGTCCTTGCCGCCCAGACCCTTGTATTTACGGGATTTGTCGTACTTCACACCCATCTTGTCTAAAAGCGGCTCGACCGCCACCTGATGCATCTGCAGGCCGAGATCCCAGGGGTCGTAGCCCATGACCAGCGCGGCCACCTCCTCGGAGGACAGCACGGGGATGCCGTAGCCGGGTGTGTCGCCGTAGGTCTTGCCGGTAGTCTCGGCGATGACGTACTGCCAGCGGTCTAAGAAGTAGTTGCAGCCCGGGCAGTTGGTGATGATCAGGTCGGGATGGAAGGGTTCCATCGACTCGAACTTCTTATAGGTGTTGGTCAGCGAATAGCCTCGGTTGGCCTTGACCAGGTACTGCCGGAAACCGAAGCCGCAGCAGTGCCTCCGCTCGGGATAGTCCACCACGCTGCCGCCCAGGGCCTCCACCAGTCCGGCCAGGACGCGGGGATATTCGGCTCCGCCCACGGACTTGGAGGGGAAAATCTTGGAATAATGGCAGCCGATGTGCTCCACCACTTTCAGGGGCTCTCCGGTATGCACGTTGATCAGCGGGTACTTGGCCTGTTCGGAGATTAGGAAGCGGTAGTGGTACATCATGTCGCTGGAGTGCATAAGGAAGTCCGGCTTTACGAACTCCCTCTTACATGCCTTCCACAGCAGCTCGTGTATCTTCTGCTCGATCTCGGGATGCTCCTCCCAGGTCTGGAGTATCTCGCTGTGCAGACCGAAGGAGGTCACGCACGATACCACGAAATTCCTGTAACCGGCCTGGTTCATCAGGGAGAACTGGCGGGCGATGATGGTCATGGAGGTCTCCTCGGGGGTGGTGTCGCTGTGGTAGGCTATGCCGCCGCAGGTGGTGTGGAGGGGATCCTCGTAGAAGTCCTTGCCGAAGCGGTTGCGCACTATGTCCAGAAAGGCCTGCTCGGCACCCGGATTGAAGTTCTGGCGGATGCAGCTGCGGGCGTAGAAATACTTGTCATCGGGTATCTCTTTCTGGAACTCGGACCATATTTTTTTCTTTCCTTCGTAATTCATGCGGTACTACTGATTCTGTTGGTTAAGGTGCTCACCATGAGTCTCATTGAACACTTCGTTGAAATACTCTTCCTCGCTCAGTCCCATCTCCTGAGCCTTCTTGCGCGAGAGGTCCTTAATCTTCTCGACCCGGGCCGAGCCGCCGGTCACGTCGAATATCTTCTGCAGGTCGTCAAGGGATTCGCGGGCAATCTTGCGCAGGGGACCCGGGCCGCTCTTTCCGTAGTTGGCGCCCACGCGGTCGTACACGTCCTGCAGATGGTCCTCGATCCATTTGCCCACCGTCCCATACTCGGGGTGGGAGGCGTACTTGAAGGTCTCGGGATGGACGCAGTAGCCGTAATTGAGGACATTGCCGCAGAGCACCTTGGCTAAGGCATACTGCTGCCGGCCTTTCTCGGACTCCACGAAGTAGCCCAGTTCGACGGAGAGGGTGCGCAGGGCGATGATGACCTGCCCGGGAGCATTGGTCCTGGGACAGCGGGTCACACAGGACATGCACTCGCCGCAATACCATATCGTATCGCTCTTGAGCAGCTTGATAATCTCCTCGTCGTCCTGGGTCTGGACGATGTTTACGATGTTCTTGGGGTTGTAGCGGTAGAATTCGGCAGCCGGGCACACGGCGGTGCAGGTCCCGCAGTTGATGCAGGCCTTCAGTCCCTCCTGGAGCCGGACGTCGCTCATCAGCCGTTCGTATATCTTACCCATAATGATTGCGGTCTATCTGTATTCGTCCCAGGACTTGATCTGGATATTGTCGAGGGGCATGTTGCAGAATGCCGTGATGAAAGCCGATGCAAGCCGGGTGTTGGTTATGATGGGAATGTTGAAGTCCACGGCGGCGCGGCGGATGCGGTAGCCGTTGTCCAGTTCTTCCTTGGTGAGATTCTTTGGGATATTGACCACCAGGTCTATCTTGCGCTCGTGAAGCATTTCAAGGGCCTGAGGCTCTCCGGCTTCCGACGGCCAGTACACCAAAGTGGCAGGGACCCCGTTGTCCACCAGGAATTTATAGCTGCCTCCGGTAGCATAGATCGTGTAGTTGTGCTTGGCCAGCAGCCTGCAGGCGCTCAGGAGCTCGACTTTCTGCTTGGCATCGCCTGAGGACACCAGGATATTCTTGCCGGGCACGGTATAGCCTACTGAGAGCATGGCCTTGAGCACAGCCTCGTTGGTGTCGTCTCCGATGCAGCCCACCTCTCCGGTGGAGGCCATGTCCACTCCGAGGACGGGGTCGGCTTTCTGCAGACGGGAGAATGAGAACTGGGAGGCCTTCACGCCTACGTAGTCGATATCGAAGGCGCTCTTCTCGGGAGGAGTGACCTTCTCGCCGGTCATGACCTTGGTGGCCAGTTCGATGAGATTGATCTTAAGCACCTTGGACACGAAGGGGAAACTTCTCGAGGCCCTGAGGTTGCACTCGATGACCTTGATATCGTTCTCCTTGGCTAAGAACTGGATGTTGAAGGGGCCCGAAATCTTCAGGGCCTCGGCTATCTTGCGGGCTATCTTCTTGATCCTGCGGGCGGTCTCCACATACATCTTCTGGGGCGGGAACTGAATCGTAGCGTCGCCCGAGTGTACGCCGGCGAACTCGATGTGCTCCGAGATGGCGTAGGCTATGACGGTGCCGTGGTCGGCCACTGCGTCGAACTCTATCTCCTTGGCGTGCTGAATGAATTCCGATACGACAACAGGGTGTTTCTTAGAGACTTCCGCCGCTAATTTCAGGAACTGCTCGAGTTCGGTATCGTTGGAGCATACGTTCATCGCCGCACCCGAAAGCACGTAGGAGGGACGCACTAAGACGGGGAAGCCCACGTCGCGGATGAAGCTGTGGATGTCGTTCATCGAGGTCAGCTCCCTCCAGCGGGGCTGGTCGATGCCGAGGCGGTCGAGCATGGCCGAGAAGCGGTTGCGGTCCTCGGCGTTGTCGATGCTGTCGGCGGTGGTGCCGAGAATGGGCACCTTAGCGGCATCGAGGCGGGTGGCTAAGTTGTTGGGAATCTGTCCGCCCATGGATATGATGACTCCGTGCGGCTCCTCTAAGTCGCAGATGTCGAGCACCCTCTCGTAGGTGAGCTCGTCGAAGTAGAGGCGGTCGCACATATCGTAGTCGGTGGATACGGTCTCGGGGTTGTAGTTGATCATGATGCCTCTCCAGCCGCTCTTGCGGATGGTCTGCAGGGCGTTGACGCTGCACCAGTCAAACTCCACGGAGCTGCCGATGCGGTAGGCGCCCGATCCGAGCACGACAATCGACTTGCCGTCATGCTCGTAGGCTATGTCAGATGCAGTACCGTTGTAGGTAAGGTAGAGGTAGTTGGTCTGGGCGGGGAACTCGGCCGCGAGGGTGTCGATCTGCTTGACGACGGGCAGCACTCCGAGCTTCTTGCGGTACTCGCGCACCTTGATAACCATCTCCTCGGAGTCGATGCCATCCTTGAGGATGTGGCGTCCGATCTGGAAGTCGGAGAAGCCCTGGCGCTTGGCCTGACGCAGCAGGGGCTCGCCTAATTCCTCGAGGGAGTTAAGGGCGGAGAGCTCCGCGGCAGTGTTGATGATGTTCATCAGCTTGTCGATGAACCAGCGGTCTATCTTGGTGAGCTCGTGTATCTTCTCGGGGGTATAGCCGTGAGTCAGGGCCTTGGATATGACGAAGATGCGGTTGTCGGTAGGCTCGCGGAGAGCATTGTCGATGTTCTCGATGGGAATCTCCTTGTTGCCGGTGAAGCCGTGGGCTCCCTGTCCGATCATTCTCAGTCCCTTCTGCAGGGCCTCCTCGAAGGTGCGGCCGATAGCCATTACCTCACCGACGCTCTTCATGCTGCTGCCGATCTCGCGGGATACGCCGTGGAACTTGGAGAGGTCCCAGCGGGGAATCTTGCAGACCACGTAGTCTAAGGCGGGCTCGAAGAAGGCCGGAGTAGTCTTGGTAATGGAGTTCTTCAGCTCGAACAGACCGTAGCCTAAGCCGAGCTTGGCAGCCACGAAGGCGAGGGGATAACCCGTAGCCTTGGAGGCTAAGGCCGAGGAGCGGCTCAGACGGGCATTGACCTCGATGACGCGGTAATCCTCGGAGTTGGGGTCGAAGGCGAACTGCACGTTGCACTCGCCGACGATACCCACGTGGCGGACGATGCGTATCGAGAGCTCGCGGAGCAGGTTGTACTCATGGTTGGTCAGGGTCTGGGAAGGAGCGACCACGATACTCTCGCCGGTATGGATTCCGAGCGGGTCGAAGTTCTCCATGTTGCAGACCGTGATGCAGTTGTCGTAGCGGTCGCGCACCACCTCGTACTCTATCTCCTTCCAGCCCTTCAGGGACTTCTCCACCAGCACTTGAGGTGAGTAGGAGAAGGCTTTCTCTCCCAGCCTGATAAGTTCGTCCGGATTGTCGCAGAATCCGCTGCCGAGACCGCCGAGAGCATAGGCGGCGCGGAGAATCACCGGATATCCGAGCTCGGAGGCTGCCGCGAGGGCGTCCTCGATGTTGTTCACGGCATGACTCTTGATCGACTTGACGTGAATCTCGTCGAGCTTCTTGACGAAGAGCTCGCGGTCCTCTGTGTCCATAATCGCCTGGACGGGGGTACCGAGTACCTTCAGTCCGTATTTTTCAAGGATGCCGTCACGGTAAAGGGCCACTCCGCAGTTCAGCGCGGTCTGACCTCCGAATGCGAGGAGAATGCCCTGGGGCTGCTCCTTCTTGATGACCGCCTCCACGAAGAAGGGTGTCACTGGGAGGAAATATATCTTGTCGGCTATACCCTCCGATGTCTGGACGGTAGCGATGTTGGGATTGATCAGGATAGTCTCTATGCCTTCCTCGCGCATGGCCTTGAGAGCCTGGGAGCCGGAATAGTCGAACTCACCGGCCTCGCCGATTTTGAGGGCTCCCGAACCCAGGAGCAGGACTTTCTTTATAGTGGTGTCGATCATGGTCTACAGCATTTTAATGAATTTGTCAAAGAGGAATTCGGTGTCGGTCGGACCGCTGGAGGCCTCGGGGTGGAACTGTACCGAGAAGAAACGGCCGCTCTTGTGCCGCAGGCCCTCGTTGGTGCCGTCGTTCATGTTGATGAATAGGGGCTCCCAGTCAGCGCCGAGAGTATCTCCGTCCACCGCATAGCCGTGGTTCTGGGAGGTGACGTAGCAACGGTCAGTGCCTACGAGGCGCACGGGCTGGTTGTGGCTGCGGTGGCCGTATTTGAGCTTGAAGGTAGATGCGCCTCCGGCCTTGGCCAGCAGCTGGTTGCCCATGCAGATACCGAATATCGGCTTCTCAGCCGCCATGGCTTTCTGAATGTTGCGGACGGCCTCGCCGCAGTACTCCGGGTTGCCGGGACCGTTGGAGATGAACAGACCGTCGTACTCCATGGTATTGAAATCGTAGTCCCAGGGCACGCGGATGACCTCGATGTCGCCGGAGCGGAGGAGGCAGCGGAGGATGTTGTTCTTGACTCCGCAGTCGAGCAGCACTACTTTCTTGCCGGAGGGGTTGCCGTAGCGGATCACCTCCTTGCAGCTGACGATGGCCACCTGGTTCTCGGAACCCGGATCGTAAAGCGTCTCCGGTACGTCGAAGCCCTCGGGCACGATGCAGCCGGGCATGGAGCCCTGCTCGCGGAGAATCTTGGTAATCTCCCTGGTATCCACTCCGAAGATGCCGGGGATGCGGTACTCCTTGAGCCACTGATCCAGGCTCTTGACCGCGCTCCAGTGGCTGTACTTGAAGGAGTAGTCGGAGATGATCAGACCCCGGACGTGGATACGCTCGGACTCGAAGTTGACGGATATACCGTCGGCCGTCTTCTCTTCAGGAACTCCGTAGTTGCCTACAAGAGGGTAGGTTACACATAATATCTGACCCGAGTAGGAAGGGTCGGTGAGGGATTCGGGATAGCCGACCATGGCGGTGTTGAAGACCACCTCTCCGTCGGCACGGCCCTCATAGCCGAAGGAAAATCCTTTGACCGCAAAGTCTTTTCCGAGATGTAATAGTGCTTCTTTCATATCTAAGAATGCAAAATTAGAAAAAATTGGCATTTGTGCCTTATCTTTGTGGTACAAATAACCGACAGATGAAAAAAATACTCGTCACACTCGCAGCCATAGCGGCATTTATCAGCTATTTCTCAGCCGCTTCGGCATATTCCCAGGAGACGCCTGGAAAGGACACGGTCTACGTCATAGAGATCAGGCAGAATATCGACAACTCCTCCATGCGCAGGCTCAGCCTCGGGCTCGAGGATGCTCAGGCCAAGGGAGCGGACTACATAATCCTGCATCTGGACACCTACGGGGGAGCGGTGGACGCGGCCGACAGCATGCGCAAGGCCATCCTCCATGCGCCTGTCCCGGTAGTAGCCTTCGTGGACCTGCAGGCCGCCTCCGCCGGAGCCCTGATATCCATCGCCTGCGACTCGATATACATGAGGCCCGGGGCATCGATAGGGGCCGCTACGGTGGTCAATCAGAACGGGGAGGTAATGCCGGACAAATACCAGTCCTTCATGCGCGGGATGATGCGCTCCACCGCCGAGGCCCACGGGAGGAGGGCAGACGGCACCTGGTTCAGAGATCCGGCCATAGCGGAGAAAATGGTGGATACGGCGGGGGTCCTCAGCTTCACCCCGGACGAGGCGATAGAGTCCCGCTACTGCGAGGGCAAGGCCGAATCAATAGATGAGGTAGTGGAGCATATCGGACTGGAAGAATGTGAGATAATCCATCAGGAGCTGTCTCCTCTCGAGAGGTTCATCCTCTTCATGATGTCCCCTGTCCTGCAGGGAATTTTCCTGATGATGATCATCGGAGGCATCTACTTCGAGGTGCAGTCCCCCGGACTCGGGCTGCCGTCCATCATAGCAATTCTCGGGGCAGTGCTCTATTTCTCGCCCCTGTACATCCACGGCCTGGCCATGAACTGGGAGATAGTGATGTTCGTAATAGGACTGATCCTGCTCGGGGTGGAGATATTCGTCACGCCGGGATTCGGAGTGGCGGGCATCATCGGAGCCATCCTCTCCCTCGGGGCCCTCATATTCGCAATGGTGGACAATGACCTCCTGTATTTCGAAGGACACCTCAACCTTCAGGTCATCCTCACCCCCTGCGCCATAGTCCTGGTATCCACCGTCCTGGCCCTGATTCTGTCCATCTGGGGCGCATCCAAGCTCTTCCCTAAAAAGTCATTCTCCTATATCGCTCAGAAGACCGAGCTCAAGGGAGACGAAGGCTGGGTAGGAGTGGAGACCGACTCCATCGCAGGATGTGTGGGACAAGAAGTTACGGCTGCCACCGAAATGTGTCCTTCAGGTAAGGTAGAATACGGCGGCAGGCAGTATGAGGCCGTCATGGAATACGGTTCGGCAAGCACCGGAGACCGGCTGAAGGTTATCCGCGCAGAGGGCGGCCGTCTGTACTGCGTCCGTCTTTCTCAATAAGCTCCAGCAGCACGTCTATGGCCTTCTCCTGAGGCACGGAGCGCACTACTGCCTCCTTGCCCCGGTAGATGGACACCTTGCCGCGTCCCTCGCCGATATAGCCGTAATCGGCGTCGGCCATCTCGCCCGGACCGTTGACGATGCAGCCCATGACCGCGATGGTCAGGCCGCGGAGGTGGGAAGTGCGGCGCTTCACTTCGTTGAAGGTGGACTCGATGTCGTAGAGGGTCCGGCCGCAACTGGGGCAGGCGATGTACTCGCACTGGGTGATGCGGCGGCGTGTGGCCTGCATTATGTCGGATTTAAACTGCTCTATCTCAGATTTATCCGCCTGCTTATCTCCATAGATGCAACGGATGTCGAAATCGTCTATTTCCTTATTGACCAGCATCGGCCCGAGGATGCACGAGGCCTTGACGATGAACTCCTCGTGGGAGGCGCAGCGGAGCTCGAAGGAGGGGACGCCGTCCTTGACACCGGTCTGATAGTCCGAGGGCTTCTGATCCGTGTCGAAGAACTCTGCAATGAGCCTTGCCGGGACAATCTCATTGACCGGGGGCTCTGTGAGGGATACCCTGATGGTATCCCCGATACCGCGGGAGAGCAGGGTCGCCAGACCGGCCGCCGACTTGATGCGGCCCATGTCCCCGTTGCCCGCCTCGGTGACTCCGAGATGCAGGGGGAAGATGATGCCGCGCTCCTCCATCCACTGCTGAAGGAGGATATAGGCCTGGGTCATGACCGGGACGTTGCTGACCTTGAGCGAGAGCACCACATTGTAGAAATCCTCGTCGATGCACATCTGTACCCACTCCGACATGGCCTCCTGCATTCCTTTAGGTGTATTGCCGTAGAGCTCTGTTATACGGGAGCCTAAGGAGCCGTGATTGATGCCTATGCGGACGGCCGTCCCATATTTACTGCATTCTTTCAAAAACCGCTTGAACTCCCTGCGGGCCACTTCATGGTCCTTTGCGAAATTGCCTGGGTTTATACGGACTTTGTCAGCTACTGAGGCTGCGGCTATGGCCACTTCCGAAGAGAAATGTACATCAGCGACTAATGGTATACGGATACCCATCGAATGCAGCCTTGCCTTGATGTTTCTGAGAGACTCTACTTCGCGAAGTCCTTGAGTCGTGAGACGGACCATCATGCTTCCGGCTTCATAAAGTTTTACACACTGGGCGACTGCTGAGTCGATGTCGTTGGTATCACAGTTGCACATACTCTGCACGATAATCGGACGGGAGTTGTGTCCGATACAGATATCTCTTACATTAGCAGTGATGTAACGCATAATTATTTAAGTTTTACATGAATTCCCATACTTATGCTTGCCTGCCAAGGATAGCTGTACATCCACGCCACGCTGCTCATTCTTTCTGGATGATAAAGCATGGAAAGGGAATAGTGGAATGTCCCCTCAAGATGGAACTCTATCCGCTTGCCCAGGATGTAAGCAAGTCCGGCCCCTCCCTGTACACCGTAGTCTATTCTGTTGTCGAAACAGTCAAAACCGTTTTCCTTTGTAGTTGCGAAACGGTAACCTAAGAAAGGACCGATGCTCAGCAGTATTCTGAAATGTTCCCCGATGTCGATATGGAAAGCAGATATGAGGGGGAGTTCTATTACAGAGACTGTCTGCTCGAAGTTCTCGAATGCATACTCGTCGTTGACAAAGCCGTACTTGGTATACCTCACTCCGGTCTGGATGCCGAAAATGTCAATAACGCTCCATAATGGATGATAGTAAGTGTACAGTACTGCTAAGTTGACAGGAGAGTTGATAGATTTTATGCCCATGTCCGGCGTCATCATTACTCCTGTAAAAGAGAAATCATACTTTACGCCCAGCAGGTGCTCGGGCTCATGCACGGGCTTTACCACGATGGCTGTATCCCATTGGATTCCGGGTTTAATCTTAGCTGTGTCATTCTGGCCGTACACGGATACCGGAATGACAGTAATCAAGAAAGCTGTTATGATTGCAAGTTTCAGTCTCATTTGAACATTTCTCCGATATCTACTGTCTGTATCAGTTCTGTACGTTCAGGAATATCCACGATGTAGGCATTGTTGCCCACTACGTTGTTGAAGCGGTACATCATTACTTTCTCCGGCTGCTTTCTCTCCAACAGTGAGCCTGTGTCTATCTGTCCGTTTCCGTTCTTGTCCTCAGTGATACGGACAGAGTATTTGCCGGCTTTCAGATATGGGAATGCCAACACAGCGGAGCTGTCTATGGAATAGGTGCGGAACACCTTGGTCCTCTTTTCATCTACGAGTTCTATCATGTATCTCTCGTGGACGTTGGTGGCTTCGATGGTGAGTGAACTCAGGTTTTCGTTCTGAGGTAGGCTGAATGTCTGGACGAGACTGTCACAGTAGATGCCGTCTATATCCATGAAGAGACTGTCCGGTATTCTGAGCGTATATTCATATCCGTTCACTAACTTTTCCTGTAGGCGCAGCACATATTTGCGGATATTGGCGGTGTCCTTCTCTACTGTAAAGGATACCGGAGCCGTCTGTTCTCTGGTATTTTTCGATATTATGGTGACAGAGTCGAAGGGTGCAGCTATCATGGGGGACTCGAATAGAATCACTATGCCGTCCTGGTCTATTTTCTCAGGGGCGGCATCCACTTTGTACGCAGCTATGGTGTCTGCCTCCTCAACCATCTCGCCCCACCTGTTCTCCACCATCTTACCCTTTGGCCTGGCTAATCGGAAAGTATCTGTCGCCGGCACCAATATGTTCAGGCTGTCATCTGTACGGCGGTAGGACAGCCTCATCTGAAGTGTGTCTTTTACAGGTCCCTGGTCGTTGATCCAGATTACAATACTGTCACGGTAGTAGTTGTATTCCTTGATAAGCTTTTCTTCCGGAATACCGTCTATGACTATAGAGTCGATTACCGGATAGGGTGCGGCGAACTTGAGGTACATCTGCCTTCTGGAGACTCTCTCGCGGGCCCGAAGCAGCTGCCTTTGCGACAGTTCCTTGAACATGGAAAGTGAGAGCTGGGCCGGACGGGCCAGACATGCGGCAGTATCCTTCATCTGTGTAATGGCCAGTTCGGGCATATCGGGGTTCATGACAGAGGTAGGAAGCACGAGGGTGTCTAAAAAAGCTACGCGTTCCATGTCCGGATCATAAAGGTTGTTGTTGTTCAGGTCCTCTATGGCGTATACCCTATAGACAGTATCGGCCGGTAGGTTCCTGACAGTAAAATATCCCCACAAGTCACTTTTTGCCGCTGCCCTCGGCCTTACCTTGAAGATGGCCGAGTCTGATGCATCTGTATGGAAAAGTACTGTAATATTGGGCATTGGCAGCATCGTTGCCGCTTCGACGATATTGCCTGAGACAAAGAGGGAGTCCACATGGTCTCCGGTAGAGAAGCTGTGGGTATATGGAGGGAATGGATTTCCCTCATTGTTGTCCTTGATGGCTTCTCCTAAAGAGAGGGAATATGTCTGGTTAGAGTCCAGCGGCTGATCGAAGGACACTACAACTTTCTTTCCCTTTATCTTCGCTGTAGGAGGTTTGGCCTGCGGCGGAGAGAGGAAAATGTAGGAGTTCGGGTTGTTCAGCACAACATATTCATCGAATTCAAATGATATGGAACTGTGCTTTACATCAGTAGGGTGCCCAGTTGTATTGTACAAAGGAACTGTTCCTACTAATACTGGAGGAATGGTGTCTTTTGGACCTCCCTCCGGAGGAGTGGATGTGTTTGCACAGGACTTGGAAAATATCAGTGACGAGAATATCCCGACTACGATAACTGTATTGAGCAGATTTTTCCCTTTCATCACACACCTATTTGTCCTCTTTGATATCTATTCGGGTAACGCTCTCCACACCCTTGATTTTCTTGATGTGGTCCATAAGGGTATTGAGGTCTTCTGTACTGCGGACATAGCAGTCGATATATCCCTCGAATATGCTGTCGTGAGATGCGATGTAAACTTTCCGGATGTTTATGTTCAGGACGAGTGTGGTGACTTTTGTCAGCTCGTTGAGAATACCCATCCTGTCTGTCCCGAAGATTTTGATACGTGCGAGAAATGAGGCTACTGTATTCTTGCTCCATTTGGCATTTACTATCCTGTCGCCGTGGATAGAAGCTAAGTTAACTGCCTCAGGGCATGTCTTTTTGTGAACTACCACCTCTCCGTTGTCGTTGATGAAGCCTACAATAGAGTCACCGGGGATAGGGTAGCAGCAGTCTGCGATACGGTAGGTTATGGGGCTGTCCGGATCCTTCCCCTGGGCTTCTTTTCCGGCCAGAATGAGATCTCTGTTCTTGTCGAGTTTGTTCTTTATGAGGCGGTCGCGGATTTCCGCATTGGTCATTTCGTCGCCTGATGCCTCTTCATCCATGCTGTCATCATCCTCCCCGCTGTTTTTCTTGTTGCTGCGGAAGAGCCGCAGAGTCCAGTATATAACATTTTTGTTCTCCGTATTTTTCCTGAGTATCTTCTCAAGATCCTTGAGTGAGATGATGCCTGTGGAAATCTTGTTGTAGAGTTCTTCTTTGGTGTTTACAGAATACTCTCTGAGCAGTTTTTTCAAGACGTTGCCCTGAAGTTTTACTCCATAGTTGGCAAGCTCTTTCTCGAGCATCTGTCGTCCGCTCTTGATGCTGTCGTCAATATCATCTTTCAGAGCTTCGTAGACATAGTTGCGGGCCTTGCCTGTACGCAGGAAGTCCAGCCATTCGGGCTGAGGCTTCTGGGATTCGGCGGTAATGATTTCCACCTGGTCTCCATTGCGGAGAATGCTGGAAAGGGGAGAAAGCTTAAAATTGATTTTAGCCGCTATGGCCTTGTTTCCTATCTTGGAATGGATGCTGTATGCAAAATCTAAGGCGGTGGAACCGTTGGGGAGGGACTTGGACTCTCCTTTCGGTGTGAATACGTATATTTCCTGGTCCAAAAGCGAGTCGTGGAACTTGTCGAGGAACTCGAGGGCATTCACATCCGGATTCTCCAATACGTCGCGGACCATGTCCAGCCATCGGTCCATCTCCTTTTCGGAAGAGGTTTCTTCGCCTTTCTGCTTATAGCTCCAGTGGGCTGCGATACCCTTTTCGGCTATTTCGTTCATCCGTTCGCTGCGGATCTGGACTTCGACCCATCCGCCGCCGTTGCTCATGACAGTGCAGTGCAGGGCCTCATAGCCGTTGCTCTTGGGGCGGGTTACCCAGTCGCGTATGCGGTCCGTCTTAGAGGCATAGATTCCGGATACGAGTGAGTAAATGTACCAGCACTGGGTGCGTTCATCCTCATCCGGTTTGGGATTGAATATGATGCGGATGCCGTAAATATCGTAGATGTCATCGAACTCGACGTGCTTCTGCTGCATTTTGTGCCATACAGAGTAGGGAGTCTTGGTACGCTTGGTAATCTCAAACTGATATCCGGCATTTTCCAATGCATCGGCGACCGGTTTGATGAACTTGTCCATGGCCTCTCCCTTTTCCTTGATAACGCCGTCGATACGGGCAACTATGTCACCGTACAGCTTGGGGTCACGGGTACGCAGCCAGATATTCTCCATCTCCGACTTGATGTTGTAAAGTCCTAAACGGTGGGCCAGCGGCACGAAGATGTACATGGTCTCGCTCAGGATCTTGTCCTTCTTGTAGTCGGGCATAGAGTCGATGGTGCGGATGTTGTGCAGGCGGTCCGCCAGCTTGATGAGCACTACCCGGACATCGTCGTTGAGAGTCAGGATGATGCGCTTGAAATTCTCGGCCTGAAGATTCCCCCCGCCGTCGGTATCCATGGCCGCCTTGATCTTGGTCAGGCCGTCGACCAAGGAGGCTATCTTCTCGCCGAAAAGCCGCTTGATGTCGTCCACGGTATAGTCCGTGTCCTCCACTACGTCGTGCAGAAGGGCGGCTACGATCGACTTGTAGCCCAGACCTATCTCATTCACCACGATCTTGGCCACGGCTATAGGATGGAGGATGTACGGCTCTCCGGACCGGCGCCGGACACCCTTGTGAGCCTCGTTTGCAAACTCAAATGCCTTGAGGACACCGTCGTATTCCTCCTGCGAGGCACACCGCTTGAGAGCAGCCAGGCGGAGCTCCTCGAATTCCTTATTAATCAGGTCGTAGTCGCTTTTTGTAAAATCCATTCTGCAAAATTAATCAAAAAACTAATACAAGATGTCCCTGGTACCGTCTTTGCGGATTTTTTGGAGACGCTCTTTCAGCGAATTCTTCTCGTCTCCCTCCGGCATCTTAGCCAGCTCCCTGTCAATGAGCTTGTATCCCTCCTCCTTGGTAAGGTCGGAAGAATAGTCCTCAAGATACTCCGCCAGGGTCAGAAGGGCGTTGCGGGTGCAGAAGCGCTTGATGAATCCCGGTATGGCGAACTCCATGAAATGCTCTCCGGTACGGCCGACACGGTAGCAGGCCGTACAGAAACTGGGTATATAGTCACGGGTCAGCAGCCAGCGGATCACCTCATCTAAGCTGCGGGTATCGCCCACCTGGAACTGCTCCTCGTCGATGGCCTGCTCGACGCCCTTGCGCTCCTTGTTGTAGCCTCCGATCTCCAGCTTGGTGCCGGCATCGATCTGGGACACACCGAACTCCATCACCTCGTCGCGGATGGCCTTGGACTCGCGGGCAGTCATGATAAGGCCGGTATAAGGCACTGCGAGTCTGAGGATTGCCACTAATTTCTTAAAGTCCTGGTCCGACACTTTATACGGCAGATCGAGCTCAAGTCCATTGGCCGGCTGTATCCTCGGGAAACTGATGGTGTGGGGACCGACACCGTATGTCTCCTGCAGATGTATCGCATGGGATACCAGTCCGAGCACCTCGAATCTCCAGTCGTACAGTCCGAACAGGGCACCGATACCCATGTCGTCGATACCGCCCTCGAAGGCACGGTCCATGGCGTTCAGCCTCCAGAGATAGTTGCTCTTCTGGGTATTGTACGGATGATATTTGGCGTATGTTTCCTTATGATAGGTCTCCTGGAATACCTGGAATGTACCGATGCCGGCGGCCTTGACCACCTTGTAGCCCTCGATGTCCAGAGGGGCGGCATTTATATTCACCCTGCGGATTTCCCCGTTGCCGGATTTTGTAGCGTATGTCATTTTTACAGTATGCGCTATGAACTCCGGAGTGTACTTGGCGTGCTCGCCGTAAACGAGAATCAGCCTCTTGTGGCCCTCGTCCTCCAAGGACTTCACCTCGCGTACCAGTTCCTCATCCGAGAGGGTGTGCCGCACGGTAGTGCGCAGGGAGCGGCGGAATCCGCAGTACTGGCAGTCATTGGTGCAGTAGTTGCCGATGTAGAGTGGTGCGAAGAGCACGATGCGGTTGCCGTAGACCGAGCGCTTGAGCTCCCTGGCGGTCTCGAAGATCTCGTGCAGGCCCTCGGGAGAGTTCACTGCTATAAGCGCGGCTGTTTCCTCAACAGTCAGGGGTTGTTTGGAAAGGGACTTCTTAAGGATTTCCCGATAGACTGCAGGGTCTTCCTTGGTATCGTGTATCAGGGACTGCAGCCTGTTGTCGTCGATAAAGTCGACAAAGCCTTTAGTCAGTTCTGTATTCATTGTATATCAATCTTTTAAAAGTTATCAGCTCATGTCTTCCAGCGGGTAGTTGTCCACATTCTGGAACACGTATGACAGCTCAGAGCCCAGCAGGACAATGAACCATCCTATGTTCAGCCACACCATGAAAAGGGGTATGGCTGCAAAAACGCCGTAAACCGCATTCATCCGGGATACAAACATCTGGGTCTCCAGGTAAAGGTACTGTACAATGGTAAAAGCCAAGGACGAGATGGCGGCGGCGGACAGAGCCGGCAGCAGCCTCACCTTGGCGTTGGGAATGAGGACATACATCACGCCCAGGACTATCACCATGAATACATAGAAGGCCAGCCATATCAGGAAAGTGCTGAAGGTACTCAGGAACGGAATCTCCAGCCCCAAGGTGTTGATGCCGTCGGTAATGGTCAGCGAGACCGACAGGAACACGATGATGATGAACGGCGAGGCCGTCATCGTAAGGATATATGCCAGCACTCTCTTCCACAGTATCCGGTTGCGGTCCACCTTCCATATCCGGTTGAAGGACCACTCGACCCTTGAAAGCAGCCAGATCACCATCCAGAGGAAAATCAGGGACGAGATGATTCCGTAGATGTCCTGCTGCGACGCGGCGATGATGTTGTCCGCAAACGAGAGTATCTGGTCTACGATCACGTCATGCCCGAAATTGTCGTATATCAGCTCACGCAGGTATTCTCCCAGTCCTGCATAATTGGATATGGCGAAGGCTACGGCTAAGAAGGGGACGAAGGCCATGGTAGTGAAAAAACTCAGGGCCACCGCCTGCTGGCCGACGTTCTGACGGCTGAAATTCTTGGCTGTGAGTATGACTATCCTGATATACCTGACGACCTTGGCCTTTACCCGGCCAAGGTCGGAGGTATTGATGTCCCAGATTCCGTCACGGAAAAAATCCCGGATCCGTCTTATGTTATCCGCGCATCGCATCCACGAGGGTCTTGGCGAAGGCGGCGGTCTTCTCTAAGTCAGATGCGTACGGACGTCCGAGGAACTCGGCGGGATCGCCTGTCACAGGCATCTTGGCCTTCTCCGCGAACTCCTTCAGGGCCTTCACTCCGGCACCGTTCCAGCTCGAGCCTCCGAAGAGACCGAGAATCTTGTTCTGAGGCGCCGATACACTGATCTCGTGGGTCAGCAGGGCCATCATCGGGTGCATGCCGGTGTTGTAGGCGCAGCTTCCCAGTACGAGACCCCTGTATTTCCAGATGGCCGTCAGCAGATAGGATACGTGTGTCTTGGACACATCGTATACGCGGATGTCCCTGACGCCCAGAGCGGATATCTGACGGGCTATTTCATCGGCAAACTTCTCGGTATTGCCGTACATCGAGGCGTATGCTATTACGAAGCCGTCCTCGGCCTCGTACTTGCTCCACTTGTCATAAAGTGCCAGTACCTTGCCCGGATCCTTGCGCCATATAAGGCCGTGAGAGGGGCAGATAATCCTGACAGGCACACCCTCAAGCTTCTTGAAGGCCTTCTGCACCATGCCGCTCCACTTGCCCACGATGTTGGAATAGTAGCGCAGCATGTCCTCCTCGTAGAAATCGAAGTTGGCCGTATCGTCGAAGATGCCTCCGTCCAGGGTTCCGAACGAACCGAAGGCATCGCAGGAGAAGAGAATCTGGTCCACAGTGTCGTATGTAACCATAGTCTCGGGCCAGTGCACCCAGGGCACCATCACGAAAGTGAGCTTGTGGTAGCCCAGCTCGAGGATATCGCCCTCCTTGATCTCATAGACGTTCTCCGCTGGCAGGGGATAGTAGGACTCGAGTATCTTGAAGGTCTTGCAGTTAGCCACAACCTTCACCCTGGGGTAGCGGCGGAGAATCTCTCCGATCATGCTGGAATGGTCGGGTTCCATGTGATTGACCACTAAATACTCTAAGTCGCGTCCGCCGAGAGCGGTATCGATGTTGGACAGGTAGTCGGGGTCCGAGCCGTATTCGAGCGTATCCACCAGTGCGGGATGCTCGTCGGCGATGATGTATGAGTTGTAGGCCACTCCGTTGGGCAGAGGCCAGTTGTTCTCGAACAGGTGTTTCTTTCTGTCATTGGTTCCGATGTAGAACACTTTGTTGCTGATCTGAATCATACTGTGCAGGTTTATGAGTTTATAATACTGTAAAAATCTTCTTCTGTGATAACTTTCACTCCTAACTTCTGAGCCTTCGCCAGTTTCTCTGGTCCGGCCTTTTCTCCGGCCAGCAGGTAAGTGGTCTTGCCGCTCACCGAGCCGGTATTCTTGCCTCCATGGGCGGCTATCAGGGCCTTCATCTCGTCCCTGGGACGGGAGAAATTGCCCGAAACCACGACCGTACTGCCGGCGAGGCGGTCTGACAGGCGGGAGGCAGCGGAGTTATCTGCAAATTGCAGGCCGAAATCCCGGAGCTCCTGTATAATTCTTCTATGACCCTCATTTCCAAAATATTCCACCAGGGAGTCCGCAATCACATCCCCGATATCCTCCACCTCCAGGAACTCCTCCCGCGAGGCTTTCTCCATCGCCCCGATATCCCTGAAACGGGCCGCCAGGGTCTTGGCGGTAGTCTCGCCTATATGTCTGATGCCCAAGGCAAACAGCACCCTGCCGAAGGGCACCCGCTTGGAAGCCTCTATGCTGTCTAAGAAGTTGCCGGCGGATTTTTCCTTCCAGCCGTCCAGGGTCAGGAGCTTTTCCATGTCCAGCCGGTAGAGGTCCGGCAGTTCCCGGATATACCCCTTGTCGTAGAGCTGGTCGATGGTAGCCTCTCCGGCATTGATATTCATGGCCTTGCGGGAGATAAAATGCAGGAATGCGCCCTTGACCCTCGTCGGGCATGCCTCGTTGAGACAGTAGTGCCGGGCCTCGCTCTCGTCCTTGACTAAAAGTGAGCCGCAGTCTGGACAATGGGTGGGAAAATGGGGCAGGGGAGCGCCCTCTGGCCGCTTCGAAAGCTCCACTCCGGTAATCTTGGGGATGATCTCCCCGCCTTTCTCCACATAGACCCAGTCTCCGATATGGATGTCTAACTGCTCCAGCTGGTCGGCGTTGTGGAGTGAGGCCCGCTTGACTGTGGTGCCGGAGAGGGCGACCGGCTCCAGATTGGCCACCGGGGTTATGGCTCCGGTACGTCCGACCTGATAGTCAATGGAAAGGAGGGGGGTGAGGGCCTGCTCGGGCTTGAACTTATAGGCCGTGGCCCAGCGGGGAGACTTGGCCGTAAAGCCCAGGCGGGTCTGCAGGGCCAGGTCGTCCACCTTGATGACGATGCCGTCCGTTGCGAACGGCAGGTCCTTGCGGCGGGTGTCCCATTCCCGGATATACTCCCGCACCTGGTCCATGTCTAAGCAGAGTCTGGAATACTCCGATATGGGAAAATGGTGAGCGGCAGCCCACTGCAGGGCCTCCGAATGGTATTTGAAGGGAAGATTGTCTCCTATAATATGATAAAGGACGCACTCTAAGCCGCGGCGGCGCACCTCCTCCGGGTCGAGGGTCTTGAGGGAGCCGGCGGCGGCGTTGCGGGGGTTGGCAAAGGGTGTGTCCCCGATATCCGCGCGTTCCTCATTCAGTGAGTTGAAGGATGCGAAGGGCATGTATATCTCGCCCCTTATCTCGAAGTCCCACGGCACGTCCCCGATGTCGGAAGGTATGGAGGGGATGGTCCGGACATTGTCGGTGACATCGTCTCCCACAGTCCCGTCCCCACGGGTGAGAGCCCTCACGAGCTGTCCCCTGGAATAACTGAGGCAGATGGCTGTACCGTCAAACTTCAGTTCACAGTTATATGCGAATTTCTCTCCGGCGGCCTCTCGGACCCTCCGGTCGAAATCCTGAAGTTCTTCGATATTATAGGTATTGCCCAATGACAGCATAGGCCAGCGGTGGCGGTACTGACGGAATTCCTTAGCGCCCGGAGTCTTTCCGGCTATGTCGCTGCCTACTTTTACAGTAGGCGAGTCGGGAGAGGCCAGCTCCGGATACTTCTTTTCTAATGAGGCCAGCTCCATCATCATGACATCGTATTCGAAATCCGTTATCTCAGGATCATTGAGTACGTAGTACCTGTAATTGTGCCGGTTCAGCTCCTGACGGAGGTAGTCGGCTCTTTCCTGGGCCTGCTTTTTGGTTATCTCTTTATTCCCCATAATTCGGATTCGATTAATACCGACAAATATACTAAAATGTTGGCCTGTTTCAATAATAAATTGTAAATTTGCACGGATATATAAAATTCAATTCATACTGATATGAAACCGTCAATAGTTATTTTAGCAGGAGGTGGTCCTGCACCCGGAATCAACACTGTAATAGGCACTATCGCTAAGACTTTCCTGTCCAAGGGATACAGAGTCATCGGACTGCATGAAGGCTATAAAGGCCTTTTCAGCGAGAATCCCAACCATATCGATATCGACTTTTTCTTAGCCGACAACATCTATAACCGCGGAGGTTCCTATCTGATGATGAGCCGTTTCAAGCCTACCGATGATGACTTGGAACATCACTTTAACCTTAAATTCTTCACTGACAACAATATCAAGCTTTTAGTCACCATCGGCGGCGACGATACGGCTTCTACAGCCAACAGACTGACCAAGTATCTGCTCTCCCACGATATCCATATCCAGAACATCCACGTTCCCAAGACCATCGACAACGACCTTCCGCTGCCTGACAACCAGCCCACTTTCGGCTACGAGTCAGCCAAGTCAGAAGGAACCCGTGTCGCCACCATCGTCTACGAGGACGCACGCACCAGCGGTACCTGGTTCCTCGTATCTGCCATGGGACGCTCTGCCGGCCACTTGGCTCTCGGTATCGCTTCCTCATGCCACTATCCTATGCTCGTAATTCCCGAGATGTTCAACAAGACCGGTGCGACCATCGACAAGATAGTACGTTTGGCTGTATCCGCTATTCTCAAGCGCAAAATCATGGGTATTACATATGGCGGTGTAATCGTATCAGAGGGTATTTTCTATGAGCTCAGCGAAGAGGACTTAAAGGCTACTGGAGTCACATTCTCTTACGACGAGCACGGTCACCCCGAACTCGGCAAGGTGTCCAAAGCCCAGATTTTCTGTACCGTGCTTGAAAACAAGCTCAGCGAGCTCGGACTCAAGGCCAAGATCCGTCCCATCGAGATCGGTTACGACGTACGCTGCAACAATCCTGTCTCATACGACATCACATACTGCTCACAGATGGCTTACGGCGTATGGAAGCTCTTCGACTCAGGCGAGACCGGATGTATGGTATACGTAGACCGCGCAGGCGACATTACCCCCCTGTATCTCAAGGACCTTCAGGATCCTGCCACCGGCAAGATTCCTCCCCGCTGTGTGGACATCTCACGCGAACAGGTGCAGAACATAGTGAAGTATATGCTCCACTATATCGGGCCCGAGGACTATGAGGCCGCTAAAAAATACGTGGCCAATCCCGAGGACTACGATTTCTACAAGATTCTGAACTGGGAACGTCCTGAGAAGTAACATCATGAAAGGTAAGTTCGTGATATACCAGATGCTGCCGCGGGTATTCGGCAATACCCGCGGAACATCGGTACCGGGAGGAACTCTCGCTGACAACGGCACCGGTAAGTTCAAGGACATCACAATGTCAGTCCTTGAAGAAATCCGCAAGCTGAATGTCTCATATATATGGTATACCGGAATAATCCGGCATGCCACTGCCGGAGACCCGGGGGTCAAAGGCGGAGCCGGTTCTCCTTTCGCCATAACCGACTACTACGATGTCAATCCTTACTTGGCATCCAAGGAGAGCAACCGTATGAAGGAGTTCGAGGCATTAATCGCGCGCACGGCGGACGCAGGCATGGGGACAATAATTGATTTCGTGCCGAACCATGTATCACCGGCATACCGCAGCACCGTCAACAGCTTCGAAGAGAACAATTTCTATCCTGGCCACATCCATGACTGGGACTGGAGCGATACAGTGAAACTCAACTATTCTGACCGGGATACCTGGGAGAAGATGAAGGACATCCTTCTCTTCTGGGCATCCAAAGGGGTAGGGGGATTCAGATGTGACATGGTTGAGCTCGTCCCGGTGGATTTCTGGCAGTGGTGCATACCGGCTGTCAAAAAGGTATATCCGAAACTTATATTTATAGGAGAGGCATACGAACCCGCCAATTACGCTGATCTATTCGAGAAAGGCGGGTTCGACTACCTCTACGACAAATCCGGCTTCTACGACACTCTTAAAAAGGTTGTCAGAGGGGAAGCACCTGCCAGCAGCCTTACCGGTGAGTGGCAGAAGCTCGGAAAATATCAAGAGAGGATGCTCAATTTCCTCGAGAATCATGACGAGGACCGCATATCCTCTCCTTATTTTGCCGGCAGTCCATTCGGTGGTCTCGCCGCTCTGTTCGTCTCTCTGTTTTTCAACACTGCACCATTTATGCTGTATTTCGGACAGGAGTTCGGAGAGGGACCGGAAAAAACTTCGATTTTTGATTTCTGCTCTCTGCCCAAAGTAAGGGCATGGCTCCGCGGAATAAAGGCAGGAGATCCCATGAAATACCTTGGCTACGAGGAACAGGCTCTGTATGTGGTCTATAGAGAATTTATGAAAAAAACATCAGAGCCAGCTGTCCGCAGGGGTGAGACATTTGATTTAGAATATGTCAATCCCCGTTCGGAAAATTTCAATCCGGACCGTCATTTTGTATTCTTAAGGAAATACAACAGCAGCGTCTACCTCTGCGCTGCAAATTTCTCGAACGAGAGAGTTCAGATTAAAGTCAACATACCCAAGCACGCTTTCGAATATTTCGGGATTCAGGAGACTGAAGCCCTCAACAGCCATACGCCGGTAGATGTGAGAATAGCCTCGGATGCCGGCACATTACTTAAATTACAATAACACTTAAATACTTAACTAACACTGATATGACTACAGGTGCACAGCTTTTGGAGATAGCCCGCAGCTTCCAGCTCGAAGGCACACCTTCGCAGGTGGACAATCTCGGTGACGGATTTATTAACGACACATATATCATCAAGATTTCGGGAAGTCCGCTGAAATATATTCTTCAGCGTAAGAATACCAATATTTTCAAGGATATTCCCGGGATGATGAACAACATCCATGCTATAACGTCACATCTCAAGAAAAAGATTGAGGCTGCCGGCGGTGATCCCATGAGAGAAGCGCTCACAGTAGTGCCGGCCAATGACGGCAAGCTCTATCACGTGTACGAAGGAGAATACTGGTGTGTAACCGTATTTATCGGAGACTCTGTCAGTTACGACAAGGCAGACACGCCTCTGCTGGCAGAACGGGGAGGTCGCGGCATAGGAAAGTTCCAGGCGATGCTTTCAGATTTTGATCAGCCTTTGGTGGACACTCTGCCAGGATTCCACAATATCAAGTTCCGTTTCGGACAGTGGGACGGGACATTGGCAAAGGATCCTGTCCACAGGGCAGAATCTGTCAAGGAGCTTATCGCAGAGATAGAGTCCAGGCGTTCTGAGATGCTTGACTTTTACAAGCTGATCGAGAATGGACAGATACCGCTGAGAGTCACGCACAACGATACCAAGATAGCCAACATGCTCTTTGACCATGATGGAAACGTATTGTGTGTCCTTGACTTGGATACAGTACTGAAGGCTCCGTGCCTGTATGACTTCGGCGACTCGATCCGTTCATATACCAACACAGGTGCTGAGGACGACAAGAATGTCGACAATGTGTCCATGAGCCGTGAGATGTACGATGCATTTCTGCGTGGATACCTGTCTGAAGCCGGCAGCTTCCTGACCGACATCGAAAGGCAATATCTACCTTTCTCGGCACGGTACATCACTTACGAGCAGGTACTGCGTTTCCTCATGGACTATATTGATGGAGACAATTATTACAAGGTGAAATATCCCGAGCACAATTTAGTCAGGACAAAAGCCCAGCTCAAGCTGCTGCAGTCCATAGAACAGCAACTGTTCTAATACAATTTATATTATGTTAAATAGGATATGACGGACTCTTCATCTACCATCCCCTCGATACCTCTGCCGGAACGCATGCGTCCGGACTCACTTGAAGGTTTCGTCGGCCAGCAGCACTTAGTCGGTCCCGGCGCGGTGCTGCGGAAGATGATTGAGTCCGGCAACATATCCTCCTTTATCCTATGGGGACCTCCCGGTGTCGGCAAGACTACACTTGCCGATATAGTGTCGAAAGAGCTCAGACGCGATTTCTACACACTTTCGGCCATAAGCTCCGGAGTCAAGGACTTGCGCGATGTGTTTGCCCGGGCCAAGGACAACTCAATATTTGCAAAGGGTTCCCCGATACTCTTTATCGATGAGATCCACCGTTTCTCGAAGTCCCAGCAGGATGCTCTGCTGGGAGCTGTTGAGACAGGCACAGTGACACTCATCGGAGCCACTACGGAAAATCCCTCTTTCGAGGTCATTACCCCGCTCCTTTCCCGCTGTCAGGTATTTGTCATGAAACCACTCGAGGTGGCGGATTTGGACACATTGCTCGGACGCGCTCTTACCTGCGATATATATTTGAAAAACAGAATCATCGAGGTAAAAGAAAAGAACGCACTCTTCCGTTTTTCCGGAGGGGATGCCCGCAAACTGCTCAATATCTTCGAAATAGTTGTCAACTCCTTCCCTCCTGATTCTCCTGTCATCATAGACGACGCCACTGTGGCTGACAGGCTCCAGGAGAATATCTCCATATACGACAAGAACGGAGAGATGCACTATGACATTATCTCCGCCTTCATCAAGAGTATGCGCGGCTCCGATCCCAACGGAGCCGTATACTGGATGGCCCGGATGCTGGCCGGAGGCGAGGATCCCCTTTTCATTGCCAGAAGAATGGTCATACTTGCCGCTGAGGACATAGGACTTGCCAACCCCAATGCCCTTCTGCTGGCGCAGTCCACCTATGACGCAGTGCATAAGATCGGTATGCCTGAAGCCCGTATTGTTCTGTCTGAATGCGCTATCTACCTTGCGACCTGCGCCAAGAGCAACTCTTCCTACATGGCAATAGATGCTGCGATGGCATTAGTGGAGAAAGGCGACAACTCTCCTGTTCCCCTGCATCTGCGCAACGCCCCTACCAAACTGATGAAGGACCTCGGTTATCACGAAGGCTACAGGTATGCCCATGATTATGCCGGAAACTTCACAGATTTGGAGTTCCTTCCCGAAGGCATGAGCGGTACTGTATTCTACAATCCTGGCAATAACCCCAAGGAGAACGAGATACGATCACGCATGGAGCGCATGTGGCCCAAGTACAGAAAATAATTTTAGAAGGGATAACCGATACCGAACTGGAAGGCATAACCGCCCTTGCGGAACCATGTACGGATATTCTGCCACTGCTGTACAGAAGGATCGTAGAGTTTTATTCCAAGATCAAATCTTACTACTACAAAATTGAGATCAAGCCTGATGCCGGCACCCCAGTTCAGCGCAGAAGTCCTGAACATATTCTTAGCATTAAAATACGAGAGTTCCTCTGCGCTCTGATCCTCCATGCTGCCTTCCAATGAGTGATGGTCCCTTCCCGAACGGTCTATATTCCAGACATTGCCCCAGTCTGCAAACAAGGCTCCGCGGAAAATAGAAAAGAGAGGGAAACGGTACTCAATATTGGCCTCAAGTCTCATATCACCGGTCTGATTCGGAATAGAAAATGTCATGTCCATGGGTGATGAGCCCGGACCGACACTGCGTGCTGCCCAGCCCCGCAGACTGTTGGAGCCTCCTGCCCAGAACAGACGCTCAAAAGGCATCTTGGACGAGTTGCCGTAGGCATAACCTACACCACCGAGGGCACGGACGGCTAAGGCCTGTCGGTTGTCCTTGCCGAATTTCCAGGTATAGGCAAGCGACAGCTCAGTCCTTACAAACTGGGAATAAGGCGAATTCCAAATCGTGCGGAAACCGGTGGTGTCAACAGACATCAGAGGGTTGAACGCAGAAAGCAGGTTGCCCGCTAAGTCAAACTGAAAATCGGCCTTGAAAAAGGAACCTGCCGGGTTGAGACTCGGGTCACTGCTGTACTGCACGTCGAAACCGAGGCCAAGCTCGAAATGGTTCTTGTAAGCCTCGCGGACAAACGGGTTTGTCAGCGACTCCATGAAGGCATCGCTGTAGGCAGGCAGGTTGACGATATTAATCTGCAGAGGAACTACCTTGAAATAGTATTTGTTAGACTGACTGCTCCAGCTCCATCCGAAATTGGCTCCGATCATGTTACGGGTATACTCAGGACGGCGCTGATAGTTGTAGGTCAGCTCCATGTCTGTTCTTGGAATAATATTCTTGAACATACGGTCAGGAAGCAGCACAAAAGTAGGAAAGCTGAGTCCTGCAGATGCTCCGAACTCGGTGGCTCTGGTAGAGTTCTGCACTGAGAACTGGAAGTTGCCCATAACTGAGAGTGAAAGCCATTCTCCTCCCTTGAAAATATTGCGGTTGTAGTATGATACAGTGGGAGAAATTCCTATCAGGCCGGTAGAGTTGGTAGAAGCCTCGAGGTTGATCTTGTATCCGTTGACCTTGGAGGGCAACAGCCGGATTCTGCAGTCTACGATATTGGTGTCGGTCTTGTTCAACTCTACGCTTACGCTGCTGTAGAGCCTGAGATTGGACATACGCTGGTAGGTACTGTTGACTAAACTCTCGCTGTACGTCGTTCCAGGTTCTATGCGGTTCATCTTGTAGAGTATGGATGGACGTATCTTGCGCTTGTTGTCATAGAGAATAGTAATGTCCTCATACTTCACGGTATCCAAGATCTGGGGTATCTTCTTTGAGACCGAAGCCCTGTAACGGATGTTGTCGGATACAGGATAGATGAGCACATCCCCGAAATAGAAACGCCGGTGTCTGCGGGCATCTTCAGGAGATTCGTTACGGGTATAGTTACGTACAGCCACCTTAAGAAGGGCAGAACCCGGGGAAGAGACTGTATCCGCTGCGAAGAAAAAATAGTTCTTGGAGAAGTCATAGTATCCGCAGTTCCTCAAATGAGCCGCAGAACGCTCCGATTCCCGGTCCAACAAATCTTCGGAAAGCGGTGCCCCTGTCTGGATAAGCGAGTTGACAGTGTCCCGGTATATCTCCTCCGCTAAAGCCGGATCATCCACCTCATAGAATATCCTGCGTATCGGATACTGTTTGCCAAGAGTTACCCTGTAGTCCACGACAGTCTGCTGCTTACGTACTTGAACATTGGCCTGTACATCAGAATCATAGAATCCCATGTACTTGAGGTGTGTAGCCATATTGTCCCTGCTGTCCTCCATCAGTTCCGGGTCAAACACTACCGGAGCCTGGCCCAACTTCGTCACGAAACGGTCCCATCCCCCACCCTTGCCGTTGGTCCAGTTGGCCACATAGATAAATGGATTCCAGCCTCCTTTCTTGGTCTTTATAAAATAGGTATTGGCTTTCTGCCGGATATAATTGTCCAGATGAGAGTCCTGATAATCCGGATACTCCTTCCGGTTTACAATAGTGATGACGTTGCTTTTGAGACGGGTTTGATCCTCCGACAGAATCTTGGTAGTACTGCATGCTCCGAGGAGGGAAGCCGCCACCAGAGTTAGAAGAAGTATAGGAATATTTTGTATTCTGCCCGGACGCATCAAATTTTGTTTCTGCAAAATTATAATTTTTATATGTAAATCAAAATACTTGGATATATTTGCATCCGGAAAAAATCCGGGTAAGCCGGATACCTCCGAAAAACAACAATGTAACTTAATTGGATTACCGAGTATGAAGAACAAGTACATCGATCTGGTCGAGCAGTCCTTCGAGTTTCCGCAGGACGAATTCCGCGTAGAAGACGGGGCCCTCTATTTTCACGACATCCCGATGATGGACGTCATCGAGCAGTACGGCACGCCGCTGAAGATATCGTATCTGCCCAAAATATCCTCCCAGATACAGCGGGCCAAGAGGATGTTCAACGTGGCCATGGCCAAGGTCGACTACCAGGGCGACTATCACTACTGCTACTGCACCAAGAGCTCGCACTTCTCCTTCGTGCTCGAGGAAGCCCTGAAGAACGACATCCACATCGAGACCTCATCGGCATTCGACTTCAACCTGATCGAGTCGCTGTATGACAGTAAAATCGTGGACAAGGACCTCTACATCATCTGCAACGGTTACAAGAAGGACACCTACATCGCCAACATAGCCCAGTTCATCAACGACGGCTGGCACAACACCATACCCATCCTCGACAACATGCCCGAGCTCGACCAGCTCGACGCCGTGATCAACGAGCCCACCCGCATCGGCATCCGCATCGCGGCCGAGGAGGAGCCCAAGTTCGAGTTCTACACCTCCCGCCTGGGCATCCGCTACAAGGACATCATGCCCTTCTACCAGGAAAAGCTCAGCCAGAACAAGAAGTTCAGCCTCAAGATGCTGCATTTCTTCATCAACACCGGCATCAAGGACAACGCCTACTACTGGAACGAGTTAGGCAAGTGCGTCAACGTCTACTGCAACCTCAAGGCCGTCTGCCCTACCCTCGACTCCCTGAACATCGGAGGCGGACTGCCGATCAAGAACTCCCTCGGCATGGACTACGACTACGAGTATATGATCGAGGAGGTCGTGGCCCAGATCAAGAGCATCTGCAACTCCCGCGGAGTCGCCGAGCCCAACATCTTCACCGAGTTCGGCTCATACACCGTAGGCGAGAGCGGAGCCACCATATTCTCCATCCTCGGAGTCAAGCAGCAGAACGACAGGGAGAAATGGTACATGGTCGACAGTTCCTTCATGACCACCCTCCCCGACATCTGGGGTATAAAGCAGAAATTCATCCTCCTGCCCATCAACAAATGGGACAAGCCCTACGAGAGAGTCTTCCTCGGAGGCCTCACCTGCGACAGCCAGGACTACTACAACGCCGAGGAGCATGCCAACGCCATCTTCCTCCCGAAGGTCACCCCGGACGACCCGGAACCCCTGTACATCGGCTTCTTCCACACCGGAGCCTACCAGGAGTCCATCGCCGGCTACGGCGGCATCCAGCACTGCCTCCAGCCAGCTCCCAAGCACATCATCATCGACAAGACCCCCGACGGGGACTACACCACCAAGCTCTTCAGCAAGGAGCAGACCTACAAGTCGATGCTCAAGATACTCGGCTATTAAGCTTTAGTATAGGACAATGCTAAGCGACCGCATCCCCTCCAAGGCCGACATCAGGCTCATCCGCTCCCTCGGACAGAAAAAATTCCGGGAGGAGCTGGGGCTTTTCGTCGTCGAGGGGGAGAAAATGGTCGGGGAGGCCCTGACGCAGAAGCGCTTCCCCGTGGAGGCGGTCTACCGTCTCCCAGATGTCGGGGAGGAGGTCATGGGACGGATGAGCCATCTATCGTCGCCCTCCCCTGCCCTCGCCGTGCTGCGCATCCCTCCGGAAGAGATGCAGGACAATGCCCCGGCCCCCGCATTGCCCTCAGGCCTCTGCCTCGGACTGGACTCCGTCCGCGACCCGGGGAACGTCGGTACCATCCTGCGCTTAGCCGACTGGTTCGGCATCGGCACCGTCTACCTCTCCCCCGACTGCGTCGACCTGTACAACCCCAAGACCGTCCAGGCCACCATGGGCTCCATCTTCCGCCAGCGGGCCGTCACCTGCGACCTTCATGCGCTTGTGCGCGGATGCACCGCCGCCGGAATCCCCGTCTACGCCACTGCCCTCGACGGAGAGGACATCCGCTCCGCCGCCCTGGACACCACCCGGGCATTGATCCTGATGGGCAGCGAAAGGGACGGCCTCTCCCCCGCCCTAATGGCCGCCGCCACCCGCAGATTGCACATCCCCTCATTCGCCTCCAAACCCGACAGCGCCGCCGAATCCCTCAACGTGGCCATCGCCACCGCCGTCACCTGCTACGAGTTCCGCCGACGCTGATATTTTTGTAAAAATCGCCAGTTGAGAGTACGATTTTTACATAAAATTCGCCAGTCAGGAGAATAATTTTTATATTTGCAGAGGAAAAAGATAAAATCATGGAAACTATAAATCGAATTCTTCAAGATCTAATTAAAGCGCGTATTGCCCCTAACAAAGCCGTGCTGATATTTGGTGCCCGCCGTGTCGGGAAAACGGTAATGATGCGTAAGATAGTGGAAGATTACCCAGGCCGGACAATGATGCTTAATGGGGAGGATTACGATACGCTGGCCCTGCTGGAGACCCGCTCCGTTGCCAACTACCGGCATCTGCTGGAGGGTATCGATCTGCTGGCAATCGATGAGGCGCAGAATATTCCGCAAATTGGCAGTGTTCTTAAACTGATTGTTGACGAGGTGCCTGGAATCAGCGTCCTTGCAAGCGGCTCATCTTCATTCGACCTTTTAAACAAGGCCGGGGAACCGTTGGTCGGCCGGAGTACACAATTCCTCCTTACACCATTCTCGCAGCGGGAGATTGCACAGACGGAAACACCGATCGAGACTCGCAGGAACCTCGAAGCCCGACTGATTTACGGCTCTTATCCGGAAGTGGTGATGATGGACAGCTTCGAGCGCAAGACAGATTACCTGCGTGACATAGTCGGCGCCTATCTCCTGAAGGATATTCTGGCTATCGACGGGTTGAAAAATTCAGGCAAGATGCGCGATCTACTGCGGTTGATAGCTTTTCAGCTGGGCAGCGAGGTATCATACGAAGAGTTGGGCAAACAACTGGGTATGAGCAAGACAACCGTTGAGAAATATCTGGATCTGTTGGAAAAGGTGTTTGTCGTCTACCGCATGGGGGCTTATTCCCGCAACCTGCGAAAGGAGGTGACAAAGGCCGGAAAATGGTACTTCTATGACAACGGCATACGCAATGCTGTCATCGGAGCCTTCTCACCGCTGGCCATCCGGCAGGATGTAGGTGCTCTATGGGAAAACTACATTATCGGAGAACGGCGCAAAGCGAATTTTAACGATTTACTCCACAAGGAATTCTACTTCTGGCGTACTTACGACAAACAGGAGATCGACCTTATCGAGGAGTCTGCTGATAATCTGACCGCATTGGAGTTCAAATGGGGCAACAGGACTCCATCAGTGCCAAAAGCTTTTCAAGAAGCATATCCGCACGCTGAATTTCATGTGGTCAGCAGGGAAAATTATCTGGATTTCGTGTAAATGACCTTAGGCTGTTGCCGCCCTTAGCATATTTTATAATGCTCCCGAGAATGTTTTCACGGGATTCCCGCGCATAAGTGCAGTATGCCGGCCCCATTTGGACGCACGGAAAGATGCCGCAGCGGAGTCTTTTCTTTGCTGCAGTTTCAGAAGAAGCAGGCTGCGTGCCCTTTCTTTGTTCTGCGACTGCGAGCGTTGGCTGCTGCACTTGACGGAAATTCCGGTCGGCAGATGGGTGGCCCGGACAGCCGTCTCCACTTTGTTTACGTTCTGTCCTCCGTGTCCTCCCGAGCGCATTGTTTCATACACAATGTCTTTATCCGACACATCCGGAAATGAGATGGGATCAATAAACTCCACGCCGACAAACCAGTTCCTGCGAGGATGGCCGGGACGGTAAGGGTTTGATGCCGCACGCCAGAGAACCGTTCCGCTCCACTCTTGTTCCTTGGCGGGATTTACTTCGGCAAGAAACAGCATTGACATGTAGCAGTCCGGCTCCGTGTTGTGAGGTTCGCTTTCCACAAGTTCCGCATCCGGGAAATCCTTCAGCAGTTCACGGGCAACCAGCGTGACGGCGCGGGCACATTCCACGGGACCACGTCCGGCTGTGAGCTGTATATACTTTTTCATTGGGGAATATCTTTAATGTTTAAGCGGGGTCTGACCATCGTGATGACTTCGGCTGTCGGCTCTATCAGACGCAATATTTCTTCCATTGGTTTGTATGCCTGTGGCGACTCGTCGAGCGTACCGGAATAGACGGAGGTGGAGAATATGCCGTTCATGGACTTTTCAAACTCTGCCATCGCGATATTTTTCTTAGCGGCATTCCTCGACATGGCGCGTCCGGCTCCATGCGGAGCGGAACAATTCCATTCGGGATTGCCTTTGCCCACGCAGACAGCTATACCGTCGCGCATGTTGAAAGGCAGGCAGAAGCGCTCTCCTTCGGCGGCTTCAACTGCTCCTTTGCGCAGCATGGGATATTCCCCGCTTACGGAAATATAATTGTGCGTGGTGAATATAGACTCCAAGCATTTGGCCTTGCAGAGTTTTTTCAATATTGCGGAAATACGGTCACGGATGATATGATGGTTGTAGAGGGCATACGCCTGCGCAATGACCATATCGGAGAGATAGCCGTTAAGTGCATCTCCCCACAGATAACCGATATACTGCGCCCGTTTGGGATTTGCAGCGATATTATGCCAGTGGTTCGCCACTTTGACCCCGAGATTCCGGGAACCGCAATGGATAGTCAGCCATCCTTCATGCGTTTGCTCGTCCTCACCGTATTCAATGAAGTGGTTGCCTCCGCCGAGCGTGCCGAGACTTTTATAAAAGATAGCCTCTTGCAACTTTATCCTGCGGCAGAAATCTGAAACGAAACGGGCATCTATGCGCGGCGCTTCGTTAATCAGGTCAGGAGCGGATGACCGTGCTTTCCGGTATTGCGAGTCAAGAAAGCGGAACAGTTCCTTTTCGTTCAGGCTGTTCTTCGCACAAATCTCCGTGCCGGTCGGGATGGCCTCACGGATTCTGTGGTCAAGCAGAGCGAAATCTTCCGGAGCGACTGCGGAAGATAGCCTGTGCATGGAAATGGTACATCCGATGTCCACACCCACATGGTCGGGATTAAGATATGCCCCTATCCGGTACACCGTCCCCACATTGCAGGAATTTCCTGCATGAACATCGGGCATCTGCACTATCCTGATACCCTCGAATGCCGGATGGTCGCATTGCGCCTTCACCCACTGAAGTGCCGCATCCTCGATGTTCTCGGTGAATATCTCAGCCGAGGTGTATTGTCCTTTGATTATCATATTTTTACTCATTTGATTTATCACTAATAATCAATATGGAGATATCTTTAATATCAATCAAGCTCAGATTAGGAGCATTGACATACCAAGTCGCATTCGGGTAGACGGATTGAAATAATTCGTAGCTTTTCTGCTGCTGCGGTAATGCGCCAAAGAAACCGTAGGTGTGCTGACGGGCATATTCGGGGACATTGTTCAAATCATCGAAAGTGACAATAGGATTGACCAGTAACTTTTTTATCCCATGGAGACTGATACAAGCCGTAGCTGATTCTCCGGCTGCAATCACCCAGTCCGGTTTTCGATCAGCAATGATTTTGCGAACAACCTCGTGATAATTTGATTTGTCCAAAGCATTGACCTCTATGAAATCGCCTATGCCTTCCATGGCCATTTCCTCCATCAGCAGTGAGATCATATACTCATTTTGCTGGTCTGTTGTCGGGTCATTTATGAGAAAAGGTGCCGGGAATATCAAGACTTTCTTCATTTCATTAAATGCCTTTTGCAAGGTTCAAATTGATTAATAATTCATTGCCCGCATTAACGCAGGAGTATTCAGGATATGAGACCGCAAGGCATCGTTTGTGATATTTGCGTGCAAAGCGCATGGTGTGCATACTTCCGCTCTGTTCGGGACATTCTGCCAAAACAACTGTGTTTGATAACGCCGCCTGCAATCTGTTGCGGGCGATAAGCCTTGTCGGATTAGCCTTCATTCCAAAAGGATGCTCGGACAGGATAAGTCCTCCTTTTTCCAAAATCCGCTGTTGGAGTGGAGCGTTTTCCTTTGGATGCACGATGTCAAGCCCGGAAGTCATAATCCGTGATGGCTTGATTCCGGCATATTGCAGGCATAGAATATCCCTCGGACTAAAACTGTTGTTAACCATAGAATGGTGTTTTATAAGCAACCTCTGTAAAGTGACGGAATGTCAACGTCGTTGCAGAGGCAGCATAATTCCGTATCACCCCAGTCGGATTCGACAGTAAAGAAGCCGTATCGGTCGGGTTCGCTGACGACTGTCCTGTGTCCGAGCCGCTTGCCGATATATGTGGCCAGAGTGGAAGTGGGCTGCCATTCTATATCCACATTGCAATCAAACATTTCATCTATCAGATTCATGTTTTTCTTCGGCTTCTTTTTACTTTCATCCGTGCCGATGACCCGTCTTAACCAATCAGCAACTGTCTCATTGGGAGTCAAATGCCCTTTTATATAATCTTTGAGTTCCTGATGGGAATTCAGGTCAAGATCGTCGAAACTGATAATCTGAATCCTGTATTTTGCTTTCGGAATATTCAGAGTGGAATCCGACGGAACAGCTCCTGTTATATTGCATTCGTCAATAATGGCTTTCAAGATGTCTATGGTGGAAATTTCCAGACTGTCAACCACTTTCAGCACACCTTCCTTCAATGACATGTCTTTGAGATTATCATCAATGACATCATTGACTGCCTTCGCCGACAAATTGGAAAATTCCTTGATATAGCGGATACGGCCCGGACGCCCTAACAGGTTCTCATCAATTGAAAGTTTGTTGGTAGTAAGGATATACAGTTTCCGCATGTCGTTGTAAACCCCGTCAATCATTTTAAGCAGGACTTCCTGTTCTTCACGGAAGGTCTTCTCCGCTTCGTCGATAAGGATAATGCCTTCAAAATGCAGCGACTGTATAAATTCCAACATACCGTCAACGGGTTTGGAAATGACAATTACCGGCAGACCTATGCGGTTGCAGAGAAGTTTGGCGGCGATTGTCTTACCTGTTCCTTTCAGGCCGTTGAAAATAACTCCAAGATTCTTGTTGCTTTCTCTGAACAGGTCAGATGTCCATGTCTTTATGATTTTTGACATAATATCTTCGCAGCCAAGGTCGTAGATCTTGAAATCGAACCGGAAAGTATCATCCATCTTCTCCAGTCCCAAGCGTTTTGTCTGCGGATTCTCATAGATGCGGAATATTCCGTTACCGGGAGAAGTAAGCAAAGAAGCATAGCCGGGAATCGGATAAAGAATGCCGCCATCATTAATCCACTTCTGTTTCGATGCGATGGTCAGCTTTTCCTTGCGCATTTTTTCATCAGGATTGAGGTATTCTTCCTTATATAGGGTATAATATTCCAGGTCAACAACCTCGTCAAGATAATTCGTGCCGCATTTCCTGTCCAGGCCCTCGTATGTGAAACCGCTTTTCAGAGCTACCCTGCGTGACGCATCATTCCGAGGCAGGACTGCAATGGTCAGCGAATCCGCTTTCCGTTCATTGAACAGATAGCGTTTCATCCTCTCCACGACTTCCGTCATATAGCCTTTCCCACGGGCCTCCTTATGGAGAAAATAGCATATCTCGTAATTGCATTTTTCTCCGGATTCCGTATTTGTCCTGTGAGGGGTGATTTCAAAAACGCCGATATTCCGTTCAGGATGGTTCTTTTCGGAAATACAGAACATCCGCCCGCCGTCCATCTCCCTGCGGATTTTCCCTTCTGCCTCGCTGAGTGTGCTCATGGGTCTGAATCCAGTGCTTGCCGCAATTTCCAAGTCACTCATCAGAACGAAAATATCATGGATATTCCTCTCGTCCGGAGTCCTGATAATAAGCCTGTCTGTTGCGATTTCGATTTGCTTCGCCTTCACTTCTTTCATATTATGATGCTTTATGATTACAGCACAAAAGTATGGCACGGATATGCCATTTTACGGCACATCCTTGTGAAATCGTATTTTACAAGCGACTTTTGTCGTTATTTACATTCACGGATTATATATTCCGCATATTTTTCAGAAAGTTCTTCTATCGAAACTTTCTGTGTTCCGGGTATGTTGAAAAAATCTTTCGCTTTCCATGTTGCCGCTCCTGAGAAATGAGGAACATACAGCAATCTTGCATAATCACCTATCAGTTCATGACAATAGCTGTATGCCTGATTGCCCAACGCCACTATACTTTTCGGTTTGACGATGTCTATCTCTTTATGCAGGATTGCTTTGTATATCTCTTTCTTTTCTTTGGAATACTCCGCTGATTCCGACGCATCATATACAAAATATTTCCTGCAATCGGTAAGATAAACACCATAATCGTGCTTGATAAGCTTTTCAACAAGCAACGCCATTCTGCCGCCTCCACGTTTGTTTTCCCTCCAGCCTCTGCCATGCAGTCCAAACGGAGATGACACTAACGCATCCACGCAAATGTAGTCTTCTTTGCTCCCGGTTTTCCCTTTTGGAAATTTATCAACATCAGAATACCATGTATTACCTCGCAGAGGATCCTGCGCAATTATCATGATGCGCTTATTATTGTCATTCAGGTTAAACCATGTAGGCAGGTCAAGGCCTATCGCACCTCTTTTTACCTCCCGCAATGTCAGGTCGATAAAATCCGGGTGAGTTATGGGTATGGGCACTGTAGTAGTGTCTTCATAACAGCGTTTCCATCCGGCAGGCTTAAAAGGCTCTAATCCCGGACTGAACTCCCAAACTGAATCTTTATACCCTGATTTTTCCGCCTCGTCCTTGGAATATTTGAAGAAGTTGCGGGACATATCATGGTAACGTAACTTGATTTTTTCCATTTGTTCCTTGCCTAAAATGTCATTCGCCAGCATTTCGTAAATCTTGCCGGCAATTTCTTTGTCATCCAAAAATGTAGAATAAAGCATTGTTTCCATTGTTATGTTTAATATTTGTTTCGATTATAATGCAGCATTGGTCCCGCATAATTACTTCCTTACTTTTTCTATATTGAAATAACTTGCCGAAAATGACTCTTTTACCTCAATTCCAAGTTGTTGCTTAATAGCATTGCGCAATTCATTGGTCTGCGGTGGACGATCGTACTGTGTTACTACTTGAATTGTAACTCCTTTGGGAACTTTTCCTCCTCCAATGCTTTGTTTTGTTGTGCATCTGAACAAATAAGCCATAATACTTATGTTATTAGTTTTGCCTACTCTTTGATAAGGTTTTCGGCTTCCCCTTTGTTGCTGATTGGGAACATAAGAAAGTGCAGAGAGCCATTGCCATTTCTTCAGACAGGCTCTGGTAAAGCCTTTGGACTAAATAAGCAACAGCCTCTGCACCATATAGCATAGTGAGAGGTGGTACTTATTCCAGTCCAAGAAAAATTTACCAGATTCGTCTGAAAGGAATAAGGTTCAAACACTTCCGTGTTCCATCCAATATTTAAGTACAAATATATACCTTATTTCTCACCCACGCAAACGGGCAGGGCTGTTGCGAGAACAAAATAGCGTATCTGCTACATGTTGCTAATTATACAAGAAAACGGCAAAATGTTATCAATTTCAAAAAAAAATTTTCAAAATCTTGCAATTACTGTCAGAAATCATTTGCCTACAAATACAAACAAGGAGACACTACGATTATTAATAATATTGTTACTCATCTGTATCCCCCGCAGTATTTTTACCGCCAAGTTTCTGTCAAAGAGAGTACTGCTGTCTTTCAACTCACTCGCTATCAGGGGAAATGATGGCTTATATGAAATAGATAATATTACGGCAGTGATATTCGCGATACCCTGTTTTCTTATTGCTGCCAAAGCTGTTTCTATCTGATCGGAAAGCGTACCAGCGGAATCGACAACCACCTCCATGGCAAGATTATGATTATCGGATAATCTATGAAAATCATCCATATCGAGATTAATCAGCCCGCGTGTCTGCGCCACGTTGGTGAAGTAGTCGCTTTCTATTTTCTGCTTGTCTGTGGTGATGCGTATCGTGTCCTTTATATTCTTCAGAAAATCAAGAAGTTTCTCATCCTCGCAATTCCAACGGGGAGTGACGGAGACTATTTCTGAATCTGGTCCCGTGATTACGGCGATCAGGGAAAGCCCGTACTCATCGTGCGGGAAGTCTTTTCCGGGGAAGGCCGGTATCTTCTCCATATCGTCCCGGATGTAGAAATCAATACGGTTCTTTCCATAGTCGGAATGTCCGTCATAGGCGACCTCAGATTCCAGTATGCACCACTCGGGAGCGTACTTCCTGTACTTGCGGGCCTGGACGAATGAGGTAATCCGCTCTATCCTATACCTGTGAGGACCGTCCGAATGATATTCATCCGCATCCAGATCGATATTGACGCTGCTCTTTACGGATTCGAACGACTGTCCGTTGAAGTCACCGTCATAAAAGTCGAATGCAGGAGAATTGCAGATGACTTTCAAGAGGGCCACGACGCGGGCCACCCCTTTCTCAGTGTCAAGGTCGATTTCTCCATCGCGGCTCCACCTGAGGAGCCCGGGATAAAAGGTACTGTACGGATAATTTAGATTCAGTTTATCTTTCATTGGACTTTTATTTCAATATCATCTACAGTCGTGTCGTCTGTCACTACCCTGCTCTTCAGCCCTTCGGAAATGTCGAGGGACGTGAAGTCGCTCCCACTTTCCCGATGTATTGGAATAATGGCGGCAGCGGGATTTACAGTACGGCATACCATCGCAAGGGCATCCCGCGAGGCATGTCCGGATGTGTGCAGATACTCCAGGTTCCAGTCGTGCGAGTGCACGAATCCGTATGTGGAAGCGTTGTATGCTTTATGCTCCGGGAGGATATATCCCATGAACTGAGAATATATGAGGGCAGTCTCTCCCTCTGGCAGCTGAGGCATCAGCCTGTCTGTCCATTTCCTGAACTTGTCGGAGTTCCGCACAATCATGGTAAATCCAGAGTCTGTCCTGCCCTGCAGCATAGTCTCATTATATTCTGTGGCCTCTGTGAATCTATATATCCTGTCCCTGCGTCCCAAACTTTTTGTGAATGCATCCATCAGTTTGCACTGGTACCCATCCGCTAAGAAGAGTCTGCCATGATGGCGGACAGTCGCATGATAGAAGGAGGCGAGCCTGTCCGGGTCAGACGAAGAACACAGTACAAAAACGTACTTGTATCCGGACATCAGCTCATACGCCCTCTGCTGCAGGTCTTCTTCAGACATCATCCTCTCATCGTTTCTGGCAAGCATCGTGCCTTCCGTGATGAGGACATCAATATGCTTTTCCACAACATATTTGCGCAATACTCCCTTCAGGTATTTGCCTAAGTAGCCGTGGTCCCTGAAATCGCCGGTGTGCAGGATCTTCTTTCCGTCACACTCTATCACGAACATATAGGCATCAGCCGCAGAATGACTGACATAGTACGGAGTGACCCTTATATCGCCTACTGAGACTGTCGTATCCGGAAGATATTCCTTGAAATTCCAAACAGCCTGAAATGCGGCTTCGTATTTTTCTCTGCCAGCTTCCTGAGGAATTTTCTGCATGTGAGCATAGAATTTCAGTTTAATCTTCTTTGCCAATTTACCCAAGTACTGATCTACTCCCCTCTCAGCGACTGCCGCTTCAAATGCGATATGATCACCGTGATAATGGGTATAGAACACTGCCGACACCCCGTCGAGGAGCCGGTCCAGATTCTCCGGAACTTCATATTCGTCTTCTGTCCGACCTTCCGCATCAGGAAGGTTGTGCCCTAAGTCGATGAGGATCTTCGTCCCGGATGCGGACTGCACTTCGGTGATGCAGCCTCCGATCTGGTTTATTCCGCGGTGGATAGTTATTCGCATATTGATATAGGCTTATACTGTATATTATTGCTTAAGGTTTGTTTGTCAACTATTCTTTTTTCTGTATCTTCATCTATTTTTTCTTTTGAATCATCCTTTGTTTTTTGTATTATCTTAACAGCCTCGTCTATATAGTCACTAAAATTGGTTATTTCGTGATTAGATTTTTCCATAATATGCAGAGAATACCCCAGACAATCACATTTACATGATTCAACAATAAGTTTTATAATATCATATTTAAGTTCTCTTTTAAATTTTCCAGAATTGTCATTAGGTGACAATGATCCTGATTTGAATTCAAAGAATGCTATAGGATTTATGCTCTCATCATACAATGTTAAATCTATTTTCCCTGATCTTGATCCACCAAGAGCTGGTTCATTTCCATTTCGAGCAGATTTATAATAGAATTCCGTAGGTGTTTCAACTGAGTAATGCCAGCCTTTAGATTCTATATTTTTCAAAAATTGCTCTACGAAAGCAAAACGAAGTTCCTGCTCGCTAACTCTTATATCACCTCTTTTATTTTGCCCATGAGATGACTTTCTAGGAAAAATAATTCGCAAATTATCGCTTTTTTCATTCTTATATAATTGTTTTAAATAATCAAAAGTAGCTTGAATAATTCCATTTATCGCTGTTTTGTTGTTTTCTTTTGCATCCATTGTTATAATTGTAATCAATTTTAATGAGTGTTAATTTTACAATCGTTTATTCTGTGTTTGTTCTAAGTCATTTCTGATTTTTGATATAAGAAACCTTCTTCATCGCATTGTTTTATTGGTCAGTGTCATGTCCCTTCTGAATTCAAGGTAGATTCTGTCCATCCTGATTACCGGAACGCCGAGCCGCAATTTGCATTTTTCTTCAAACATGCTGTCTGCCAGTTCAATCATCGCATTACGGGTATCAAGGTCTGAATAGAAGCAGACATTCAGGTAGCGGTTCTCAAAATCACCGGAGAATTCTCCCGACTTCAGTCCTGCGGCAATTGGATCCTGTCCTGTCATTCCAAGGCAATAGGCTACGGCGCTTCCGGCAAGAAATCCTTCTGTCGGCAGTGTAGGGATTCCAAGTTTTTCTTTAGCAGCGTCCATGAAATCCTTAAGCATGAGCATCCCTTTGGCAAGACCGTTACGGCCGAACCACTCAAATTCTAAATCAAGTCGCTCCTTAATTTCATCCGTGACTTCCTGCCAGGACTGCCGTACACGCAAGCCGGTGTAAATCCTGAGCCCATTCCCGTAATTCTGCAACCTGATTTTCTCCTGCTTTTTGATTTCTCTTCGAGTCTTTTTCATTGTTTCATTATTATAATTTGACGCAAAAGTACTGGTCGCTTCGGCAAAAAAGCGGCATATCTAAATAAATATTGAAATATTGATAAAGTTAACCCTGCCCATCTCCTTCATTCCTCCTGTCCGATGGACATGACCGAACAGATGATACTTCGGCCGCGCTTTCAGGACGAAGTTCAGTATCTCCGGGCTGCCGAATCCGTCGTCCAATATACCGTAGGGAGGATAGTGAGTCACCAGTATGTCGATGTCCGTCGGGATGTCCTTGTCTGCTATCCGGCTGTTCCCGGATACCGAGCCTATGACGACTCCGTCAAAATCCTCCACGGCATCTTCCAGCAGAACGATCCCGTGCCTTTCGAACAGCGGCCGGATTCCGTCAGCCTGACCGATATCAAAAGACAGCTCGTGATTACCTGGAACAAATATTTTATATTCACCAGGCTGTGCCGAAAACCACTCCAGAAAATCATCGTACTCACCTCCCCGAAGATTGTCCTCCACGGCATCACCGGCACAGATCAGGATATCCGTGTCAGCCGGCACCGCGACTTGCCGATGGGCACCGTGAGTGTCCGCGAACGCATATATCTTCTTTCCCTTATACGTCAGTTCCATTGTATTTGTCATTGAGCTTTCTGACCATATCACCTACCGCCGTCCTTAACTCCTGAGGCTCAAGCACCTCGATACTGTCTCCGAACGACAGGACATCCTGCTTGAAGTCATAGTCGGGAGTAATGAAATATCTGAAGACAGTGAACTCCGGAGTCTCTTCCACAACCTCCTGGGACTGATGAAGCGGCAGGGACATGAAGTATTTTGCCTGCCTGGCGGAGACCTTGAGAATGACTGTTTCCGGTTTCATGTCAGGATAGACCCTTGCGCCGTATATCCCGGCAAAGTAGTCATGCGCGTTGAACTTCTCGGGAAGCTGGAATTTCTCCGTTCCTGTCTCCATGCTCAGCATCCTGTCAAGGGCAAATATGTGCGGCGCGGCATCATCATTCTTGCGGGCGTACAGATACCACCGCCTTTTGAATTCTCGGAGACAGTACGGCTCGAGGACGAAACTCCTTGGGACAGGCCCGTCGTAACTGTGATAGGTGACATTCAGCACATTACTGCTCCGCATAGCCCGGATAACCGTGGTCAGGTACTTTCGGCTTGAAGGCACATCCTCGAACATGATCCGGTCCTTGAGCCCGGCACTCTCGTTCAGAAGACCGTTCAGGCTCAATGCCTCAAGCATCCAGTTCCTCACACCGCTGCCGCCGATCTCACTTCCGTTGTCTATGTAATAAGTATTGTCCCTGCGGTCACACGCTATCTCTATACCGAAGATATCGGCAATGGACTGAATGTGATTGTGAAATGTGCGCGTTGCCAGCTCCTTCCCCTCGTCATTCACAGAACTGCGCAGCCAGAGGCCCTGAAGTTCCTTCAAAGTGAGCGGTCCTCTGCTCTGGAGAGTCTCAAGCAACCATATATAACTCCTGAAAAAATTCTTTGCCATGGTCTGTTGAAAGCTTATGCCTACAAATTTACGGAAAGTTCCGGCAAAATTCAGGCATATTAAAAAATTTGTGGACGAGTTTCGCTATCTTTGCCCGCCTATTTGTATTCTATGAGCAGAAAGAAAGAAAAAGAGATAGTCCGCGGTGTGACGGTGGAGTCCGTCGGTGCCGAGGGAAAGGCGGTGGCCCGTATTGACGGGAAAGTGGTATTCATGTCCAATGCCGTGCCGGGGGATGTCGTGGCCGTGCGGATCGACAAGCGGCGGGAGAAGTATTTCGAAGGGACGCTGGTGGAGATAGAGCAGCCCTCGCCTGACCGCTTAGAGCCGTTCTGCGAACATTACAAGGACTGCGGGGGCTGCGCCTGGCAGGAACTCCCCTATCACCTGCAGCTCAAATACAAGCAGCAGCAGGTCGTGGACCAGTTTTCCCGCATCGGGCATCTGCCCATGGATCAGGTGGAAGTGCTGCCCATCCTGCCCTCGGAGCGCACCACGGAATACCGCAACAAGCTGGAATTCACCTTCTCCGACCGGAGGTGGCTGCTCAGCGGCGAGGACCCCTCGACGGTGTTCGATCCCCCTGTCCCTCTCGACCCCTCGGAGTTCGAGGGAGGAGTATTCCCCCGGCACCTGCGCGGAGGATACTCGTCCGTCAACGGCAATCCCGCCGGATTCGCCCTCGGATTCCACATTTCCAAGGCATTTGACAAAATACTGGATATCAGGCACTGCTGGCTGCAGCCGGAGCCTTCCAACGAGATACGCAACTTCATCCGGCAGTACGCCATAGTACACGGCCTGCCCTTCTTCAACATCCGGGAACAGAGCGGCTTCCTGCGCAACATCATCATCCGTACCAACCTTAAGGGGGAGGTGATGCTGACCATCATGTTCGGAGCGCATCCGCCTAAGCTCGGGTGGCTGCAAAGCGGATTCAGGCCCTCCGACTGCGACGCCGAGGCCGAGAAGCTATTCGACGTGCTGATGGAGCGTTTTCCGCAGATCAAGTCGCTCAACTACCTGTA
>CALUPK010000011.1 GCA_944322575.1 uncultured Bacteroidales bacterium | reverse complement strand
ATCGACCGCGCCTCCTCACCGGTAGTCGCCGAGTACTTCTTCATCGGCCTGGCTGTCTGCGCGATAGTGGTGTCCGTACTGCTCAGCCGCTCCTCTGACCGCCATCCGGAACTGCGTCTGGACGAGAAGGCCGGCGGACGGTAATCTGCGGCATTCCTTTCCCGGTCATTGCCCTCTCCGGTCATCATAGCCCTCCTCCGTCCTCCTTCCACAACGGCAGCAAATCCCGCGATTCGGTGCCGTTGTGGTGCCGCCTTTCAAGCAGAGCCACTGCTACAGGCTTTCTCGACGGCATTGTCCCTTCGTCCTCCTTCCACAACGGCAGCAAATTCCGTGATTCACTGCCGTTGCGGTGCCACATCCCTGCACATACCCTTGTCGTAGGCTCACTCACCTTCCGAAGGTGGGCACTACATGGTTAGGTACTACCTAGATTTTCTCGGGCGGCTGAGAATCCACTCCTTTGGAAGGAGTCTGCGAAAGGCGGGATGTCCTTACTCCTTCGGAAGGAGTAAGGGGAGGGAAGGAGTTATGATCGGCGCTCACCCCGGCTCACCTGCCGATGACGATGCGGTAGGTGGCGAGGGCCTGGAGGCGGAGCCAGGTGAGGCCGGAGATGTAGCGGCGGCAGGGTGTGAAGGACAGGACTGGGGACTTGTAGTTGGCCTCTATGACGGTCTTGCCGGCGAGCAGGCCAGGGTCGTCGGAGAGAAAGCGTCTGAGATTGTCCGAAGGTTCGGGGAGAGTGTATATTATGGTGTCGGCTTCGTATATGGCGATTTTGAGGGCCGGGGGTATTGTCCACTGGATATTGGCGGCCTCGGTGGTGCTTATGGAGGCGTATCCGTTAAGGTTCAGTATTTTAGAGACGGTGCCGCATTTGTGCGGGTCGTATCGGCGCAGGTAGTCCGCAAATTCCTGTGCCCGGCTGGCCGTCCTGTTGCAGAGGGAGACCTGCATGTCGGCCTCGAGGGCTGCCGCTGTCGCTGCCTTGCCGGCTCCTCCGCAACCTATTACCAGCACCTTATGTCTTCCGGCTTTTTCAACAGTCTCTGCTGCAGTATTCGCAGTGGCTGTCCGTTGAAGTTCCTGCCTTAGAATCTCCACAACCGCTTCGAAATCTGTGTTGTACGCCTTTATACCTTCGTTCTGGGTCTTGACTAACAGATTGGCAGCCCGGCTGCGGAGTGCGGAGTAGTCATGTGAGTCAGCAGCACGGAAGGCGTTCTCCTTGAATGGTGCAGTTACGTTGACAGCCTCATAGCCCTGCAGGAAAGTGTTCCATGCCTCATCGAAGGTGCTGCGCTCGATCAAGTCGTAGCTCCAGTGTTCCAGGATGTCCGGCCTTGAGGCGAAATGTTCGCGGAAGAGGGCCGGGCTCAGGCTGTGCCCGATGGGGCAACCGATCAGGCCGAGGCGGCGGTGTGGGGGTGTGCCGCACTCGTGGCAATTAGGTGTACTCTCATGGGTGTGTGTATGGTCTGTCATCAAGTGGTCTTTCATCAGGTAGTCGGGCAATGTGGCTTGGAGAATGAGGTTTTGACAATGTCGGTTTCGGAAATATGTCTTGCGTGAAGGTGCGCCTGTGGTAGATCTTGGGCTCTCAGTGGCGTGTATAGGAAATCTCGCAGCTGGGCTCAAAAGTCTCCTGTCTGATGTCTCTGGCGCAGGGCCTCATAGCACAGGACGGCCATGGATGCGGAGACGTTGAGCGAGTCGATGCGGCCGAGCATGGGTATGCGGATGTGGGCGTCGGCGGCACGTCTCCAGATGTCGGTGAGGCCGTCGGCTTCGGTGCCGAATACTAAGGCGGTAGGGCGGGTCATGTCGGTGTCGTAGTAGAGCTCGGAGTCCTGCAGCTGGGCGGTGAGGATGCTGATGCCGCGGGCCTTGAGCCAGGCGATGGCCTCCTCCGAGGAACAGACGGCGATGTTGCGGGTAAATACCCCGCCGAGGCTGGCCCGGATGAGGTTCGGGTTGTAGAGGTCGGTGTGCGGGTCGCAGATCAGGACGGCGGAGACTCCGGAGGCGTCGGCGGTGCGGAGCATTGCCCCGAGGTTGCCGGGCTTCTCGACGGACTCGACGACGACGATGAGGGGGGCGGAGGTGTCTCCGGACAATACGCGGTCGAGGGCCTCGAGCGACCGGTCCCCCGCATTGCCGTAGACCACTGCGAGGATTCCTTCCGTGCCCCCGCGGTAGGCCATTTTCCCGTATACCGCTTCCGAAACCTCGAAGACCCTCACTCCTTCGGAAGGAGTCGGGACGTGCCGGCAGACGGAGGGACAATAGAATACCGACCGGAGGCGGAAGCCGCTTTCTACGCAGCGCTCCACCTCCCGGAGCCCCTCCACGACGAACAGCCCCTTCTCCCGGCGGAGAGAGGAGCTGCTCTGTAGGGCCGTCACCTCCTTGACCCGGGGGTTCTGGAGGGAGGTGATGATTTCCGGGTCGTGCCGGTTATTTTTCATTTGCCGTGGATGCTTCGGTATTGTCCTGGGCTGCGGGCTTCTTCTCGGGACGCATCTGCGGGAAGAAGAGCACGTCCTGGATGGAAGGCGCTCCGGTCATGAACATGGTGAGGCGGTCGATGCCCATGCCGAGGCCGGATGTCGGGGGCATGCCGTACTCGAGGGCGCGGACGAAGTCCATGTCGATGTACATCGCCTCGTCGTCGCCCTTGTCCTTGAGCTTGAGCTGCTCCTTGAAGCGGTAGAGCTGGTCGATGGGGTCGTTGAGCTCGCTGTAGGCGTTGGCCAGTTCCTTGCCGTTCACGAAGAGCTCGAAGCGCTCGGTGAGGGAGGGATCGCTGCGGTGACGCTTGGTCAGGGGCGAGGTCTCCCAGGGGTAATCGGTAATGAAGGTGGGCTGGATCAGATGCTTCTCGCAGTACTCGCCGAATATGGCGTCGATGAGCTTGCCTACGCCCATGGTGTTGTCCACCTCGATGTGTAGGTCGGCGCAGACCTTGCGCAGGGCCTCCTCGTCCATGCCGCGCACGTCCACTCCGGCGTATTCCTTGATGGCCTCGAGCATGGGCAGGCGGCGGTAGGGCTTGCGGAACTCTATCTCGTTGCCGCCGATGGTGATGTTGGTCCTGCCGTTGACGGCCACGGCCACTTTCTCGAGAAGGTTCTCCACGAACTCCATCATCCAGATGTAGTCCTTGTAGGCCACGTAAATCTCCATGCAGGTGAACTCGGGGTTGTGGGACTTGTCCATACCCTCGTTGCGGAAGTCCTTGGCAAACTCGTAGACGCCGGCGAAGCCTCCGACGATGAGTCTCTTGAGGTAGAGCTCGTTGGCGATACGCAGGTACAGGGGGATGTCTAAGGCGTTGTGGTGGGTGATGAAGGGTCTGGCGTTGGCGCCTCCGGGTATGGGCTGGAGGATAGGGGTCTCGACCTCCATGTAGCCGAAGGAGTTGAAGTACTCCCTCATGGTCTGTATGATGCGGGTCCTCTTGACGAAGACGTCCTTTACCTGGGGATTGACCACTAAGTCCACGTACCTCATGCGGTAGCGGAGCTCGGGGTCGGAGAATGCGTCGTAGACCTCGCCTTCCTTCTCCTTGACTATCGGGAGTACCCTCAGGGATTTGGAGAGGACGGTCAGGCTCTTGGCGTGTATGGAGAGCTGGCCGGTCTGGGTGATGAAGGCGTAGCCCTTGATGCCCACGAAGTCGCCGATGTCGAGGAGCTTCTTGAAGACGGTGTTGTACATGGTCTTGTCCTCGCCGGGGCAGATCTCGTCACGCTTGATATAGACCTGAATCCTGCCTTCGGAGTCCTGCAGCTCGATGAATGAGGCGGCGCCCATGATACGGCGGCTCATCATCCTGCCGGCTATGGATATCTCAGGGAAGGGGCACTTCTCAGGATCGTATTTCTCCTTTATCTCGGTTGAGGTGGTATTGACTTCGAAAAGCGCTGCGGGATAAGGCTCTATCCCTAACTCGCGGAGCTTGGTGACCGCGTCACGGCGGTTCTGCTCCTGTTCGTTCAGTTCTATATTTTCCATCTTGTCGTTATTAGTTCAATCGGCAAATTTACGAAAGTATTTCAAACAACTTCCGCACCATTCGATAAATTTTGTAAATTTGCGCTCATGTCAATCGAAAAAAAATGGATAGTTAAAGAACAGGGCAACCCCGCTCTGGTCCGCGCCCTCTCCTCCGAGCTGGGTATCGATCAGGTTCTCGCCAACCTCCTGGTACAGCGCGGCATCACTACCGCCGACCGGGCCCGCGAGTTCTTCAAGCCCGACCTCTCCAAGCTCCACGACCCCTTCCTGATGAAAGATATGGACAGGGCTGTAGACCGGCTCGAGAAGGCTATCGCCGAGGAGGAAAGGGTCATGATATACGGAGACTACGACGTGGACGGTACCACGGCTGTAGCCCTGATGTACACTTTCATACGCAATTTTAACCCCAACGTCGAATACTACATCCCCGACCGCTACGACGAGGGCTACGGCATCTCCTACAAGGGCATAGACTGGGCCTGGGAGAACGGCTACACCCTGATCATCTCCCTCGACTGCGGCATCAAGGCCGTGGAGAAGGTCCGCTATGCCAAGGACAAGGGCATCGACATCATCATCTGCGACCACCATCTGCCGGACGAGACCCTGCCCCCCGCCGCCGCCATCCTCGATCCCAAGCGGCACGACTGCAGCTATCCCTTCGACGACCTCTCCGGCTGCGGAGTCGGCTTCAAGCTCGTCCAGGCCTACGCCCTCCGCAAGGGACTGCCCTTCGCATGGGTGGAGTCCTTCCTCGACTTAGTGGCCGTCAGCATTGCCGCGGACTTAGTCTCCATGACCGGCGAGAACCGTATCTTAGCATACTACGGCCTCGAGCGGCTCAACAGCTCTCCGAGCAAGGGCCTGCTCTCCATCATCAAGCTCTCCGGCTTAGAGAATCACAAGATCACCATCGACGATATCGTCTTCAAGATAGGCCCCAGGATCAATGCCGCAGGCCGCATGGAGTCAGGCCGCACCGCCGTCCATCTTCTCGTCTGCCGCAATGACGACGAGGCCCAGAGCATCGGCAAGGCCATCGACACCCACAACAAGGAACGCAAGAGCGTGGACAAGGAGATCACCCGCGAGGCGATAGAGACCGTCAAGCGTTCCAGGGACTACCATCTCCGTAAGTCCACGGTGGTGTTCAATCCCAAGTGGCACAAGGGAGTGGTCGGCATCGTGGCCTCAAGGCTCGTGGAGGCGTTCTACCGTCCCACGATCGTCCTCACGGAGTCCAACGGCTTCATCACCGGCTCGGCCCGCAGTATCGCCGGCTTCGACCTCTATGAGGCAATAGAGGAATGTTCGGAGTATTTAGAAAATTTCGGAGGCCACATGTATGCGGCGGGCCTCACTCTCAAGCAGGAGAATCTCAAGCCCTTCGCGGAGAAATTCGAGCGGGTCGTCGCGGCCAAGATCACCGAGGACATCCTCACGCCCGTAGTCACCATCGACACCTATTTAGACTTCAAGCAGATCACCCCGAAGTTCTTCAGGATACTCAAGCAGTTCCAGCCCTTTGGCCCCGGGAACCTCTCGCCGGTGTTCATCACCGAGAACGTCTACGACAACGGCAACGGCCGCCTCGTCGGCTCCGACAACGGCCACATGAAGCTCGAGCTGATACAGGAGGACGAGCCCTACCGCCACATCTCGGCCATCGCATTCAACCGCTCCGAGCACTTCGAGCACCTGCACACCGGCAATCCGGTGGACATCTGCTACTCCATCGCGGAGAACTACTACCGCGGTATCGCCAACATCCAGCTGCGGGTCAAGGATATACGTAAAAAAGAATTGTTCTGATAAAATATAGGAGGCAATCGCGCCATGCTCAATTTTGAAAACGACTACATGCGGGGAGCCTGCCCGGAAGTGATGCAGGCACTGGTCCGCACCAATATGGAACAGACCCTCGGTTATGGAGACGACCCCTATACTGCCGCCGCCGTGGAGAAAATCCGCGCGGCCTGCGGCTGTCCCGATGCCCAGATTCATCTGCTGATAGGAGGCACCCAGGTCAATGCCCTCGCCGCCTGTGCCGTCCTCCGTCATTGCCAGGGCGTCATCTCGCCCGTCTCCGGCCACATCAACCATCACGAGTCGGGAGCCGTCGAGGCCACCGGGCACAAGGTCTTAGCCCTGCCCGCCCATGACGGAGGCAAGCTGCGGGCTTCTGAGGTCCGGGAATATCTGCGGGCCTACTGGGCTGACGAGAACTACGCCCATATGGTCGAGCCCGGCATGGTCTATGTCACCCATCCCACCGAGCAGGGCGGTCTGTACTCCCTGGCTGAGCTACGGGAGATGGCCGATGTCTGCCGGGAGTACCGCATCCCGCTGTATTTAGACGGCGCCCGCTTAGCATACGCCCTTGCTTCTGATCGCAACGATGTGTCGTTGAGGGATATCGCTTCCCTCTGCGACATGTTCTACATCGGCGGCACCAAGTGCGGCGCCCTCTTCGGAGAGGCTCTGGTCGTACCCCGTCCCGGCCTTGTCGGCAACCTGTTTTCCCTGATCAAGCAGCGCGGCGCCCTTCTGGCCAAGGGCCGTCTGCTCGGAGTCCAGTTCGCCACCCTCTTCACCGACGGCCTCTATGAGCGTGTGGGCAAGGTGGCCCTCTCCGCCGCCGACCGTCTCGCCGCCGGCCTTACAGCCAAGGGCTATACCTTCTATGCCCAGCCCAAGACCAACCAGCTTTTCGTCATCGTAGATGATACTGTGGTGGACCGCCTCCGCGGGCAGGCTACATTCTCACTTTGGGAGCACCTCGACGGCTGCCGCAGCGTTATCCGCTTCGTCACTGACTGGGCCACTACCACGACCGATGTCGATGCGTTGCTCGCGCTGCTCTGATGATAGGACTAATTCCCGACCGGACCGCTACTCATACCGCAGGCACTCGATAGGGTCGAGGGCAGCGGCGCGTTTTGCGGGAATGTAGCCCGAGAGGATGCCGACGGCCATGCAGAGGACGATGGCTACGAGCATCCAGAGCCATGGGATGATAAAGGATGCCTGCATGACTGCGGCGATGATATTGCCGGTGATGATGCCGGCAGCGATGCCTATGATTCCGCCGCTTTCTCCTATTATTACCGATTCCATCAGAAACTGCGACTTGATACGTTTGGAAGAAGCGCCCAGAGCCTTGCGTGTGCCTATCTCCCGGGTGCGCTCGCGGACCGATACCAGCATGATGTTCATCAGACCCACCGCCGCTCCGGTAAGAGTTATAAGTCCGATGACGATAGCGGCTATCGTAAGGGTGCGCATCGTGGAGTTGAGTTCCTCGATGACCGCCTCGCTGCGGGTGATGCGGAAGTCCGCGTCGTCGAAAGGGGCGAGCCGCCGTACTGCCCTGAATGTCATTTCGGCCTCAGTGACGGCAGTCTCCGGATTCACCGATGGATCTGGCAGGATGCCTATCGTAAAGTCGGGAGAGGACGTCGCCAAGTTGGCAAGAGCGTTGGTGTAGGGAATCAGGATGCTCTCGTCCATGCTGCCTCCGGCATTGTTCCCGACGGATGCCGCCACTCCTATTATAATATAGCTGCGTCCGGAGATATGTACCGTCTGACCCACTGGATCTCCCTTGCCGTCGAAGAGGGTGCGGGCGATATTGTCCCCTATGACACAATAAAACCTGCCTCCTTCCACGTCCGATGCTGAGAGACTGCGGCCGGAAGATAGATCCAGCATATTGAACTTCATATAGTTGCCGTCTGTGGCAATGACATCGACAGTGGGATTTGTACGTTTTTGTCCGGCTTCGGCCTTCGTGTTGGACAGGACAGTAGTGAACAGTGTTACTGTCGCAGGAGTCTCATAATAGTCGGCGAACCGCTCGGCCTGGACGCGGGATATTTCGCGGGAATTGCGTACGCGGTTCATCTCCGTGGGCCGGGAATACTGTGAACGGATGTTGATGATGCCGGCACCCATACGGCTGTACGCTTCTTTGAGAGTGGCATCCATAGAATCCACGGCGGTAAGGATGCCTACTAAGGAAGTGATGCCTAATGCAATGATGGTGACGGTCAGTGCAGACCTCAGTCTGTTGGACCTGACGGCCCTGAATGCCATGTCGATGTTTTCGGCAGTCAGGGTTAAGCGCTTGCTGCGCAGGAAAAATCTCCTCTTCATAACTTTCTCACTAAATGTGATGTAAAAATAGGAAATTATCTTCGATTGACATACCTTTGCGCGCAAATTTCAATCAAAAACAGATAGCTATCGACATGAGACCACGCATCAGGCGGTCAGAGACCCGGGAGGGGCAGGACCGCGCAGACTACAGGAAAACAGAGCATTCAGATTACAGGGCCTCCGGAGAGAGACCCTCATTCAGACCCCGCAGGTCCTTCGACAGAAACGGAGAGGGAAGGCCCGAAGGCAGATTCTCAAGGCCCGGGCAGCATGGCGGGAATTTCCACAGTGACCGGCCCGGTTACGGTGGACGCCGTCAGGACGGAACCGGCAAGCCCGGATTCCGCGGGGACAAATCGGGATTCCACGGCGGTGACAAGCCCGGATTCCGTGGAGGAAAGTCCGGATTCGGCGGCGGCAAGCCGGGATTCCGCGGAAAGAGCGGCAAGCCTTTCGTCGGGGGAGACCGTCCCGACCGTCAGTTTAAGGAGCGCCGCGGCTTTGAGCACCGTCTCCGCTCCGAGCACCCCGGCATGGAGAAGCCCCGTGTGCCCCAGACACCCGCAGTGGTGAAGGAGGACGACGGCATGGTGCGTCTCAACAAATTTATCGCCAACTCCGGCATCTGCTCCCGCCGCGAGGCCGACGAGTATATTTCCGCCGGTTTAGTGACCGTCAACGGACAGGTTGTCACCGAGATGGGAGTGAAGGTCAATCCCGCGGAGGACGACGTCCGCTTCAACGGAGAGCGTCTGCGCGGTGAGAAGAAGGTCTACGTCCTGCTCAACAAGCCCAAGGACTTCGTGACCACCACCAGCGACCCCCACGCCGACAAGAACGTGATGCAGCTCATCAGCAGGGATATGTGCCCCGAGCGCATTTTCCCCGTAGGACGTCTGGACAAGTCCACGACCGGAGTGCTGCTGCTGACCAACGACGGGGAACTCGCCGAGAAACTGACCCATCCTTCCTTCCAGAAGAAGAAGATATATCAGGTGACCCTCGACAAGAACCTCAAGCCCGAGGATATGGACCGCCTCGTACAGGGCGTGGACCTCGAGGACGGTCCCGCATACGCCGACGAGGTGGCCTACAACGGAGATGACCGCAGCATCGTGGGCATCGAGATCCATTCGGGCCGCAACCGCATCGTCCGCCGTATGTTCGAGGCCCTCGGCTACAGGGTACGCAAGCTCGACAGGGTGTATTTTGCCGGACTTACCAAGAAAAACCTGCGCCGTGGCCAGTGGAGATTCCTCAGCGAGGAGGAGGTGACCATGCTCAAACTCAATTTCTATGAGTAGCAGCACTTCCGCAGCCATGCAGCCGGAGATGCCCCTTCCTCAGACAGACGCGGTGGACTCAGCCGCAGCTCAGCCTGTAGTGGAGGGACATCCGCACCGTGCCGGTTTCGTAAACATCATAGGCAATCCCAATGTGGGCAAGTCCACGCTGATGAACGCCCTCGTCGGGGAGCGCCTTTCCATCATCACATCCAAAGCCCAGACCACCAGGCACCGTATCATGGGCATCGTCAACGGGGACGACTACCAGATAGTATACTCCGACACACCTGGTATCCTCAAGCCGTCCTACTCCCTGCAGCAGAGCATGATGGAGTATGTTGACACGGCTATCAGCGATGCAGACGTGATACTTTATGTCACAGATGTGGTGGAGAAGTGGGACAAGAACAGGGAGTATGTCGAGCGTCTGTGCCGTGTCTCCTGCCCTGTGCTCATCGTCATCAACAAGATCGACTTGAGTGACCAGCAGACAGTGGCCGCTCTGGCCGCGCAGTGGTCCGCCGCCGTGCCCCATGCGGAAGTCTTCGCGGTCTCGGCTCAGGAGCGGTTCGGGCTTGAGCCGGTGTTCGGACGCATAGTGTCGCTGCTGCCCGAGGGCGAGCCCTGGTACGACAAGGACTTCTTCACCGACCGCAACCTCCGCTTCTTTGCCTCCGAGATCATCCGCGAGAAGATACTCACCAACTACGACAAAGAGATTCCCTACTGCACCGAGGTGGTCATCGAGGAGTTCAAGGAGAATGCCGACCGCTACGACATCCGGGCGGTCATCAACGTCATGCGCGATTCCCAGAAGGGCATCATCATCGGCGCCCGCGGCTCGTCCCTCAAGCGCGTCGGCACCCAGGCCCGCATCGATATGGAGGACTTCTTCCAGAAGAAGGTATTCCTGCAGCTCTACGTCAAGGTCGATCCTCACTGGCGGGACGACAAGCGGAAGCTCGCCGCTTTCGGGTATTAGCCTACTCCTTCGGAAGGAGTCGTGCCTTCCCGCATTTTCCCTACTCCTTCGGAAGGAGTGGAATCTCCGCAGAGCCCCTACAGCCTCTGTGAGGCCGTTCTGCAATATCCTCCGCCTCTTACTCCTTCTGAAGGAGTGGCGCTTTCCTGCATTTTCCCTACTCCTTCGGAAGGAGTAGAATTGCTGTAGGGCCCCTACAGCCTCTGGAAGGCCGTTCTGCAATATTCTCCGCCTCTTACTCCTTCGGAAGGAGTCGTGCTTTCCTGCATTTTCCTTACTCCTTCGGAAGGAGTGGAATCTCCGCAGAGCCTCTGCAGCCTCTGTGAGGCCGTTCTGCAATATCCTCCGCCTCTTACTCCTTCGGAAGGAGTCGTGCTTTCCCGCATTTTCCTTACTCCTTCGGAAGGAGTAGGGCTCGGACGTTTCCGGCTGTTTCTGCTCACCTTCGGAAGGTGGGAGAGGAGGGCGTGCCTCCATTTCCCGTATCTGAATTTTTTTAATATCTTTGTCGGCTGAAAAACGAAAAACGATGAGCAGAGAAGACGAAGAAAAAGATGGCCTGGAGACATCTGGAAACGAAATAGGAAATGAGTCCGGCGGCCCCGACACATACATAGGCGAGGAGGGTGAGGAAGAGGCTGTCTCCGGCAAGTTCGACAAGGTAATCTCCGACGGCACGAAGAAGTACAAGCTCTCAGGCATGTACCGGGAGTGGTTCCTGGACTACGCCTCGTACGTAATCCTGGAGAGGGCCGTGCCGCATATCGAGGATGGTCTGAAGCCGGTGCAGCGCAGGATTCTGCATGCGATGAAGGAGGAGGACGACGGACGTTTCAACAAGGTGGCCAGTCTGGTAGGCGCCACCATGCCGTACCACCCTCACGGAGACGCTTCCATCAAGGACGCCCTGGTGCAGCTCGGCCAGAAGGACCTGCTCATCGACTGCCAGGGTAACTGGGGCAACATCCTGACCGGAGACCCCGCGGCTGCCGGCAGGTACATTGAGGCCCGTCTCACGCCGTTTGCCAACGAGGTGCTTTATAATCCGAAGCTCACCGAGTGGGTCAACTCCTACGACGGCCGTAACAAGGAGCCGGTCAATCTGCCCGTGAAGTTCCCCCTCCTGCTTGCCCAGGGCTCAGAGGGTATTGCCGTAGGACTGGCCTGCAAGATACTCCCGCACAATTTCAACGAACTGCTGGACGCTTCGATAGCCGTGCTGAAAGGCGAGGATTTTACCCTCGAACCGGATTTCCCCACTGGGGGCTATGCCGATACATCGGCCTATAACAGGGGGTTGCGCGGCGGAAAAGTCCGCGTAAGGGCGAACATCCAGAAAGTCAACAAGAATACGCTGGTCATCACCGAGATACCCTACGGTACCACCACCGGAGACCTGATAGACTCCATACTCAAGGCCAACGACAAGGGCAAGATAAAGATACGCAAGATCGACGACAACACCGCCGAGCATGCCGAGATAGTTATCCAGCTCTATGCCGATACCTCTCCCGACCGGACTATCGACGCTCTCTACGCATGCACCGACTGCGAGGTGAGCATTTCGCCCAACACATGCGTGATCAAGGACAAAAAGCCTCACTTCATGGGAGTGGACGATGTGCTGCGCTACAACACGGAGCGGACCCGCGAGCTGATGCGTCAGGAACTGACCATCCGTTTAGACGAGGTCGAGGGCGAGTGGCACTATACCTCACTCGAGAAGATTTTCTTCGAGAACAAGGTCTACAAGGTGCTCGAGAACGACGCCCGCACCTGGGAGAAGCAGCTCAAGGACGTGAAGGCCGCCATGCTCGAGTACCAGCACCTGCTCCGCCGCCCGATTACCGACGCGGATATCCTGAAGCTGGTCGAGAAGCCGGTCCGCAAGATATCCAAGTTCGATATCAAGGCAGTCACCGACAAGATACGCGCCATTGAGAAGAAAGAGGCCGAGCTGCGCTACCATCTCGAGCACCTGACGGAGTTCTGCATCGACTATTTCCAGTCCCTCAAGGACAAATACGGCGCGAAGTATCCCCGCCGTACCAAGATAACCTCCTTCGAGAACATCGAGGCCACCAAGGTCGTCGCCTCCAACGCCAAGCTCTACATCAACCGCTCCGAGGGCTTCATCGGCACCTCCGCCAAGAAGATAGAGGAGGCCGAGTACGTGAGCGACTGCTCCGACATCGACGAGGTGATCGTCTTCATCAAGGATGGCCGCTACACCCTCCGCAAGGTGACCGACAAGCAGTTTGTGGAGAAGGGCATCATCCACGCCGCAGTCTTCAAGCGCGGCGATACCCGCACCATATACAATGCCGTGTACCGCGACGGCAAGGGCGGCACCATGTACGCCAAGCGCTTTGCAGTCACCGGCATCATCCGCGACCGCTGGTACGACCTGACCAAGGGCACCCCCGGCTCGCAGGTCTACTGGCTCACTGCCAACCCCAACGGCGAGGCCGAGACCGTCAAGGTCTACCTCCGTCCCCGCCCGGGCCTCAAGCGCCTGATCCTCGATTACGATTTCTCACAGCTGGCCATCAAGGGACGCGCCTCTATGGGCAACATCGTCACCAAGTACCCTGTTCAGAAGGTCCTGCTCCGGGCCGCCGGCGTCTCGACCATAGGCGGCAAGCAGATGTGGTTCGACCGCGACATCGACCGGCTCAACGAGGACGGCCGCGGCGAGCTCCTGGGCGAATTCCGGGGCGACGAGCACATCCTGGCCGTCTGCAAGGACGGTACTTTCTACACCACCGGCCTCGACCTGAGCACCAGGTTCCAGGGCGACCTGCTGATAGTGGAGAAATTCGACCCCTCGAAGGTCTACACCGCCATCTATTGGGACAAGGTCTCCGGCTACTACTACATCAAGCGCTTCTGCTTCGAACTGAGCGACAACACCTCCCAGAACTTCATCCCCGTCGACGAGGGCGCCCGCCTGGTGGCAGTCTCGGAGGACCGCTGGCCGTCCGTCCACGTCGAGTTCGTCCCCTCCGGCAACAAGCCCAAGGAACCGGCGGATATTGACGCAGAGGAATTCATCGCCGTCAAGGGCTTCCGCGCCAAGGGCAAGAGGGCGGGGGAGAAGATTGCCTCCATCGCCTTCGGAGAGCCCCTGCAGAAAGAGGAGCCCGAGGACAATGCTCCGGACGGGGGCGGGGACAATGCCAGGGATGCGGAGGAGCTTCCCGCAGGGGAGGATACTTACGACCTCGAAGGTCTGAACTACCCTTCGGCATCCCCCGTCTCCGCTGATTCTCAGGACAATGAAGACTCTGGGGACAATCCGGCAGGGACCGGCAGCGGCAGCACCGAAGCCTCCGCGGAGGACCGCAATGACGCCGGAGCCGGAGACAATGACGGCAGCGGTGCCAGACCCGGCGACGTGGTGGAATTCTCCCTTGACGATGACCTCACCCTGTTTTAAGTAGACTACGATGATTATTTCCCTTATAGGTTTCATGGCAGCGGGCAAGACGACCATGGCCCGTGAGCTCTCCGCCAAGGTCGGCGCCCCGATGATTGACACCGACGCCTACATCGAGGAGCGCGAGGGCAAGACGGTCTCCGGGATATTCGCCGCCGTCGGAGAACCCGGCTTCCGCAAGATAGAGGAGGAGTGCTTAGAGGACATCCTCGAAGAGCACATCTCGGAGCACCCTGAAACCCTTGAGGACATGCACCGCTGCACCCTCGTCCTCTCCCTCGGAGGCGGCATTGTCACCACCCCCGGCTGCCGCGACCTCATCTCCCGCTTCACCTACTGCGTCTACGTCAAGACCGACATCGACACCATCTTCAACCGCCTGTCGAAAGACACCGGCGGCCGCACCCTCCTCGAGAACCGCGGCGACATCCCCCTGCGCGATGTCATCGACCGCCTCTACCGCGAGCGCGAACCGCTCTATGAGGCGCTGGCACGCACTACCGTCTGAACATCCCGTATCCGGTAGGGAAATGCTTCCTGGCTGTGCAATATCTCTTTCGCGTGCTATTCTGCCTTCGAAAGAGGTATGAAATGGCTGTGGAGTAACGTGTTGCCGCAACGGCAGCGAATTGCGGGAAACGGTGCCGTTGTGGTGTGTCTCCGAGGGGACAATGCTGTTCAGGGGTTCTGTGACGGTGGTGCCGGCGTGAACGTGTTGCCGCAACGGCAGCGAATTGCGGGAAACGGTGCCGTTGTGGTGTGTCTCCGAGGGGACAATGCTGTTCAGGGGTTCTGTGACGGTGGTGCCGGCGTGAACGTGTTGCCGCAACGGCAGCGAATTGCGGGAAACGGTGCCGTTGTGGGAAAATGGGAAGGAGTGGGAAAATGGTGTGGTTTCGAGGGCCCTTCGGATGGAGTATGGAGTGGTAAGGAGTGACATGGAACGGAGGCACGGACACAGGCGGGTATCGCAGCATGCTTACCGTAAGGTGAACACGTATGTGATCGTGCCTTCCTGGACGGCGGGTGCGGTGGCGGAGACGTTGAACTTGGCTTTGAGGGCGGCTTTCTTGGCGGCTTCCCAGAGGGTGGCGTCCTGGACTGTGGTGCCGCGGGCTCCGGGGATGGCGTTGGTGACGGAACCGTACTGGTCGACCATGATGCGGACGACTACTGTGCCGGCGTTCTGGACGGAGTACTCGGGGAGGGGCAGGTTGCCCATGACGGTACGGCCTTCGAGGCGGGCGGTCGGGCGGCCGTCGGGAGAGCCTTCTTCGGTATTGCCTTTGGGATGTCCGGCGGTGAGGCGGTCGGAGATTTCGGAGGCCACCTGGACTGCTGCGGTATCGGTGCGGTTGGACCGGCGGCTGGAGAAGAGGGCGCGGCGGTCGATGGGTTTCTCGGCAGGCGGTTCGGGCACCTCTACGTCGCCTTCGTCCCCGACGGTGGTCTCCACGCTGGCGTTGTCTGTTACATCGGCAGCGGCTACAGGCGCCTCAGCTCTCTGCACGAGACGTACTTCCTCGACAGGGTCGGCCTCTTCGGCACGCGGCTCCACCCCCACGGCTGTCCGGATGGGGACGGGCTCTTCCTCTGGCGGGAATTCTATGAGCATACCCTGGACAGACGGCGGCACATCCATCTTCTGCAGCTGGGATCGGAATCCGAACATCAGCAGTATGGCGTGGACTGCTACTGTGAGCAGGATACCTGCGTATGTGGCTTTACGGTTGTTCATTGTGTTGGTTCTGTATCGGCTGATATGTGTCGGGCGTGGTGGTGTGTCAGGCTTTCAGTGGACGGCCGGGTGCGGCAAATGCTCACCTCGCTATTCCGGTGCCGTAGCCAGTATGACCTTGTACTGATTGCGCTTGGCAATGTTCATGAGGTTGACGACTTCTTCTATCGGCACTGTACGGTCAGCGTAGATAGAGAAGGTGGGGTCGTCGGAATCCCGCAGCAGGAGCTGGAGGGCCGGTTCTACATCTGCGAAGGGTACGGCCTGGGGATCTCCGTTGATGTGGTAGGTGTAGGTTCCGAGCTCTGGGTAGTGCTTGATGGATACGCTGACGGTGGCCTTGGCGGAGATCTGGTTGGTGCTCTTGGGCAGCAGGAGTCTGAGGGCGTTGGGGTTGATCAGGGTCGAGGTCACTAAGAAGAATATCAGCAGCAGGAACACGATGTCTGTCATGGATGACATCGAGAATGCCGGCTCGACCTTGGTTCTGCGTTTGATGGCCATCGTTAAATGTCTTTGTCTAAGGTAAATGTTTCGGAGTTGCCGTCCGCGTCGGAAGCGTTGGAAGCGGCAGAAGCATCAGAAGCAGCAGAAGAGGCAGTATCCCGGGTACCTGTGCCGGAAGTGCGGCTGCTGCGTCCGGCCGGCTTGGGGGCTGTTGCCCTGGTGGTGCCGGTGGTGCTGCGTTTTGCCGGTCTGTGGGAAGCGGTTTCGATAGAGTGTTCCGGCAGGGTGTCGGCCTTGGCGGAACTGAGCATGTCCATCAGCGAGATGGTCTCGCTCTCCATCTTGAATACGATATCGTTGACGCGGGATGTGAGCCAGTTGTAGCCGAAGTAGGCGATGATGCCGACGAACAGACCGCCCACGGTGGTCACCATGGCGGTGTAGATACCTCCGGAGAGGAGTGTGATGTCGATGTTGCTGCCGGCTGAGGCCATGTTGTAGAAGGCCTGGATCATACCGATTACGGTACCGAGGAATCCGATCATCGGGGCGCCTCCGGCCACTGTGGCGAGCATCGGAAGCCCTTTTTCGAGCTTGGCTACCTCGATGTTGGCTACGTTCTCGACTGCGGCCTGGATGTCGGGCAGGGGATTGCCCTGGCGCTCGAGGCCTTTCTCGATGAGGCGGGCGATGGGCGAGGAGTTCTCACGGCAGAGGCTGATGGCCGAGGAGGTCTTTCCGGCCCTGACAAGCTCGCGGATGTTGGTCATGAAGTGAGGGTCGAGTTTCCCTGCCTGGCGGATGGCCCAGAGACGGTTGCCGAGGATGTAGATGGCTATGATGGACAGGATCAGGAGTACGATCATCAGCCATCCTCCGGCGACGGCCATCTTGATGAGGGACATCTTTTCGGGGGCGGCTGCCTCCTGGATGAGGAGGTCTGCGGTGTTGGCTTGGAGTAGTGTCAGCATGGTGTTGAATGTGTAAATGTCTTAGTGTTAGTAAAATCAATATCGGAAAACGTCGTCCGGGTAGTGCACCCGGGTCAGGAAGAGGGCATGCCCCGGTACGGACTGTCCGGCCCGGCATCTGTCGCGGGAGGCCAGCACGTCCAGGACCCATTCAGGCTCGTGCCGTCCGCGTCCCACCTCGACCAGGGTCCCGACTATGGCCCGGACCATGTTGCGCAGGTAGCGGTTGGCCGTAACGGTAAATACCAGGTACAATGGAGCGGTATCCGGAGCTCCGGCCGGGGCTGCTGCGGGCACCGTCCCGGATACAGGAGCGTCACCGGCTGCAGGTGCTGCAAACGGCATCTGCAGCGGCCCGGGCATCGGCGCTATGGCCGGAGTCCAGCAGCTCCATCCGGCGGCCGTCACCTCGCAAAGGGGCGAAGTGGCCGCGCTCCCGGTCTTCTCGAAGCAGCTGAAATCGTGCCGTCCTGTCAGCAGCTCCGCCCCGCGGTTCATGGCCTCCACGTCTAAAGGATATTTGCAGTACCAGGAAAAATCCTGTACGAAAGGGTCCTTCCGCCCGTGGATGTAGTACCGGTAGGTGCGGCTGTCGGCATCGAAGCGGGCGTGGGCGTCATCCCTGACCCGGACGATGTCGCGGAGCACGATATTTTTCGGCAGAATGGCATTTATTTTGTAGATTACGTGCGCGTGGTCTTCCAACAGACAAAGGCTGTCAGAGTCGAAGTGGGCTGTGAAGTCCGAGGCATGGACTCCGGCATCCGTCCTTCCGGCCCCGACCACGGAGATTTTCTCCCCGAGAACGGCTGAAGCGGCCTTCTGGATTTCGTCCTGGACACTTGGAGCATTGTCCTGAATCTGCCATCCGGAGAGTCCCGAGCCGTTGTAGGATATTGAAGCGAAAAACCTCATTGTTGGAGAAAATCGATTATTTTTGTAAAATTTCGATGACAAAAATACAAATATTTTGATATGGACACCGTAAACATTAAAGAATTAAACGAACGGATTCAGAAAGAGAGCGCCTTCGTGGACATCCTCTCGATGGAGATGACGAAGGTGATCGTAGGACAGAAGCATCTGGTGGAGAATCTGCTTATCGGCCTTCTGGCCAACGGGCACATCCTTCTCGAAGGTGTTCCTGGTCTGGCCAAGACTCTTGCCATCAACACTCTGGCCTCGTGCGTGAACGCCAGGTTCAGCCGTATCCAGTTTACCCCCGACCTGCTCCCTGCGGACCTTATCGGTACGATGATATACAGTCAGAAGAGCGAGCAGTTCCAGATTAAGAAAGGCCCTGTCTTCGCCAACTTCATACTGGCCGATGAGATCAACCGTTCTCCGGCCAAGGTGCAGTCCGCCCTCCTCGAGGCCATGCAGGAGCGCCAGGTGACCATCGGTGACCAGACCTTCAAGCTCCCAGAGCCCTTCCTCGTGATGGCCACCCAGAACCCTATCGAGCAGGAAGGTACCTATCCGCTGCCCGAGGCCCAGGTCGACCGTTTCATGCTGAAGGTAGTGGTGACCTACCCCAAGAAGGAGGAGGAGAAGCTGATCATCCGCATGAACAACAGCGGCACCTTCCCCAAGGCCAATGCCGTACTCCAGCCCGAGGACATCATCAAGGCCCGCGAGGTGGTCCGCGAGGTGTACATGGACGAGAAGATCGAGCGCTATATCGTGGACATCGTCTACGCCACCCGCACCCCGTCCGACTACGGCCTGAAGTCCCTGACCGACATGATTTCCTACGGAGCCTCGCCCCGTGCCTCCATCTCCCTGGCCATGGCCTCCAAGGCCTACGCCTTCATCAAGCGCCGCGGCTACGTGATACCCGAGGACGTGAGGGCTGTCTGCTACGAGGTGCTCCGTCACCGTATCGGCCTGACCTACGAGGCTGAGGCCGAGAACGTAACTTCAGAGAACATCATTTCCGACATCATCAACGCAGTGGAGGTGCCGTAGTCTATGGACAGCAACGACCTGTTGAAGAAAGTACGCAAGATAGAGATCAAGACCCGGGCCCTCTCGAGCCAGATCTTCGCGGGCGAGTACCACTCGGCCTTCAAGGGCCGCGGTATGGCCTTCAGCGAGGTGCGCGAGTACCAGATCGGCGACGACGTGCGCAACATGGACTGGAACGTGACCGCCCGCACGGGCACTCCTTATATAAAGGTGTTCGAGGAGGAGAGGGAACTGACCGTCATGCTGCTCATCGACGCCAGCGGCTCCGGCTGGTTCGGAACCTCGTCCAAGACCAAGAAGGATCTGACGGCGGAGATAGCGGCGGTGCTCTCATTCTCCGCATCCATCAACAATGACAAGGTCGGGGCCCTGTTCTTCAGCACCCGCGTGGAGAAATTCATCCCTCCCAAGAAGGGCCGCAGCCACCTGCTGAGGATCATCCGCGAGGTCCTGGAGTTCCGCCCGGAGGAGAAGGGCACGGACATCGGAGAGGCCCTCCGCTTCCTGACCAACGCCCTGAAGAAGAAGTGTACGGCATTCCTTCTCTCCGACATGCTCGACATCGACCCGCAGACCTTCCGCCCCCGCTACGAGGATGTTCTGAAGGTGGCGGTGAACCGGCACGACCTGTCGGTGATCAATATCTACGACGAGAGGGACCGCACCCTGCCCGACGTGGGCCTTCTCCCGGTAAGGGACAATGAGACGGGCCGCATCGTCTACGTGGATACCTCCCGCCGCTCCGTTCGCGAGAGTTACGGGGAGTGGGCGAGGAAGGCCTACGCGGAGACTCTGCTGACCCTGCGCAAGTACAAGGTGGACACCGTCAGCATCCGGACCGACCAGGACTATGTCAAGAGCCTTGTTGCCCTGTTCCAGACGCGGGCATAGGAGAATTTAGGACAATTGGAAATATGAGATACAGAATATTCAGCACAGTGACAGCGGCCGCGGCCCTCCTTCTGCTCTCCGTCCTCAGGGTCGGGGCGCAGGAGATCGTCTCGGCGGGAGTCTCCCGCGACACCATCCTTATCGGGGATCAGATCGAGTGGACTTCCGAGATGCGCCTGCCCCGCGGCATGTCCGTCAGGATAGACTCGATGTCGGGCTACGTGGTGCCCGGAGTCGAGCTGATAGGGAACTTCACGATAGACACGGTGGACCGGGGCCGGGACTTCTCCCGGGTGCAGACCCGCGCCACCATCACCTCTTTCGACAGCGGCAGCTACGTCCTGCCCCCGCTGGTGGTCTACGTCTACCGCGGGGAGGATGCGGTGGACACTCTCCGTCTCCCGGAGGTCCCCTTGGAAGTGACTACGATACCCATTGACACCACCACTTACGAGATGTATGACATCCGGCCGCAGTTCCGCTACCCGGTGACCTTCGCGGAGGTGCTGCCGTGGGTGGCCGGAGGCATTGTCCTGGTGGCCGCCGTCATAGCCGTCTGGCGGCTGATAGTCCGCAGGCGGAAGAACCGTCCTCTCTTCGGCAAGCCCACTCCGCAGGACCCTCCCCACATCGTGGCTCTGCGCGACTTAGACCGTATCCGGGGCGAGAAGCTCTGGCAGACCGGCAACCAGAAGCAGTACTATACCGAGATTACCGACACCCTCCGCGTCTACATAGAGAAGCGCTTCGGAGTCAAGACCATAGAGCGTACTTCCGGGGAGATATTGGTGGATCTTTCCGTTAAGGATATCCAGCCCTCGGACTTCGAGTCGCTCAAGGATCTCTTCGGCACGGCCGACTTAGTCAAGTTCGCCAAGTACACTGCCTCCGAGTCGGAGAATGAGAATGCCGTGCCGGTAGCGGTGCGCTTTGTCAACGACACCTTCATGCAGGAACTGGAGGCCGATGCGGAGAAGACAGCGAAGGAAGGAAAGAGACAGGACACTGCCGGTCAGCCGGAAAAATCTATGGAGGAGAAAGCCCATGAATAACCTCTTCTTCGAATATCCCTGGGTGCTGTGGTTAGAGCTGCTGCTCGTTCCCATGGCCGCATGGTACATCTGGAAACAGGTACGCCGCCGCCGGCCCTACGTGGCCATGTCCACTACGGCCCCATTCTCGGCAGCCAGCGCTGGCCTCGCCCGGGTGCTCCGTCACCTGCCGGCAGTACTCAGAATGATAGCCGTGGCCTTGCTGATAGTGGCCATGGCCCGTCCCAGAAGCTCTTCAGACTTCAGCCGCACTGATACCGAAGGTATCGATATCGTTCTGGCTCTCGACGTGTCCACCAGTATGCTGGCCCGCGACTTTACTCCGGACCGTATCGAAGCGGCCAAGAACATCGCCATAGAGTTCATCTCCCAGCGGCCTTCGGACCGTATCGGAGTGGTGGTCTTCGCCGGCGAGAGCTACACCCAGTCGCCCCTGACCACCGACCGCGCTACCCTGATCAATCTCATCAAGGAGATAGAGTGCGGTCTGATAGATGACGGTACGGCGATAGGCAACGGTCTGGCCAACGCTGTGGCCCGCCTCAAAGACTCCCAGGCCAAGAGCCGGGTAGTCATCCTGCTCACTGACGGAGTCAACAACCGCGGCGAGATAGCCCCTCTGACAGCAGCCGAGATAGCCAAGACTTACGGTATCCGTGTCTATACTATAGGTGTGGGCGCTATGGGTACTGCCCCTTATCCGGTTATGACCCCTTTCGGAGTGCAGGTGCGCAACATACCGGTGGAGATAGACGAGAAACTGCTCGAGCAGATAGCCGAACAGACCGGAGGCTCCTACTTCCGGGCTACCGACAACACCAAGCTCCTGCAGATCTACGGAGAGATCAACGAGATGGAGAAGGTCAAGATTACAGTGGACTCCTTCCCTGTCTATACCGAGGAATTCGGCCGTTTCGCCGTATGGGCCTTAGCCGCGTTCCTGCTTGAGATAATTTTGAGAATTTTTGCAGCAAGGAGGATAGCATGATATATTTGGCACAAGGAGGGTATCTGCTGCTGATACTGCTGATACCCCTGATGTTTACAGCTTACTGGCTGATGCGCCGGTTCAGGAGGATGAGAATCTCCCGTTTCGGAGATCCTGAGCTCGTCGCGCAGCTTACTCCCGAGGTTCCCCGCCGCAAGGGATGGGCGAAGCTGACGATAATCTCTGTCGCCCTGTTCTTTTTCAGCCTCGGTATGGCCAGGCCCCAGATCGGTGCTACTCTCAAGGAGAGGCAGATCAAAGGGGCGGAGATTATGGTCGTGCTCGACGTGTCCAACTCCATGCTGGCCGAGGACTACTCGCCCAACCGCTTAGAGCGGGCCAAACTCGCCATATCGAAGTTAGTGGATGAGCTGCAGGGCGACCGTATCGGCCTGATCATCTTCGCCGGCGAGTCCTTCGTCCAGCTGCCCATTACTTCTGACTACGTATCGGCCAAGATATTCCTCAACTCGATTACTACCGAGTCCGTGCCGGTGCAGGGAACAGCCCTTGGCGAGGCCATACGGACCGCCATCCGCGGCTTCACCTCCGAGAGCGAGCACAGCCGGGCCATCATCCTTATAACCGACGGTGAGAATCACGAGGACGATCCCGTGGCGGCCGCCCGCGATGCGGTGGATATGGGTGCAAAGGTGTTCTGCATCGGAGTAGGCTCTCCCGAAGGCAAGCCTATCCCGATGGATGGAGGCCTGCTGAAAGACAAGGACGGCAATATAGTCGTCACCCGTCTTGACGAGCAGACCCTCAGGGACATTGCATCCGCAGGCGAGGGTCTCTATGTAAGGGCAGGCAACACGGAATTCGGGCTCAATCCCGTCATCGACGAGATCCGCACTCTTCAGGACAAAGAGTTCCAGTCCGTAGTATTCGAAGAATTTGACGAACAGTATATGTACTTTTTTGCAATAGCACTTGTGTTTCTTCTCATAGAGTTCTTTATGTCCGATACACGCAACCACAGGAGCCTTTTCGGCAGAAGCGGAAAGACTCTCGCGGCCATAGCCGCCATGATAGTACTTGCGCCGGCTGTCATGTCGGCACAGAGCGACCGCACGGAGGTACGCGCCGGCAACAAAGACTTCAAGAAAGGACTGTTCCGGGAGGCGGAGATCGATTACAAGCGGGCCCTTATCGTGGACTCAGCCTCAGTTACGGCCAAGTATAACTTAGGCAATACTCTCTACAAGGCAGAGAGTTACAATGAGGCGGAGCTGTATTTCAAGGACCTGGGCGATACTCTGAAGAATCTGTCGTCCTCCAAGGCCTCGGACTATTTCCACAACAGCGGCAACATAGCCCTCAAGCAGAAGAAGTATCAGGAGGCAGTGGAGGCATTCAAGGAGTCCCTCCGTTTAGAACCGGACAATTTCGAGACCAAGTCCAACTTAGCCTACGCCCAGAAGATGCTGAAGGACCAGCAGCAGAACCAGCAGAGTCAGAATCAGCAGCAACAGCAGCAACAGCAGCAGGACCAGAACCAGGATCAGAACCAGCAGAATCAGGACCAGAACCAGAATAACGATCAGCAGAACGATCAGAATCAGAACAACGACCAGAACCGGCAGAACCAGGATCAGCAGCAACAGCCTCAGAATCAGCCGCAGATCTCCCCTCAGGCCGCACAGCAGATGCTTCAGGCCATAGAGGACAAGGAGAAGCAGACCCAGGACAAGGTCAAGAAGGCCAAGGCCCTGAAGGAGAAATCTAAAGAGAAGGAGAAAAATTGGTAAAAATGGGAGAGATGACAGATAAAATGACAGGATTGTACAGGAAATTCAGCAGAATGGCCGCAGTGTCAGCGCTGACGCTGCTCTGCGTGCTGACGGCGTCGGCACAGAACAGTTTCACGGCTGACGCTCCGGCGGTGGTTTCCACCGACGAGATATTCAGAGTGGTGTTCACGGCTACTTACGAGAGCGGCAAGGTGTCGGACTTCGTACCTCCCTCCTTCGAGGGACTGGAAGTGCTGGCCGGGCCGGTGCCTTCCACTTCTACCAGCTTCCAGAGCATCAACGGCCAGAGCTCCACGACCCACGCTCACAGCTACACCTATACCGTGAGGGCCATGCAGGAGGGCAAGGTGACGCTGGGTGCGGCTTCGGTGAAGATAGGCAAGGAAACCTACAGAACGGAACCGAGGACGATAGAGGCCGTAAAGGGAGAGGCGCCGGACCAGGGCTCCGCCGCTTCCGGAGGACAGCGGCAGAGCGCGGGTGAGGACCTGATGCTGCGCATGAGCGTCAGCAAGACCCGGGCGGTGGTGGGCGAGCCGGTCATTGTGACCCTCAAGCTCTATGTCCAGACTTCCGCCATCAGCGGCTTCGAGGACGTGCGCTTCCCGACCTTCGACGGGTTCTGGAGTCAGGAGATAGATGCTCCGCAGAACATCCAGTTCGTCCGCGAGAACTACAACGGACAGGTTTACAATGCGGCCCTCCTGCGCCGCTACATGCTCCTGCCTCAGCAGACCGGAGCCCTGACCATCGATCCCTCGGAGCTGGTGTGCCTCCTCCAGATACGGGCCGAGTCCACCGGGCCCCGTTCCATCTTTGACGATTTCTTCAGCTCTTACCAGACGATACGCAAGCGGGTGACCAGTGATCCGGTGACTGTGAATGTATCGGCCCTGCCGTCCGGAGCTCCGGCCTCCTTTACCGGAGGGGTGGGGTCGTTCAGGATGACGGCCGGCTTTGTCTCGGACAGCGTTTCCGCCCATGAGGCGACTTCCCTTAGGGTAGAGATATCCGGTACAGGCAATATCAATATGGTGGATGCTCCCAAGATGCAGTTCCCTGCTGATTTCGAGGCGTACGATATACGTAAGACGGAGAATATCTCGACCGGTGCATCCGGAGCTTCCGGAACGCTGACGTTCGAGTATCCGTTCATTCCGCGTGCCCCTGGAGTATTTGATATAGATCCAGTGGAATTTACCTATTATGATGTGCAGGCCGGACGTTACCGTACCCTCTCCTCCGGGCCGCTGCGTCTGAAAGTGGGCGAGGGCACACGCACCGACGCCGCCGTCATTCCTTCCGGAGTAAGCAAACGGAGCGTCGAGAGCCTCGGGGAGGACATCCGCTTCATTTCCACCACGTCTCACCTGAAAAAGGCCGGCCGGATGATGGTCAGCTCACCGGCGATGCTCATAATCCCGATAGTGATAGTGCTGGCAACGGCTGCCGTGTGGGTGCTTCTGAACCGCAGCATCGCCCGGCGCAGCGATGTGGCCGGTACCCGCAACCGCAAGGCCCTGAAAGTGGCCCGAGCCCGTCTGAAGAACGCATCCGTCTTCCTGAAGCAGGGACTTTACAGTGCGTTCTACGAGGAGCTGCACAAGGCTCTGCACGGCTACATCTCCGACAAGCTGATGCTGCCGGTTGCCGACCTGACACGGGAGAGGATAGGGGAAGAACTCCGCTCCCGCGGTAAGGACGAGGCTGTGATACAGGCACTCTCTGACATACTCGATGCCTGCGAGTATGCCCGCTATGCCCCTGCTTCCGGCTCCGAGGCCATGGAGAAGCACTATGAGCAGGCAGTTAAGGTTATTTCAGAAATAGAAAGTTGAGTATGAAGACGATGATAAGAACGATGATTGCCGCTGTGGTGCTGGCTGTATCTGCTGTGACGGCTGCAGGAGCCCGGGATGTGGACTCTCTATGGGCACAGGCGGTGAATGAATATACCGCGGAGAATTACGAGGCGGCCCTTACCGCTTTCACTTCCATAGAGGAGGCAGGATATGTCTCCCCCGATCTCTATTACAACATGGGCAACTGCTGCTACAAGCTGGGCCACCGCCTCGGTCTCTCGATTCTCTACTACGAGAAGGCACTGAAGCTGGATCCGTCGTACGAGGATGCGGCTGTCAATTTAGAGATTGCCCGGGAGGGAACCTTGGACCGGATAGAGGCCGTACCGGAGTTCATTCTCCTGACCTGGTTCAAGGCCTTCCGCGATACTCTGTCTTCCGATGCCTGGGCATGGATCGCTCTGGCACTGCTGATGACAGTGGCTGTGATGGTGCTGCTGTTCCGCTTCGGACGCTCCATAGCCCTGCGCAAGACGGCTTTCGCCATAGCGGTGGTGGCCGTCGTCTTCATGGCGATTTCAGCTGCATTTGCCTTTAACCTGCGCTCGGCCGTCGAGGACTCGGGGGAGGCTGTGGTGACGGTGCCGGTGAGCAGTGTCAAGAGCTCGCCCGGCTCCACAGACCAGTCTCTCTTTATCCTGCACGAAGGGACAAAAGTCTCGGTGGTGGACAGCCTTGGAGACTGGTACCGCATCGAACTGTCCGACGGACGGCAGGGATGGATGGAAGGAAATGATGTAGAAATTATTTAAAACCTTATAGCTATGACTCTTATAAAATCTATCTCCGGTATCAGGGGTACCATCGGAGGCCCCTGCGGAGAGGCGCTTACGCCTCTGGACATTGTCAAATTCGTATCTGCATACTCCTCGATGCTGCACCGCAGCAAGGGAGACCGCCGGCTCAAGGTGGTAGTCGGCCGTGACGCGCGTATCTCGGGCCCCATGGTGGATGAGATCGTCTGCGGTACCCTCAGGGCCTGCGGCATCGATGTGGTCAACGCCGGTCTGGCCTCCACTCCCACCGTGGAGATGGCCGTAATCTTCGAAAAGGCCGACGGAGGCATTATCCTGACCGCCTCGCACAATCCCAAGCAGTGGAACGCCCTCAAGCTGCTCAACGAGCACGGCGAGTTCCTCAATGCCGCGGAGGGAGCTGAGTTAGTGGAGATCGCTGACCGGGAAGGATTTGAATACTGTGACGTCGACTCCCTCGGCTCATACGTGGAGAAGGATTTCACCGACGCGCACATACAGGCTGTCCTGGCTCATCCGCTGGTGGACGCGGAGGGTATCCGCGCACACGGTTTCAAGGTGGTGCTGGATGCCGTCAACTCGGTAGGAGGTATCGTCATGCCCCGGCTTTTAGAGGCTCTCGGAGTGGAGTGTGTGAAGCTCAACTGCGAGCCTACCGGACATTTTGCCCACAACCCGGAGCCGCTGCCGTCCCATTTAGTGGACCTATGCTCGAGAGTAGCTTCAGAGAAGGCCGACCTCGGTATCGCGGTGGATCCTGACGTGGACCGTCTCGCCCTGGTCTGTGAGGACGGCTCGTTCTTCGGAGAGGAGTACACGCTGGTATCCGTAGCTGACTATGTGCTTTCGCTCAAGCCCGGTCCCACAGTCTCCAACCTGTCCTCTTCCCGCGCTCTGCGTGACGTGACAGAGGCCCACGGCTGCACCTACAGCGCATCAGCAGTGGGTGAGGTCAATGTGACCACCGAGATGAAGCGCACCGGTGCCGTTATCGGGGGCGAGGGCAACGGAGGCGTTATCGTGCCCGACCTGCACTACGGACGCGATGCCCTCATCGGTACGGCTCTATTTCTGAGCTCCTTAGTGCGTTCCGGCAAGAAAGTGACCGAGGTCCGCGCCGGCCTGCCGCAGTATGTGATATCGAAGAACCGCATCGAGCTGTCGGACCGTTCTCTGATAGACAGGATTCTCGGGGAGATAAAGAAGCGCTACGCATCTGAGCGCATCACCGATATCGACGGAGTTAAGATAGACTTCGACCGTGAGAAGATGTGGGTGCATCTGCGCAAGTCCAACACAGAGCCTATCATCCGTGTCTATTCCGAGGCTGCGGACGAGGCTTCAGCGGGCAGAATAGCCGCAGATGTGATAGAAATCGCCAAGGAGATAATCGGATAAGGGCTCATGTTCTCATTCAGGACCACACCGCTCGACCGTCAGGAGGACTTAGTGCTTCGCCGGGGTTCCATAGCTGTGCTGTGCAATCAGTCGGCCTGGGATCCGCAGCGTCAGGAGTATCTTTTCGAGAGCCTGTACCGCAACGGCAGACTGCGCAAAGTTCTGTTCCCCGCGGACGGCCTGTTCGGGGAGAAGCCCGACAATGCGATAGGGGAGGCACCCGTATATGCATCATTGGGCTTGGACGACTGTATGTTCGTGCCTCTGCACACCGGCCCTTCCGGAGAACTCTCTATGGATGCCGGAGTATTGGAGGATGTGGATGCACTTGTCGTCGAATATCAGGATACAGGCTCAAGGTATGACTCCCTGACGGCACTCCTTTATGAGATATTCCAGCTCATACATCACAGTGGACTCTCATTGTCAGTCTATATTCTTGACAGGGAAAATATCTGCGGGCGCTGGGTAGAGGGCACGACCCTCTGCCCCGGCAGTCCCGGAACTGCCGGAATAGAAGGTATTCCTCACAGACACGGCCTTACTCTCGGGGAGTTGGCCAATCTTTTCTATTCCGAGATAGGAGCCAAGTTCCCCCTGCACATCATCTCATATATGGTGCGTCCAGCCACCCAGTACATGATGCCGTGGAGCATACCTCCGCGTCAGGATGTGCCGGGACTGTTCACTTCCAACTTCTACTGCGGCATGGTCCTCCTCTCGGGCACCGACCTGAGTTTCGGAGAGGGTACGGCACGCCCCTACGAGCTGTTCGGCGCTCCGTATATGGACAGGTACCTGCGGGAGGGAAATGACCTCAGAGGGTTCTCCGACTCAGGTGTGTTCCTGCGCCGTACTGTGTTCCTGCCCCGTTTCGGCCGATGGAAGGACCAGAGATGCTTCGGCTTTCAGATGCTGCCTGTGCCAGGCGCTCCTTATCATTCGGTGGCTCACGCTCTGCGGATCGTGCGGCAGCTTGTAGATGACGGAACGGGCATCAGTCTTTCCGGACTTCCGGCTGTGCTTGGAGACGAGGTTATGTACGCATACGTGGCAGGAAACATCTCATGGAGCGGACTCTTCGAGCATATCAAGCTCGAGGAGCAGAAGTGGATCCGCAAGGCCCGCCGCTACATGCTCTACGATGACCAGCTGACGCGCGTGAAAAATCCCGGAGCCTGAATATGACGCGGAAAAATTTGGGAGTCAGAGAAATTATACATACTTTTGCGGTCCGAATTTGATTAGACAATTTATAAACACTCACACACAATGAAAAAAGGTATACATCCCGAATCCTACCGTCTTGTAGCTTTCAAGGATATGTCCAATGAGCATGTGTTCATCACCCGCTCCTGTGTCAACACCAAGGAGACCATCGACATCGAGGGCGTGACCTACCCCCTCGTAAAGGTCGAGATTTCCAACACCTCCCATCCTTTCTATACCGGAAAGATGAAGCTCGTCGACACCGCAGGCCGCGTGGACAAGTTCTACCAGCGCTACAAGAGCCGTCAGAAGTAATCCTGAGAAAGGAGCTTCTTCAACAATATCAGATTCCGGCAGACACGCACAGTCTGCCGGAATTTTTTTACACATTCCGCCTCTTCTGGTAACTATATTTGCTGACGAGATTTTGTCGGGGAGAGGACTGTTACTGTAATGTGTTGGTAATCAGTCGATGTGACTCGCGGCTCGCTCCCGAAAAGCTGTCTTGAGGGCGTCTCGGGAGAAGTCAGAAGAGCAGAATGGTTGGATATTAGCGACTTACAGAAAGCCGGCGCTCCCCTAAAGAATCTCGTTGCATGCCCGGCCAAGCACATCTCGGGACATGTGAGGATGCGTACCATGCGGTACAGGAGCAGGAATACCCCGATCCTGATGTCGGGCCGGGACTTATCTCAGGGAAGGTACCAGTTCCAGAAATTTCCGCATGCCGGCTGTGGCAACGTCCTGTATCTGGGTGTAATACTTGTAGTGAAGCTGCATCGGACTGGGGTCCACCAAGTAGATGGGCACTCCGTGACGAATGTAGTTGACTAAGCCTGCGGCGGGGTAGACTACGAGCGATGTGCCGATGACTAAGAGAATGTCACATTCAGAGACTATTTCCGCTGCTTTCTCTATCATCGGGACGGCCTCTCCGAACCAGACGATGTCCGGCCGGAGCTGCTGTCCGCGGCTGTCCTTGTCTCCGAGACGGATGTCGGAGTAACCTATGTCGTAGACCGGGGTGAGGGAGTTCTCGCCGCGGGCCTTGGTTATCTCTCCGTGGAGGTGGATGACATTTGTCGAACCTGCTTTCTCATGCAGGTTGTCGATGTTCTGGGTGATGACAGTGACTTGGAAGTCGCTCTCGAGTGCGGCGATGATCCGGTGAGCCTCATTGGGCTGCTTGTTCTGGATGTCCCGCCTGCGGGCATTGTAGAAGTCGAGTACGAGTCCTGGGTTGCGGTACCATCCCTCGATGGAGGCAACTTCCTCCACTGGGTATTGTTCCCACATGCCGTCGGAGTCTCTGAATGTGTTGATTCCGCTTTCTTTGCTGACTCCCGCTCCCGAGAGCACTGCCAGTCTTTTCATGATGTCTATTGGTTTGACTTAAAAAAATGTTTCTCAAGCCACAGCTTGAAGATCGGATCGATAATCCTCGGTACGTCGTTGGAGTCGAAGACTATGACTTCTTTTTTTGTCAGAGCTTCCTTGAGCCTGTGGACGTTGGCCGAGGAGTTGAGCCTGTACTGGGAGATGACCTCGGAAGAGCTGACTTTGGTCACTCCGTCAAATACGGCCCTGAGCAGATAGAGCTGATACCTGCTCAGGCCCTCGGTAATCTCCTGGTAGCGGAGTCCGTGGGTATAGAGCAGTGAGTCTACAGCCTCATCGATCAGGCTCTTGTTGAGGTAGCCCTTGGTCAGGTTGAAGCAGCTGTTTGCCAACTGCCAGATGTACCAGGGATGGCCGTCTGCGATATTGTAGATATATTCAGCCTGTTCGGGCTCCACCACCCTGCCTACTCTGAGGAAGGTCTTGATGATATGGTCCGAGACGGACTTTTCGTCGATGGGCGAGAGGCATACTCTTTCGAAAAGACGGTAAAACATCTTTTTTTCTTCGAAGATATACTTCATGGCGTTGACACCGGAGCCGGAGAGAATAAAGACAGGGCTGCTGTCCTTTTTCAACTCTGTCTCCATCATGTGGATCAGTCTTTCCCAGTTCTCGAGTCTCAGGATGTTCTGGAACTCCTCGATGCAGACCACCGTGCGGCGGCCGCTGCTTGTGGAGGAGATGTGTTCCATCCAGCTGATGAAGTCTGAGGCGTCAATGATGTTGAGAAGATTTGCGTTAAGGAACATATAACCGGGATTCGCAGTCAGCTTGCTCATGGCCATGCTGATGAGGGAATGCTTGCCGGTACGGGGAGGCTCATAGATGACGGCATGCCTGCCATCTGAAATAAGGGATACGAGTCGGCAGACGTCTTTCTTTCTGGAAAGGAAGTCGCTGCCAGTTGCGATGGAGTTGTGGGTAAAAGGGGATTCCATGTTGTCATCTGGTTTTTCACGGTAGCAAAAATATGAAAAAAAGTAAGTTTTTTGACTTAAATTTGTGAAAAATGGTGAAATGTATTACTTTTGCTCTCCCAAAATACTGATTATAGGCTGTTAAGCTACTGAATAAGAGTTATTTGCAAGGATAATAACCGCTTACTGCCGCTAACTTAAAAAAAGTAAAATTAAATGTACGCAATTGTAGACATTGCAGGACAGCAATTGAAAGTGGAGAAGGGCAGGAAGGTCTTCGTAAACCGTCTTGAAGGCGAGAAAGGAGCTTCTGTAGATTTCTCCAAAGTGCTTCTGACCGACGACAACGGTACGGTCAAGGTAGGTACCCCCTATGTTGACGGTGTCAACGTAAAGGCAACTATCGTAGATCATGTAAAGGCAGACAAGGTTCTGGTCTTCAAGAAGAGACGCCGTAAAGGCTATCAGAAACTGAACGGTCACCGCCAGTGTTTAACCCAGATTCTCATCGAAGAGATCGCTTAATTGACAGGAGGAATTAATTATGGCTCACAAAAAAGGTGTCGGTAGTTCCAAGAACGGTCGTGAATCACATAGCAAACGACTCGGACTGAAGTTGTTCGGAGGCCAGATGGCCAAGGCCGGCAACATTCTGGTCCGTCAGAGAGGTACAGTCCACTATCCCGGCAAGAATGTAGGCATGGGCAAGGACCATACCCTGTATGCACTTGTAGACGGAGTGGTTACATTCCGCAAGACGAGAGAGAACAAGTCATTTGTGTCTGTGCTCCCTCCTGCTGCTGAGTAATCAGCCGTAAGGAAAATGTCATTGAGCCGCAGTTGATATTCTCAGCTGCGGCATTTTTAATATTCGGCTTCGCCGCATATACTGTGGCGCCTCGGCATAGCAAATAAATTTGCTCTGCTCTCGGCTTCTGCGTATATTTGCATCCGTTTTAAAACTGTAATCAGATGTTGACATTAAAGCTTTTGAGAGAACAGCCCGAATTCGTCGTAGAGAGGCTGGCTGTCAAGAATTTCGACGCTTCTAAGATCGTAGAACAGATATTGGAGCAGGACGCCCGCCGCAGAGCCTGCCAGACAGAACTCGATGCTGCGCTCTCAGCACAGAAAACCAAGGCCAAGGAGATAGGCAAGCTCATGCAGCAGGGTCTCAAGGAAGAGGCTGAGGCTGCCAAGAAGGAGGTAGCAGCGATGAAGGAGCGCTCCAAGAAGTTAGAGACCGAGATGGAGGAGAGCGGGAAGAGGCAGAATGAGCTGCTTGTACTGCTGCCCAACCTTCCGGACAAGATCGTGCCCGTCGGCAAGAATGCCGATGACAACGTGGTGGTGCGCATGGGCGGAGATGTCCCCGAACTGCCCGAAACAGCCCTCCCGCACTGGGAGCTGGCCTCCAAGTATGACATCATAGACTTTGATCTCGGGGTGAAGCTTACCGGTGCCGGATTCCCGGTCTACAAGGGCAAGGGCGCGAGACTTCAGAGGGCCCTCATTCAGTATTTCTTAGATTTCAATACACGTGCGGGTTATTTAGAGATAGAACCTCCAGTGCTGGTCAACGAGGCATCCGGATTTGCTACCGGGCAGCTTCCCGACAAGGAGGGACAGATGTATTTCGCATCCCAGGACAATTTTTATTTAGTGCCCACAGCCGAAGTGCCCGTGACCAATATCTACCGGGACACCATCCTTCAGGAGTCGGACTTTCCGGTGAAGATGACGGCATACACTCCCTGCTTCCGCCGCGAGGCAGGCTCCTACGGAAAGGATGTGAGGGGCCTGAACCGCCTGCATCAGTTCGATAAGGTGGAGATAGTTCAGCTCACTCTTCCCGAAGCATCGGAGCGGGCTCTGAACGAGATGGTGCTCCATGTGGAGAGACTTGTCAGCTCACTGGAGCTTCCCTACCGCATAGTCCGTCTGTGCGGTGGCGATATGAGCTTCACTTCGGCCATCACATACGATTTCGAAGTGTATTCGGCGGCTCAGAAGAGATGGCTCGAAGTCAGCTCGGTATCCAACTTCAAGTCCTATCAGGCCAACCGCATGAAACTCCGCTACAAGGACTCCGATGGACATATCCAGCTGGCACACACGCTCAACGGAAGCTCTCTGGCATTGCCCCGTATCGTAGCCGCTCTCTTGGAGAACAACCAGACACCGGACGGAATCACCATCCCCAAGGTGCTGCATGAGTACACCCGCTTCTTCCGTATCGACTGACATACGGATGGAAGACCGGCAGAGAATAATATTGGGAATAGACCCCGGAACCATGATACTCGGGTACGGGGTCATTCTTATTGACAGGCGCAGGGTGCATTTCGTGGACATGGGGGTCATAGACCTCAGGCGTGAGAAGGACCATTTTGCGAAGCTCAATACTATCTTTACCGAGGTGGGGGCGGTAATTGACCGTTATCGTCCCGACGATGTGGCGGTCGAGGCGCCTTTCTATGGGAAGAACCCACAGGTGATGCTCAAGCTCGGCAGGGCGCAGGGGGCGGCCATTGCGGCGGCTATAGCCCATAACCTCCCTATTTTCGAATATGCTCCCCGCAAGGTCAAGATGGCCGTGACGGGCCAGGGAGGAGCATCGAAGGAACAGGTTGCCCTGATTCTCTCGCGGACGCTGAGCACAGAGTTTCAGCCTAAGTTCCTCGACGCCACCGATGCACTGGCCATAGCCATGTGTCATTTCTACCAGCTTGTGAACCCTCTCGCAGATACCGAGAGCTCTACCTCCTGGGAGAAATTCATCAAGTCCCATCCGGACAGACTTAAGTAAAAACTTTAGAACCTGTGATTAAACTATGTCCTCCGGCGTTTGTCAAAAGGGCGTATTTTGAATTTTATCATAGATCATACAGGTGATGACTTACAGACGTATCCTATTTTCTCTCCTCATCGCTCTCCTTTCGGCGTGGGGACTTTCAGCGCAGCAGAAAGGAAACAGTTCATTAAAAGTCAGGCTTACCGACTCAGTCTCCCTTGAGCCGGTGTCCTATGCCACAGTCTATGTGTCCAAGGACGGCACGACGGAGAAGGCATACTACGCGATGACTGACGGGGACGGCAGAGGTGAGATAGCCAATATCCCGGCCGGCAAGTATGTGTTCGTGGCCGAGCTTATGGGGTACTACCGTCTTACTCACAAGGTGGAGCTCAAGGAAGGAGTGAACGATCTCGGGGAGATGCTCATGAACGAGGATATCACCATGCTCAACGAGGTGGTGGTGACGGCAGTCGGTAATCAGGTGGTGGTAAAGAAAGATACTGTAGAATATACTGCGACTCTGTTCAAGACCACAGACAATGATATGCTGGAGGACCTGCTCAAGAAGTTCCCGGGCATGGAGGTGGACAGTGACGGCGGCATCACCTATCAGGGTGAGACCATCACTAAGATTATGATTGACGGTAAGGAATTCTTCCTCGACGATCCTTCCTTGGCATCCAAGAACATACCTGCGAAGATTATCAACAAGGTAAAAGTGGTAAATAAAAAGTCCGATCAGGCCGAGTTTACCGGTATAGACGACGGTGAGGAAGAGAAGGTTCTGGACCTTAGTGTCAAGCCTGGTCTGCTGGAGTCCTGGTTCGGCAATGTGGCGGCCGGCGGAGGCCATGACCTCCAGACCGATGAGCATGCAGCCCGTTACCAGGCATCAGGTATGGTAGGACGCTTCACCGAGGACAATCAGATAAGCATCATCTTCAACGGCAACAATACCAACAACCGCGGATTCGGAGACATGGGCATGGGCGGCGGCATGCGGGGGCGCGGCTTCGGGGGCAACCGCGGCGGTATCATGACCACATGGATGGGAGGTATCAACGCCAATATGAACATCGGCGGCGACCGCGACCGTGAGCTCGGCGGCAACTACCTCTACAGCGGAATGACCCGTGACGTGGAGGAGCGCAGCAGCCGTACCACCTTCCTCAACGACAGTGTCAGCCAGCACACTGACAACAACGAGACCAGCTATATGTACAGCGACGGCCACCGCGGAGGTTTGGAAATAGACTACAAGTTCAATGACAAGACCTCCCTGCTTTTCCGTCCAAGCTTCAATTACAATACTTCCCGCTATGACGAGCGCAGCGAGTACTCGACAGACAATACCCGCACCGGCAAGGTCAACGACGGTATCAGCGAGGCGTCTTCGGACGGAATCTCCTGGAGGACCAACGGCCGGATTCTCTACCGCCAGAGAATAGGAGAGAAGGCAGGAAGGACCCTTTCCCTCAATGTGGACTACTCAATCTCCAACAGCGACTACACTGGAACCAACTATTCCCTTACCAACACCTATGCCGACGGCAGCCCTTCCGGAAAGGAATCGGTCAACCAGAGTTACGTGCAGCGCGAGGACAGCTATTCGGCATCTGCCGACCTGACCTATACAGAGCCATTGGGCAAGAATTTCTTCCTCCTCGGCTCCTACCGTTTCAACTGGAGCAACAGCCAGTCCGAAAAGGATACCCGTGACATACTCGATGACGGTACGGTGAGCGATGTGCTGGACTCCACCTATTCTTCCCGTATGCAGAATACGTTCCTGCGCCACAGGATGCAGCTGAGCTTCATGAAGCAGGAGAAGAATTACAATCTCCAGCTCGGTGTCAATGCCCAGCCCTCGACGACCATCACCAATGATGATTTCAACCCTGAGAGGAATGTCAACTACACGGTATGGAACTTTGCTCCTTCCGCACGGTTTGACTACAATTTCTCCAACAATGAGTTCCTGCGTATCAACTACAACGGAAGTACCTCCCAGCCCTCTGTGACCCAGCTGATGCCCGTGCCCGACAATTCTGACCCTCTGTATGTGACAGTCGGTAACATGAGCCTGAAGCCGGAGTTCTCCAACCGCTTCAATATGCGTTACAACTATACGGATATGGAGTCCTTCTCCACCTATTCCGTCATGGGAGGATTCAACTTCACCAAGGACGATATCATAAACGCCAGCTGGTATAACTCGACCGGAACCCAGTATACCGTCCCCGTCAACTCTGACCGTCCCACTCTCGGCGGAAATGTCATGCTGATGACCAACTCGCAGTTCGGCAAGTCCGGTTTTTCCCTGATGACATTTACCCGCGGTTCGGTGACCAGCTCTCTGTCCTATACCGGGGATAACCCCGAGGCCGAGACATTCGAGCAGATTCAGGACTACCTCATCGGCGGACGTACCACATCTATGTCACTGAGCGAGAACATCACATTTGTATTCCGCAACGACTACATCGAGACCCGTCTCGGAGCCAGCGCGTCCTACCGCAAGGCATGGTATGAGATAGCATCGCAGGCGCGGGCGGACACATGGGACAATGCAGTCTTCGCAGAGGTCAATGCGACTCTCCCCTGGGGTATGGAGCTGCGTACGGATGCAAGGTACAACTATTATATCGGATATGAGGCCGGATTCGGAGAGCCTGAGCTGATGTGGAATGCGGAGATCTCCCAGCTCTTCCTGAAGGATAAGATGACACTCAGGTTCAAGGTGTACGACATTCTGAACCAGGCTAAGAACAACTACCGCACCACTACGGACAACTATGTTGAGGATACCTACAACAACACCCTCGGACAGTATTTCATGATATCGCTTGTCTACCGCTTCGGCAACTTCGACAAGATGATGGGAGGACGCCGCGGTCCCGGTGGTCCGGGCGGTCCGAGACCTACCCGCAGGTAGATTGCGGCTCCCTATGAATTACGGGAATTTACGAAGATTCTGAATTTTTCGATAAGTGCTTTCATGTCGTCGGGCAGTTCGCTCCCGACGACTATTTTTTCATGGGTGCGGGGATGGATGAATCCGATGGTGCCTGCGTGCAGGGCCTGACGGGGCAGGACCTCGAAGCAGTTGTCGATAAACTGGCGGTAGCGGGAGTAGAGGGTACCTTTCAGGATCCGGTCGCCGCCGTAGAGGGAGTCGTTGAAGAGGGGATGGCCGATGTGGTTCATGTGGACGCGGATCTGGTGCGTCCGGCCGGTTTCTAACCTGCATTCTACCACGGTGACGTAGCCTAAGCGCTCGAGGACCTTCCAGTGAGTGACCGCGTGCTTGCCGGTGCCGTCCTCCACGACCTTGAAGCGTATCCTGTTGGACGGGTCGCGGCCGATATCGCCTGTAACCGTACCTGAGTCCTCTTCCATGTCTCCCCAGACGATGGCCGTGTATACTCTCTCTATCGAGTGGACGAAAAACTGGCGGGCGAGGTAGGCCTGTGCCTCGTCGTTCTTGGCTATCAGGAGGGTACCGGAGGTGTCCTTGTCTATGCGGTGTACCAGAATACCCATGCGGTCGTCCTTTGCGTCCGGGCCCTGGCTGCGTCCCAGATACCAGGCAAGGCCGTTGATGAGAGTGCCGGTGTAATGGCTGCAGCCGGGATGGACTACCAGGCCGGCCGGCTTGTTGACCACCAGCACATCCTCGTCCTCGTAGCGGATGTCGAGGTCCATCTTTTCGGGCAGGATCTCGTAGCCTCGGCGGCGATAGGGCATGTAGATGCGGATGTCGTCCAGAGGCTTGACCCTGTAGTTGGCCTTGACCGGAGTGCCGCCGACGTAGACATAGCCGGCGTCTATGGCCTGCTGGATGCGGTTGCGTGAGGCGCCCATGATGTGGGCGGTCAGGAACTTGTCTATGCGGAGCAGGCTCTGGCCGCGGTCTACTGTCACATGGTAGTGCTCGAAGAGACCGGCGTCGTTCTCTTCATCGGGGTTGTCCTCCTCTTCTTGGGAGATGTCCTCCTCGATGAGATCGGGGAGGGGTATGGGCTGCTTGTCAGAGCTGGACATCGGTGCTGTCTGTTTCTTCCTCGGGTACGGGGATGCGGGTTACGTCCTTGGACAGGTAGAGGGTTACGGAAGTGCCTCTGCGTACGCTTATGGAATCGGAAGCCGGGGGATACTGGCCGTAGACATAGGCTTCCAGGGAGTCGGCGTAGGTGCTCACTGTTCCGTCAAACTCGCAGCGGGAGATGTTCAGGGAGTTGTCATGCAGCAGCTCGGTGGCCATCTGGTAGCGGTAGCCGATGATGTACGGTATGAACGTGGCGCTGTCGGCCGGGTTGAGACCCAGCACCAGGTCGATGGCGGTGCCGCTGTTGAGCCTTGTACCGGGTTCTATGTCCTCGCCCATGTACTGCTGGGCCAGCACGTTGTCGGTGGCCATGTCGTTCACGTATATGAGTTTTCCGATGTTGAGGCCGTTGGAGGCCAGCTCTGTCCTCGCCTGCCTGAGAGAGTAGCCGGTCAGGGAAGGCATAGTGGACTGTCTCGGGATGACAGAGTTGATTACCAAGAGGATGCGGCGGTTCTTCTTGACCATGCTGCCGGCCTCGGGATTCTGCCTGGCGATGGCACCGCGTTCCATGCCGCGGATGTACACTGAGTCAGTGACATCGAGCCGCAGATGATATTTTTCCGCAGTTGCAGCCGCCTCAGTGAGACTCATGCCCGATAAATCCGGAACCGCGAACTCCTTCCCGTGGCGGGTTATGATTTTAAGTGACAGTGTGACTATGATGTAGCCCACCACGAGGATGCCGAGGATGAGCAGTATGTTTTTAGTCAGTGAGACCTTGAATGGTTTCTGAAGGAATTTTTTCATGGTGCAAATATACGCAGAAGCCGAGAGCAGAGCAAATTTATTTGTTATGCCGAGGCGCCACAGTATATGTGGCCGTCAGGCCAAATATACGTAAAATTGGTAATATTCTCTGTGAAAATTATTCCGCCCTTCCGCTCTTCAGCCGTATATTTGCAGCTAATATTTATTTTTATATGCTTAGAAAAAATATTCTCATGGCTGCTGCACTCCTGATATCCGCCGCCGTATCTTACGGGGCTTCTGCCCGTGATGCCGTGGAATCTGCCGATACCGCGGGAGGAGTCTGGAGCGACACCCTGTCTCAGGTGGTAGTCACCGGTACCCGCAACAAGACCGATATCCGGCATCTGCCGCTGACAGTCACCGTGCTGGACCGCCCTTCCATAGAATACTCATTCACCCCGTCCCTGCTGCCTGTGCTGACGGAGCAGGTGCCGGGATTTTTTTCCACATCCCGCGGTGTCATGGGCTACGGGGTCTCCGACGGGTCTGCCGGCAATATCTCGGTCCGCGGTCTGAGCGGCGGCTCCGGTCAGGTAATGGTGCTTATCGACGGTCATCCGCAGTACATGGGCATGTTCGGTCATCCCATCTCGGACGCTTATCAGTCCCTGATGGCCGAGCAGGTGGAGGTGCTTCGTGGTCCGGCTTCGGTGCTCTACGGTTCCAATGCGATGGGCGGCGTGGTCAATATCGTCACCCGCAGAATGGAGGAGGACGGAGTCCGGACCAATATCTCCGCGGGCTACGGTTCGTGGAACACCGTGCAGACCGAGGCCGTCAACCGTATGCGCTTCGGCGGCTTCTCCAGTGTGGTCAGCCTGTCGTACAACCGCACGGACGGGCACCGGGAGGATATGGGCTTCGGACAGTACGGAGGCTATGCCAAGTTAGGCTATGACTTTACCGCGAACTGGAGGGTGAGGGCCGATGTCAATGTGACTCACTTCGATGCCTCCAACCCCGGTACCGTCTCTGCCCCTCTCGTGGACGCCGACCAGAGCGTGACCCGCGGCATGACCTCGCTGGCTGTGGAGAACGAGTACGAGCGGACGTCCGGAGCCCTCAGCGTGTTCTACAACTGGGGCGACCATCATATCAACGACGGTTACATGCCTTCGTCCGGAGAGACTCCCTTAGATTACCGTTTCAATTCCCATGATGACATGATGGGCGTCTCGGCCTACCAGAGCGTTAGACTGTTCCGGGGCAGCCGCCTGACAGCCGGAGTGGACTGGTACCGTTTCGGCGGCTCGGCATGGAACCAGTACGTGGCCGGTGAGCGCAACGGGGAGCGGGAGGATATCGTGGATATCGCACAGCACGAGGTGGCCGGCTATGTGGATTTCCGTCAGAACATCGGAACGTGGCTCACCTTCAATGCCGGCCTGCGCGTAGACCATCATTCGCGCCTCGGGACCGAGTGGGTGCCACAGGCCGGACTGGCCTTCCACTTGCCGCATGCCCTCGAGCTGAAGGTATCGGCCGGCAAGGGCTTCCGCTATCCCACCATCCGCGAGATGTACATGTTCCCTCCGCAGAACCCGGATCTCCGTCCCGAGCGGCTGTGGTCCTACGAGGTGGCATTGTCCCAGAAACTTCTGGGCGGAAGGGTGTCGTACGGTCTGAATGTGTTCTACATCGATGGGGACAATACGATTCTCCGTCTGCCCAATCCCTCCGGCTCCGGGATGCTTAACCAGAATTCCGGGGAGATACACAATGCCGGCGTGGAGGTGCAGGCCGCCTGGCGCATAGCCCGTGACTGGTCGGTGGACGCCAATTACAGTTTCCTGCACATGGAGAATCCCGTGGTGGCCGCCCCCGAGCACAAGCTGTACGTCGGAGGCCTTTTCACCCACGGCCGCTGGCATGTGTCCACCGGCGTGCAGTATATTGCCGGCCTGTACACCGCAGTCGGAGACTCCCCGGTGCAGGAGGATTTCGTTCTTTGGAACATCCGCGCCTCTTTCCGCATCCTGGACTGGATGTCCGTATGGGTACGCGGCGAGAACCTGCTCAACTATCGCTACGAGATCAATGCCGGCTTCCCCATGCCCGGCGCCAATGTCATCGGCGGCCTCAATTTCGAATTCTAGCAAAAAGGGTTACCAGATCATGACGCGCTCGGATTCGGGACGGTACATCGGATCGCCCTCGGAGATACCGAAAGCCTCGAAGAACTGCGGGAAGTTGCGCACGGCCACATTGACGCGGTTCTCGGCGAGGGAGTGTACGTCGAGCTTGTTGAGGCGGGCCTTCTCCTCATCGGTGGCGTTCTGGGCCCAGAGGTGGGCGTAGCCGATGAAGAAGCGCTGTGCGGCGGAGAGGCCGTCGACGGGTGCGGGCTCGGTACCGTTCAGGGAATTCCGGAAGGCTGTCCAGGCTACGCTGAGGCCGCCCTGGTCGGCGATATTCTCACCGAGGGAGAGAGCTCCGTTGGCATAGACGCCGGGGAGAATCTCCACTTCGCTGTACTGTTTCTCGAGGATGGCGGTCTTAGCCTTGAAGGCGGCCTCGTCCTCAGGTGCCCACCAGTTGTTCATGTTGCCGTCCTTGTCGAAGAGGCGGCCCTGGTCGTCGAAGCCGTGGGTCATCTCGTGGCCGATGACGACTCCGATGGCTCCGTAGTTGACAGCGTCGTCAGCGTCAGCGTTGAAGAACGGGGGCTGGAGGATGGCTGCCGGGAAGCATATCTCGTTGGTGGTGGGGTTGTAGTAGGCGTTGACGGTCTGAGGTGTCATGCCCCACTCGTCGGGATCGGTGGGCTGGCCGAGCTTGCTGAGGTTGTCCTGCACGTACCATGCCTTGGCGGAGCGGAGGTTCTCGTAGTAGCTCAGGGCAGGGTCGATGTTCAGGGTGCTGTAGTCCTTCCACTTGTCGGGGTAGCCGATCTTCACTGTGAAGGATGCCAGCTTCTCGCGGGCGTAGGCTTTGGTGGCGTCTGACATCCAGTCGAGGGCGTCGATGTGCTGGCCGAGGGATACCTGGAGCTGGCGGACGAGCTCGAGTACCTTGGCCTTGTACTCCTCGGGGAAATACTTGTGGACGTACATCTGGCCGACTGCCTCTCCGAGTACGCTGTTGGGCACGCTCATTGCGCGTTTCCAGCGGGGCTTCTGCTCCGTGACACCGCTCATCTGAGTGCTGAAGAAGTCAAATGACGCCGCGTAGTAGTCATCCGACAGGCTGCCTGCGGCCGAGGTTATCAGACCGGCGGCCATATAGTCCTTGAGCTGGTCGAGGGAGGCCGAGGCAAACAGTTTGCTGAATCCGTCGAAGAAGGAGGGCTGCTGTACGATAATCTTGTCCTGGTCGGGAATACCGAGGGCACTGAAGAAGGAGGCGAAGTCGAAGCCTTTCCAGCGGCTGCAGATCTGCGCGGTGCTCATCGGGTTGTACTGCTTGGTGTAGTCGCGGTTCTGGACGCTGGTCCAGGATACCTCTGCGAGCCGGTCCTCTACGGCCACGGCATTCTCCGCTTTCTGTGCTGCGTCCTCATAGCCGCTGAGAGCGAAGAGCCTGGCTAACATCGCGGTGTATCCCTTGTGCAGCTCGGCGTTGGCAGGGTCCACATAGTAGTCGCGGTCACCCATTCCGAGGCCGCTCTGAGCGAGGTAGAGCACCTGCATCTTGCTGTCCATCAGGTCGGCCTGCACTCCGATGCTGAAGAATCCGCCCTCGCCGTACTTGTTCATCTCAGCCAGCTCCGCGGCTAAGGCTTTCTTGTCCTTGGCGGCATAGATGGCATCGAGATATTTCTGGAGCGGCTGTCCGCCCTCGGCGTTGAGCTTCACCGAGTCAAGTCCCTGCTTGTACAGGTCTACGATCTTCTGGTCCACGGTACCGGCCTCGGGAGTCATCATAGCCATCTCGGCGAAGAGGTCGTTGAGGCGCACCACATTGTTCTCCCGCAGCACGTCGAACGAGCCGAAGCGGGCGTACTCTGGTTTCAGGGGATTCTTCTTGATCCAGCCGCCGTTGGCATACTGGAAGAAATCGTCGCCCGGGGATACTGTCAGGTCCATGTCCGTCATGTCGATGGCGGGGGCCTTCTCCACTTGCTGCCGGCAGGCTGTCGAAGCCAGCATCATCATGGGAATCATCATAGCTGTAAATGTCTTTTTCATTGTTATGAGCAATTTTGTGTTGTTTCCGTTTTGCGGACGTGAAGATACTCAAATTCCGGTCAGCTTGTACGCACCGCTTTCAGAATCATGCGTAATCATGGCCATGTACTCCTTCATAACGTAGCGGAAGTATTTTCGACAGGCAGAGCGGAAGAAGGCATGGTGCAGTCGTTCAGGGGTGGTCAGGTACGCTCGATTTCCTCTAACGGGAATTTGTCGGGGAGAGGCTGTTTTGGCTAATTACTTGATTGTCAGTAGTGTAGTGTTCCGTGGTTCTCCCAAAACCGATTTAAAATCAGCTTGCGGGAGTGACTCTAATACACAACGTGTTGTGTATTACAAACTTAACAAATCAATTCGCTCCCCGGCAATATTTCGTTAGGCTTCCGGGACATGTGCTTCCGGGGCGTGTGCTTCCGGGATAGCAGCAGAAGCCCGCCAGCCAGCTGAAGTACGGAACCGACGGCGTCCTCCATAACGCAGACAGGCCGGCAGAGGAATCTACCGGCCTGTCTATGCCTTGTAAGCTGACGTGAGGGCTCTGTTAGTACAGGTCCTCTGAAGAAACGGTCAGTTTCTTGCGGCCGTGACGACGGCGTGCTGCGAGTACGCGGCGTCCGTTGGGGGTGGACATGCGCTCGCGGAAGCCGTGTTTGTTACGGCGCTTGCGCTGTGACGGTTGGAAAGTACGTTTCATATTCTAAAATCTATTATTTGTCAGTAAAATGGAGCGCAAAGTTAGTGCTTTTGCGGGAAAATGCAAATAATCTTTTTACTTTCGAAAAATTCTTCGCTGAAATACCCGGAAATATCGGTGACAGAGACCGCCTGAGGCTCTATGCGGCACTCCCTGACGCAGGCGGCAATCTCTTCGGTCAGTTCCCCGCCCTTGAGGTACAGGATGCCCTTGCGGTACAGATGCCGCACGAGGGGTACGAACCGGCGCAGCTCAGTGACGGCCCGGGACACCACATAGTCGCAGCGGTATTCGGGGCCGAGGTCCTCGGTCCGGCTCCAGACCGGCTTCACATTGTCAAGTCCCAGTGCTGCTGAGATTTCTGTCACCACCTTTATCTTCTTGGCAATCGAGTCGCACAGAGTGAACCGGCACTCCGGCATGGCAATGGCCATCGGGATGCCAGGGAATCCTCCTCCGCAGCCGGCGTCGAAAACAGATGCGGGCGCAAGTCCGTTCTCCCGGATGTACCGCACCAGTGCCAGCGAGTGCAGGACGTGGTGCAGGTACAGCGAGTCCATGTCCTTGCGCGAGATGACGTTGATCTTAGCGTTCCACTCCGCATACAGCTGTCCGAGTGCCGCCATCCGCTCCCGCTGCCGTGCGTCCAGCTCCGGAAAGTATTTGAAAACAATCTCTTCGTTCATGCCGCAAAAATAAAAAAATGCACTGTCCATTGCAAAAATGTCCTAACTTTGTTGGAAAAGTAAGGTGCTATGAAAAAATTGTCAGTTTTATTCTTGAAATAGAATTTACATTACAGGCAAGATTGCCGGACAGTCGGGTAATTCTGGCAGTGCTTCGGATTCGACATGTGCCGGGCCGCATCTGCATTATCAGGTGCAGATATGGAGGAATGACTCTACAGTATCCTTGATGATGACGGAATGCAGACAAACCCATGTAATTGAAAATATTAACAAATAAGAATATGAAAAAGGTTAAATTATTATTAGCACTTTCTTTGACAATTGTTACAGTGAGTATCCGTGCTCAGGAGACCGTTGGCGGTCTGGTGTGCGGACAGACGTATGATTATGATTATATTATCTCCGTCTTGGGTGAGCCGGACTATGTGTCCCATGACATGTACGAGTTCCTTGTGTACAAGGAGAAGCGTCCATCAGTCGAAACTCAAGCAGTGTCGGCAGGCCCTCCTACAGGTATAGCTCATGAGGCCCCGAAGGAAGATATGTTCGGCTTTGCTCCGGGGGTTGATGGATGGTATTATATTTCGTATTATATTAGTACAGACCGGTATTCCTTTTCGCATCCTGCATTGCCCGGCATAGAGGTTAGAGTAGGCGATCCGATAGAAAAAGTGCGAAGATTTCCTGGGACAGTGCGTGAGTACAAGAGTGATCAAGTACTGTATTGGTCTTCAGAGGAAGTGGATCCAGACGATGTAATGTGGTCGATGTATCCGCGTTTTTACTATAATGAAAACGGAGTGATAGAGGAAATAGCATATTATTATGATTAAATTATTTCTGACATTAATAGTGGCAGCTCTTGCCGTGAGTGCCCGTGCTCAGGAGACCGTTGGCGGTCTGGTGATAGGCCAGACGTATGACTATGATTATATAATCTCCGTGCTGGGTGAGCCGGATTATGTGTCTCATGACATGTACGAGTTCCTTGTGTACAAAGAGAAACGTCTGTCAGCCGAAGCCGAAGCTTTGCCTGTAGGTCCTCCTACAGGTACTGCGCAGGAGGCTCCTAAGGAAGACTCTTTTGGGTTTGCCCCAGGGGTTGACGGCTGGTATTACATTTCCTATTTCATTTATACGGACCGGTATTCCTTTTCGCATCCTGCATTGCCCGGCATAGAGGTTAGAGTAGGCGATTCGATAGAAAAAGTGCGAAAATTTCCCGGGACAGTATGGGGAGTAGAGTATGAAGAAGGAAATGGAGAGTTGCATTGGTCCGATAAACAGATAGATCCGGATAATGTGCTGTGGGCGATGTATCCATACTTTTGCTATGACAAGGATGGGGTGATAACATCGATAGAGTATTACTATGATTAAACTTACATTATGAGGAGAATCAGATTATTCATGCTGCTGTCTGTGGCAGTTCTTGCCGTGAGTGCCCGTGCTCAGGAGACCGTTGGCGGTCTGGTGTGCGGACAGACGTATGGTGTTATACTGCTTACTATATCAGTACAGACCGGTATTCCTTTTCGCATCCTGCATTGCCAGGAGTAGAGGTAAGAGTAGGAGATCCGATAGAAAAAGTGATATTCTATATTACCTGTGCATCATCTCTTCGAGCAGGAGTTTTGCGCGGCGGATGCGGGTACGTACGGTGTTGAGCGGCAGGCCGGTTTCGTCGGCGATGTCCTGGTAGGAGAGGTCGTGGAGCAGGCGCAGTTCGGCTATCAGACGGTAGCGGTCGGGCAGGGCGGCGATGGAGCGGATGAAGAGGTCGTAGGACTGGTCGTCGATCATGTGGTCCTCGGGAGAGATTTCGGTCTCGTGGCCTTCGACGGCTGGATCATTGGCTTCACCGAGCTTGACGGTGGAAAAGGAGCTGTTGCGGCGGAGGTGGTCGATGGAGGTGTTGTGGGCGATGGAGAAGAGCCAGGTCCGGAAGAGGTATTCCGGGTTGAAGCTGCCTATGCGCTGGTAAGCCTTGCGCAGGCTCTCCTGACAGATGTCCTCGGCATCAGTGGGGTTGGGGCAGATGCTCTGGATGTAGAGGCGCAGCTGGCCGGTGTAGCGGGCGGCTAAGAAGGAAAATGCCTGTGTGTCTCCGGACATAGCCTTGAGGGCCAGGTCGTTGTCGTCGAAGTCGGTCGCGTTCTCAGTGTTTTTGATGTCTTCTGCCATGTCTGTAAAAGTCATGTAGGTAATTCCTTTTAATGGGCTTCTAACCAGTTGGCCCCGCTCCCGCACTCGACGGTCAGCGGTACGGCCAGTTCCACCACGCTCTCCATCTCGCGGCGTACCAGTTCCATGACGGCGGCGGCCTCGTCCGCAGGGGCGTCGAAGACTAACTCGTCGTGTACCTGGAGTATCATCTGGGTCCGGTAGCCTCCGTCCTTCAGCGCGGCTGCCACCCGGTTCATGGCCATCTTGATGATGTCGGCGGCGCTGCCCTGGATGGGGGCGTTGATGGCGTTGCGCTCGGCAAATCCCCGGACGGTGGCGTTGCGCGAGCCTATGTCCTTGATGTACCTCCGCCGGCCGAAGATGGTGGACACATACCCCTTCTCCCGCGCCTCGGCCTTGGTCCTCTCCATGTAGTCCGCGATGGCCGGATAGTGCCGGAAATATTCCTCGATGAGTTCCGAGGCCTCCTTGCGCGGGATGTCTAACCGCTGCGACAGCCCGAAGGCCGATATGCCGTAGATGATGCCGAAGTTGGCGGTCTTGGCCCGGCGGCGCTGTTCGGGTGTGACTTCCTCCTCGCTGACCTTGAATACTTTGGCCGCAGTGGCCGTGTGGATGTCGCGTCCGTGCCGGAAGGCGTCGATCATGTCGGCGTCCCCGCTGATGGCGGCCATCAGGCGCAGCTCTATCTGGGAGTAGTCGGCCGAGATGATGACCCGCCCCGGCTCCGAGGGTACGAATGCCTTGCGGATCTCCCGGCCCATCTCGGTGCGGATCGGGATGTTCTGCAGGTTGGGGTGGGTCGAGCTCAGTCGTCCGGTAGCGGTAAGAGCCTGGTTGAATGTCGTATGCACCCGTCCGTCCCGCGGGTCGATGAGGGTGGGGAAGGGCTCGATGTAGGTCGAGATGATCTTCTTGACGGCCCTGAACTGCAGGATGTCCCCGATGACCGGATGACGGTCCTTCAATGCCGTAAGGGTCTCCTCGTCAGTGGAATAGTTGCCTTTCTTGTTCTTGCGGGCCTTGGGGTCTATCTTCATCCTGTCGAAGAGCACAGCCCCGAGCTGGACGGGGGATGAGACGTTCAGTCCCGGCTCTCCGGTCTCCTCTCGGATGCGGGCCTCGATGACAGCCAGCTGCTTCCCGAGCTCCTGCCCGTAGGCGGCCAGCATGTCCGTGTCTATCCGCACTCCGCAGTACTCCATGTCGGCGAGCACCCGGATCAGCGGCATCTCTATGTCGTTGTATATCTTTTCAATGGAAGGGTCCCGGGCAAATTCCTCTAAAAGCGCGTCCCTCAGCGGCAGCATCAGCGAGGCATCCACTGCATCCCTCCGCTGAGCGGCAGCACTGTCCTCAGGTCCAATGTCCGAGGGCTGGGAGAAAAGGTCCGCTTCGGCCGCCCCGGTATCGGCAGGTTCACCGTCCAGTGAACGGCACAGCTCCAGGTCCATCCCTAAATACGACTGCACGAGGATGTCTATGCGGTGCGAGGTCTCCGGATTGACGAGATAGTGCATCAGTTCTATGTCGGCTAAGGGGCCGTTCAGTTCAATGCCCTCCCGCCTCAGCTCCTGAATGCAGCGCTTGAGGCCGTAGCCCGCCTTGACGATGCCGGGGGCTTCGAGGATGCCGCGGGCGGCGGCAGGATCCGAGGTGCTGAATGTCAGCGCGGGAGCATTGTCCCCGCCTCCCGGAACGGAGAGGAAGAGCCGCTGCCGGGAGGAGGCCCCTGCCTCATTGTCCCTCAGGACAATTCCTACCGCTCCGGCCGCCTGCGCCGCTGCCGCTATCCGCTCCGGGTCGGAGGTCATCTCCATCCGGTGCCGCGGCTGTTCCTTCCGGGCCGGGGACTCCTTGGAGACGGCGGCCGCGGAGGGGAGGAGGGGCAGCAGGGACGGACATTCGTATTTGTTGAACAATGCGGCTGCGGCACTGCCGTCCCGGAGGTCCATCCGCAGGTCCTCTTCGGAGCAGGAGGAAACGTCCACATCGGTCTTTATTGTCACTAAGAAGCGGCTCATCTCCAGATGGTCCGCGGCCTCCCGCACAGCTGCGGCCTGCTTCGGGGGCAGCTCGTCTACATGCTGCAGGATGCCGTCGACCGAGCCGTACCTCCCTACTAACTTTTTGGCTCCGACCTCGCCTATGCCCCTGACGCCCGGAACATTGTCCGAAGTATCCCCCCAGATGGCGAGGATGTCGATGACCTGGCGCGGGTCACTGATGCCGAATTTGGCGCAGATCTCCTCCTTCCCGACTGTCTCGTCCTCCGCTCCGCTCTTGCCGGGCTTGACCTGAAAGACATGGTCGGAGATGAGCTGGCCGAGGTCCTTGTCGGGGGAGACCATGTACACGTCGCAGTCGGGCGAGCCCCAGCGGCGGGCCATGGAGCCTATCACGTCGTCGGCCTCGTAGCCGGGCACCATCAGGACGGGTATGCCGAGGGCCCTGACTATCTCGGTCAGAGGTTCCAGGGATTCCTTGATGACCTCGGGGGCGGCGCTGCGGGTGGCCTTGTATTCCGGGTAGGCCTCGTGGCGGAAGGTCTTGCACGGGGGGTCGAAGGCAACCGCTATATGAGTGGGCCTTTCGCGGGCAATCATCTCGAGCAGATAGCGGGTGAACCCGAAGATGACCGAGGTGTCCTCGCCCCGGGAGTTGATCATCGGGCGGCGGATGAAGGCGTAGTACATCCTGAACATCAGGGCGTGGCCGTCTATGAGGAAGAGTCTGTTCATGGCGTGTCCTTAGGCTGAGGTTATTCGTTGTCGGACTCGAACCACTCGACGTAGGAGGTGGCGGTCTCATGCAGGCGGAGCGAGTGCAGGTGTACTCCGGCGGGCAGATAGCCGCGGATGATGTCGGCGAAGTGCAGGATCAGGTTCTCGCAGGTGGGCTGGAAAGGCACGGTGATGACTCTCTGATAGGCTGAGGCTATCTCTGCCGCCAGCGGGGCTGACTCCCGCAGGATGAGGGAGTGGTCGAAGATGTCGATTATGTGTTCGTTGACTATCCGTTTGAGGTCGGTAAAATCGATAAGCATGCCCGACTTTGGAGTCCCGTCAGGGTTGGAGGGAGTGCCTTTGACTGTTACATATAATAAATAGGAGTGGCCGTGGATGTGCCTGCATTTTCCGTCATAGCCGGTGAGGGCGTGGGCTCCCTCGAAGCGGAATTCTTTGGTCAGTCTCAGTGTTGGCATAGTATCTGCAAAGTATAAGATAAACTCTCAAAGATAGTAATATTTTTGAAAATGCCGCGGTTCTTAAAAATTTGAAGTTTGGCTTTGATTTTAATAACAATTTTCGTAGATTTGTGGGTCAGAAAATTTAGAATTTAACAAATACAAAAACACTAACTATGGCACTTGATATTATCAATTACCTTTCCGACAATGCGAAGAGCATGAGAAGGTCCGCCATCCGCGACCTTCTGAACGTGGCCAACAGGCCCGAGATCATATCATTCGGCGGCGGTTTCCCCAATGCAGTGACTTTCCCCGTGGACGACCTCAAGGAGATTATGAACGAGCTGATGAACGAGAAGCCCGCACAGATTCTCCAGTACGGCTCGACAGAGGGCAGCGTGGCCCTGAGAAAACAGATCGCTAAGAAGTACGAGAAGGAAGGCGTGAAGGTGGATATCGACAATATTCTCATCACCACCGCTTCCCAGCAGGCTCTCGATCTGATTTCGAGGATATTCGTCAACCCCGGAGACACAGTTCTCTGCGGTCTGCCCTCGTATTTGGGCGCACTCCAGGCCATCTGGTCATATCAGGGACGTCCCGTCGGCATCCGCAATGACGAGGAGGCCGAGGCAGTGGTATCCGCTCTCTGCGCAGTGGGACAGAAGCCCAAGTTCATCTACGCCATCCCTGACTTCCAGAACCCTACAGGCGTGACAATGGATGTCAAGAGGCGTCAGGAGATCATCGACGTGGCCCGCAAGCACGACCTGATCATCATCGAGGACAGCCCCTACAAGGAGCTCCGCTACGAGGGTGAGTCCTATCCCACCATGTACTCGATGGCTCCCGAGAGAGTGGTGCTGCTCGGAACATTCTCGAAGACATTCGTGCCCGGTTTCCGTCTGGGCTGGGTGCTCGCACCGAAGGAGATCATCGACCGTCTCATCGTGGCCAAGCAGTCCGCCGACCTCTGCACACCTATCTTCTGCCAGGAGGTGGCCGCCCGCTACATGGAGAAGGGCTACTACGACAGGAACCTCCAGAAGACCATCGAGCTCTACCGTCACAAGAGGGACCTGATGCATCAGTATCTGACCGAGTACATGCCCGAGGGCGTGACCTGGACCCGTCCCGACGGAGGTCTCTTCCTGCTGCTGACCATGCCCGAGGGTCTGGACGCACGCGACCTGTTCGACATCGCCATCAAGGAGAACGTGGCCTTCGTCATCGGCGAGGTGTTCTTCTGCGACGGCAAGGGCCAGAACACCCTGCGTCTGAACTTCTCCTACGTATCCGACGAGAATATGCTCGAGGGCGTGAAGAGGCTTTCCAATGCTATCCGCAAGCTGATGGACGCCAAGAAATAACCATTCTGCGGAAGACGACTGAAAAAGCAGCCGTGACTGATCGATTCTCAGTCACGGCTGCTTTATTTTGTGCGGGCGGGGGGACTCGAACCCCCACGCCTTGCGGCACCAGATCCTAAGTCTGGCTTGGCTACCAATTACAAC
>CALUPK010000010.1 GCA_944322575.1 uncultured Bacteroidales bacterium | reverse complement strand
CATTGCCCGTTCTCGTGCGAGTTTTATCCAATCTGTTGATAGTCAAATAAAACCTACCTGATTACAACAAATATACGAAAAATGCGTTATCTTCGCCATTATTTCTGAAATTTCACACTGCATGACGGATATAACACTTTTTTAAAACAGTGTTGAAATGAAGAATAAAACGGTTATCGCGGCACTTCTGCTATGTGCCGCTGTCTGTGCTCATGCGCAGCAATCGTACGGTACTCTCTCCGGAACAGTGTACACTCTCAATCTTGACGGGGAGAGGGAACCGGTGGCTTTTGCTACGGTCTATTGGCTCGGGTTGGATGTGTACGCAGATTGCGATGAAAACGGAAAGTTCAATATTAAGAGGGTGGCGGAGCAGGATGCCGCATTGGTGGCGGCGGCTCTCGGCTATGTCAGGGATACGCTCCGGGTGTCTGTGGGTCAGAAGGCGGTGGAGATATTGCTGCGCAGCGACAATCAGTTGGATGAGGCTGTCGTCACGGCCCGCGGAGATGCCAACTATCTTTCACGGATAGCAAATGTCAAGACAGAGGTTATATCCTCGGCGGGGCTGAACAAGATGGCCTGCTGCAATCTCGCCGAGAGCTTCGAGAACTCGGCCTCGGTGTCCGTTGGCTATTCGGACGCAGTCACCGGTGCCCGTCAGATCCGTCTGCTCGGACTCTCAGGCATCTATACCGCCATGCTGGACGAGAACCGTCCGGTGATGCGCGGTTTAGCGGCCCCGTTCGGCCTGTCCTACATCCCCGGACAGTGGCTCGAAAGCATCCAGATAGCCAAGGGACCCTCGTCGGTCATCAACGGCGTGGAGGCCATATCCGGTCAGATCAATGTCGAGCACCGCAAGCCTACCGATGAAAAGCCTCTGTTCCTCAATGCCTTCGTCAACAGTATGCTGATGGGGGAGCTTAATGCCGCGTCCTCCCTGCAGATAGGCAGCAAGTGGTCGACAGTCCTGATGGCACATGCGTCTCATTCTTTTATGGACCACGACATGAACGGAGACGGATTCAGGGACGAGCCCCTTACGACCCATCTGAACATAGCCAACCGGTGGCTTTATTACGATGAGGGCGGGGCGCAGGTTCGATTCGGGATAAAAGCACTGTACGACAGTCGGTTGGGCGGACAGATGTCATTCGGCCGGCATCAGGTGGACTCGCTCAGGACGATGAACGTGCCCTGGGGTACCAGCATAACCAACCGGGGTGTCAACGGCTATCTCAAGGTCGGCGTCCCGCTCAATGCCGACAACTCCCGCAACATAGCCGTAGTGGCGGACTACACATATCATCAGTTCGATTCCTATTTCGGTCTGAAGAGCTTTTTCGGGAAGCAGAACTCAGGCTTTCTCAATATCATGTACCAGGACATACCGAATGACTCTCACCGTTTTACTTTCGGGGTAAGGGATTTCTTCGACGGGTACGGCCAGATACTGCATGACGGTTACGTAGATCCTCTATCGTCCTCCAGTCAGGCCGTATTCACTGACTTCGATCTCTCGCGCCGGGAGAATTCTCTTGGAGTCTACGGAGAATATACATATACCTTGGGAGAGAAATTCTCGTTAGTGGCTGACCTGAGCCTCGACTGGAACAGTCTCTACGGGCTTTTCCTCTCGCCCCGGGCCAATCTGAAGTGGGCTCCTGCGGACTGGCTCGTCATCCGGGCCTCTGGAGGCCGCGGCACCCGTTCGCCCAATGCAGTGGTGGACAATCTCGGCATGATGTCCACCGGCCGCCGGATAGACATCGCCTCCGACCTGGGCATGGAGTCTGCCTGGACCTACGGAGGCAATGTCACTTTCTACATTCCGATGGGTTATGAGGACAACTCCTATCTCAGCTTGGACTACTTCCGCAGCGACTTCACTAATCAGATTATTGTCGATCAGGAATATGACTGGAGTGCTGTAAGCATCTACAATCTCGAGGGTCCGTCGTACACCAATACCTGGCAGGTGGATTTCTCCGTAGAGCCTTTCGAGCGCTTCACAGTCCTGGCCACCTTCCGTTACACGGATTCCAAGGTGTGGCTGCGGGACAGGGGCCTGGTTGAAAGGCCCCTCGTCAGCCGCTACAAAGGAGTCCTGAACCTCCAGTATGCCACGAGGATGAATATCTGGACCTTCGATTTCACCGCTCAGCTCAACGGACCGTCGCGCCTTCCCGATTTTGCCGTAGCCCCGGGAGAGAGCGGGCTGAGTCCTGTATATCCGGTGCTCTTTGCACAGATTACCCGCAAGTTCAAGGGGGTGGACGTATATGTCGGAGTCGAGAATATCACCAACTACCGTCAGGAGCATCCCATAATCGGGGCGGAGAACCCCTGGTCCCCTGATTTCAACGCTTCTGTGATATGGGGACCCCTGACTGGTGTAACTGCTTATGCTGGAGTGAGATTTACCCTTTGGAAATAGATTTTGCCAAATTTATAAATTTTAAAAAATATGAAAACGTTTAAATTTTTTATGAAAACGGCCGCTGCCGTATTGATGTTGTCATTTTTTGCCGTAAATTCGTACGCCCAGAAAAAGAAGGCTCCGCTGCAGGAAGTCGTATTCTCTGTAAACCTTCACTGTGAGAACTGTGTCAAGAAAGTTCAGGAGAACATCCCGTTTGAGAAGGGAGTCAAGGACCTGAAGATATCCCTTGACGACAAGACCGTGTGGGTGAAGTATGACCCGGAAAAGACGACAAAGGAAAAACTTGCGGCGGCCATCGAGAAACTCGGCTACGAGGTCCTGGGTGAGGTTAAGCAGGAATAACACACTCATTATAGATTATGTACAAAATACTTAGGAAGAAATTTCTGACGCCGGCCATCTGTCTGATGGACGTTCTGGCGCCCCGTGTTGCGCAGTCAGCCCAGCCGGGACAGTTTCTGATAGTCAGGGCAGGGGAGAAGAATGAACGTATCCCCCTGACCATCTGTGATTACAACCGTGAGGAAGGCAGCGTGACCATCGTCACCCAGCTCGTGGGAGCCTCTACCCGCATCATCTGCAGCTATGAGGCCGGAGAGTCCTTCGCGGATGTGGTCGGGCCGCTCGGTCAGCCTTCCGAGTTTATACACCTGAGCCCTGAGGAACTCTCGCGCAGCCGTTATCTCTTCATAGCGGGAGGCTTGGGAACTGCCCCCGTATATCCCCAGGTGAAGTACCTGCATCAGGCCGGGGCAAAGGTGGACGTGATAATCGGTGCCCGCAATAAGGACTTAGTAATCCTCGAGGAGGAGATGCGGGCCGTCTGCGATCACCTTTATATATGCACTGACGACGGCTCTTACGGTGAGAAGGGTTTAGTGACCGACATCATGGGCCGTCTGCTGGACTCTGGCGAGAAATATGACCAGGCGGTGGCCATCGGCCCCATGATCATGATGAAGTTCGTCACCCTCAAGGGCCGTCAGTACGGCATCCCTCTTATCGTCAGCCTCAATACCCTGATGGTGGACGGTACCGGCATGTGCGGTGCCTGCCGCGTGACCATCGCCGGCAAGACCCGTTTCGCCTGTGTGGACGGACCGGAGTTCAATGCCTACGACGTGGACTTCGAGGAGGCCATGCGCCGTCAGGGCATGTACCGCGACATAGAGAAGGAGAAGGACCACCAGTGTCATATAGGACTGCATCAATAACAACATCAGGAGATATAACAATGGCTAACAAGATACCCAGAGTCCCTGTACGCGAGCAGGATCCCGCAGTCAGGGCCCGTAATTTCGAGGAAGTATGCTACGGATACAACGAGCAGGAGGCCGTCCTCGAGGCCTCGCGCTGCCTCAACTGTAAGAAGCCCCGCTGTGTGGAGGCCTGCCCGGTTTCCATTCAGATACCCGCATTTATATCAAAGGTAGCGGCCGGAGACATCAAGGAGGCTGCCCGCATCATCTCTCAGGACAGTTCCCTGCCCGCAGTCTGCGGCCGTGTCTGCCCCCAGGAGACCCAGTGCGAGGGCTCCTGCATCCTCGGAGTCAAGGGTGAGCCGGTGGCCATCGGCAAGCTCGAGCGTTTCGTGGCCGACTGGAGCCGTCAGAACGGAGTCCGCTTCGCTGACAAGGCTCCCGCCAACGGCATCAAGGTCGCAGTGGTCGGCAGCGGTCCGGCCGGTCTGGCCTGTGCCTCTGACATGGCTCGCTGGGGCTATGACGTCACCGTCTTCGAGGTGCTGCACAAGGCCGGAGGCGTGCTGCAGTACGGTATCCCCGAGTTCCGTCTGCCCAAGGAGGAGGTAGTGGAGTACGAGGTGGAGAATGTCCGCCGCCTGGGGGTTAAAATTGAGACAGACGTGGTGGTGGGAAGGACCGTCACAGTGGATGACCTCTTCGACAAGGAGGGCTTCAGGGCCGTGTTCATCGGCTCGGGAGCCGGTCTGCCCAAGTTCATGGGCATCCCCGGGGAGAATCTCAACGGAGTATTCTCTGCCAATGAGTTCCTCACCCGCAACAACCTCATGCACGGTTACGACCCTACATACGACACCCCCGTATTCTCCGGCCGCAGGTCGGTAATAGTCGGAGGCGGCAATGTGGCAATGGACGCCGCCCGTACCGCCCTGCGCCTGGGCTCTCAGGTGACAGTGGTCTACCGCCGCACCGAGAAGGAACTGCCCGCCAGGGTGGAGGAGGTCCATCACGCCAAGGAGGAGGGCATAGAGTTCCGCCTTCTGACCAACCCCGTGGAGATCCTGGGCGACGAAAAAGGCTGGGTGCGCGGTATCCGCTGCATCCGCATGGAGCTCGGCGAGCCCGACGAGTCGGGACGCCGCTCCCCCGTGCCGGTGCCCGGCTCCGAGTTTGAGATTGAGACGGACACCGTCATCATGTCCCTCGGAACCTCCCCGAACCCGATGATAGCCCGCTCTACCCCGGGACTGGAGACCAACCGCCGGGGCTGCCTCATTGCCGATGAGGACGGAGCCACCACCCGCCCGATGGTGTTTGCAGGAGGCGATGCCGTGACAGGTGCTGCGACTGTGATTTTAGCGATGGGCGCCGGCCGCCGGGCTGCCGCCGCCATCCATAAGGCATTGCAGTCTGAGAAATAATTCCTACCTTTGCCCGGATTAATGTATTAAAACTGATGAACGACAAATTGAAAATCGTGGTCCTGGCCAAGCAGGTGCCGGACACCAGAAATGTAGGAAAAGATGCGATGAAGGAGGACGGAACGGTCAACCGCGCCGCATTACCTGCTATTTTCAATCCTGAAGACATGAATGCCCTCGAGCAGGCGCTCAGGATCAAGGACCGTCTGAAGGACGTGGAAATCCATCTGTTGACTATGGGCCCCGGCAGGGCCGCCGACATCATTCGCGAGGGTCTCTTCAGAGGCGCTGACGGAGGTGTCCTCCTGACCGACAGGAAGTTCGCAGGAGCCGATACCCTTGCCACATCCTACGCGCTGGCCCAGGCAGTCCGCAAGATTGCTCCCGACATGATCATCGCAGGCCGTCAGGCTATCGACGGTGACACCGCCCAGGTGGGCCCTCAGGTAGCCGAGAAGTTAGGCTGGCCTCAGATTACCTACGCAGAAGAAGTACTGTACATCGACGATAACAGAGTGACCGTACGCCGCAGGTTAGAGCGGGGCATCGAAGTGGTGTCCTCCCCTCTGCCCGTGCTGATCACCGTGACCGGCACCGCAGCCGCATGCAGGCCCCGCAACGCCAAACAGCTCCTCCGCTACAAAGGAGCCCGCACCGTTTCCGAGGACCAGGCTTCCGGTTCCGAGTACGCCGCCTCAGGCAAGTGCTCCGAGCATTTCCAGATACCCGAGTGGGGCTTCGCCGAGATAGGCGGGGACGAGAAGAGCTACGGTTCCTCCGGCTCGCCCACCAAGGTGAAGAAGATCGAGAACATCATCCTCCAGGCCAAGGAGTCCAGGACCCTCTCGGACTCGGACGCCGACATCGAGGGTCTCGTAAAGGAGCTGATATCCAGTCATACAATCGGTTAATCTGTTAAAACGCAAGACGACATGAACAACATTATAGTATATTGCGAGACCGACGGAGGACGCCTCTGCGACGTGAGTCTCGAACTGATGACCAAGGCCCGTGACCTGGCCGCCTCGCTCTCCTGCGACGTGGAGGCCCTGCTGATAGGACATGATGTCCGCGGCTTAGCCGACGAGCTTTATTCCTACGGCGCCGCAGTGGTGCACTTAGCCGACGACAAGCGCTTGGAGTTCTTCCGCACACTGCCCTACGCATCGATTACCATTGACCTTTTCCGCAAGGAACAGCCCCAGATAGCTCTCTTCGGAGCCACCTCCGTGGGCAGGGACCTCGCTCCCAGAGTCTCCAGCGCCCTGCACAGCGGCCTTACCGCCGACTGCACATCCTTAGAGATAGGTGACCATCAGGACAAGGAGAAACAGTACCACAATCTCCTGTACCAGATCCGCCCCGCATTCGGAGGCAACATCATCGCCACCATCGTCAACCCCGAGCACAGGCCCCAGATGGCCACTGTCCGCGAGGGTGTGATGAAGAAGGCTCCCTTAGCCGCACCCGTGGCCGGACGCATCTCGGAGATAGACGTCAACTCTATCCTGAAGGACAGCGACCTGACCGTGGAGATCGTGGCCCGCGAGATAGAGGAGCGCAAGATCGACATCAAGGGCGCCCAGATCATCGTGGCCGGCGGCTTCGGCGTGGGCAGCAAGGAGAATTTCGACCTGATATTCGAGCTCGCCAGGACCCTCGGCGGAGAGGTGGGAGCATCCCGCGCCGCTGTGGACGCAGGCTTTGCGGACCATGCCCGCCAGATCGGACAGACCGGCGTGACCGTACGTCCCAAGCTCTTCATTTCCTGCGGTATCTCCGGCCAGATCCAGCATACTGCCGGTATGGACCAGTCCTCGATGATCATCTCGATCAACAGCGACCCCGAGGCACCTATCCACAGGATAGCCGACTATGCTATCGTAGGAGACCTCAATGTGGTGATACCCAAGCTCATCAAGTTCTACAAACAAAACAGCAAGTAAGGAGAAGAAGTCATGGCAAATTTTTATACAGACAATAGTGATTTGAAGTTTCAGCTCTCGCATCCCCTGATGCAGAAGATAGTGGAGCTGAAGGAACAGGATTTCAAGGACAGCGGAGTCTATGACTACGCTCCCTGCAATGTCGAGGATGCCATCGACTCCTACGACAAGGTGATGGAGGTAATGGGCGAGATCTGCGCCGACACCATCGCTGCCAACGCCGAGCAGGTGGACCACGACGGTCCCGTATGCGAGAACGGCCGCGTGACCTACGCAGCCGGTACAGCTGAGAACCAGAGGGTGCTCACCCAGGCCGGCATGTACGGCATGTCCCTGCCCCGTCAGTACGGCGGACTGAATTTCTCTCTCGTGCCCTACGTGATGGCTGAGGAGTTAGTTTCCAGGGCCGATGCCGGATTTGCCAATATCTGGGGCCTTCAGGACTGCGCCGAGACCATCCACGAGTTCGCCTCCGAGGAGATCAAGGCCGAGTTCCTGCCCCGCATCCCTCAGGGCGATACCTGCTCCATGGACCTGACCGAGCCCGATGCCGGCTCCGACCTCCAGGCCGCCATGCTCAAGGCCGAGTGGTGCGAGGAGAAGGGCATGTGGATGCTCAACGGTGTAAAGCGCTTTATCACCAACGGTGACGCCCAGATCAAGCTCGTCCTGGCCCGTTCCGAGGAAGGCACCCGCGACGGCCGCGGTCTGTCCTACTTCGTACACGACCAGAAATGGGGCGGCGTGACTGTCCGCAGGATTGAGAACAAGCTCGGTATCAAGGGCTCTCCCACCTGCGAGCTGGTATTCAAGAACGCTCCCGCCAAGCTCATCGGCGAGCGCCGCATGGGCCTTATCAAGTACGTGATGTCGCTGATGAACGGTGCCCGTCTCGGAGTCGGTGCCCAGTCCGTGGGTATCTCCGAGGCCGCTTACCGCGAGGCCTACAGGTACGCCTGCGAGCGCCGTCAGTTCGGCAAGGCCATCATCGAGTTCCCGGCAGTGTCCGAGATGCTCGCCGTGATGAAGGCCAAGCTGCAGGCTTCCCGTGCCATCCTCTATGAAACCACCCGCTTCGTGGACATCTACAAGTCCTACGGCTTCCTCGCCGAGACCCGCAAGCTCACCCCCGAGGAGCGTCAGGACATGAAGAAGTACCAGAGGTACGCCGATATGTTCACCCCAGTGCTCAAGATGATGTCCAGCGAGTACTGCAACCAGAACGCCTACGATGCCATACAGGTACACGGCGGCTCAGGCTACATGAAGGAGTATCCCGTAGAGCGCATCTACCGCGACGCCAGGATTACCACCATATATGAGGGTACATCCCAGCTCCAGACCGTGGCCGCCATCCGCTATGTGACCACCGGCGCCTACCTTGCCAAGATACGCGAGTATGAGGCCGAGGAGGTGGCTCCCGAGTATGCGACTCTGAAGAAGACCCTCGTCGAGATGGCCGCACAGTACGAGCAGGCCTGCGCCCTCGTACACGGACATGACAACACCTACATCGACTTCCACGCCCGCCGTCTGGTCGAGATGGCCGGTCACATCATCATGGGCTGGCTCCTCGTGATAGATGCCCAGAGGTGCGCTGACTTTGCGAAGTCCGCAAGGGTGTTCGTAGGCAAGGCCAAGTCCTGGAATCAGGAGCGCTACGACTACATCGCAGGCTTCTCCGAGGACGACCTGGCAGACTACATCAACTAAAACCCGCTATATGAAAAAATACCTTTCAATAGTAGCGCTTTCCCTCATTTGCGGAGCTTCTGCCTCCGCGGATGAGGGAATGTGGCTTCCGTCCCTCATCTCCCAGAGGATAGGGGACATGCAGGCCAAGGGATTTACCCTCACGGCCGAGGACATCTACAGTATCAATCAGGCATCGCTCAAGGATGCCGTGGTCCTCTTCGGAGGCGGCTGCACCGGTGAGCTCATCTCTCCGGAAGGACTGCTGCTGACCAACCATCACTGCGGCTACGGCCAGATTCAGAGACACAGCTCCGTGGAGCATGACTACCTCCGCGACGGCTTCTGGGCCATGACCCGTGCCGAGGAACTGCCCAACCCCGGTCTTTCGGTAAGTTTCCTCGAGTATATGGAGGATGTTACCGATAAGGTGCTGGAAGGGTATAAGGACGGCATGAGTGAGGAGGAACGCGAGTCTATAGTCGAGAAGAATTCTGCAAAGCTCGTTGAGGAAGCAGTGGCTGCCGGCAACGGCCTGCGGGCTTCGGTCGAGCCCCTGTACTACGGCAACAAGTATTATATGTTCGTGTACCGCCGCTATACTGACGTCCGCTTAGTGGGAGCGCCCCCTTCGTCGATAGGTAAGTTCGGCGGCGACACCGACAACTGGATGTGGCCCCGCCATACAGGCGACTTCTCCATCTTCCGCATATACGCCGACAAGGACAACAACCCCGCTCCCTATTCCGAGGACAATGTTCCTTACAAGCCTAAGAAGTACTTCCATATTGCCGCCGGCGGAGTGGAGGAGGGTGAGTTCACCTTCGTGTACGGCTTCCCCGGCAGCACCCGCGAGTACATCATGTCCGAGGGTGTGCGCTATATTTCGGATGTGTCCAATCCTTTCAAGATTAACCTCCGCACCATGCGTCTCGATATCCAGAAAAAGTACATGGATTCGGATCAGGCGGTGAGAATTCAGTATTCGTCCAAGAATGCCAGTGTCTCCAATGCTTGGAAGAAGTGGCAGGGCGAGATGAAGGGTATCGTCCGTCTCGGCACCGTGGCCAAGAAACAGGCCTTCGAGTCCCGCTTCATGGACTGGGCCGAGGGCTCGGAGTACGAGGGCATCATCCCGGCTCTTGACTCCCTTTACGGAGTGCTCGAACCCTATAACTACGCCCTTGAATACTACAACGAGTCAGCCCGCACCATCGAGCTTGTACAGTTTGCCACCCGTGCCCTGAGTGCGGCTGAAAGCGGTTCAGATTCCGTACTGAAGGCCGTGGAGGCTGCCTTCTACAAGGACTACTACCTGCCCATCGACAAGGAGTGCTTCGTAGCTGTCATGAACGCTTATAAGGAGGATGTGCCCGTGGATTTCCGTCCTGAGTATTTCGACAGTACATTGGCAGTGTACGGCGGCTCCATAGAGAGATGGGCCGACGATCTATTCTCTGCCTCTGTATTCGCCGACCGAGCCGCCCTTGAGGCCCTCGACTGCGCCGGCGTCGCTGCCCTGAAGGATGACCCTGCCGTAGTATTCGGCCGCGAGTTCAACGCATGGATAGGGGAGAATCTCCGTCCTACAGTGACCCGCGTCAACTCCGAGATTACCCTGCTCAACCGCGACTACATGCGCGGGCAGATGGAGTTCCAGCCTGACAGGACCTTCTATCCCGATGCCAACCTCACTCTTCGCGTCGCCTACGGCCACATCAAGGGCTACGCCCCCTCCGACGGAGTGTACTACTTGCCGTTCTCGACCATCGAGGGCATCATGGAGAAGGACAACCCTGATATATTTGACTACAACATACCGCAGAGATTCCGTGATATCGTGGCTTCCGGTGACTACGGCCGCTGGGGACATGACGGCAAGGTGCCCGTCTGCTTCATAGCCACCAACCACACATCCGGCGGCAACTCCGGCAGCCCTGTCATCGACTCCAAGGGCCGCTTGATCGGCATCAACTTTGACCGCGTATGGGAAGGTACCATGAGCGACATCGAGTTTGACCCCGACTTCTGCCGCAACATCTCCCTTGACGTCCGCTACATCCTCTTCATCATCGACATGATAGGAGATGCAGACCACCTGATAGACGAGATGACCATCGAGATGGAATAAATGTCTTGGTTTCACAGAACGGTGCGTAACTTTTGAAGAAGGCCGGGTCAGGATATTCCTCACCCGGTTTTTCTTTTGCTGTTTTGTCACAAAACTACTAACTTTGAAATTATAACCTTCAACGACCCTAACTTCCTGAACGCTATCCTCAGCAAGAACCCCGGCGTAGACACCGACGGCGACGGCCGGATATCGATTGCCGAAGCAGAAGCCTGTACTAGGCTGAATGTTCGGGAGTCATCCATTTCAGACATGAGCGAGATCAAATATTTTACGAATTTGACATATTTAAACTGCAGCGACAATCAGCTGACATATCTCGATGTCAGTCACAATGCTCAGTAGGTATTTTTGAGAAATTTTTCGAAAAAAGTTTGCGCAATCCGAATTTTTACTATCTTTGCGGTCCGATTCGGGATGTGGCGCAGTTGGTTAGCGCACCACGTTAGGGACGTGGGGGTCGGACGTTCGAGTCGTCTCATCCCGACAAAAGAGGTCTCCCGAAATCGGAGGCCTCTTTTTGTGAGATACATATAGAGTTTCGGGAAGTGGCGCAGTTGGCTAGCGCGCTGCGTTCGGGACGCAGAGGTCGGGTGTTCGAGTCACCTCTTCCCGACAAAAATAGAGGCTTCTTATCGAGTAGCCTCTATTTTTTTATGCCTTACACTTGCCTGTCCGCATTTTTGGCAATTATACCCGCATAAAAAACCTCCTTACGATTCACATCGCAAGGAGGAAAAAATAACATTATGAAAACATAGTAAATCTCGCTCCCCTTCTAGGACTTGAACCTAGGACCCCCTGATTAACAGTCAGGTGCTCTAACCAACTGAGCTAAAGAGGAATTTTCCTTTCGGGACTGCAAAGATAGATAATTTTTTTAACTTGCAAAAAAATAATTTAACTTTGTGCAGAAATTTTTAAAAATAATCTATGGACGTCAATCTTCTTTCCCGCCTGCTCAAGGAGCTGATCATTGATAATGACCGTATTTCATTGCCTGGAATGGGGTATTTCCGTACGGAACCGATGCCTGCGTATTTCTCGGAAGACGGAAAGACTATCTATCCTCCTTCGAAGCGTATCTCCTTTAAGGCCGATGAGAGGGCGGCAGGAGATATGATATCAAGGTACTATGCGGCCGTCTCGGGTATTGATGCCGCTACGGCTGCAACGGAGCTTGAGACATTCCTGCGACAGCTCAAGTATACTCTCTCCGACCGTAAGAATATCGAGTTGCCGGGACTCGGACGTCTAAGATGTACGCTTGAGGGCAATGCTTATTTTGTTGCAGAGCAGGACGGGGGAGTGTTCGGTCAGGCATTCGGTTTTGAGCCGGTTACCTTAAAGCCTGTTAAGACGGCAGTGCAGGAAGAGCCGCGTAGTGCGGAACCGCAGCCTGAGAAGCCTGAACCGGTGCAGGTCAGCGCTGCTGCTGACGTAAAGTCGGGGAAAGCCGGCCGTATATGGTTCATCGTCCTCGGGATAGCCGCGGCAATAATAGTGGCCGCTGTCATCCTTGTAACTCTCGGACGCAGCGGCCACCTCGACAGTCTCATCTATTCTGATGAGGAGTTGGAACTTATCCAGCAGCAGGGACTCTAACCTACTGTAGCTCCGTTGCAGAGTTTCTCCTCCGGAGCCACGATACGCATCTTGCCGTCAGGCTGCTTGGCCATCAGGATCATGCCCTTGGACTCTATGCCGCGGATCTTGCGGGGTGCTAAGTTGGCTAAGATGCATATCTGCTTGCCAATCATCTGTTCAGGGGTATAATACTCAGCGATTCCCGAGACTATCACACGCTGGTCGATGCCTGTGTCGATGGTGAGTTTCAGGAGCTTGTCGGTCTTGGGCACTCTCTCGGCCTCCAGGACGGTGGCTGTGCGGATGTCCATCTTGCCGAACTCGTCGAATGTGCATTCTTCCTTCTGGGGCTCTACCGGAGCAGCAGCGGCAGCGGCAGCTGCATTGGCCTTTCGGATATTCTCTAATCGCTCCATCTGGGCATTGATGGCCTCATCCTCTATTTTCTCAAAGAGCAGTTCGGCCTTGCCTAATTGATGCCCGGCGGGAAGGAGGTTCTCCTGCCCGATATTGTCCCACTTCAGAACATCCTTCGGGAGGTTCAGGATGGTCAGGAGCTTGTCCGATGAGAAGGGGATGAAGGGGGCAAATGCAACGGCAAGGTCCGCGCAGAGCTTCAGCGATACATTGAGAATGGAGGCGGTGCGGTCCATGTCGGTCTTGGCCACCTTCCAGGGCTCGGTGTCGGTGAGGTACTTGTTGCCGAGGCGGGCGAGGTTCATGGCCTCCTTGAGGGCCTCGCGGAAGCGGTAGTGCTCGAGGGCGTCGGTGATGGCGGCCTTGAGGGCAGGTACCTGTGCGAGGGTCTCGTCATCTATGGCCTCATGCTTGATGTCGGCGGGCACCTTGCCGTCGAAATACTTGTGGGTCAGGACGACGGCGCGGTTTACGAAGTTGCCGTATATGGCTACGAGCTCGGAGTTGTTGCGGGCCTGGAAGTCTTTCCAGGTGAAGTCGTTGTCCTTGGTCTCAGGGGCGTTGGCGCAGAGCACGTAGCGGAGTACGTCCTGCTTGCCGGGGAAGTCCCGCAGGTACTCGTGGAGCCAGATGGCCCAGTTGCGGGAGGTGGAGAGCTTGTCGCCCTCGAGGTTGAGGAACTCGTTGGCGGGAACGTTGTCCGGGAGGATGTATCCGTCGCCGTAGGCCTTGAGCATGCAGGGGAAGACGATGCAGTGGAAGACTATGTTGTCTTTGCCGATGAAATGCACCATCTTGGTATCAGGGCTCTTCCAGTATTTTTCCCAGTCATCGGGACGGGCCTCGATAGTGTTGGAGATGTAGCCGATGGGGGCGTCGAACCACACGTAGAGGACCTTGCCTTCAGCGCCTTCGACAGGCACGGGGATGCCCCAGTCGAGGTCGCGGCTGACGGCTCTGGGCTGGAGACCGCCGTCGATCCAGGACTTGCACTGGCCGTAAACATTGGTCTTCCACTCTTTGTGACCTTCGAGAATCCACTGCCGGAGCCAGGGTTCGTATTCGTTCAGGGGCAGGTACCAGTGCTTGGTACGGCGCTTTACAGGGGGCTTGCCGCTCAGGGCGGAGTGCGGGTTGATCAATTCGTCGGGACTGAGGGTGCAGCCGCATTTCTCGCACTGGTCACCGTAGGCGCCCTCATTGCCGCACTTGGGACAGGTGCCCACGATATAGCGGTCTGCCAGGAACTGCTTGGCATCTTCGTCATAGTACTGTTCGCTCTCTTTCTCGATAAATTTCCCCTCATCATAGAGCTTGCGGAAGAACTCTGAGGCAGTCTTATAATGGGTCTTGGACGTGGTCCTCGAGTAGACGTCGAAACTGATGCCGAGCTCAGCGAAGGAGTCCTTGATCAGCTTATGGTATTTGTCCACGATATCCTGGGGTGAGCAGCCCTGTTTACGGGCCTGGATGGTGATGGGCACCCCATGCTCATCTGAGCCGCCTACGAAGAATACGTCCCGGCCGCACATTCGGAGATATCTGACGTAGATATCGGCGGGTACATAGACACCCGCTAAGTGACCGATGTGGACTGGTCCGTTTGCGTAGGGCAGAGCGGAGGTGACAAGATAACGTTTGTACTCTTTCATTTTCTGTGTGTGATTAATTATAGAATTTTGATTAGGAATTCAAATGTGTACTCACCGTAGGGCAGCATGTACTGCTCGAGCGGCAGGGTTCCCCAGGATGTGATGCAGCCGAGGCCCATCTGCCTGAGGTCAAAGTTGACATAAGTCTCATTCCGGGGAACCAGCTCCGAAGGATGACGGACGTATGTCGGAGAGGCTAAGTCGAGGTCTTCGATGGAGTAGTTCAGGGATGTGGCGGTGAAGGGCACTGAAGCCGTTATCTCCAGCCCTCTGCCGATGCGGTCAACGACTCTCCAGTATCTCAGACCGGTGCGGGCTCCGCTTTCCTGCGGACGCACGTAGTCGTATTGGTAGAGGTCGGCGACATCGGCGCTGTAAAGACCTACTATGGCAGAGCGGTGACGGTCTGTGTAGTTCTCGTGAGGGCCGTATCCGTAGTAATTCACGCGGTCAAACCTGCCGGGCATGGCCAGAGTCATGCCGAAGCGGAGGAGCGGATTGACTTCCTGGTCCTTGCCGGGAATCATGTGTTCGGTGACGGCTATCTCTCCATCGGAGTTGAGCAGGTATGACATGGTCAGGACAGCACCTACTTTTTCCATCACGTACTCGGCTTCGACGGCGACGCCACAGTCGGTGACTGATGCCTTGATATCCTTGAGTTTCAGCCCGGGATCGCGCCATACTCCGCTGCGGTAGTGGAGGCCTGCCCCGTCGTCGTTGTCGGTGACAGCGCGGTAGAAGTTAGGGCGCAGCGGCTTGCTCAGCAGGTCCACTCCTGTGGAGAAGGGCTGTGTCGTCCGGGATGAGGGCTGATAGTCCGGGATGAAGTTGCCGCCGGTATAAGTCAGTCCGGATGCGTGCTGGTGGCCTGTGGTGATGAGCCTCTCAAGCCATCCGCTGCTCTTGCTGAACTCGGCTCTCCATCCGTTGCCTTCTATATAATAAAGGTATCCGTCCTCGTACAGCACCGGGGTAGCGTCTTTTGTGAAATTCTGTCCGATACGCCCGCGGTAGGATGCGTCGGCATCATATTCCCGGATGGCGATCTGGTCGTATGCCAAGACTGTTCCGGCATCGAGCAGACCCTGCGCTGACTTGAGGCTGTAGCGTACGTTGATCATGAGATCGGAAGCTCCGCTGTACTCAGCTATCTGCTCTGCTACAGGCAGAGTGACTGTGACGGTGGCCTGAGGGGCCGCCTTCAGGTCATCTATGGCTCCGGAAGCCACGATGCGGCCGTCAGCCATCAGCTCCCATGAGAGGAGGTAGTTGGAAAGGTCGGTAAAGAAATTCTCGTTGTAGATCTGTATTCTGCCGGATGCAGGATCCTCTGAAGAGGTGAGAATCGAACGGTACTCGTGTCCTACTTCGTAGGCGGTAGGATGCAGGGTGCGGTCCGATGCGATGAATCCGTTGTTGTTGAAGTTGTCGTCGGAAGCGTCGTACTTGTTGTAGCTGCCGCCGTAAGTGGCTGTAGAGCGTCCGTCAGGCTCGAAGCGTATGATGGACTGGTCTACAAAGTCCCAGATAAATCCGCCCTGATACTTGGGATACTTGCGTACGAGGTCCATATATTCTCCGAAACCGCCCATAGAGTTGCCCATGGAGTGAGCGTATTCGCACTGAATCAGTGGCTTCGAAGGGTCTGTTGCCAGATACTCCTCGCATCTGTCATAGTTGTAGTACATCGGGCAGTAGATATCGGTATAGCGGGTCTTCTCGAAATCCTTGCGGTTGAGTGCCTGCTCATAGTGTACTGGACGGGAAGGGTCGTAGGCCTTTATCCATTCGTAGCAGGCTATGAAGTTGTCGCCGAAGCCTGCCTCGTTGCCAAGGCTCCAGATGATGATGCTGGGGTGGTTGAAATCCCGCTGTACCATTCTCTGATTCCTTTCAAGATGGGCCTGTGCGTAGTCGGGATCTTTTGCGAGAGTCTTGTCCCCGTATCCCATGCCGTGCGACTCTACGTTAGCCTCGTCGATAACGTACAGGCCGTATCGGTCGCAGAGGTCATACCAGCGGGGGTCGTTGGGATAGTGGCATGTGCGTACGGCGTTGATATTAAGTGATTTCATTATCTTAATATCGCGGATCATCTCTTCCTCTGTCACTAAATAGCCTCCTTTGGGGCTTACCTCGTGGCGGTTGACACCTTTGATAAGCACAGGCTGGCCGTTGACTAAAAGCTGGCCGCCGCGGATTTCGACTTTGCGGAATCCCACATTGACCGATGCTTTCTCGGTGATGCCCTTTGAGCCTGTAACTACTGCTTCAAGACGGTAGAGGGACGGTGTTTCGGCAGTCCACTTTGCGGGAGAACGGAGGTTGGCCGATGCCTTGAAGGTGCCGTCATCAGAGATGTTGGCTACAGCAGTCCATACTGTACGGCCGTCGGGAGATGTGAGGGTCAGCCCCACATTCTGAACGCCGGAGGTGACGTGGCCCTTGATGGACAGTGAGCCGTTTTTATAGGATGCGTCAAGGTCCGGAGTGGCTTCGATAGTCAGCAGGCGCTGGGGAGCCCGGGCGTAGAGATAACTTTCGCGGGCAACACCTGTCAGTCTCCAGAAGTCCTGATCTTCGAGGTAGGTTCCGTCGCACCAGCGGAATACCTGAAACGCGAGGAGATTCTTCTCTCCGGGCTTGATATACGGTGTGATGTCGAAAACTGCCTCTATCTTGCTGTCCTCGCTGTAACCCACATACTCTCCGTTGACATAGAGGGAGATGTTGGAGGTCACAGATCCGAAATGTGCAAAGATATCCTGTCCTTTCCAGTCTGCGGGAATTTCTATCCAGCGGCGGTAAGTGCCCACATGGTTCTGCTGACCGGGGACATAAGGCGGACGGCTGTCGAAGAAATTGCGCCAAACATAGCAGTTGTTGACGTACACCGGGTCACCGTAGCCGTTGAGCTCCCACATGCCGGGTACCGGAATGGTTCCCCATCCTTTGTCATCATAGTCGCTGCGGTAGTAGTCTTCGGGACGGTCCCAGGCATTCTCTACCCAGTTGAATTTCCATAAGCCGTGGAGTGATACCGTCTTCAGGTTCTCGATGTCGAGTGAAGCGTGCATCGGAGCGCGGTTTACTTCGTTGATACGGGGGTTTCCCCAGACTGAGTCAGCCTGCAGGGTCCGGTCTCCGCCGTAGGGCTGAGACGCCGCGGCTATGCAGACAGTGGCCAAGGCCGCGACAGATAGGATGAATCTTCTCATATTGTCAAAATTTCAGATGATTTGCAATAACCCGCAAAGTTACTATATTTGCGCGATTTTTTCAAAAGAGACTTTATGCAAAATATCACAATCAGTAGAAGGAGCGCGGTGAGAGAGTGGTTGCCGCTTTTGGCTCTGACATTTTCTACCTTTATTTTCAATACTTCCGAATTCATTCCCATCGGGCTGCTGAGCGATATCGCGGCCGACTTCTCGATAACGGAGTCCCGTGCCGGGCTCATGATTACCATATATGCCTGGGTGGTGGCCCTTACTTCCCTGCCTTTGATGATTATAGTCTCAGGAGTTGAGTCAAAACGGCTTATGTGCGGGATAGTGGCGCTGTTCGCGGTCAGCCACATCCTGTCGGCCATGTCCACTGGATTCTGGATGCTGATGGCGTCCCGCATAGGGGTGGCCTGTGCTCACGCCATATTCTGGTCGATAGTGACTCCTTTAGCAGTAAGGATTGCCCCCGAGGGACATAAATCGGCGGCTCTTAGTATGATCGTTGCGGGCTCGTCGATAGCTATGATTGTAGGTCTGCCCATGGGGAGGGCCATCGGTATCGCTACTGGATGGAGAACAACCTTTTTTATCATAGGACTCATATCATTTGCAGTACTGCTGTTTTTGAGTTTTGTGCTGCCTAAGACAGGACGCGAGAAAGCCTTTTCTTTCAAGCAGCTGCCGCAGCTTTTGAGGATTCCTGCCCTGCCGCCGCTTTATTTGGTAACAGTCCTTTTAGTTACTGCTCATTTTACTTCATACAGCTATATTGAGCCTTTCATGGTCCAGACAGCGGGCCTCAAGGAAGGAACTATCACTATGCTGCTGACCCTCTTCGGTGTCATGGGGCTGGCAGGCAGTGTTATATTTTCCAGATACTATGACCGTCACCGCAGTCTTTTCATGCGCATGGCCGTAATCGGGATATGCGCCGGACTTTTCCTGCTCCGTCCCGCGGCCTGGTCCGTGCAGAGCGTCATCGCACTGCTGGCCCTCTGGGGCATCTCATATACATTCTTCGGTATGGTCTTTCAGTCTGAAGTTATCCGGAATGTTCCCGACGGTACATCCGTGGCGATGTCCATATATTCCGGCATCTTCAATGTGGGTATCGGCGGCGGCGCACTTATCGGAGGGATAGTATGCTCTGGCATCAATGTCGGCGCCGTCGGATATATAGGCGGCGTGATAAGTATTGCGGCATGCCTTGTCTGTCTGATGTATCTGCAGCCGCGTCTCAAAAAATAATTTTCAGGATAATCGATATTTTCTTGGAAACTGAGAAAAAAGCACTATCTTTGCAGTCCTCAAAAATAAAGTGTCTGCCCGGATGGTGAAATTGGTAGACACGCTAGTTTCAGGGACTAGTGGCCGCAAGGCTGTGCAGGTTCGAGTCCTGTTCCGGGCACAGAGATTTAGCTGATAATCATACGGTTGTCAGCTTTTTTCATTTAACAAATACCTGTCATCCGTTATGAGAAGCATACTCACAGTTCTTTCAGCCGTATTTCTGATTTCTGTCTCTTCATGCACCCTCCGTCCGGATTATCGCCGAATAGAGGGATATGCGCAGGGAGGAACATTCCACATCATCTACTCCGTGCCGGTACAAGACATAGACGAGGACACGGTTATCTCGCTGGTGTCCCGTCGTCTGCGTGAGATAGATTTCTCGATATCAGGGTACAACAAGGGGTCTCTCCTTTCAAGATTCAACCGCGGCGAGGATGTTGTTCCCGACCGTTGGTTCAGGGAACTCTTCGATATGTCGAAGCAGCTGTGGGAGGAGACCGGAGGGCTGATGGATGTGAGCGGGGGACCGCTCTTTGATTTCTGGGGATTCGGATTCTCAGATCCTGCAAATATGGACAGTGTCCGCAACAGCGCGATGACTACAGGTGTGGTGGATTCGTTGCTGGAGTTTGTAGGAATGGATCTGCTGAGTATGGGTGAGGACGGACGCATAGTGCGCAGAGATCCGAGAGTGCAGCTGAATTTCAATGCTATAGCCCAGGGGTATACTTGTGATGTACTGGCACGGCTTATGGACAGCATCGGGGTTCGGGATTATTTGGTGGAAGTCGGAATGGAAATCGTGTGCAAGGGGCGGAATGCCTCGGGCAGGGCATGGAGGATAGGAATCGATGCCCCAGTGGACGGCTCGCAGATAGCCGGAGAGGATGTTCAGAAATTTCTCGATATTACCGACTGCGGCATTACTACATCCGGCAATTATCGTAAATATCATATCATCGACGGCAAAAAATACGCTCACTCTATCAATCCGGTGACCGGCTGGCCGGTGCAACAGGATCTGCTGAGTGCGACTGTAATCTCAGCGGACACGGTTCACGGAGGAGCCCTGTCGGATGCCTATGCGACGTACTGCATGGTTTTAGGCAAGGAAAAAGCGGCTGAGTTCATTGCCTCCCGTCCGGATCTGCGCGGATATCTTATCTATGACGGAGGTGTCATCGATCTTCTGAAAGACAGTCCGGAGGATGGGCGTCAGTAATCTATCTGAACGTTACGGCAAGCAGGGTGATGTCATCTGACTGGGAGGCTCCTGCTGTAAATGCGGTCATTGAGTCTCCTATCCTGGCGAGCAGGGCTTCGGGACTGTCGTCGGTACTGCTGCCGGAGCATATCTCCAGCAGGCGGGATGAACCGAAGAACTCTCCGGCGGAGTTCATGGCCTCGGTGACTCCGTCGGTGTAGAGCAGCAGGCTGTCGCCGGGGGCTAAGACGGTCTCTTTCTCGCTGTAGGTGATGCCGGGGACGGCTCCGAGGGCGATGTCGCCGGTGGGTTCGAGGGTGGTTGTGCTGCCGTCGGTGCGGCGGATGACTATGGGCGGGTTGTGGCCGGCGTTGCTGTACTTGATGTGGCCGGTGCTCAGGTCCAGGATGCCGTAGAAGACGGTGACGAACATGTCCTCGACGCTGTCGTTGCTGAGGATCTCATTGGCCTGGCGGAGGCAGTCGGCGCAGGAGGGGCAGGAGAGGGCGATGGTGCGCAGGATGGTCCGGCTGATGGCCATGAAGATGGCTGCGGGGACGCCCTTGCCTGAGACGTCGCCGATGACTATGCCGAGGCGGGTGCCGTCTATCTTGAAATAATCGTAGAAATCACCTCCGACATATTTTGCGGCTTTCATGCCGGCGGCTAAGTCAAAGCGGCGCCGTATCTCATCCGGGAAGGCGGGCAGCTCCTTGGGCAGGATGGTCTCCTGTATCTCCTGGGCCACGTGCAGGTCGTTCTGGATCGAGGTCAGCTGGGAGTGCTCTTCCTGGGCCTTCTTGACGAAGGCTATCTGCTCGGCGGCCTTCTCGATGGTCCGCTCGAGGTCGCCCAGGTCGATGGGCTTGGTGGTGAAGTCGAAGGCGCCCTGGTTCATGGCGCTGCGGATGTTGTCCATGTCACCGTAGGCGGAGACCATTATGCACTTGAGGGCCGGATTGCGCATCTCGTTGATCTTGGAGAGGAGGGTCAGGCCGTCCATCTCGGGCATGTTGATGTCGCTCAGGATGATGTCGAAATCCGGATGCTCGAGGAGCATCTTGAGGGCCTCGACTCCGTTGTGGGCGAAGGAGAACTCGTACTCGCCCTTCTTTATCTTGCGGCGGAAATACTGGGTCAGCAGGATTTCCAAATCTACCTCGTCGTCTACGCTGAGTATTTTGAGAGCCATATATCGTGTCTATTTTTTCAGATTGAGTGGAATGGTGATGATGAACCGGCTGTACTGTCCCGGCTCGGACTCGACTTCTATCTTCCCGCGGTGCTTCTGCTCGATGATGGACTTGGTGATCGACAGGCCCAGTCCGGTGCCCTCGCCCACCGGCTTGGTGGTGAAGAAGGGGGTGAACAGATGTCTGCGGATGTCCTTGGGGATGCCGGTGCCGTTGTCCTCGATGACTAAGCGGGCGCTGTCTCCGTCCCGGCGGAGGGAGATCCGTATGGTAGGAGTGTAGCAGCAGTCAGTGGCTCCGCGCGACTTGGAGAAGACGGCGTAGCAGGCGTTGTTCATGATGTTGAGCACTGCCCGGCTGAAGTCCTGGGGTATGACGTTGACCTGAGGGAGGGTCTCGTCGTAGTCCTCCTCGAAGGTGACGTTGAAGTTCTTGTGGTTGGCCCTCATGGCGTGGTAGGAGAGGGCGACGTATTCCTTGGTCAGGCGGCAGAGGTCGGTAGGAAGATATTCGTCCTCCTTGCCGCGGGAGTAGAGCAGGATGTTGCGGATGATGCTGGAGGCCCGCTCGCCGTTCTCACAGATGCGCCGGATGTTGTCCTTGAGGTCTCCCATGATCTCGCCGAGCTCCTCCCGGTCGTCATCGGAGAGACCCTCTCCGGCTCCTGAGAGGATCTCTTCTAAGTCCTCGAGCAGTTTGCCGGACATCTTGCTGAAATTGATTACGAAGTTCAGCGGGTTCTGTATCTCGTGGGCAATGCCTGCGGTGAGCATGCCGAGGGAGGCCATTTTCTCCTGCTTGGCCACCTGCTCCCGGAGCCGGGCCAGTTCCTGGTACGAATCCTCATTCATCGGCTGTGATGTTTTGAGAGTTGGGAATGGTGATGCGGAACTCTGTGTATTCGCCCTGACGGCTTTCCACGTCGATGGTTCCCTTGTGGTTGAGAATCATCTCGCGGCACAGATAGAGACCGGTGCCTGCGGCCTCTGAGGTGGGTTTGGTGGTGAAGAACGGCTCGAAGATGCGGGACTTGATGGTGTCTTCGATGCCGATGCCGTTGTCTCTTATGGATATCTCGGTCCGGTCGTCCGGCAGGGGGATGACGCGGATTACTATCTCGGGGGAGAAGTTCTGTTTCTGGAGCTTCTTGCTGACGGCGTAGATGCTGTTGGAGATGAGGTGGTGCATCACCTTGTTCATCTCGTCGATGCTGATCTCGGCGTTGACGGGAGTGTCGGGCACGTTGAGGCGCAGGTCTATGCCGTTGAGCTCGATGGTCTTGGCAAAATGCTTGCGGGCCAGTTCCACATTGACCTTGCAGACTGTCCGGATGTCGGTGAGGGTGATGTTGCTGTGGCGGGTCTTGATGAGCTCCTCCATGGCCTTGACTATACGGACGGTGTTGCAGCCGTGGCCGTTGATTTTGCTGAGGTTGGTGTCGATGATCTCTAAGGTCTCGCAGATATCCTCGTACTTGTCGGCGGGGATGCTGTCCCGGACTGAGTCTATCTCGCCGTGCAGCTCCTGCAGGGTGCTGATGGTCAGGCCTGAGAAGTTGTTGATGTAGTTGACGGGGTTGAGGATGCGGTCCACTAAACCGGAGGTGAGGTTGCCGACCGTGGCCATCTTCTCCTTGCGCACTAACTCGTTCTGGGCCTTGGCTAAGGCCTCGAGGGCGTCCGAGAGTTCCTTGGACTCCTGCACCACCTTGTCCCTTTCCTGCCGGAGTCCGGCTGTGCGCTCCTCCACCATCTTGGCCAGTATCTCTTTCTGGTTCAGGTCCTTCTTCATCCTGCGGCGGATGATGTACAGTACCAGCTGGGCCACTAACATGACGGCTACCGCCCAGCTTATGTCGAAGTATATCAGGACTATCAGGCCGACCCAGATGACCACGATGATCTTGTCTAAGATCTGGATCCTGGTCTTCAGGGAGGAAATGTTCTTTACATTGTAGTCGGGCATATCGTTGAGTAATGCAAAATCAAACAAAAATAGACAGAATATTTCAAAATTCCATATTTTTGTAATCTATGATAGACAGAGCCACCGTAGAAAAGATACTGGACGCGACCGAGATAGTCGATGTCATCAGCGACTTCGTCACCCTCAAGCGACGCGGAGCCAACTACATAGCCTGCTGTCCCTTCCACAACGAGAAGACCCCCTCGTTCTCGGTCTCCCCGAGCAAGGGCATCTTCAAGTGCTTCGGATGCGGCAAGGCGGGCAGCGCCGTGACCTTCGTCATGGAGCACGAGCAGATGACCTATCCCGAGGCTCTGAAATACCTTGCCCGCAAATACGGGATAGAGGTCCACGAACAGGAGGAGAGCGCCGAGGATACGGCCGACCGCCTCAAGCGGGAGTCGATGATAGCCGTTTCGGAATACGCCTCCAAGTTCTATGCGGACGCCCTGTTCAATACTGCGGAGGGACATTCCGTGGGATTGTCCTACTTCCGGCAGAAGAGGGGATTCTCCGATGAGACGATCCGCAAATTCGGGCTGGGATGGTCCCCCTCCGGACGGTCCTTCGCCGGAGAGCCGGCCGCCGCGACATTGCCCCGGACCGCCCTGCAGAACGGTTATAAGGCGGAATACCTGCTTTCCACCGGCCTCTGCTACGAGCATGGAGGGGAACTGGTGGACAAATTCCGGGAGAGGGTCATTTTTCCGATACACTCCCTCAGCGGCAGGGTAATAGCCTTCGGCGGCAGGACCCTTCGGGAGGACAAGGCGGTGGCCAAGTACCTCAATTCGCCCGAGAGCGACATCTACCACAAGAGCCGCTCCCTCTACGGCATATACTTCGCCAAGTCGGCCATCGCCCGCGAGCAGAAATGCTACCTGGTCGAGGGTTACACCGACGTCATCTCCATGCACCAGGCGGGAATAGAGAATGTTACGGCATCCTCCGGCACATCCCTGACTACGGACCAGATCCGGCTCATCAAGCGTTTCACGAACAATGTCACCGTGCTCTACGACGGGGACGCGGCTGGCATCAAGGCCTCCCTCCGCGGTATCAACATGCTGCTCGAGGAGGGAATGATCATCAAGGTGGTGCTGCTGCCGGACGGGGAGGATCCCGACTCCTTCGCCCGCTCCCACACGAGGCAGGAGATTTTAGACTTCCTGTCGGAGCACGAGACCGACTTCATAGAGTTCAAATACGACCTGCTCTCCTCCACCATCGAACGCGATCCCATCCGGAAGGCGGAGCTGATCAGGGACATCATAGATACCATAGCGGTCATTCCGGACCAGATAGCGCGGTCCGTCTATATCGAGCAGTGCGCCCAACGGTTAGGGATGAAGGAGGACGTGCTCTTCGCGGAGGTGGCGAGGGTGCGGCGCAAGCGGATAGAGTCCGGGCAGTTCGAGCAGCGGCGGAGGGAAGAGGCTGAGACGAGGGCAAGGGCTGCCGCGGCGGCTGTAGCGGAGCCTTCTTCCGAGGCTGAGACTGGGGTGCCGGGCGGAACGGCATCTGCTGTGGTGGATGACGTTGCGCTCAAGCCTGTGCCGCTGCTGGAGCCGGCCGAGCGGGAACTCCTGTACTATCTCCTGAAGTTCGGGGAGTACAGTCTCAGTTTCGCAGAGAATCAGGTCTATGGGGCGGAGGCTCCAGTGCTGCGGATTACGGTGGCCGAATACATCTCGGCACAGCTGCAGGACGACGACCTGACGCTGCAGAATCCGCTGTACCGCAGGATATACGACCTGTATTTCACCTACCGTGCCCAGCTTCTCGAGGAAGACGGCTCGGAGGCGGCCGTACAGCCTGAGGTGCTGCAGGAGAGGCTGATGCGCAGGTTTGTCAACAGCGAGGACCCTCAGGTGACAACGACTGTTTTAGACATTACTGTCGTCAAGTACGAAATCAATGTCAAGGAATATCTCCGCTCCCAGATACCCGAGCGCAATACGATAGACATCAACGTACCCAAGGCCGTACTGGTCTACAAACTCAAGTACGTGGAGCACACCTGCTCGCAGCTGATGGAGTCTCTCGGGCATTCTTCCGACCCGTCCGAACAGCAGGAGGTCATGCACCGCCTCAAGCTGCTGCTGCAGATCAAGAATGTGCTTGTCAAGGACCTCAACCGGATCTCGTAGGGCCGTCCGGCCTTTATATGGAAATAGAGAATTTTTTCGGAAATGTGCTTGGGTTTTTCTAATTTCGCTGTACTGAAAACGGATAAAAACTCAGTACAATGAAAAAATACATTCTGATATGTCTCGTTCCCGTGCTGGCGCTGCTGATGACGGCGTGCGGGGAGCGTTCTCTTGTTAAGAAAGATTTAGCGGCCAAGGCGGCTGCGATAGGTGATGGTCTGGATATGGAGCAGGTGCTCTCGGGCTGTGTTGACCGGCAGGAGCGGGAAGCGATGGAGTTCCTCTATGCGTATATGCCCGTGGGGGATGTGGCGGACTACAGTCCGCAGCTGTATTTAGACGGAGTCCGTACTGTGTTCCGGGCCTGGGAGGAGATGCCGTGGGGACGGGAGGTGCCCGAGGAACTGTTCCGGCATTTCGTGCTGCCGCTGCGGGTCAACAACGAGACTCTGGATGAGTTCCGGACGGAGTGCTACGAGGATTTGAGCGGCAGGGTGCGTGGACTGTCGATGCACGATGCGGTGCTTGAGGTCAATCACTGGTGCCACGAGCGGGTGACCTACACTCCCTCGGATGCCCGGACCTCCTCGCCATTGGCCTCGATCCGGACAGGATACGGCCGCTGCGGAGAGGAGTCGGTCCTTCTGGTGGCCGCCCTGCGCACCGTGGGGATTCCTGCCCGTCAGGTGTACACCCCGCGATGGGCACATACAGACGACAACCATGCCTGGGTCGAGGCCTGGGTGGACGGGCATTGGCACTACCTCGGAGCCTGCGAGCCGGAGCCCGAGCTGGATGTGGCCTGGTTCAGTTCCACAGCCCTGCGCGGTGTGATGATGCATACCAATGTATTCGGCCGCTATGAGGGCCCGGAGGATGTCATTTCCCGGACCGACTGCTATACTGAGATAAACGTGACCTCGAACTACGCCCCTGTCGAGCGGGTGACGGTGACAGTGACGGATGCTGCCGGAGTGCCTGTGGAGGGGGCCCGGGTCGAGTATAAGATTTACAATTACTCCGAGTTCTATACGGCGGTGACGGATATCAGCGACCGCAACGGATTGTCCCATGCGACCTTCGGGCGGGGGGACATCCTCGTCTGGGCTTCTTCCGGAGGGCGGTTCGGCTATGGACGGCTTGCCCTTTCGGAGGGGGAGACTTCCCTGACATTGGTCCTGGACAAGGACAGTTCCTTCCGGGGGTATGAGGAGATAGACATCGTGCCGCCCGCAGAGGGGAAGGCCGTGGTGGAGCTGACGCCGGAGGCTGTGCAGGCCAATGCGGTGCGGCTCGCTCGTGAGGATTCGCTGCGGGTCGCCTATATTGCGGGGTTCGACACTTCCGACCCGTATCTGGCGAAAGCGCGGGGCAACTGGAGGGAGATAGCCGCCTACATGGAGGCCTCCCGGAGCTATGGACGCGATGCCCTGCACATGCTGGACCTGCTCAGCGAGAAGGACCTGCGCGATACGCCCTCGGGGGTGCTGACGGACCATATCTCGCATTTTTCCTATAATGGCGATGACCCGGTGCTGAGGGACTATGTGCTCAATCCGCGGGTGGGGCTGGAACTGCTGTCGCCCTACCGCAGTGTTTTTTTGAAGGCTGCTGCCGATGGGGTTTTCGGGCCTTCCGGTGCAGCCGTGTCTTCCGGGTCTGATAATGTGTGCGTAGAGGCTCTGATAGACTATGCTTCGGGCATCAGGGTCTGCGATCAGTACAATCCTTTAGTGATTCCGGTGACGCCCGTCGGGGTGTTCCGGCTCGGGGCTGCGGACAGCTATTCACGGGATGTATTTTTCGTGGCTCTTTGCCGCACCTTCGGGATACCGGCCAGGCTGGAGGAGGTCAGCGGGAAGCTGCAGTACCATGACGGTGAGCGCTGGGTGGATGTGGACCTTTCCGGCGGCTCGGCTGCGGCTGTGGCAGAGCAGGGTACGGTGACTGTAGACTATGCCGGGCAGGAGTATATCAATGACCCGAAGTACGAGACACATTTTACCCTGGCGCGGATAGACGGCGGCTCACCGGTAACGCTGAATTTCACGGACAAGGAGGGGCGCGAGGGGTCGATGACCTGGAAGACTGTCTTCGGGGACGGTCCGGTGGCTCTGGACTGCGGACAGTACATTATGGTGTCGGGTACGAGAATGGCAAACGGCAAGGTGCTGGCGACCATGACGTTCTTTTCAGTGACGGCCGGGGAAAATACGGACGTGACGTTAGTGATGAGGGAGGATCCTTCGGACCTGCAGGTAATCGGGAGCATGAATGCGGAGGCGCTGTACCTCGCTGTTCAGCCGGGGACGGACGGAGGCTTGCAGGAGTCTACTATACTGGCAACGACCGGGCGCGGGTTCTTCGTGCTCGGGTTCATGCAGCCCAGGCACGAGCCGAGCAACCATGCCGTGCGCGGAGTCTTCGCAGATGTGCCTGAATGTCCGGTGATTCTGATGTACGGCAGCGAACGGGAGTACCGGCAGTATCTCTCGGACGGATTCCCTTCGGCGCCCGCCCGCGTGCATTTCGGAGTAGACCGGGATTGGGCTGTGCTCGGTGCGGTGTGCCGCGAGCTGAAGCTCTCCCTCCGCGATGTGGAGTATCCCGTCTTCGTGATAGCCGACACCTTCGGCCGCATCGTCTACATCTCCCAGGGCTACAATATCGGGACGGCAGAGCAGATAGCGCGTCTGGTCAGAGGGATATAGCCACGTTTTCTGTTCACCTTCCGAAGGTGTGCAGTTTTCCCGCGTTTTTTGCTCACCTTCCGAAGGTGCGTAATCACCCGAGGCCCTCTGTAGTGCCTGTACGCGCGTTTTCGTTTCCAGCCGCCTCATCCCACCTTCCGAAGGTGAGTGATTCTCCCGTGTTTTCTGCTCACCTTCCGGAGGTGCGTAATCACCCGAGGCCCTCTGTAGGGCCTGTACGCGCGTTTTCGTCTCCAGTCGCCTCTTCCCACCTTCCGAAGGTGTGCAGTTTTCCCGCGTTTTCTGCTCACCTTCCGAAGGTGCGCAATCACCCGAAGTCCTCAGTAAGCCAAAGGACTTTCCGCCCTCTTACTTCTTCCGAAGGAGTGGGGCGAGGTGTCCCGCGGCATTCCCCAGGCGTCTTCCGGGTGGCTTCGGGCGGTGTGTGGTGTGCGGGGGCTGAGGCAGGAACGGAAACGGGGACGGAGACGGATGCGGGAACGGAAACGAAAACGAAAACGGAAACGGGGACGGAGACGAGGCGGAGGCGTACGGCTACTGGTTCCTCTTGTCGATGCGGGATGGCGGACGAGGGGGACGGGGAGCTGGATATCACCGGAAAGCTACTGGTTCTTCTTGTCGATGCCGTAGACGGCGGTGACGGGGACGGTCATGAGGATGACGTCTGGGTCGACGGAGCGGGCGGTCTTGACGATTTCGCCGGAGTAGCCTTTGCGGCTGACGACCATGAGCATCTTGCGACTGCCTTCGGTGGACCACTGCACGGACTTGACGGAGCGGTTGCCCTCAATGCTGAGGGTCTGGAGGCGGGCGGCGATCTCGTCGTTGTGCTCGGAGAGGATGAGGGTCTGGACGGACTGCTGCGAGCCGGTCAGGAACATGTCCACGGCGTAGGAGAAGGCGATGATCTCTACGAATCCGTAGACGACGTCGGCCAAGGTCTTGTCGTTGACTAAAAGAATCGACATGACGATGAGAGAATCGCACACGAGGTAGATACGTCCGGGCGAAATGTTCTTATATTTGTTGATCGAAAGCGCGATGATGTCGGTGCCGCCGGTGCTGCCGCCCTGGGTGATGATGATGGCGATACCGATACCGCTCATGGCGCCGCCGATGAGGGCGTTGATCAGGTTGTCGGTGATGCCGGCGGAGATGCTGGTCAGGCCGGGTATCATGGGCATGAACTGGAAGAACACGAAACTCATGGCCACGCAGTAAATGGTCTTGATACCGAATCCCTTGCCGAGGATGATGAAGCCGGCGACGAGGAGCAGGATGTCTACCGCGAACTTGGCGTAGGAGACGGGGATGCTGTCGATGCCGTAGTGGATTACCGAAGCCAGGCCGGCGATGCCGCCGCCGGTGATCTCGTGGGGGTTGAGGAATGCGGTCCAGCCGAAGACGAAGACGGCTAATCCGAGGGTCATGATTGCGTATTCTTTCAGGTATTTCAGAAACATATCGTAGGATTTTAGGCCGCTAAGATAAGAAATTATAAGTAGAAAGTGACAAATAACTTACAATATGAAGAGCGCTTAGGCACCGCGCCCATGACCCCTCTGGTCTTCCGCATGGCCGTTCCGGCAGTGGTGGCCCAGTTGGTCAACCTGCTCTACAATCTCGTGGACCGTATCTACATCGGTCACATCTACGGCATCGGGACCGAGGCTTTGGCCGGTATCGGGGTCACCGGTTCGGTCATCATCTTGATTTCGGCCTTCGCCTCTATAGTCAACGGCGGCGCCGCTCCCTTAGCCTCCATCGCCCTCGGACGCGGGGACAGGGCCTTAGCCGGCCGGTATCTCGGCAACGGGGTGGTCCTGCTCATAGTATTCGCGGTCCTCTGTGCCCTGCCGGTCTACATCTTCATGGAGCCGATACTCTACGCCGTAGGTGCCTCGGACGCGACGATAGGCTATGCCTGCGACTATCTCTCTGTATATCTGCTCGGTACGGTCTTCGTGCAGCTCTCCCTCGGACTGAACACCTTCATATATACCCAGGGCCGGCCCGGAATAGCCATGACCTCGGTCATCCTCGGGGCGGTGATGAACATTGCCTTAGACCCGGTCTTCATCTTCCTGCTCGACATGGGCGTGAAGGGAGCCGCCATAGCCACGGTCATCTCCCAGGCGTGCAGCGCGGCGTGGGTCCTGTCCTTCCTGTGCTCCAGGCGCCGGGCCTCCCTGCATATCGAACTGAAAGCCATGCGGGTGGACTGGAAGGTCATCGGAGCTACCTTAGCCCTCGGCGTCTCGCCCTTCGTGATGGCCAGCACCGAGAGCATCGTAGGCTTCGTGCTCAACGGCACCCTCAAGCACTACGGCGACATCTACGTCAGCGCCTTAGCCATCATGCAGAGCGCCATGATGCTCGTCAGCGTGCCCCTCTCCGGCTTTGCCCAGGGCTTTATCCCCATAGCCAGTTACAACTACGGCCGGGGCGACGCCTCCCGTGTCCGTTCCTGCCTCCGGGTGGTGCTCATCACCATGTTCTCCTTCAACCTCATAGTCGTCCTGCTGATGATTCTCTACCCTTCGGCGGTAGCCTCGATATTCAGCGACGACCCCAAGCTGATAGTCACCGTCTCTGAAGCCATGCCCCTCTTCCTGGCCGGCATGACCATCTTCGGCCTGCAGCGGGCCTTCCAGAACATGTTCGTCGCCCTCGGCCAGGCCCGTCTGTCGATATTCATTGCCCTGCTGCGCAAGATTATCCTGCTCGTTCCGCTGGCCCTGACTCTTCCCCGCCTGATGGGCGTAAGGGGCGTTTTCGCCGCCGAAGCCATATCCGACGCCACCGCCGCGATATGCTGTACCGTCCTGTTCCTGATTATGTTCCCGAGGATTCTGAAGAAGAATTGCCACCGGCCTTGAAATTTCTTGTAACATTTTCCCGCATTCCGGCGTCATAAGTTCAGAAACATTTAAAAACAGAGAAAAGTTATGAAACGAGTTTTTACACCCATCTTCCTCAGCCTGCTGCTTCTGTCGGCGGCTGTACTGCCCGCAGGGGCCCAGAATGTCGAAAGTCTGTACGAGCGCTATGCTGACAAGCCCGGTGCCGAGTCCGTTTCGGTAGGCCAGTTCTGGATTAATCTCGCCAAGCTCGTGGTGGCCTTCGGGCAGGAAGAAACCGAACTTTCTGACGACGAGACCGATATAGCGTTGAAGACCCTCTCGCATATCAACGCGGTGCGGGTGGCCGACCTGAGCGGCTGCAGCGAGAAGGTGCTGGCGCAGTTCGCCGAGGATGTGGAAAAATGTGAGTTGGGCGGCTATGTGGTTCTGACAGAGGTGCATGATGACGGGGATGATGCGAGGGTGCTGGTGCGCAAGGAAGGGGATCTCATCACTGAAATGGTGGTGATCTCTGCGGGAGAGGACCCGGCTATTATCCAGATTGAGGGAAAAATAACAGAGGAGGAGGCTGCCAAGTACATAGCCTCATCCATAGAATAGAAGAGACCCTTCGCAGAGTGTATTCAGCCTAAACCCCAGCCCGTGAACGCCGAAGAATTCAAATCCGCCTTTCTCCCCCTCGGTCCCATGCTCTACCGCATCGCCTACCGCATGCTCGGAGCGGAGGAGGACGCCCGGGACGCAGTGCAGGAGCTCTATGTGAAGCTCTGCCGCGAGGGCGACCGGGCCCTTCGGAGTGCCAATCCCCAGGGCTACTGCGTGCGGATGATGCAGAATGTCTGTGCGGACATCCTGCGGCGGGGCGGGCGCAATGTCCTCCGGATGGCGGCGGACGTGACGGAGGTGAGGGGAGGCCCGGCGGTCGAGGCGGCGGATGCTCCGGTCGAGGGCCGGGAGGAGGCGGCAATGATGCGGAAGGCCCTGGCCGCATTGCCCCGGAAACTGCGGGAGGTGGTGGTCCTGAGGGACCTCGAGCAAATGGAAATGGACGAGATAGAGGCCCTTACTGGCATGAGCCAGGGCAATATCCGGGTCACGCTCTCCCGCGGCAGAAAGATGTTGAAAGAAAAAATAGCGAAATTTATAAACAGGTAAAATTTTAAAAAATGGGCAGGAATTTAAAAATATCCGAACCGGAGGAAATCCTCCGCAAAGGGCTCTCGCAGATGCGGACAGCCGATGAGGACATCCCCGTTCCCGAGGACCTCTCCCGGATGATCGGGCGGACGGTAGACCGGGAGCTCGGTCGCCGCCGCGGGAGGATGAGGCTCGTCGCTTCCATTTCATCGGTTGCCGCCGCTGCCGCCATTGCCGCCGTGGCCCTGATTGTACCTGTACAGCCGTCTCAGCCGGAGGATACCTTCGATACTCCGGAAGAGGCATACGCGGCGGTGATTGAGGCTTTCGGACTGATTGGCCAGAATATCGACATGGGTTTATCCTATGCTGACAACAGTATAGATGATGTCAAAAAGTCGGCAGAAGGCAATCTCAAGTCTGTCATCCGGAGCGTCAGCCCGGGCAACAACGCAAAAACAATTGAAAAATAAAACAACTTCAGGAAAATGAAAAAGATAGTGTTGATTCTTGGATTTTTGGCAATGGCTGTGTTTAAGGGTGCAGCCTCCGGCCCGGAAAGTGATGGCAAAAGCAATTTTGCCAAATTCTATGATAAATACAAGCAGGCTTCACAAGTTTCTGCCGTCTATGTTTCGGAGTCACTGCTGAGTCTCGCTTCCGAGCTTGACGGTTTTGTGGACTTCGACGGTGTGGATATCAATGGAACTGACGTTACGGCGCTTATGGCCATAGGTAAACTGAAAGGTCTGTACATTGTCTCTTCTTCCTGGAATGATCGGGCACGTGAATTAAATGCTGATATAGAGAAATATATCAATGGAGGCGGAAGACAATATGAGGAACTGATCAGGGTAAGACAGGACAGCGAAGATGTAGCTATGTATTATTGGTCTCCCGATGGGGTACAAGTAGGGGAGTTCCTGATGGTCAATAAATTGGTGTTCTCGGGTAACGGACAGGTGTTTAGGATTTCAATCATACAGTTTGAGGCAGAAGACCTTAAATTGGCGGATCTTATAAAGGTAACACTGGATATTGCAAAAGAAAACTAAATGATTTATGAGCATGGGTATAAGTTTCATCCGCTTGTTGGCGGCAGCAGCGGCAGTGGCTGCGTTATGTTCCTGCAGCACTCCTAAAATGTATGATGTCCTGCTCTCTGGTGAGGGTGTGGATCTCTTTCCGGACAGCTCGCGGGTGCTGGTGTTTCATAAAGGGGCGGATTTCCGTTTTGACCATCCGGTCGCTTCTGCGTATCTTGAGGAAGGCTCTTTCAATATGTCATTCAGGGACTCGGCGGTCAGACAGTATGAGCTGATGTTTTTGGAGGATATGATGGACGGTCAGTTCCAGTATTTCAACTTCTTTTCGGACAGAGCGCCGCTTCATTTCACCTTCGGCAGTAAGTTCGGGGAACTGACAGTCGATGTCAACGGCAGCAGGGACAATGAGGAACTGTATCTGTACAGGAATAAATCTACTGAAGGTTATGACCTTGCCGACAGCATGTATTATGAGATAGACAAATGGATTCTGGCCCGTTACGGCGAGGACGGCTGGCCGGAGGAGGGCTCGGAGGATTATCGGACTGTGCAGGTCATGTATGACAGAGCCGGGGCTGTGCGGGACAGTATCCGTGAGCATTCTGGTTATGAAGAGTGGGTGAGGGACAGACTGGTGTCTCACAGGACCCTCGCCGGGCTGTCGGAGATATGCAGCAGCATCAGGTTGGATGTGCAGGAAATGAAAATGGGACACCAGGATACACTGAGTTCATTTTACCTTGGCCTTTTTGAGGAGTACCGCAGGCTGTATCCGGATAACGAACTGACTCTGGCAACGGATGCTCTTCTGGCGGAGTTGGAGAGAATCGCTCCGGGAAAGCCCGCCCCGGATTTCAGTGCCCCGTCGCTGGACGGACAGCGCTACCGTCTGTCGGAGCTGCTCAGGGGCAATGCCGTGACTGTCCTGGACTGCTGGGCTTCCTGGTGCGGCCCGTGCCGGAAGCATTCGCGGGAACTTATTCCCCTCTATGAGAAATACCGGGACCGCGGAATGGCCGTGGTCGGAGTGGCCCGGGAATATGACTCCTTGGACGATATGCGGGCTGCGGTGGAGAAGGACGGCTATCCGTGGATTCAGCTCTATGACCTGGACGGCGCCGAGAGCATCTGGAATCTCTACGGCCTTTCCACTGCCGGCGGAGGCATTTTCCTGATAGACAGCGAAGGAAAGATCATAGACAAGTTTGACGATACAGCCGCTATCGCCGCCTGGCTCGAGGCGAATCTCTAGGGATGCTTCTGTCAGAAATCAGCTGAATCTTGAAAAAATCCCGAGATTCAGCTGGTTTTCGACAGATTTGCGGCTTTCTTGCAGGAGCGGTGCTCCGGGCGGAGATTTTTTCGTATATTCGCGCATTCCTGGAATGTCTATGGTAAAACGGCTGAGAAAATACCGCTTTCTGAACTGCCTTCTCGTATCCCTGTTCATAGGGTTCTACGTGAGCAATACGCTGTTTGTCCATACGCATTATTATCAGGGTTATTCCATAACCCACTCGCATCCTTACGCCAAGAATACCGACGGTCTTCCGGACCATACGCACACCGCCAATGACCTGAGGGTGATATCCGCGTTCAACGCCTCTGTCTTCTTTGCGGCGGAGACGGTGACTGTGGACGATGTCTGCCGTATTCCGGTGGCGGTGTATTCTGAAAGCGGATGCAGTGAGGCAGTGGCCGGAGTGCCGCTGCTCCATGGGCTCAGGGCCCCTCCCGTACGTTCTGTCTGAATTATTTCCCCATTCCATTCTCTCCCGGCGGGCCGCAATGTGTCCGGTCGGGTAACTACATTGTAATTATTTAGATAGAACATTCATGTACAGATATTTCATACCCGGCCTCATGCTGATGCTGACAGCATGCGCCGGCAACAGGACCACACAGGAAACCGCTGAGGTCATCCGTCGCGGCGACACTGTGATAATCAGCAATAATTCACCTATCCTCAAGCAGATAGAATTTACAACCGTAGAACCTGAGACCTGGTCGGCGCAGTTCCGTACTGTGGGCGAGGTGACCCCCGTGGCGGGAAAGATAGCGGAGATCTCCGCCCCTTTCTCTGGCAGGGTGGAGGGATGCAGCGTGCGTCTCGGGCAGAGGGTGGAGGAGGGGACTCCGGTATTTGCCCTCGGCTCCTCGGATTTCTACGAGGCGGTGAGGACGTATTTTTCCGCAAAGTCCAATAATGAACTGGCGGCAAGGCGCTATGCCCGTCAGAGCGGACTCTCCCGCAACGGAGTGGGGGCGGTCCGGGAGCTGGAACAGGCTATGAGCGAGGCCTATATCGCGGAGCGGGAGCTGGAGCAGGCTGCCGCGGTACTGCGTATTTTCAATGCTGATACGGCCTCTCTGAGGATGGGGCAGCCGCTTACGGCAGTCTCTCCGATAGCGGGCGAGGTGCTCAGCTGCGACATGACCATCGGCAGCTATGTCTCCGAGGGAGAAGGTCCGCTGGCAGTGGTGGCCGATCTCTCGAAGGTGTGGGTAAGGGCCTTTGTCAAGGAACGCTATTTCGGAGCAGTGCAGGAAGGGGACAGGGCGGAGGTCCATATACCCTCAGCTCCGGACATGATATACACGGGGCGGATACACTATGTGGGCGAGATGGTGGACCCGGACAGCCGGGCTTTAGAGGTGATAGTGGAGTGTGACAATTCTGCCCGCAGTCTCAAGCTCGGGATGTTCTGCAACGTCCTCTTCTCCGGCACTCCGCGGGAGTCCATTATCCTGCCGGCCACGGCCCTGATGCAGGAGAGCGGCAGTGACTTCGTGTACCAGCGGCTCGGGGACGGCTCCCTGCTGAGGCGCAGGGTGGTCTCCGAGACTGTCGGGGACGGCAACGTGCGTATACTCGGCGGACTGGACGGAGGCGAGACGGTCATGACCCGTGGTGGAATATACCTGAATATGTAGGCTATGGAGAAGTTTATAGACAGACTGCTCGAGCGCAGATGGCTCGTGCTGGCCGTGTTCATCCTGCTCGCGGCCCTCGGAATGTATGCCTGGAAGCATCTGGCGATAGACGCCTATCCCGATATCGCCGATGTGTCGGTGGGAGTGGCCACCCAGGTGCCCGGACTCGCCGTAGCCGAGATAGAACAGCAGATTACCGTGCCTTTGGAGAGGGAACTGAACGGAATTCCCGGTCTGAAGGTGATGCGCAGCAAGAATTTTTTCGGCATATCCAAGATAACCCTTGTCTTCGAGGACGGGGTGGACGACTACTGGGCCAGGCAGCGGGTGATGGAGCGGATCGCGGACATCGAGCTGCCCTTCGGGGCGCAGCCGGGACTCGACCCGCTGACCTCCCCGACGGGCGAGATATTCCGCTATGTGGTCACGGGAGACCGCAGCCTCCGGGAACTGACCGATCTGAACCATTGGGTGATAATCCCGCGTCTGAAGCAGATCTACGGTATCGCGGACGTCTCCAACTTCGGAGGCATCACGACCCAGTATCAGATCGAGATAGACCCCGACCGGCTGACCGCCTACGGTCTCTCGCTGAGCGAGGTGACCGATGCGATAGAGGACAATAACGCCAATGCCGGAGGCAGTACCATCATGCGCGGGGACCTGAGCTATGTGGTCCGTGGAGTAGGACTTGTGCAGGACCTGGAGGACCTGGGCAATATCGTGGTGCGCAGTGACGGTGGTGCGCCGGTCTATCTCAGGGACATCGGAACTCTGAAGTACGGCAACCTGGAACGGAAGGGCATAATGGGGTATCTGGACGGGGAGACCGATTATGCGGACGGGGTGCAGGGCATGGTCCAGCTGCTCCGCTATGAGAATCCCTCCCGTGTGCTCAGGGAGGTGAACCGGGCGGTGGATGACCTCAATGACAACATCCTGCCCGACGGCGTGCGCCTGAAAGTATTCTACGACCGGACGGAACTGGTGGATGCTACTCTCAATACCATACTGCACACCCTTTCCTTCGGCATCCTGCTGGTGCTGGCCGTCCTTGTCATTTTCCTCGGCAGTCCCAAGGGAGCCTTGCTGGCGACCGTCACCATTCCCCTGTCGCTGCTTATTGCATTTATCCTCATGTGGCTGACGGACATTCCGGCCAACCTCCTTTCGCTCGGAGCCATAGACTTCGGAATCATAGTGGACGGCACCATCGTGATGATGGAGACCATCCTCAAGAAAAGGGAGGACGATCCCTCCGCGCTGCTGGACCGCAGGACGATAGCCCAGAGGGCGGCAGAGGTGGCCAAGCCTATTTTCTTCGCTACCCTTATCATCATCACCGCCTACCTGCCGCTCTTCGCATTTGACCGGGTGGAGCGCAAGCTGTTTACCCCGATGGCATTTACCCTGAGCTTCGCCCTGCTGGGCGCTTTAGCGGCGGCCCTGCTGCTCATCCCCGGACTGGCCTATTCGGTCTACCGCAAGCCGCAGAAGGTGTACCGTAACAAATGGATGGAGGCCTTGACGGTCAGGTACAAAGCTGCTACGGCCGCCATCATCGGTGCCCCCCGGAAGCTGATTGCGCCCATTGCCGCAGTGCTCGCGGCTGTCATCGGGCTGTCGGTGTATGTGGGCAAGGATTTCATGCCGGAACTGGACGAGGGCAGTATCTGGATACAGGTGCAGCTGCCGGCCGGTATGTCCCTCGAGAAGTCTTCCGAGATGGCCACTGAACTGAGGCACAGGCTGAAGGAGTTCGACGAAGTGACATACGTCATGACCCAGACAGGGCGCGATGACGAGGGCGTGTGTCCGTTCTCGTTCTCCCATATCGAGGTGATGGTCGGACTCAAGCCCTATAAGGAATGGGAGAGGGGACGCCGCAAGTCTGACCTGATCAACGACATGGCGGCCATGTTAGAGACGATGCCCGGCTATGGGGCCGGATTCTCGCAGCCTATCATCGACATGGTGATGGACCAGATAGCGGGGTCGCACAGTGACTTAGCTGTCAAGATATACGGCGAGGACCTGGATGAGGCCAGGCGCATAGCGGAAGAGATTGCGCAGGTCGTATCCGGTATCGAGGGTGCGGGGGATGTCAGGCTGGCGGAGGAGCCTTTCCTGCCGCAGCTGCAGATAGTGGTGGACAGGGACCGGATAGCCCAGTACGGACTCAATGTGGCCGATGTGGCTGAGCTCATCGAGGTGGCTCTGGGCGGAAAGGCTGTCTCCCAGGTCTTTGTGGGCAGCAGAGTCTATGACGTGACCTGCCGTTACACCGAGGAGTCCAGGGATACGCCCGAGAAGATAGGCGCCCTCATGCTCACCTCGGCTTCCGGGGCCAAGATTCCGCTCGCGGCCGTGGCAGATGTACGCACTACCATAGGAGCCAGCATGATATCCCGGGAGATGAACCGCCGTGTGACCACCGTCCAGGTCAACCTCAGGGACCGGGACCTCTCCTCATTCGTGGCCGAGGCCGACCGTGCTATAAGGCACAATGTGTTCTACGACCACCGGGATTTCAGTTATGCCTGGGGCGGACAGCTTGAGAATCAGGACAGGGCCTTCAGCCGGCTGGCGCTGGTCGTACCGGTGACCCTCGCCGTGATGTTCCTGCTGCTGTTCTTCTCCTTCGGCAACTTCCGTCAGGCCGGACTGCTGATAGCCCTGCTGCCGCTGATGATATTCGGCGGTATGCTGGCCCTGGTAGTGAGGGGGATGACCTTCAACATCTCCTCGGCGGTGGGATTCATAGCCCTTTTCGGACTGGCGATACAGAACGGGGTCATCATGCTCTCCCATATCAATATCCTGCGCAAGCGGGGCTATGAGCTGCGGCAGGCCGTCATCGAAGGAGCCTCCCACCGTCTGCGACCGATGCTGATGACCGCAACTGTGGCCATCTTCGGACTGCTGCCGGCCTCGCTGGCTACCGGCATAGGCTCTGACGTACAGCGGCCTTTAGCGACGGTCATCGTCTATGGACTGCTCTTCGCCACTCTCGTGACCCTTTTCGTGCTGCCGGCGCTGTACTACCTGATGGAGAGGCGCAGGCTCAGATTGTCGGACAATAAAAATAATACACACTCCGGGGAAATGCTCAGGACTCTGCTGCTGCTCCCGGCAATCCTGGGCACCGCTGGGATTCTGCACGCACAGCCTGTGAAAATAGGCTACGGAGCCTATCTTGAGGCAGTTGCGGCCGGCAATCTGGAATATGCCGCCGAGAAACTGAATATCGACATCTCGCAGGCCGAGCTGACGGCGGCGCGGGTGTTCAGCGATGTGACCCTCTCCGCATCGTACAGCAACAACAGTGACTGGAGTATGGCGATGGGCCAGGGAGCGGAGTTCGAGCTTAGCAAGAACATCACCTTCGGAGTGCGGCGGGCCCGCATGGACCTGGCTGCAAACCAGAAGGCCCTGGCCGAGGCTCTGCTGGACGACTATCTGCGCCGTCTCAGGGCTCAGGCGACCGTGGTCTACCTCGAGGCCATGAGGCAGCAGGAACTGTACCGGGTGCAGCTCGACTCATACGACAATATCCGGAGGCTCGCCGAGAGCGACAGTCTCCGCTTCGAAGCCGGTGAGATAACCGAGATAGCAGCGCGGCAGAGCCGCTTAGAGGCGGATATCCGGCACAATGAGATGGCGGAAGCGGAAGCGGACCTGTACCAGGCCCTTGCGGCTCTCGGCGTGCAGATGGGACGGTCCTCGCGGGATACCCTCTTCGGACCGGATGCCGTCCTGCAGCCGCTGGTCCGGGATTTTATCCTCGACTCGCTGCTTGCCGCCGCATACGGAGGCCGGGCCGACCTGATGGCGGCCATGCGCAATGAGGATGTGGCGGCAGCTGCCCTGAACCTCACCCGCAAAGAGCGCGGGCCGGACATCGAGCTGTCGTTGGGAGCCAATATCAACTCCGAGGTGCTCAATGAGATTGCCCCGGCTCCGGCATTTACCGGAATCTCCGCAGGGCTGGCCATTCCCCTGAAATTCTCCAGTATCAACCGTGGAGCGGTCGATGCCGCCCGGGGACGGCAGGCACAGGCCAGGATACAGACCAGGCAGGTCGAGCTCCAGATAGAGACCGAGGTGCTGCAGGCTTACCGGCGCTATGCCCTTCTGTCGCAGCAGGTCGTATCGAACGGAGACCGTCTGCTATCGGATGCCCGCAGTGTGATGGACGGCATGCTCTACAGTTACAGTCAGGGAGAGGTCTCGCTGCTCGAGGTCCTCGATGCCCAGCGCACCTACAATGACGTGCGGGCCAGGTACATCGACGTGGTCTACGGGCAGGCCCTGGCCCTCGTGGAGCTGGAGCTTGCGGCCGGAATCTGGGATATCGTGATTCTGTAGGCCGCAGGCGTGTCTAGACGATTATAAACGGCTAAAAACGTTTTTAGCCGTTTATAATCGTTTATAGTCGTTTCGAGATGGCCTGCCTTCGAAATTTTGACTTATATTTGCGCTTGAAAATAATTGAAACAGTATGGCAAAAGAACTCGAACAGATTGATGTTGCCGCGGCTAACGCAGCGAAGCTCAAGGCCCTGCAGGCAACGATGGACAAGATAGAAAAGGATTTCGGCAAGGGTGCCATCATGAAGCTCGGAGACCGTCCTGAAGGGGACGTGTCGGTGATTCCCTCCGGCTCCATTGCCCTGGACCACGCTCTCGGGATAGGAGGCTATCCCCGCGGCAGGGTGATCGAGATATTCGGCCCCGAGTCCAGCGGTAAGACCACCCTCGCCATACACGCCATAGCGGAGGCCCAGAAGGCCGGCGGCTTTGCGGCCATTATCGATGCGGAGCACGCCTTTGACCGCACCTACGCGAAGAACCTCGGAGTGGACGTGGACACCCTCCTCATATCCCAGCCCGACAACGGGGAGCAGGCCCTCGAGATAGCCGACGACCTGATACGCAGCGGGGCTATTGACATTATAGTCGTGGACTCCGTGGCCGCCCTGACACCCAAGGCGGAGATCGAGGGTGAGATGGGAGACCAGAAGATGGGACTGCAGGCCAGGCTGATGAGCCAGGCCCTGAGGAAGCTCACCGCCAACATCTCGAAGACCAACACATGCTGCATCTTCATCAACCAGCTGCGCGAGAAGATCGGCGTGATGTTCGGCAACCCCGAGACCACAACCGGCGGTAACGCCCTGAAGTTCTACGCCTCCGTCCGCATCGACGTGCGCAAGGTTACCCAGCTCAAGGACGGGGAGGATCCCACCGGCAACCGTACCCGCGTCAAGATCGTCAAGAACAAGATGGCCCCTCCGTTCCGCAAGGCCGAGTTCGACATCGTCTTCGGCGAGGGTATCTCCAAGATAGGCGAGATCGTGGACCTCGGAGTGGAGTTCGACATCATCAAGAAGAGCGGCTCCTGGTTCAGTTACGGTGAGTCCAAGCTGGCTCAGGGACGCGAGGCAGTCAAGAAGCTGCTGATGGACAACCCTGAGCTCTGCGAGGAGATAGAGGGCAAGATCCGTGAGACTATGAAGAACATGGAAGACTGAGTTTAACATCTAACAGACACCTACATTATGCAGACAGTATTGAGCGGTATCCGCTCCACCGGCCACCTTCACCTCGGCAACTACTTCGGAGCGCTGCGCAACTTCGTAAAGATACAGGACGACTACAACTGCTTCTATTTCATAGCGGACCTACATTCGCTGACCACCCATCCCCATCCGGATGACTTCCACGCCAACGTGAAGACCATCTTAGCCGAGTATCTGGCCTCGGGCCTCGATCCCGAGAAGGTCACGATATTCGTGCAGAGCGATGTCCCGGAGGTGAGCGAGCTGTACGTGCTGCTGAACATGATATCCTACAAGGGCGAGCTCGAACGTACCACTACCTTCAAGGACAAGGTGCGTTTAGCCAAGGCCAAGGCCCGCAACGTCCGCTTCGAGGACGTCGCCGAGGATGACCACAACGACGAGGGCATCAACATCAGCGCCGGTCTGCTGACCTACCCCGTGCTGATGGCCGCCGATATCCTGATCCACCGCGCGGACTACGTACCCGTGGGCAAGGACCAGGAACAGCACCTGGAATACGCCAGGGTACTGGCCCGCCGTTTCAACAACATGTACGGCGAGGAGGTCTTTATAGAGCCCCGCGGCTTCAACTTCGGAGGCGAGCTCATCAAGGTACCCGGCCTTGACGGCAGCGGCAAGATGGGCAAGAGCCAGGGCAACGGCATCTATCTCTACGACGACGAGAAGACCATCACCAAGAAGGTCATGAAGGCCCTGACCGACAGCGGTCCAGCCGAGCCCAACAGCCCCATGCCCGAGTGCATTGACAACCTCTTCACTCTCCTGGCCTTAGTATCCGAGCCCTCGACAGTAGAGTACTTCCGCGAGAAGTGGAACGACTGCTCCATCCGCTACGGAGACCTCAAGAAGCAGCTTGCGGCCGACATCTGCAAGGTGACACTGCCTATCCGCGAGCGCATAGACGCCATCTACAACGATGACGCCTACCTCCACCGCGTAGTCTCGGAAGGCCGCGACAAAGCCCGCGCCTCCGCCTCGGCCACCCTCGCCCTCGTCCGCAAGGCTATGGGCTTCAAAGTATTCTGACCCCACTCACATATTTCATAACACTCTTACACCGCGCATCGCGGCCCGCCGGTCATCCGGTACGGCTGCGATGCTTTTTTCTGAGCTGCTGTATCTTTGCCGCTGTTTCTGTGCCACTGTGTCGGTGTCGCTGTATCTTTGCCACTGTTTCTGTGTCGCTGTATCTTTGCCACCATTTCTTTGCCGCCGTTTCTTCGCCCTGTTGCTTTCCCGCTCGGAAGTCTTTTCCATTGCTCCACGTCCGCATATCTCCCTCCCTGCCTTCACGCTTTCCCCATTTTACTCCTTCGGAAGGAGTGACCAAAACGCAGAAATTTCCTACTCCTTCGGAAGGAGTAGAATGCCATGAATGTCATCCGACATGGCCTACAGGCATTGCAGCCCCATTTTCCCACGTATCGGCCCGCAGACTCCTTCGGAAGGAGTGGCCAAAACGCGAAATTTCCTACTCCTTCGGAAGGAGTAGAAAAAAAACGTTATACATTTGCAAAACAAAATCACGAGTAATGAGTATGTTCAACGACCACTACACCATAGAAATCTGCGCCCCGTCGTACGAGAGCGCCATAGCCGCGCAGAGAGGCGGGGCTGCGAGAATAGAACTGTGTTCCGAACTGGATGCCGGAGGAGTGACCCCTTCCTACGGGCTGATTCAAGGAGTGAGGGCGGCGCTGACTATTGCCGTCAACGTGCTGGTCCGTCCGAGGTCCGGAGATTTTCTGTATTCGTCCTACGAGGTGGAGACAGTGACACGCGATATAGCGCTGTGTGCGCAGGCCGGTGTACAGGGTGTCGTGGTAGGTGCACTGACGGCGGATGCGAAAGTGGACCGGACGGCGGCCGCCGAGTGGCTGAAGGAGGCCCGCAGACATGGGCTGTCGACGACATTTCATAGGGCAATCGACTGTGCTGACGGTATTTACGACGCTCTCGAGGATATCGCCTCGCTGGGCTACGACCGCGTGCTGACCTCAGGCGGATGTCCGACTGCCTGGGAAGGCCGTGAGACTATAGCCCGCATGCAGGCTATGGTGGCAAACCATACTGGAAGCTCTCGCAAACCGTTGATAATCATGCCTGGCTCGGGAATCAATCCGACCAATATACGCGACCTGGCCTTGCAGACCGGAGTGAGCGAGCTTCATCTGTCGGCCACCAAACGGCACAAGTCCGGTATGCGCGTGCTTTCCGGCATTGCGCAGGAGGAGACGGTAGTTCACAGCGACGAGGAGACTGTGCGCAGGGCGGTGGCGGCACTCTGCTGACGTGTTGCGGCAGAGGTTTCAGGATTGGCCTTGTTCGCGATGCGTTGTCCTTCAGCGGGGTCGTCGCAGGATGAACATGCACATTGCGGCGCACTATCGTCTGGTGTTACGTAACCTTCAGGTAATCAGTACACAAAGGTTAAAAAGGTCTTTTTATAAAAAATAACGAATATAAAAACGTAAAAATCTTCCGGAGAAGAGCGTATTCTCTGAACTTTTCCCTTGATTATCAGCAGATAAACTATATCTTTGAGGAGCCTGTCGGGCCTCTTGAGCCGGGCCATTCTGGTCATCTGAGCCAGTTGATTGGAGCCGGCAGGCATCACCTTATTATTTATCAACTTCAACTTAAAGAGTACGGACTATGAAGGGAAAGATCTACCATCTATGCTACACCTCACACGGCGAGGTTCTATGTAGGAAATATCTGGATTACTGCATGCTGTTCAACTGTATCGCTCAGGCGACGATTGGCACTGGTGCTCAGTTGCTTGCGTATGCCATTATGTCCACGCACGTTCATCTCATAGTGATAACGGAGCATCCGGCGGCTTATATCCAGAGAATAAGATCGTCTTACACTCAGATGTTTAACAGGCGGTATCGTCGAAAAGGCGCATTTGGAGAACCGTCATTTTTCAGCCTGGAACTGAAAGGACGGCATCATGTAGCGGCAGCTGTCAGTTATGTTTTGAGAAACCCGTCAAGTCATGAAGTCTGTGTAAATCCCTACGACTATCCTTTTTCATCTATAATGCTGTATTTCAAGAGTATGATTGTTTCGCCAGGCCAGCAGAAGAGTATGCAGGAAATTAAAGGTAAGAGAGGTGTGCGCCCAAGACTGATAAGTGTGACAAACAGTCTTCCGGAGTGGGTCGATTTAGATTCGGATGGTCAGATCAATCCGGATCAGATAGTGTGTTCTGATTTGGTGGAAGGGTATTTCGGCTCGTACAATGCATTTAATTTCGGTCTGAATAGACGGGACTATGAACAATGGAATACTCAACAGATGAATGATGAACAACCTTCAGATCCTATTACGCTTGCATCAATTGAACCGTATCTGTCTGAGGAAGAGCTCGGTCGGATTCTCAAGCAGAATCCCGGGTGGATAAAGGAAAAGCGGGTTAAGGATATTGATTTGTGCCATATTGTGGATAATGAGTACGTGCAGCGGTATCACAAAAAAAGTTATGCCTGTCTATCGACATCTGAAAAGTTGGAAATCTCCCGGAAGTTGCTTAAAGATAGGAATGTGACGGTTCGTCAAGTGGAAAGGTGTCTGGGGGTTACACTGTAGAGGTGTATACGGCTCCTTTGTAATGATGTCGTACTCCTTCCGAAGGAGTCGCTGAAATGCGGGAAACCTGTACTCCTTCGGAAGGAGTGGAAGTCCGTCCGGCAGTGGAAAGGTTGATATACGTCTTGTGGCTGGGATTGGAAGAACGGCATATGTAAAACTCCTTCGGAAGGAGTTGCCGAAACGTGGGAAACCCGCATTCCTTTGGAAGGAGTGAAGATAGCAATGGGCAGAGGCAAAAGCCTGGGCACCGGAAAGGAATATAAAACCGGCAGAGCGCACGCGACTCCACCGGTTCGGTCCTCACAGTTTAAGTGCCGTCGGCCTCTTGGGTAGATCAGTAGTAAGTGACAGTGACCTCGTACTTGTCGGTGCCGGTCTGCTCGCGGGACAGTTCCTTTACGTCGACGTATTCGAGTATGGCGTCATAGTATTTCACTCCGTCTTCTTCGAAAATGGGTTCGGAACTTACTGCAGTATACTTGCTTGTACACTCGTAAGTGATGTCGTAGACAGGGAAAGACGCGCTTATGCCGGTCAGTCTCCCATCGGTCACGGAGCATTCGTATTCCGCGGCTGCGTAGTCACAATATTCCCTCGTGACCGGCTCTGTATATTCTGTTCCTAAATCGTCCTCCGGTATTTGCCTTATATTATTGGGGTTTGTTGCAGGAACGGGGTCATAAGTATAGCCGGGCAGGGCGTAGTATGCGTCCCGCTCTCCCAGCATACCCATTACACCGAAAAATTGTACACCCATGTCGTAGAATGCTGCATGCCCTTGTTTGAGCAGCCAGTTGATATCCAGGTTGGATTCTGTATTCATCGGTTCATCAGTGTAATAGAAATCCCTGGTCTCCTGAGTTTCAATGATGTTGCCGCTGACGATGATATCGGTATAAGTGATACTTGCGATATTCCCGTCCGACCATGTGAACTCGGTGGGGTATTGGTGTTCAACCTCATCCCAGTCGATTGCCTCAAGATATCCCGAGGAACTGTAATGCGGTGTCATGTATGCGGGTGTCCCCCCTTTATACTGCTCAGTTGTCATGACAGCCCGTCCATTGCCATCGGTCTCAGCGGTACAGTACAGATAGTTCATTTCTCCTTCATCGTCATAAAAGTCGAAAGTAAGGGAAACCTTTCCGTCCTCGTATGCGACGTGTATAGGAATCCGGTCACTGCCATATCCATCGTAGATGTATTCACGCTGTATTTCTGAGACGCGTCCCATGTCATCATACTTAAACTCGTAATAGTCCGAGCTTTCGTATTTTGACCCCCAGATATTCACGGACTTGACCAGTCCGGCATCATCCGGCCCTTCCGGCTCGGACGGCTCATCGGGATTTTCCCTCTCGGCACCTTCCTGAATGACGGTCACCGTAGCCTCGTCAGTACCGCAGGTAATACGTACGGTGGCGGTGCGGGCCTCTGCCTCATTGTTGGCGGAAGCCGAGAGGGTAGCGTCAATCTCCCCGGCCTCTCCTGAAGCAGGTGAAATGTTCAGCCATTCCCCGCCCTCGACGGCAGCGGTCCAGCCAGCGGAGGCGGTTAAGGAAAGGGTAGTGTCGGTCGCGGAAGCGGATAGGGCCATCTCCACATCGGAATGCAGCGATACGGAACCCTCCCCGCCCTCCGGTTTCTCGTGACAGCCGGCAGCCATCAGCGCGGCCGCGGCGGCAGCAGAAAGAATAAGGGTAAAATGTCTCATATTCCGTAGAAATTTTCTTTATGCAAATCGCAGAAGGTTGATCAATAGTAAGTGACGGTGACGGTCAGGGTCTGCTCGGTCTCTCTGGGCTCTCCGACAGACACAGGCTCGGAGAAGGTAATCTCAAGGTCATCTCTGTAATAGGACTTTTCCTCTCCGTTGGGGTCCGGATTTTTGATTTTAACAGTTGCACTCTGGCTGTATGTAGTTACTGTCATCGGTATTCTGGACAGGGCCCGGGTCATGTCTCCGTCAGCATCGAATTCAATGTCACCGGTCAGGTCGTCTATGGAGCAGGTGTACTGGACGTAAGTCCAGGACCAGGTGCGCTGTGTCTCTTCCTCAGAGAATTCATTTTTGTTCATGAAGGACTTGTAATCCTCATCTCCGACTGTTCTGTCCCCGTCATACAGCCCGGTGGACGGCAGGAATATATGGGCGCTCCTGTTTCCAGCCAGTCCCAAAAGGCTCGTGAAGCCCACAGTGACACCTTCGTTCTGATTGAGATAACTCAGGAATAAGTTGAAATCCAGATACCCTGTGTTTTCATATTCCGTTACGACCGGTGAATACTTCTGGTCGTCATACGTCATGAGGGACAGGTCTCCGTTTTCCCACGTGTATGTGAATTTCCCGGAATTGACATCTTTCAGGTAGCCGTCCTGGTCGTATGTGACATCCCATCGCATGCCGTCGGTTTCAAAAGCGGTCGCCTTCCCCTCCTCGTCCACAATGATTTTGCCCATATCCGACATTATGACTTCACCTTCCCTGTATTCAAAATTGAAACTCTGAGGATACGGGAACTCATCGGCATAATGGATGGAGGACATTCTGCCCTGATCATCGTATTCAAATGTCCAGGTGCAGGATGCGGGTGATCCTTCATCATAGGGCGCCCCGTCATAAAGCTGTTCAATCAATATGCTCCTGGGCATCTTCCCGGCCGGCTGCTCCGGCTCTTCGGGTGCTTCCGGCTCCTCCGGCTCGGAAGGCTCTTCCCCGGCTGCACCGTCCTGGGCGACAGTCACCGACACCTGGTCAGTCCCGCAGGAAATGCGCACGGTGGCGGTACGGGAGGCTGTCTCGGAATTGGCGGAGGCGGAGAGTTCTGCGGAGATTTCCCCGGCCTCACCGGCGGATGGACTGACGGTCAGCCATTCCCCGCCCTCAACTGAGGCGGTCCAGTCAGCGGTGGCGGTGAAGGAAATGGTAGTGTCGGTCGCGGCGGCCGGAAGGGTCATCTGTGCGTCTGAGTGCAGGGACACGGAACCGTTCTCCGGTTTCTCCTGGCAGCCTACGGCCATCAGCGCGGCGGCCGCGGTCGCGGTAAGAGTGAGGGTAAAATGTTTCATATTCAGTCAAATTTTATTTATGCAAAGTAAGGAACAATAACGAATCGAGTCAATCACGGAAAACCATGATTTTTAAATACTCCCACACTTTTGGGGCAAATAGAAACCGACGGAGTGGGTGCTCCGCCGGTCATGCTTTCAGTTACCCGCTGCTCAGTAGCAGAGTGTGTGGGTCAGTAAGTGATGGTGATGGTCAGGGTCTGCTTGTCTTGAGTGGTCTTGCCGGTAGCCACGGCTTTTTCTTCGATGATTTGGACGTTCTCCCGGTAGTAGATATTCTCTCCGTCTATCACATCGTCGGGACTGCCAGGGTTGTGAGGAATGACTTTATATGTCTCGATATACTGTATCCAAGTTACGGGCATTTCCGATACGACCTTGAGCAAGTCCCCCTCCTCATCATAGTCAAACGAGCAGACTATGTCATCGAAGGAGCAATCTGCGGTAGAAAACAAATGTTCCAAAGTTGTCCCGATTTCATTTTCTGTAAAGTATTCCTTGTCGTACGGGTCATAGCCGTTTTCATCTCTTTCCCACCAACTTTGGTCTGTGCCGTCCGGAGACCAACTGCTCTCGGTCATCTGGAAAGTAGGCTTGGTCAGATGCGTACCTCTGCGGCCGGCCATATCCATTAATCCCTGCGGTGCCCCATAACCATAAGGATTGATCATGTACATTTCGCTCCATAACCAGTTGTAATCGAAGTATCCGGTATTCTCTTCCTCCGTCAGAAAAACAGGAAAGTTTTCCATTTCCTCCCCGGGAGCATTCCGGTCAGCCTCGATGGAGAAGATGTCTCCGTTCTTCCATGTGAGATACCAAGGGTAGGTATCCTCGGATTCGGTCTTTTCCAGGTATCCGTCGCTGTTGTAAATCAGATTCGTAACGTACGGGCCGGAGGTTTCACCTTCGAAGCTCTGGGTCATGGATTCCTTTATGACTCTGCCCTCGGAGTCCAGTGTCCATTCCGCGATAGATAAACCGGAGAGTTCATCGCTTCTAAATTCAATGTTGATGTCAACAGTGTTCTGCCCGTACTCAAATTTATAGTCATTCTCGGGCCAGCCGAAGTTCTCGTTATCAGTCTTGAACAGCATGGATACGACTCTTCCTTCCTCATCATATCCGAAGGTGTAGTCGTGGTGGTAGATAGTTCCGATTTCGTCCAGAACCATTGAGATGCTCTTGGGCATCTTCCCGGTCGGCTGCTCCGGCTCTTCGGGCTCTTCCGGCTCCTCCTCAGCAGCACCTTCCTGAGTGACAGTCACTGTGGCCTTGCCAGTCCCGCAGGTAATGCTGACGGTGGCGATGCGGGCATCAGCCTCACCGTTTGCGGCAGCCGACAGAGTCGCGGAGATCTCACCTGCCTCACCTGAAGCAGGCGAAACACTCAGCCAGTCCCCGCCCTCGACCGCAGCGGTCCAGTCGGCTGTAGCGGTAAATGAAATAACAGTATCCATCTTAGTGGCCGGCAGAGTTATCTCTGCGTCAGAGTGCAGGGATACCGAACCATCTCCGCCATCCGGTTTCTCCTGGCAGCCGGCAGCCATCAGCGCGGCAACGGCAGCAGTAGTAAGAATAAGTGTAAAATGTCTCATGTTCTGTAGAAATTTTGTTTATGCAAAGTAAGGAACAATAATGGCTTCTGTCAATCGCGGGAAACCGTGATTTTACTCCTGATTCTGCCAACCTTCGGAAGGTGGGCGGGGACAAAGAAGGAGGATTTCGTGTGTGGAAATGAAAAACCGGCAGGAGTGCGGGACTCTCTGCCGGTTCGGTCGTTGGTTGCGGATGCAGGTGCGGTGCTACTTGGTGTCGGTGGTGCTGTCAGCGGCAGCGGGCTTCGGTTGTGCGGGAGCAGCAGTCTCCGCGGGTGCGCCGGCCTGTATCTTCTTCCAGCCGCGGAGGATGGTGAAGAAGATGACGAGGGTGATGAGGGCGTTGAGGAAGCCGCCTACGAAGGGTATGATGCTGATGACTGCGCCGACGAGGAGCCAGATGGTGCTGGAGTAGATGAGTCCGGCGCCGCTTCTGGCGTCATCTGTCCATGTTGCGGAAGTCTTGAGGGCTTTGAATCCGGAAAGCAGCTTGACGTATCCGATGATCATCAGAACGAGCCAGGCGATGCCTCCGATTACGGGGATGAAATCGGCCACGATAGCGACTATCAGAAGGATGTAGGCGATGTAGATGTCCTTGGCTGCCTTGCGGTCTGCATCTGTCGTTTGAATATCGACGAATTTCTTGATGTTCAGGAAGAACAGTACATATCCGACGATAACGAGTATCTGGCAGATGGTGTCAAGAGTGCCGAAAGCGCCTCCGGGAGTATCCTCTCCAGAGAGGGCGGCCAGAATGCTTACGGGGTTGAGGAGGCGGTCGATGGCGCCGAATATGGCTCCGAAGATACCGGCGATGGTGTAGATCCAGATTGCCTTGATGATCATGCCTGTGTACTGCGACCAGGATGAGTTTTCGTTCAGTGTGTTCATGGTCTTTATTTTAGTATTAGTGTTGAAGTCTCAATATGATTCATGCAAATATAAGAAAAATAACAATGCGCGTCAATCGCGGAAAACCGTGATTTTACTCCTTCGGAAGGAGTAGCTGAAAAGCAGGCAAACCGTACTCTTTCTGAAGGAGTGGAAAGGACGGAAGGGGGTATGGAGGAATGTGGTGGAAGGGGTGTGGGGCAGGCCTACTGCAGGCGGGCGGGGGGTATGAGGCCGAGGGTGATGGCTTTCATGACCATGTCGGCGGCGTTGGTGGCCCCGAGCTTGCGCATGATGTGGCTGCGGTGGGACTCGACGGTGTTCTCGGTGATGTAGAGGATGGATGCGATCTCGCGGGAGTCCTTGCCGTCGGCTACCAGCTGGAGTACTTCGAGCTCTTTCGGGGAGAGGGGGAAGCATCCGGTCCCGGTTTTGCTGCCTGAGGCGGTCTGTGACGGCTGTCGCTGTCCGGGAGCGGTCTGCGGCTGCTGTCCTGAATGTCTTTGCTCAGAGGCTTCGAGCACCCGCCGGACGGTCTGGACCAGCTGCGAGGAGTTGACGGATTTGAAGACGATTCCGTCCACGCCGCTCTGCTCCAGTTGCCGGAGAGTCCAGATCTCCTCGTGTACGGTATTGACCACTATGCGTATGCCGGGCGCCTCGCCGTGCAGAAGTTCGATGAGCCGGAAGCCCGGGATGTCCGGCAGTTCCAGGTCCAGGACGGCGAGGTCCACATGTGTGCCGCGTACTGCATCGAGGGCTTCCTCTCCGCTGCGGGCCGTGATGAATCCAGTTTTGGGGAAGGCGCTGCGGAGCACTGAGAGCAGGCCTTTCAGCACCAGGTCGTGGTCGTCTATGAGGAGTATTGTCATGGCTGGCTGTATGGTTGGGATGTCGGAGTTGGAATTATTGGCCGGAGGAAGGCAGGGGAACGTCGAGCCGGAATACCTGCATCTCCCCGGAAGCGGAGCCGGAGATGACCGCGCCGATGGCCTTGGCCCTTTCGGACATGACTGTCAGACCGATGCCCTCCCGGGAAGGGGCGGGGTCGAAGGCCCGTCCGTCGTTGCTGATGATCAGCGACAGCACCGTGTCGGAGAGCTTCAGCGCAGCCTCGATGCGGGTGGCGCCGGAGTGCCGGATGATATTGCCCATCTGCTCCTGGAAGATCCTGTAGACCTCGTAGGCGATGCGCTCGGGGACCTGCTGCCAGGTGCGGGAGCCTTCGAGGGAGGCATTGAACTCTATGCCGGCGGAGGTCTGGGAGCGGAAGCGCTCGGTGTACATCTCCATTACCTCCTCGATATCGGAGAGATTGAACTGCGGGGGCATCATGTCATGGGAGATGGTGCGCACCTCGCTCCGCAGCCCTTCCAGCATTGACAGTACCTCGTCCCTTTCCGGGGAGTCCGGCCCCATGGCCGAAAGCTGCATCCCGATGCCCAGCAGGTCGTTGCACACCCCGTCGTGCAGGTCGCGGGCCACCCGGGCCCTCTCTTTCTCCAGTCCGTCGATGTATTTCTGAGCGAGCCGCAGCTCCTCCACTTTCTTCTGGTGCCTGCGCCTGAAGACCACTGTCAGCACCACTCCGGCCAGGACGGCAATCAGCACCACCGCTATGATGATCCACAGCTGCAGGGCCGCCCGGTTCCGGAGGGATTCCTGCTCCAGGCGGGATATTTCCAGTTCCTTCTCGGCCGCTCCGTATTTGGCCGACCACTCGGAGACCTGGGCGGTGATGTCGGCGTTGTATATGCTGTCCACGGCGAAATAGGCTTTCTCGTAGGAGTCGGCCGCGTTGCTCCATTGTCCCATGTCGGCGTAGTTGCGGGCGATGTTGAGCCAGCCCGTATCCTCCCGGACGGAGGAGTTCTCGCCTGCCGCGGAAAGGAGCTTGCGGAAGATGGCATTGCTCTCGGCATAGCGTCCCATGTCCCTGAGTATCTGGGCCTGGGTCTCGCGGAATCCAAGGACGGCCACCGATTCGGGAGGCAGCTGCTCCGCGAACTTTTCCGCCCGTGCCATGTAGTAGTCGACGGAATCCCGCTGGCCGGAGAGCTTGTGCAGCGTTACGATCATAGTGAGGGCCGAGAGCTGTTTGTCCGGCAGCCCGCTCTCTCCGGCCTTGGCCATTGCCGTGCGCAGGGCCTCCGTGCCCTTGTCGAACTGCCTGTTCCGGGCGTAGATGCCTCCCGCGTTAGTGGCCGCGTACATGACCATCTCCATGTCGGAGTCATGCTCCGCCATCTGCATTGCCCGGTCGGCGTACTGCATCGACTCCTCGTCCCGGCCCATGAACGTCAGCAGGATGGCCATGCTGGTGAGCAGGCGGGTCTTCTCGGAGACGGCGGCAGGGGAGGTCTTGTCGTAGATGATGTCCCAGGCCCGGTTGTAGTAGTACAGGGTCGAGTCCATCATCGAGATACGGCGGTAGCATACTCCGAGAGACTGGAGGAATCCGCTGTAGGTCAATGAGTCCTGCTCTGTGGCGGCATACCGGTCAGCAATCTCCGCAGCTTCGAGCCAGAGGCTTATGCAGCCTCTCATGTCTCCCTCGGCGAAGGATATCTCGGCGAGGCTGTCAATCTGTAGGGCGTATTGAAAATCCCGCGCGGGTTCGGCCTTCAGGGAAAGGCAGCCGGCGGTGAGGGTCAGGAGCAGAAGTCCTGTCAGGAGTCTAGGGCGGTGCATAGCTGTTTCAGCAGGTTAAAATTCCAGATGCAAATTTAGTAAAATCCCGCGTATGAAGGCATCACGGAAAACCATGATTTGCAGGTCGTCTTTATGCAGTGACCCTGAGACAATATCCTACGCCGCGGTGGCTGATGATGGAAACGGCGGGGTCGGCGGCTAAACGCTTGCGCAGACGGGTGATGTGGACGTTGAGGCTGCGGGTGGAAAAATAGTCGTCATCGCCCCAGAGCTGCTTGAGGATGAGGGTGTTGGGGACGGTCTCACCGGGGCGGGACGCGAGCAGGGCGAGGAGCTCCGCCTCCCGGGCGGGCAGGACGGTGCTGCTGCCCTCGCTCAGGCTCAGGACGGCGGTGGAAGGGTCGAAGGTGTACAGTCCCAGGACAATGGGGGAGGAACTCTGCGCTGCTGCCGTCCTGGCCCTCTGCCGTCCGAGCAGGGCATGGATGCGAACTATCAGCTCGCTCATGGCGAAGGGCTTGCGGATGTAGTCCTGGGCCCCGAGCTCGAAGCCGCGGACCACGTCCTCCGCTCCGGAGCGGGCCGAGAGGAAGAGCACCGGGACATCGTCGCCGCATATTCCTTCCACGCGCAGCCGCTTGACGAAGGTGAATCCGTCCATTGTGGGCATCATGATGTCGGTGACCACGACCTCCGGCCGGAATTCCGCCGCAGCCCGCAGTCCGTCCGCACCGTTGTAGGCGCAGCGCACCTCGAAGCCCTTCTCCGAGAGGGTGTCGGCGATGATGCCCGCTAAGGTCCGCTCGTCCTCGACGAGGAGCAGCCGTATTCTGTTATCCGCGTTTTCCATTGTCCTGAATGCCTTTGAGAGTGAGGGTGAATATCGAGCCGCCGCCCGGAGCGGGACTGACGCTGATGGTCCCGCCGTGCTTTTCCACCACGAGGCGGCTGTAGTAGAGACCTATGCCGAAGCCCCTGACATTCTGCACGTCGCCGGTGGGGATGCGGTAGTATTTCTCGAAGATGCGGCGGCGGTAGGAGGCGGGGATGCCGATGCCGTTGTCCTGCACCTCGATGCGGATGCTGCCGTCGGCGGCTGCACTCCGGAGGCGGACGGTGATTTCGGGGGAGGCGGAGGAATATTTGACCGCATTGTCTAAGATGTTGGAGATGGCGGCGGAGAGGTGGAAGGCGTCGGCGGTGATGGCGGGCGCGGGACCTTCGGGGTAGTCCTCGGTGATGCGGGCGCGGCCTCCGGTGCTGACGGTCAGCTCGGTGCAGAGGCGGTGGAGTATTTCTTGCAAGTCACAGAGGGTGGGGTTCAATGCTATGTCGTCCCGCTCCTGGAGGGAGATGTCGAGGATGCGGCCGACCATTGCGGAGAGTGCTCCGAGCTGGTCGCGGATAATCTCTAAGTAGCGTCGGCGGCGTTCGGGGTCCTCGTCGGCGGAGTAGTCGAGCAGGGCCTCGCTGGCTGCGGATGCGGTGGCTATCGGGGTCTTGAGCTCGTGGGTGATGTTGTGGGTCAGGTCGCGGCGCATCTCGCTGAGGGTCTTCTGGCGGAATACGGTGTGCAGCAGGTAGATGTAGCTGAAGCAGAGGATGGCGGTGATGGCGAGGATGCCGGCGATGAGACCTGCCATTTCCCGTAGGAAGTCCCGGGAGGGGTCGGTCATCTGTACGGTGCAGACTATCCGGGGCGTGGAGTCACCGATGAGTATCGTGCGGGTAAATGTCACCGGCCTGTCTATGACCGTGCTGTCGGAGTACAATGTCCTGGATACTGAGTCCCTGTCCGGGGTGACGGTGAACGAACCGGTGATTTTTACGTCCGGGCCGAATCCGTCGAGGAAGCGCTTCAGGGAGTCCATCGATATGTTCAGGCCTGTCGTATCCCTGGCCTCGGTTCCGACTGTGACCGAGCAGGGGTAGGATATGTCCTTGTAGCGCAGCATGGCGTAGAAAGTCAGCAGGAAGTTGGAGGTGTGGAAACCGCTCAGGCTGTCGGAGTCGGGGACGGTGGTCATGATGCGGCGGATGGCGTCGGTGTAGGTTGTCCCGCTTTTGTAGACCTTGATGGAGGCAATCTCTTCGACCGGTATGTTCTCGATCACGTCCTTGAAAATGTCGAATCCGTCCGTGGTGTCGGTCTCGATCAGGATGAGACTCCTCCCCTCTGTCGTGCGTGCCTCCCTCTCGGCGGCGACGGCCTCATCCAGGGCGGAGTTTATCCTGCCCTCGAATTCCCGCTGCCGGTCGCGATACGAGTCCACGAGCCACACCATCGTAAGGGTGATGGCTGCGACGAGGGCCGCTCCGACGGCTGTGCCTATTAGGATGAATGTGCGTCTGCTCTGCATGGTCTTTATGGTCGGGTGGTTTGTGTACGTGGTATCGCACTGCAAATATACACAGGGTTTCCGGACATCCGCAGAAATTAACATTCGTTAACCTGCCCACCTTCCGAAGGTGTGCAGAGGCCTTCCCGGGAGGTTAAGAGTTGTTAACATTTGTTAGGCATCTGTTGATGTTCAGGATGCATCCGGTAAGGTAATTTTGCTGTCGGAAAACAATCAAAACCGAATGATGATATGAGAAAAATTTCACTAGCAATCTTTTATGCTGCGGCATGGCTCTTCGGGGCCCTGCTGCCGATGGTATTTTCGCCTACAGACGGCAGGTGCCAGTCGATACAGGTGATGTTCAAGCCGGCGGCTTACCGGATGGACAGTATCGGGACGGCCCGGATCGAATGCCGCTACGGATATTCCTGGCTGCGGGATACGACTGCGCGGATGTCTGCGGACGGCGGGCTGGTCTCCGGGGACAGTGCGGATGTGGAGCGGGGAATGATGCTGTTGCAGTGCGGTGGCCCGGACGGGGTGTCGCGGTTCTACAGCTATGACCGGTTCTATCTGGATTCGCTGATGCTGGCTGCGGACGGAGGCGGCGGGGCGGCGCTGGATGTATGGTCGCTGCCGGCCGGTACGGCATTTACCGTGTACAAGAATTTTCCAGAGCCGGGGCGGATGACCTCGACCGATGTCATTGGCACGGAGAACTATCTGATGGAGGAGACGGTGCCGGATTTTGGCTGGAGGGTGCTGGACGAATGGAGGGAGGTGCTGGGATACCGGGTGAGGCGGGCGGAGTGCTCGTTCCGGGGCCGGGACTATGTAGCCTGGTTCGCGCCGGAGCTGCCGTTGTCCGAGGGGCCGTGGAAGTTCTGCGGTCTGCCCGGGCTGATTCTGGAGGTGTACGATACCCGGCTGCAGTACCATTACGTGCTGCAGGGGCTGTCGGTGGCGGACAGCGGTATACGGGTGGAAATGCCTGACGCACAGTATATCCGGAGCGATGTGGGTAGCTATCTGCGAACCCTGAGACGTTATACTGGGAACCCGATGCTGTTCGACATCGATATGTCGGCTATCTCTTCCGTGAGGATTTCAAAGCCGGCGGACGGGGGCGACCCATCTGTGCTGCATTTTGATTTTCAGGAAATACTTTAAAGTCGTAGTGTATGAGAATATTTATCGTTGATTTCATCTCCGCGTTTTCCGGTGTTCTTTCCGCAACGGCAGCAAATCTCGGGAAACGGTGCCGTTGCGGCATGGGCGTTTCGTCGGTGGCCTCTCTACAGGCTCTGTATGCGTGGTTCCTCGCATTCCGCTCTACCACAACGGCAGCAAATCGGGGGAAATGGTGCCATTGCGGCAGAGGCAGACTGATGGGACGCAACTGGGGCGGGGATAAGGTGGATATGGGGTGCTGTGAAAATTGGGACCGGAAGCAGGGTATGGAGTGGCGTAGGCGCTTGAGGATGGCGGATGTGATGGCGGTAGTAGTCGGGATGCTGATATTGTTCCCGCTTGCAGTAGCCGGACAGAACACCGTGACCATTTTCTCGGAGGAGACGCAGGTCTATGAGCGGATTGGTACGGCCTTGATAGAGTGCACCTACCGCTATGTCTGGCTGCAGGACACGACCTCGGGAACGCGGATGACTCCGGAGGGGACCCTGCTCTCGGGTGACAGTACCGATATCGCCGAGGACGTAATGCTGCTGCAGTGCGGCGGTCCGGACGGGATATCGCGGTTCTACAGCTACAGCCAGTACTACCGCGATTCGCTGATAACCTCGCTGGTGCAGTCCGGAACTAATGATTTTTCCTCGGTCGGGGACGTGAAGGGCGGAACGGATGTGCAGATATTCAAGAACTGGCCCAGGACCGGACGGATGACGATGATAGACAAGATGCTGGACTGGTTCGAGGTGGTTGAGGCCGTGCCGGATCTCGGCTGGGTCGTGACTGATGAGTGGAAGGAGCTGCTCGGATACCGGGTGAGGCGTGCGGAATGCTCGTTCCGGGGCCGGGACTACGTGGCTTGGTTCGCTCCGGAGCTGCCGCTGTCCGAAGGGCCCTGGAAGTTCTGCGGTCTGCCCGGGCTGGTGATGCACGTGTACGATACTGATTGTCAGTATGTGTATCTGCTCACGGGTATCCGTCAGGTGGCCGGTCTGCCGGTGATGATGCCGGACGAACAGTATGTCCGCACCGATCTGCGCAAGTACTACCGCACCCTGCGCCGCTATATCGAGGATCCGATCGGATTCGTTACCGCCGGTATGGACGTGACGAGCATTAGGCTCACCACTTCCGAAGGTAAGGAAGTGGATCCCAACGACCCGAAGCTGGTCAATGCGCTGAGGTACGAGTTTCAGGAGATATTGGAATAGGTAAAATAGGTCAAATTGGTCGAGTTGCGAGGCGTAATGAACGATATGATGCATTTTTATGACAATATTTCTGGATTCTTCGTCTGCTCACCTTCGGAAGGTGTGCAGAAAACGCGGAAAAATGCCTGCCTTCGGAAGGTGGGAAGGGTATGGTGGACGGGGAAATGCGGCGAGAGTCAGTTCTCGTGGCAGTGCTGCATCTGCTCACCTTCGGAAGGTGTGCAGAAAACGCAGGAAAATGCCCGCCTTCGGAAGGTGTGTCCGGACCGGGTCGGATATTATGGTGGACCACGTGCTTTTAGGCAACGGAAGGATGCTGGCACTGATATATCCCATAGACGGAAAGGAACATTATAGACGGGAAGCAGACGGAAAGTATGAGTACAGCTATGCGGGATACAGCACGCTGTGGGATGCCAAGAAAGATAAGCTGATGTCGTACAAGTATATACGGCGCAAATGCGATGTCCTGACTTTCAGGATAGTACAGGCGGTGATGGGGTGGCTGTAGAAATGCAGTAGCGTTTCGGTGAATTTTTCGACAAAAGTTTGAAGAATTTCAGAAGCTGTTTAAATTTTATTCAAAAATAATTTTATGGCAGCGATATGCATCATGGCTTCGTGCGTGTCAGCCCTGTATTCGTAATCAATGGTCAGCCTCCTGAAGTTCTCAAGCCAGGAGAAGGTGCGTTCGACAATCCATCTTTTGGGTAAGGGGACAAATTTGTCCGCCTGCTTGTCAGACCTGAGCACGATGTCCAGTTCGCAACGCAGCAGTTTTCCGGCCATTTCCCTGACGGCATCACCTCTGTACCCTCCGTCAGCCAGAATCCGTTTCAGCCTAGGGAATTTGTATCTCATGGATTCGAGCACCTCTTCCGCCCAGACACTGTCATGGACGTTAGCCGGATGGACTCTCACTGACATGGGCAGCCCCAGAGTGTCAACCACTATGTGCTCCTTCCTTCCCTTTATCTTTTTGTTGCCGTCTATCCCCCTTTGATCGTCTGCATGGTGGGAGGTCCTGACACTCCTCGAGTCGATGATCCCAAGGCTGGGACTCTCCGCCCTGCCCGAAAGACGGCGGACAATGCCGCGGAGGGTGTCGAAGATCTCTTCAAGCAGGCCCTCGTTCTTCCACTTGCTGAAATAGTAATACACTGTCTGCCACGGAGCGAAATCCGATGGGAGCATTCTCCACTGCACGCCGGTCTTCACGATGTACAGGATGCCGTCAAAAACAGAGCGCAGAGAATATTTTCTGAATCTTTCTTTGGGGTCCAGCATATTTTTTATAACTTGCCACTGTTTATCAGTCAGGTTGGTTGGGTATTTATGCATAACTTTAATGTCTTGATAACCATAAAGTTGCGAAAAATATTCCAATCAACCTACTGATTTACAATTAATTGTAAATAAATTTAAACAACTTCTTATGCTGAGTGACGCAAGCTTCACAAGCACATCATGAGTACAGCACGCGCATAGCGCAGGCCCATCGCGCGCATCGCACAGGTGCAGCGCAGGCAGTATAGGCAACGCAAACAGGTAATGGAAATGTAAATAATAAACAAATAATTAATAATTAGGGGATTATGGAAAATAATAGTAATGTACGCCGTTTTACGGGAACTGCGGTTATGGTTCTGGTTGCAGTTGTCGCATTTTTTATGTCGATAGGTCTGTCTGTGCAGGTGGCTCAGGCGGGTCCTGCAATGTCCCGTCAGGAGCAGGCTCGGAACGCAGCACTAGAATCGTCCCTTCAGGAGCAGATCCAGAACGCAGCACTAGAATCGTCCCATCAGGAGCAGGCTCAGAACGCAGCACTAGAATCGTCCCATCAGGAGCAGGCCCAGAACGCAGCACTAGAATCGTCCCGTCAGGAGCAGGCTCAGAAAGCAGCACTAGAATCGTCCCGTCAGGGGCAGGCTCAGAATGCAGCTCAGGCCCGGACTCAAGCTCAGCCGCAACTCTATCTCTGGCCCATAGCCGGGGCAAAGACAGGGGACAATATCCTCTTCCGGCCGCAGCAGTATATAGACGGCAATCTCAATTTCGGGAATCTGATTATCGGTGCGCCGGAGGGGACTCCGGTGGTGGCTCCGGTGGACGGTGTGATTCATCGTCCCGGGGTGGCGGTGAAGTGGGGGACAGGTATGCAGACATATCACACGGATGAGGACCGGACATGGAATGAGCAGATATCCAGCGTGGTGGCTGAGGGAGGGTACGGTGTCCCGGACAGATGCGTGAGCATGACTCTCGGAATACGCACTGCTGACGGGGACAAGCTATGGTTCTCGGGTCTGAACGGGGACATGGTGCTCAAGGACGGGCAGCAGATACACAGGGGAGATACGTTAGGTTATGTGGCCTGGTACGAGCCGTCTGTAGATGAGCCTCATATCAGTTTTTCCATAAGCGGTAAAAATACTGTCGGAAAGGATCCCATGACCCCGTTCGGGCTTGAGACTACCTTCATCGAGCCGGAGGCGCTGGTTATTCCCGACAGCCTGACGGCAGAACAGGCTCAGGAAGATTTCCGGGCACTGATGGACGTGATCTATAACGAATATCCGTCGCTTTACGATGTGGTCACTCCGCAGGAGATAGCCCGGTTCGACTCGCTGACTGTTCACCGGGACCTGGCGAGGGATCTTTCCTATACTGACTTCTGGCTTATTTTGAAACGTACGTTCGCATTGGTACATGACAGCCACATCGGGGTCATGACAGATCTGGATACGAGGGAACTGAATGTCGCCAATATATTCCCCGGCGTGATGGGTGACAGCCTCATAGTAACCCGTGTGATGGACGGCAAGGGGCTGGAGAAGTATGTCGGCCGCAGGATTGCGGCCATAGACGGCAGGCCGGCCGAGGATATCATAGAGGAGGTCAGGACGTTCACGGTGGGCGGTTACGACGGCCGCAGCGAGAGTCTCAGGGACTACAGGATGAGCCAGCGCTGGAACTGGTACTATGATGAGAGGGAGGTGTACAGCAGCAGCGGCAAGAAGGAGGCGGTAATAGAATTTGCGGACGGTGAGGTGTACCGCGACAGGTGGGTGTCCCCGCGCAGGGCTACGGGGTTCTGGCCGCAGCCTTCCCTGGAGATGGCTCGCTACAACCACCTCATACGGTACAAGGACTGTCCGTACAGCTTCCGGATGCTCAACGACTCCACCGTGTATTTCGGCCTGAGCTCATTCGATATCTCCAAGGTGGACAGGGATGCCGTCCGCGACTCTATAGCCGCTCACCTTGATGTGCCCTACATGGTCATGGATCTCAGGGACAATCCGGGAGGGGATGTCTTCTTCACCAACGAACTGCTGTCGATGTTCATCAATGCTCCTACCCGCGACCTCGGCGGCTATTCCTGGGTCAAGACCAGAGGCCCGCTCAGGCACTCGCTCAACTACGGTCCGGACCAGATCGTCTTTCCCGACTATGAGCCGGTCGAGGGCAAGGAAGGCTATTTCGCCCCCTCTGAGAACAGCCGGGTACTGTATCCGGACTCGACCGTCAATTACCGGGGCCGTCTCTACATCCTCACCGACGAGACTTCCTGCTCCGCAGCTTCCCTCTTCCCGTCCGTCCTGGTGCGCAACCGCCGTGCCGTGACCGTAGGCCGCGAGACCCAGACCTGCTATCATTTCATGACAGCCTTGAAATACAACGAGGTGCGTCTGCCCAACTCCAAGATTGTCCTCCACATCCCTTTAGTCCGCGAGGTCTTCGACACGACCGTCACGCCCAGGACTCCCGCCGGCAGGGGGCTGATGCCCGACTATCCGGTGCCCGCCACCTACGAGGAATATTTCACCGCAAAGGAGGATTTCGTCCTGGACCGTGCCTTGGAGCTCATAGCTGAGGGGAAGTATCTCGGAGAGGACTATTTCGCCGAAGTGGATGCCGCGGCAGATAAAAAGGACCGTCCGGTGCCGTGGCTGGCTCTCGGGATTGCGGCTGTCGTTGCGGCAGCGACCGGAATAGCCGTTGCGGTCAGGAGACGCAGATAATGAACAAAAAAACTGCCCCGTACAGCAATGCGCACAACGGGGCTGGCTTTTCGTAGTTTAAGTCTCTATGTCAGTATCCTATTTCCACATCTGTGATCCGGGGCTCAATAGTCTCGGTGGATACTGTCTCCGGGTCGCCGACAGGTACGAGTATGACACCGTAGTGATAGTATCCGTCTTCGTCAGGCAGTAAATTCGGGTCTTCAAGTTCGTACCGGTATACCTGTCTATACGTAGTCCTGTACTGGGGAACGGTTTTGATTATGGATGTGAGGTATCCTTCCGGGTCGAAGCTGTAATTCACATCCGGTTCTCCGGAACTGTATCCGGTGTATTCTCTTACAGTCTCTTCTCCGATAAGCCTGGAGTCAAGTGGATAATCGACACCGATATAGGAGTCGGGCATATTGTAATCCCAGAAATCAGGCCATACGAAGTTGGCGCTGCGCTTCCCCAGGACTCCTATGACTCCGAGCGGACCGGCCCCCGAACCATAGGCATCGCAGAGTATCCAGTTAATGTCTATGTTGGAGTTGTCTGGGTAATCCGAGTAGGTGAATTCGTAGCGGCTGTAGTCGCTCTGCGTGTTGATGAGATTGCCGCCAGACCAGATATATTCGTTGATGTATTCATCATATCCGTCTTCCTTGCCGGTCTCGGAGGTAAGCTGCCCCTCTTTGTCGTAGCTGAAACTGATTTCAGTCCTGATTTCTTCCACCTCGCCGTATCCGTTTTCTCCAATATCGGTGTAAACGGCAGATACGGCCCTGCCCTGGTCATCGAGAACAGCCTCAAAAGAGACGGTATAGTCTTCTTCCTGTCCGGAAATTACAATCTTTTCGTCTGAGTAATCGATGTCATACAGGAAGTCAAGAGAAATATTGTCGCTGCCGGAGACGAACTCTTCGGTCATTTCGACTCTTGTCAGCCTGCCGTTCTCATCGTAAGAGAACAGATATTCATAGTTGTCGTCAGTGCCGTCGGTGATGAAGAGCGTCTTTATGAGCCGGCCGGCCGGCATGTCCGGACCGTCATCCGGGGTATTTGTATCAAGACCTTCCTGCCTGATGGTGAGGGATGTCTCGGATGTGCCGCAGAGTATTCTGACCGTGGCGGTACGTGAAGCGGTGTCGGAGTTGGCCAGGGCCGAGATTCTGGCTGTGATTTCTCCGGCAGCTCCTCCGTCAGGCTCGATACCAAGCCACTGTGCGTCTTCGGTCATGGCTGTCCATGCAGTCTGTTCACAACGACTTTGACCGAATTTCCTCAAGTGTGCTTGAAACCCTGAAAATAAATGAAAACAGATAAAATGCGTAGTCGAGTAATAATTTTTTGCCTGTTGTTCCTGGCTACCGGACTTTATGCCCGTACTTTACAAAAGGACACTGCGAGTATAGAATGTGTGTATGAGTACTGCTTTCTAAGGGATACCAGTTCCCGGATGTCGGAGGACGGGCGGCTGATATCCGGAGACTCCCTTCATATCAGAAGGGACACCATGCTGCTTCAGATCGGAGCTGGTGCTTCCCGCTATTACGGGTACGAGACATTCCTGCAGGACTCTCTGGCGGAGGCTTTTCTGAAGCTGACCGGAACGAGGATGAAGAACGACCGTTTTTCGGATGCGGTTTTCATGATATACAAGGACCGGCGTAGCAGTCAGGTTATAACGACGGATAATATTTTATTATCTCCTTTTATAGTTACTGAGCAGACTCCGGATTTTAAATGGATACTGCAGGATGAGTGGAAGGAATTTGCCGGCTACAGGGTTCGCAGGGCGGAGTGCAGTTTCAGAGGGCGGGACTATGTGGCGTGGTTCGCACCTGAGATACCGGTGTCGGACGGGCCCTGGAAGTTCTCGGGACTGCCGGGACTGATAGTCGAGGTGTATGATGTCCCGTGCGAGTACCGCTACAGCCTTATCGGGCTGAGGAATGTAGTCCGTGAGATAGGCATTCCCGATGAGAATTACATGGAAACAGACTTGAAGACATACTACCGGACATTGAAAAGGGCTATTGAGAATCCTCCGCTGTACGTGGAGGCTACGTTCAGCGGTCCTGTCTATTGGAAGGATACGGAAGGCAATCCTATAGACCCGGCAATAACCAAGCAGACATTGAAGTATGAATTTCAAGAGATAATAAAATGAGACTGTTAAAAATCAATCTGTTGAAAATGCTGCCGGCCTTGATGCCGGTGATGTTCGTGTTTTCTTGTTCTCCTGTCAGTTATATGACAGACACCGGTTCGGAGGTGGAGTGTAACGGCAGGATGGTGTATTGCGATATAGAGGGCAAGCAGTTCACGTTTCCGCTGGATTAGGAGTATCCGGTGCAGGTTCCGGGTGTGTCTGGGGAGGTTCTGGAAGAATATCGGAAATGGAACAGGCGTGCTGAATATTACGCATCGAGGTACGCTCCCCAGTCGGATTACATCCTTTTTACCGTACCGGGGGTTGTCGTTGCCTGTGTGGAGGACAGTGCCGGACGGGACGATATAGTCCCGCAGATAGATATGATGGTCAGAGGATATGTGGACCCGTCATTTAATGACTTGGTAGGACGGGATACAACGTACTGGGCATACGGTCCGCGCGCGGCCTGGAAATCCCGTGAGCCCGGCGAAGGTATGAGCCGCAGTACACGGCGGAGATAGTCTTCCCGGACGGCATGGTGACGACCTACGGCAGGGAGCTGCGCCTGATACAGAAGATGGACGGCACCGCCGAGATAATAACAAAGGACCGCAGGCTCATAATGAGGTTCCTCGACCCCATCGTGGCGTTATTCAGCAGCGGATTGTGAAAGAACTTGCATTGACTGTGTTGTCGGAGGTTTATGTATGTTAAGGATTGTTAACATATAGTTTGCTTAGTTCTCTGTTCCCCTGTCGTATTTTTGCCTGCGATTTTAAGGATTGCTTATGATTATGAGAAAATGGATATATAAAGTGGTTTGTACAGCATTGGTAGGTTGTGTCTTGTTCGTTGCAGGTGCGGTTGAACGGCAGAATCCGCAGATGCGCGGCGTGGTGGTGGAAGCCGGGAAAGGCACGCCACTGACCGGCGCAGTAGTGCTGTATGTGCCGGCAGGACAGGAGGGTACGGAGTACGCGCTGACGGACGGGCAAGGACGGTTCGGGCTGCAGGTGAGCGGAATGCCGGCTGCCGGGGACTCGCTGAGGGTGTCGATGCTGGGCTATGCTACGGTGACATTGGCATTAGTGGTTGGGGACGATGGAGGAGGTGATGCTGTCGGTAAGCGGAATGCCGGAGAAAGTGGGGAGACCGGTGCAGGCCGGACAGGGAAGGACAGGCTTGAAGGAGACGGTACCGTCGGCAGTAGGAGCGGCGTCACGGACTGGCGGAACATAAGAGTCGAGTTGCAGACGCAGGCATTGGTGCTCAACGAGGTATTCGTGCGGGCTCCGAAGGTCAATCTGTTCGGCGATACGGTCGAATACAACGTGCAGAGTTTCGTCGAGCAGCAGGACAAGAGCATTTCGGACGTGCTGAAGCGGATGCCGGGGGTGGAGGTGCGCGAGGGCGGGGACATCTACTACAACGGGGAGTCCATCGGCAATCTCTACGTGGAGGGCATGGATCTGCTCGGCGGCCGCTACTCGCTGCTGACCAAGAATCTCTCGGCTCAGGACGTAAAGAAGGTAGAGATCATCGAGAAGCATCAGCCGGTCAAGGCTCTCAAGGGCATAACCTCGGGGGAGAAGCCGGCCATCAACCTCGTGCTGCAGGACCATGCCCGGGGCAAATGGGTAGGCTCGGCGGCTCTCTCGGGCGGTGTCACCTCCGACCCCAGGGCTCTCTGGGACGGGAATCTCTTCCTGATGCGGGTGGGCCGCAAGTGGAACAGCGTGAACAATATCAAGACGAACAATACCGGAGAGGACCTGTCGGGGGATCTGCGCGGCATGAGCCTCTACGACCGCTCCGGTAGCGGGGGAGGGGACGGCTTCATCTCCGTGGGCACCAGCGAGGCTCCTTTAGGGGCGGCCCGCGTGCGTTTCAACACCTCGGCACTGGCCAATACCTCCAATACCTG
>CALUPK010000009.1 GCA_944322575.1 uncultured Bacteroidales bacterium | reverse complement strand
GTGATCACGTGCGAGACATGGTCCTTGCCGTACTTGTCCTCCACGTACTTGAACACCCGGTAGCGGCCCTCGTCGTCAAAGTCGATGTCGATATCGGGCATGGAGATACGATCGGGGTTCAGGAAACGCTCGAACAGGAGGTCGTACTTTATCGGGTCAATATTGGTAATCGTAAGGCAGTAGGCCACCACCGAACCGGCAGCGGAGCCTCGTCCGGGCCCCACCCACACGCCCATGTCCCTGGCAGCCTTGATAAAATCCTGGACTATCAGGAAATAGTCGGGGAATCCCATCTTCTTGATAGTCGCCAACTCGAAGTCAATCCTCTCCCTCGTGGCCTCGGGTATATCCTCCCCGTAGCGGCGGTGCGCTCCCTCGTAGGTAAGGTGGTGCAGGTAATCGTTGGAATCGGTAAATCCCTCCGGCAGAGGAAAAATCGGAAGAATAGGGTCGTGGTTGAGGTTCAGCACCTCGCATTTGTCCACGATCTCTAAGGTATTGGATATCACCTCGGGATGGTCGGCAAAGATGGCCGACATCTCCTCGGTGGACTTGAGGTATTCCTGCTGGGTGTAGCGCAGGCGCTTGGGGTCGTCGAAGTCGGAGTTGGTGCTGATGCAGATCAGGCGGTCATGGGCCGGGCCGTCCTCCTTGCGCACGAAGTGTACGTCGTTGGTGGCCACCACCTTGATGCCTAACTTCTCCGCTATCTGGAAGATCACCGCGTTGACCTGCTGCTGGTGCTCGAAGGTGCTCTTCTCCGCCCCGGGCACGTCGGTCTCGTGGCGCTGCACCTCTAAATAATAGTCCTCTCCGAAGATGGACTTGTACCACGCCGCTATGCGCTCCGCCTCCTCCGGCTTTCTCTCCATGATGGCCTGAGGCACCTCGCCGCCCAGACAGGCCGAGCAGCAGATGACCCCCTCGTGGTACTGCTCTATCAGCTCGTGGTCGATGCGCGGCTTGTAGTAGAAGCCCTCGATGTAGGCCTTGGACGAGAGCTTGATGAGGTTGTGATAGCCGTCCATGTTCTTGGCCAGCATGATCAGGTGGTAGGAGCTCTGGTCCTCGCGGCCCTTGCGGTCGAAGCGGCTCGCCCCGGCCACATAGAACTCCGAGCCCACGATGGGCTTCAGCGGAACACCTTTCTTGGCCACCGTATCTAAGAACTCCTTCACACCGAACATGTTCCCGTGGTCTGTGATAGCCAGGGCCGGCTGACCGTTGGCCACGGCAGTATCGATCAGGTCCCCTATCTTGGACTGACCGTCGAGAATCGAATACTGGGTATGGACATGCAGGTGGGCGAATGACATAACTCCGTTGATTTTTCAAGTTGCGTCCTGCAAAGGTAACATTATTTTCGGGCGGATTTTGTTGTTTGGAAAATCTTTCTTAATTTCGGGCAGATTTTAAGTTCAACTTCAAATTTGTCCAATTTATGACTAATATCTTGATATACAGAACTCTTGCGGATGAAATCAAGAATCTGGCCCAGCATTTCCCCGTCATAACTATTACCGGCCCGAGGCAAAGCGGCAAAACCACCCTATGCCGGAACCTCTTTCCCGACTATGCCTATATCAACTTGGAAGACATCTCATTAAGGGAACAGATACAGTACGACACAAAGGGTTTTCTAAGCCAATACCCCGATAAGGTAATCATCGATGAGGCACACCACTATCCGGACCTGTTCTCATACATACAGGTCCTGGTAGACAATCATCCTGACAGGCGCATCATTCTCACCGGCAGCAGCAACTTCTCCCTGCTTGAAAAGATCACCCAGTCACTGGCCGGCAGGACAGCTGTACTGACACTGCTGCCGCTGTCGCTCCAAGAACTCGGCCGGGAAAGGCTGTGGTCACATACTACCGAAACACTTATTCTGAACGGCGGGTATCCTGCCATATGGTCAAAAGGAATTCCACGGGACGCGATGTTCAGAAACTACTATACCACATACGTTGAAAGAGACGTCAGACAGATTATCAACATTAAGGACATCAATCTGTTCCAGACTTTCATCCGCCTTTGCGCCGGCAGAATAGGAACAGAACTGAATGCTTCCGCACTTGCCGGCGAAGTAGGGACCTCATCCAACACAGTCAGCTCATGGCTGAGCACCCTTGCCGCCTCGTACATCACATACACACTGCCCCCATACTACGCCAACATAGGCAAGCGGCTCGTGAAATCCAACAAACTATACTTTTACGACACCGGACTGGCAGCATGGCTACTCGGAATCGAGGATGAGAAACAGCTTTCAACTCATCCCTCCAAGGGAGCGCTGCTTGAAAATATGGTAATAAACGAAGCAGTTAAAAGCCGGCTGAACAGAGGCAAAACCCCGAACTTATTTTTTTACAGGGACAAAAGCCAGAAAGAGGTAGACCTGCTGCATACCATTGCAAACGACATACACGCCTTTGAGATCAAGGCAGCCAAAAGCTTCCACAAGGATTTCTTCAAAGGTCTCAGCTACATTCAAGGCATCTTCGGAGAGAGACTGACCAGAACAGCAGTAATCTTTGACGGCGAGGACGAACTGCATACGGAGCACAACGGAATATACAATTTCCGGAACTTCAGGCTGGAATAAAAATCGACAAGTTTTACTTGCGCTCGAAGATGTAGAGCTTGTCGGCGCGGCGGACGCGGGAGGGTACTGGGATGGAGCAGGCGACGCCCTGGGGAGCGGTGTCGGAGGGGACGAGGTCGACGCGGATCTCGGGGATGTCCATCTCGACTACTCCGGTGGTGGGGCCGATGATGAGGATGTGCTGACCGACTTTCAGCGGGGCGGCCTCGACCAGGATCTCGGCCACTCCGAGGTTGGAGAAATAGTTGTTCACCTTGCCGGCATAAACCTTCTTCATGGTCGCGCTGCTGCCGTAGACGCTGCTCCACTCGCCCAGACGGGCACCCTGGTAGTAACCGTCCCAGAAGCCGCGGTTGAACACCTGCGAGAGCTGGTCCCGGAACGAGGCCCCGAACTCCGGGGTGAAGGTGCCGGCCTCCACGGCATCGGCGGCGGCCCGGTAGGCGCTGACCACCTTCTGCACATACTCCGCCGGACGGGCGCGGCCCTCGATCTTGAACACCGATACGCCGGCTGCGGCCATCTTGTCCAGGAATTCTATGGTGCACAGGTCCTTGGGGGACATGATGTACTTGTTGTCTATCTCCAGTTCGTAGCCTGTCTCGAGGTCAGTGACGCGGTAGCCCCGGCGGCAGAGCTGGAGGCAGGAGCCGCGGTTGGCCGACTTGCCGTTCTCGTGCAGGCTCAGATAGCATTTGCCCGAGACGGCCATGCACAGGGCCCCGTGGCAGAACATCTCGATCTGCACCGGACGGCCCGACGGACCGGTGATGCCCTCCGAGGCGATACGGTCGCTGATGGCCCTGACCTGCTCTAAGTTGAGTTCCCGGGCGAGGACCACCACGTCGGCATACTGCGAGTAGAAGCGCAGGGCCTCTGTGTTGGAGATATTGAGTTGGGTGGAGATATGCACCTCGAGGCCGATACGGTGGGCATATTCTATGGTAGTTATGTCGGAGGCGATGACAGCCGTGACTCCGGCGGCCTTGGCGGCATCGAGGGTGCTGTAGGCCTTGGGCACGTCCTCGTCGTAGAGAATAATGTTCAGGGCCAGGTAGGTCTTGACATCGTGCTCCGAGCAGTAGCGGACTATCTCCGGAAGGTCGGCTAAGGTAAAATTGTTCGCGCTGTGGGACCGCATGTTCAGGTCCTCCACCCCGAAATACACCGAATCGGCTCCGGCCTGCACCGCGGCGGTGAGGGCCTCGAAACATCCGGCCGGGGCCATTATCTCGAGTCTGTGTCCCCTGCTCATTTGCGGCGGTAGGTTATCTGGGTAGCGAACTCCTCGAGCAGGGAGAGCTTCTGCGCCCCGAGAGACAGGGCCTCGACAGTCTCCATTGCCTTATGGAAATAGTGCTCTATGGCCTTCTCGGCATTGTCCTTGACTCCCAGCTCAGTGAACAGCTGCTGGGCCGCTGCGATCTTCTCAGCCGCACGGTCCTCCCCCATCCGGAAGATCTCCCCGAAACGGGTCTTCTGCTCTCCGGACGCCATACGAGCCGCCTCGACGTAGAGCCAGGTCTTCTTATTGTTCACGATGTCCCCGCCGATATTCTTTCCGAACACGGCCGGATCCCCGAAAGTATCTAAATAGTCGTCGGTAATCTGGAAGGCCAGACCGAGGTCATAGCCGTACCGGTACAGAGCCTCTGCTGACTTTGCATCAGCACCGCCGAGAACCGCCCCTAACTTGGCCGATCCGGCTATCAGCGCCGATGTCTTCAGCCCTATCATCATGATATAGTCATCCATCGTCACTACCGGCATGGTCTCGTAGTTCATGTCGTACTGCTGTCCCTCGCAGACCTTCCGGGCTGTATCGCTGAACACAGCCAGCACGGCCTGGAGCTTGTCGGCCGGAGCCTTGCACACGTACTCGTAGGCCTGTATCGACATCACGTCTCCGGAGAGAATCGCGATGTTCTCGTTCCACTTGCGGTACACTGTAGGCTGGCCGCGGCGGATATCGGCCCGGTCCATGATATCGTCATGAATCAGGGTAAACGTGTGGAACACCTCTAATCCGAGAGCCGGATAGACCTGCTGCGGCTCGATCTTGTCCGTAAACAGCGAGCAGGCCAGCAGGGCCAGACGCGGACGGATCCGCTTGCCCCCGATGGACATCATATATTCTATAGGTGTGTAAAGCTCAGCGGGCTCACCCTTCAGGTCGAGGGCACATATCCCGTTGGAGACAATCTTGTCGATTTCAGCTAAACTGTACATGGTACTATGGATTTTCCTTTCGCGCAAAGATACGACAATCTCCCCAATATCGCACCAAGGATTTTTTATCGGGCTGCAGGCATAACCTATACAATTCGTGTCGCAGGCAGTTATGTACACTCTGAAAAGCATGCCACCCGCGGCCTGTTAGCGGGAGGGGCCCGCCATGAGTATCACCGCGTTACGAAGTAACGAGATGATACTCACGGTGGGAGGGATAGCTCCGTAGGCGCGTACTTTTCAGAGTGTACATAACTGCCTGAAAGCTACACAGCCAAATAATTTGTATCTTCGCGGCGCAAAACAAAGCACATGGGCGAGAACAGAATACATACCGGAACCGCGACAGTAGTCAAGAACACCGGCAGCCACTACCTGCTGTCGGAGCTGCCGCAGTGGAAACCGCTGAACGCAGTGGTCAGAGGCAAGCTGCGTCTGAGCGGCTCTACGGCCACCAATCCGGTGGCGGTAGGCGACCGCGTGGAATACTCCGTGCCGGTGGATGCCGACGGAAATCCCGTAGACGAGGGCACCATCACCAAGGTCCTCCCGCGGAAGAACTACATCATCCGCAAGTCCACCAACCTCTCCCGCCAGTGCCACATCCTCGCCTCCAACATCGACACCGCCTACCTCATCGTCACCCTCGACTGCCCCGAGACCAAATGGCCCTTCATCGACCGCTTCCTGATCACCTGCGAGGCATATAAAGTACCGGTGACAATCATCCTCAACAAATGCGACCTCTACAGGGACAATGAGGAACTGCAAGCAAAAAGCGAACTCTTCCACAGCATCTACACCGACGCCGGCTACCCCATAATGGACATCTCGGTCCTCACCGGCCAGGGCGTGGACACCCTCCGGGAGCAGTGCAACCGCGGCGGCATCTCCCTTTTCAGCGGCGTCTCCGGAGTGGGCAAGTCCTCCCTCATCAAGGCCATCGACCCCGCCCTCGACCCAAAGACCTCAGAAATATCGGACAAATACCGCCAGGGCCGCCACACCACCACATTCTACGAGATCTACCCCACAAGCGGCGGCGGCTTCATCATCGACACCCCCGGCATCAGGGGCTTCGGCCTCGTGGACATCGATCCGGAGGAGATCTCCACCTATTTCCCGGAAATGCTCCGCGTTGCCGACAACTGCCGCTACAAGCCCTGCACCCACACCCATGAGCCGGGCTGCGCAGTCCTCGAGGCAGTGGAGAACGGCACCGTCTCCCCCGAACGCTACATGTCCTACCTCGGAATGCTCGAGGAGGAGGGAAAATACAGATAGCACGACAATATGAAAAGACATACGGAGAACAGCGCGCCCAGATCCATGAACAGCCGGATCCTGCACCTCGCGGTGCCCAGCATCTTAGCCAACATCACCGTCCCCCTCGTGGGAATGGTGGACATCGGCGTATCCGGCCGCTTAGGCAACGTAGCGGCCATCGGGGCAATAGCCGTAGGCTCAATGCTCTTCGACCTGCTCTACTGGAACTTCGGCTTCCTCCGTGTCGGCACGGGAGGCCTCACGGCCCAGGCCTACGGCCGCAAGGACCTTCCGGGGGCAATGCGCTACTTCGTCCAGGGAGAGGCGACCGCCCTGCTCTCGGCCTCATTCCTGATACTGATCCAATGGCTCTTCGTCGAGGCGGCCTTCCTCTTCATCGACTGCTCGGCGGAAGTCCAGGAACTGGCCCGGAAATATTTCTTCATCAGGATATGGGACGCTCCGGCGACCCTCTCGCTGATGGTGTTCAAAGGCTGGTTCATCGGCATGCAGAACACCGTCTTCCCGATGGCGGTGGACATGACGGTCAACGTGGTCAACCTCGGCATGAGCATCTTCCTCGGCCTGCACACCCCTCTCGGCTTCGCCGGTGTGGCCCTCGGCACGGTCATCGCCCAGTACACCGGCCTCATCTTAGCCTCCGTCCTGATGCTCACGCACTACGGCAGGCTGCTGCGGCACGTCAACATCCGGCAGCACGTGAAGTTCCGCTACATGAAGTCGTTCTACGTCCTCAACGCCAACCTCTTCCTGCGCTCGCTCTGCTTCATGCTGATATACTGCGGATTCACCTCCTTGGCTGCCCACTACGGAGACGTGCAGCTGGCCGTCAGCACCATCATCATGAAGCTGCTGATGCTCTACTCCTACATCCTGGACGGATTCGCATACGCGGGCGAGGCCCTCACCGGCCGCTACATCGGAGCCCAGGACAGACCGTCCCTGAACAAGGCCGTGCGGCTGCTCTTCACCTGGACAGCCGGCTTAGCCGTCATCTCGACCGTGGCCTACGGCGTGGGAGGCCAGCGGATGGTAAGCCTCATGACGACAGAGGCAGCCGTTACAGCTGCCTCCAAACCGTATATGATATGGCTGATAATCATGCCCGCATTCAGCTGCTTAGCCTTCATGTGGGACGGCATCTTCATCGGAGCCACCGCCGCACGGGCCATCCGCAACGGAATGATCTGGGCCTGTGCCTCCTTCTACGTCTGCTACTTCGCCTTCCGCGGCCTGATGGGCATCCAGGCCCTGTACATGGCCTACTTCGCCCACCTCATCGCCCGCGACGTATACATGACCGTCACCGCCCGCCGGCAGGTCTTCTCCAGAATTACTCCTCAGTCTCCGGATCAGACTGCTGCACAGGTATAGTACCGTCCCATTGCTCCAATGCCTTAAGCAGCTGGCTGTCCTGGCGGAGGGCGGACTCGGCGCCTCCGGCCCGGAGATAGAACTTCAGGGCTATCTCATCCTCGAGGAGAGACTTGACAGTGGACTTGTTGGCCTCGAGGAAGTCCTCCTTTGTCAGCGAGATGCGCTCCAACAGCCCGTCCATTTCCTCTTTAAGGCCGTCGAGCGTACTGTCCAGACCCTCCCGTTCTGCGGCCTCCAGCACCCTTTCCATCTCTATCTGGGATTCCGTTCTGGCATCAAACTCCTTCTGAGCCGCAAACTGCACGAAATCGGCATACTCCTCATCAGTCAGCAGGAACTCACCGGCCGGAGCGATGGAATCGTGAGTGTTGTAGTATTTTATGGCATAGTCGCTGATGACATTGCTGTATATCAACGATATAACCGGACGACTGTAATATTTGGGCTCCACCTCGATATCCGGCATAATTCCGCCCCCGTCATACACTGTACGGCCGAGACGGGTCTTGAACGCTTTTTTCAGGGAATCCGGGACATATCCCACACTGCCGTCCTCATTGCGGTGGCTGTAGTCTATGGCCTGCACGCAGCGTCCGCTGGGAGTGTAGTACTTGGCCGTAGTCAGCTTGAGCGAGGTGCTGTAGCCTGCCGGCCGTATGGTCTGCACCAGCCCCTTGCCGTATGTACGGACACCGGCGATAGTTGCCCTGTCCATATCCTGAAGAGCTCCAGCCACGATTTCAGAAGAAGAAGCAGAAGCCGAGTTTACCATGACCATCAGCGGCATGAGGGTATCAACCGGAGCAGCCTCCGTCTTATACTGAAAATCCGCAGCTGGATGTTTGCCCTTGGCCGAAACTACTGGTGTACCCTGAGGGACAAACAGCGACACGATGTTGACAGCCTCGTTCATCAGACCGCCGCCGTTTCCACGAAGGTCAAGAACCATACGCCGCATCCTACCGTCCGACTTCAGGGCCTCGAAAGCCTTACGGACATCCTTGGACCCGTCTACTGTAAAGCCTCCCACCTGAATATAACCCGTAGAATCATTGACAAAGCCATAATACACCACATCCGGGATATGAATCCGCTCTCTGGTCAGAGCAACCTGGACCGTATCGCCTCCGCGTCCCCGCACCACAGTCATGTTGAGGACTGTTCCAGGACGGCCACGCATCCTTTCGCTACATTGGTCCGCAGTGAGATCTTTGGTGTTTACCCCTTCTATCGCCACCACTGTATCTCCAGGATGCAGCCCTGTTTTGACAGCCGCCGAGCCCTCGTAAGGCTCCGCGATGATAATATGTCCCCGGGGAGTCTTCTGAATCAGTGCGCCTACTCCGCCATAACTGGCAGTGGTCATGATATCCAGATCCTCTTCGTTCTCCTCCGGAATGAATACTGTATAAGGATCCAGCGTTGCCAACATAGCATCTATGCTCTTGTGCAGCAGATCATCCAACTGTATTGAGTCCACGTACTGTGCCTGCAGGGTCCTTAAAATCATGGACTGTATCTCCAAATATTTGCCGGTGTTGAAATCATCCGACTGAGCTGAAAGTGAGAAAGAGGCCGCAACCGCTGCCGCCAGCGACACTGCCGCCTTCCTGATTGTGTTGATTTCTATCTTCATTGATAATGTAAGAATATTTACTGAATACCGGGACAGAACAAATTATATGCCGGAAATCTCCGCAGTGGCGTCAAGGCAGAAATCCAGATCCCGCTTGATCTGCTCTACATCCATGTGCTGGCCTATAAAGACTATCTTCTGCATGCGGTCTCCGTAGTACTCGTCCCAGTCGCGGGCGAAGCCTGGATCACCGGCCTTGAGCTGCTCTAACTCGTCCTCCGGGGCGGTGGCATACCACTGACCCGCCTCCTTGAGCTGCTTCTGCCTTCCCGCCTGCTCGAACATATAGGACATATCCGGGTCCTGGGTAAAATAGCAGATGCCCTTGGCGCGGATCACCTCCCGGGGCCAGTGCTTGATGACGAAGTTGTCGAACTTGTTTATATCGAAGGCAGGGCGGCGGTAATAGACGAATGTGCCTATACCGTATTCCTCGGCCTCGCCCTCCTCATGGTCATGGTCGTGATGATGATGGTGATGTTCATGTCCGCGGGCCTCCGCCTCCTCTTCTTCCGTGGGAACGGCTTCAATGCCCCGCACCCAGCCGGCCGATGCGGCCACCTGGTTGAAGCTGAACATCCGGGTATTGAGTATCAGGCTCAGGTCTATCTCTCCGTAATCACACTCAATGATGCGGGCGGAGGGCTGGACTGTAGCGATGATGTGGCTGATGCGGGCCCTCTCGTCAGGCGTGACCTCAGAAGCCTTGTTGAGCAGAACTATGTTGCAGAACTCTATCTGCTGGAGGATCAAGTTCTCTATATCCTCCTCGTCTAAGTTCTCCCTCATAAGGCTGTCCCCACAGGCGAACTCGTCCTGAAGCCGCAGAGCGTCAACCACAGTCACTACGCAGTCAAGACGGGGGAAAATGCCGCAGTCCTCGAGACGAGGATCCATCCTCGGCATAGTACAGATAGTCCTGGCTATCGGCTCCGGCTCGCAGATACCGCTGGCCTCTATGACTATGTAGTCGAAGCGCCGCATCTGTATCAGCTCCGTAATCTGGTTCATCAGGTCGGTCTTGAGGGTGCAGCATATACAGCCGTTCTGCAGGGCTACTAAGCTGTCGTCCTGAGTGCCTACCACTCCGCCGCGCTGGATAAGGTCCGCGTCTATGTTCACTTCTCCGATATCATTCACGATGACGGCAAAACGTATACCCTTCGTATTCGATAGAATACGGTTGACCAAAGTAGTCTTCCCGCTGCCCAAATATCCGGTCAGGAGCAGCACGGGAACTTCGTTATTACTCATATTTTCTTGATTTTAATGGTCACAAAAATAAGTAATTTCCATTCTTTTTATAATTTTGTGAACAGAAAGTTTCGCGCAAATCCGTCTTGCATGGACCATAAATTTAGAATAATCGCGCTTGCCGCCGCATCATGTCTTCTCTTTTTCGCCTGTACCCCTATGGAAAAAGAGGCCAGAACAATTCTTGCTGCCGCAGACTCCCTCATGGACAGCGATCCGCATGCAGCTCTCTACAGCATAATGTCTATCGACAGTTCTGTCGTCCCCTGTCTCTGCAAAAAAGACAGAGCGCTGTATCTCCTGCTCCGTACTCAGGCCAGGTACAAATGCTATCTTCCGGTAAGCGGTGACACGGCCATAAGCGAGGCAGTAGAATATTTCCACAGAAGAGGGCCAGTATCCCGCTATGCCACAGCACTGAATATGAGAGGCGCCGTCAGTTTTGAAAGAGGAGACTTCGTCTCTGCATTAGAGGACTACAAAGACGCCGAGAAGATAATAAATGAACACAATGGCGGACCCATTGCCGCCGGCCTGCTGCACACTCGTATAGCAGAGCTTTATCAGCTCACTTTTGTCAATGACTCCCTCACAGTCGGCCGATACCGCAAAGCCCTCGAATGCTTTCAGAAGAGCAACCGTCACGATATGGTCATGCAGGCACGCCTGTCACTTGCAAGGGCCCTGCTGACAATATCGCCGGAAGAATCATTCTCAAACACCATGGCTGGAGCCGGTCTCGCAATGGAACTCTCCGACAGCAGCATGCTTTTAGTCGCCAAGGAACTGGAAACAGCTTACCATCTCATAATGATGCAGTATCCGGATGTTATCAGGACAGGCAAAACCGCGCTGAAGGATTTATATTATCCCGAAGCCCGTTTTGAAAAATCAGTCGCCAATATCCTGCTGGCCATGAGCACCGCGTACGCCAGGTCAGGATATCCCGACTCTGCCCGTCTCGCAGCGTCATATATTCCACAGGAAGTTATTGACGAAGCCTCCTTGAACTTTCTATACTACGATATAGCGTTAAGCGAAAACGACTTTGAATCAGCCCTGATATATCAGGCCATCGGCAGCCGTATCGCCGACAGCACTCTATCCGCCGGTTATCAGATGCACCTCAGAGGTGTAGAGAAACGCTACGAGATAAGCCGGATAAACGAGAAGTACACCTCTTTGAAAAACCGCTATTTCGCAACTTATATGGCTCTATCCGGAGCATTGTGCATAATCGCCGTAATCGGCACACTTGTATACGTACGAAATGTAAGACTTAGACGAAAGATTGAGCAATGCACAGATATAATCCGGAATCTCAATGAAGATAAATCGATTACTTTAAGTAACGATACCGTTATGCACGACAACAATGAGCGGATTTCTATATCAGAAGAGATGCTCAAGGTAACTGACGAGCTGATGGAGGCATATTATAAATACGGTAGTACCAAGGCAATATCTTCTCATGTCAAAGCTATACTTGAATTACATTTCCCCAAAGAAGGCACAATGACAAGAGTATTCAGGATAGTAGATTCTACTTATCCAGGCTTCCTCACCGGCCTACGGACAGAACATCCGTCTCTGAGCGAAAAAGACCTCTATCTAATAGCGCTCATGGCATGCGGATTTTCAACTGGAACGATATGCGCACTCCGCAGAATATCAGAGAATTCACTATATGTAGAAAAGACGAGGATTGCCAAAAAAATAGGTATCGGCACCAAACTTGCAGACTTTATCACCAAGGCTCTTCAAGAGTCTAAACAACCTTAGCACAGCGCATTTTATCTTAACAGCATCTACCCATTGAAAACAAAGAAGTTATAAAGCAATTTTACGGACTGATATAGTCGGAGCCATATTAGCATACACAAGATTAAGTGCTGTACTAAAGCACTTTAACATAATTATTACTCTAAGATTATTTATCTTTGATGTATTACTGTTTTCTTTAACTTTGTTTCCATCATATACGATGGAAAACTTCTAACCCCGAGGTTGCGGTGAAGACATGCCCGCAACCCCGGGGTTTGTCCTACTGCAGGATTTGCTCCACAAAACGTCTGTCATTGCTCATACGGGGTACTTTGTTCTGACCGCCTATCTTGCCCCTACCTTCCATCCAACGATAGAACGTCCCGGATGGCACAGGCGTCAACTCAAGCATGGTCATAGTGGTATTTCCACTACGTTTTGCCTCATAATCAGAGTTATGCCTGCACAAAGCCGCATCAAGACTACTTCTGAACATCTCTACTTTTTTCGGATCAAGCACAATATCCCGGCACTCCTCAGAGAACTCCACCACCCATTGGTGCGCCCCTTTCTGATGAGTCTCGTCCATAAACACAGGGGCTACCGTATAGTCCGTCACCTCCACACCGCACTCACGGCAGGCTTCCGAAAGAGCCTCCTCAGCATTATGAATCATGAGCTCTTCCCCGAATGCGTTTATATACAGCTGAGTCCGCCCTGTAATAATCACCCTGTGAGGACAGAGCGACGTGAAGCGCACGCAGTCTCCTATCAGATATCTCCATAGTCCACTGTTGGTGGTTATCACCATGGCATAAGTCTCACCCGTGCGCACCTCATCGACAGTATAGACCTCGTCCGACTCCCCTGACATCACTTTATCCAGCGAACGCATGGGTATAAACTCAAAGAACACCCCATTGTCTATGGTCAGGGCCATGCCCTTCTCTGACGGGTCGTCCTGCAGTGCAAAATAACCCTCCGAAGCATTGTAATTCTCTAAATAGTGCATCCTGTCCGAAGGGATGAGCCGGCGGTACTGCTCGCGGTAGGGTTCGAAACTGATGCCCCCATGCATGAAAAGCTCGAGGTTGGGCCATATATCCGTCAGATACTGAGCATGGTTATACTCTATCAGCCGTTCTATCATGATGAGGTTCCAGGACGGGACACCGGAGAAATTGGTCACGTTCTGCTTCGAGCACACCCGGCAGATACCCTCTATCTTCTGCCTGAAATCCGGCAGCATGGCGATATCCCGCGACGGGGTGCGGACGATTTCTGCCACGGACGGACTGTTGTTCAGCAGGATGGCCGACAAGTCCCCGTTCCTGGCGCCTCCGCCCGAGAGCTCGTCCACCTTGACGCTGCCGCCGAGGGTGAGGGCCTTGCCGTTGAACAGACGCGAATCGGGATAGCGGCGGATATAGGTCGCCAGCATGGTCTTGAAGCCGCGGTAGTGACAGCCGGAGAGATTGGCCGGAGTCACCGGGATGTACTTGCTCTTATCCGAGCTCGTGCCGCTGGACTTGGCGAACCAGCGCACCTTCTGATTCCACAGCACGTAATCTTCGCCGCGGCGCAGACGCTCGATGTAGGGCGCGAAGCCGTCGTACTCCCGCACCGGCACCGCCCGCCGGTAATCCGCATATCCGCGTATCCGGTCGAAGCCGTGCTCCCGGCCGAAAGCCGTATCCCGGCCCGCCTCTATCAACTGCCTGAAAACGTGTTCCTGTACCGCCCCGGGATGCTCGCACCCGCGGTCAAAACTCCTGAGCAGCGGACTCAGCGCCGCCATCACTGTTCTGTTCAATACCGACATGACGCACTGTGTTTTTAAAACGTTGGCGAAGTTAGCGAGAATTCGGGAAAAATCAACGGATTTTCGCAATCTGATGCAGGACAGCCACCGAACGCAGGTCGATACGGGAGCCGGTATGGTACTCCAGCCAGCGCAGGACGGCCTCCACCAGTTCCTTCCGCTCCGCACCGGTCATCGGTACGGCTATGGCATCCTCGAAGGAGGCCTCGTGAAATGAGAGCAGCCGGGAAGTCTGCTGAGGGGTGAACGGGTTGTAATCCAGGTTAAAACCGCTCTCGAAGGGAAATCCCAGATAGGCGGCGTACCGGTCCAGGAACCACAGGTGGAAATTCGCGGGACTGCTCCCCAGAGCCTCCAGCCGCAGCACAGCGTCCTCCAGGAAATCGTAGAGGTCCTCGTCCCGCTCGGAATGCAGGAGGGTGCGGAATAGCAGCTCGCTGATGAACATGGCTATGGAAATCTTACCGATATCCTCCCTTATCGAGTGCAGGCGGTACTTAGGGGAGAATTCCCTCAGGTAGGCCATTCCGGCTTTCGGGCTCCGGGAAGCTACGTAATTGACAATACTGAGCGGATGCAGCAGGACAGCCCCGGGATGGGAGGGCCGCCGTTTCCCTGAAGTGCGGAAAGCCCCGCGCAGCATCAGGCTTATACGGCCTTCCTCCCGGGTATAGCCGTGGACTATCAGGGAGGTGTCGCCGTAGCGCGTGGTATGAAGGACTATCATCATCGGTTTACCTGCGTCCGCATCCACTCCGCGAACTTCCTCATGGCCTCGCCCCGGTGGGATATCGCGTTCTTCTGCTCATGCGTAAGCTCGGCGAAAGTCTTCTCCAGGCCGTATTTTTCCGGAAGGAATACCGGGTCATAGCCGAAGCCGTCCTTACCGGATGGGGCTGCGGCTATCTCCCCTTCCACCCTGCCCTCGAACACCTTCTCCCCGCTGCCGCTGACATAGGCCACCACGCAGCGGAAACGGGCGGTACGCAACCTGCGGCCTTCCTCTTCTGCGGGTACGTCCTTCAATTCGGAGAGGAGCTTGCGGACATTGTCCTCAGCCTTCTTCCCCGGACCGGCATAGCGGGCCGAGAGCACCCCGGGAGCCCCGCCGAGAGCGTCCACGAACAGTCCCGTATCATCCGAGAAGCAGGGCATTCCCGTACGTCTGAAGACATATTCCGCTTTCTGGAGCGCATTGCCCTCCAAAGTATCCGATGTCTCCGGAATATCCTCCGTTATACCCAATTCCGCCGGAGTCCTCAGACGGAACTCCGGACCTAAAATCTGTGCGGCCTCCTCCACCTTGTGGCGGTTGCCCGTTGCAAAAACTATTTCCATTATATTTTAATTTATCATTTTACCTATTCTTTCTTTCCATGCCGGCCTTCGGAGAGGACTACGGCGGTGACGGCGATGATGATCAGGATGATGCCGGCGGCGGTGCGGAGGGTGAAGGCCTCGGAGAGGGCCAGGACGCCTATGACCACGGCGGTAAGGGGCTCGAGGGCACCGAGGATGGCGCTGAGGGTGGGGCCGATGCGCTTGATGGCGGCGACGAGGGTGATGTTGGAGACGGCGGTGCCGAGCAGGGCGATGCCGAGGATATTGGCCCAGAGGAAGCCGTCGGAGAGGGGCACCCAGCGGACTCCGCTCGAGAGCATGCCGAGGAGAGTAAAGCTGACGGCGCCGAAGCCCATGACGTAGACGGTCAGGGGGAGGGTCGGCATGTTCTGGACGGCTGTCTTGCGCACGCCGACGATGTAGGTGCCGTAGGCTATGACCGAGAGCGCGGCCCAGAGAATGCCGGCGGTGACATTGCCGTCCTCAAGCCGGATGTCGCCTCCTGCCAGGAAGCCGGCTCCGACCAGGGAGAGGATGATGGCGCCGATCTTGACCCAGGAGCTGGGTTCGTGGAAGACCGTCATCATGACGGCGGCCACGAAGAGCGGGTACATGAAGTGAATCGTAGAGGCGACTCCGCTGGCGATGTTCTCGTAGGCTATCAGCAGGCTGATGGCGGTCAGGGCACAGAAAAAACTGACGGTCAGCAGCGGAAGCCAGGCACCTTTCGGGACGCGGAAGGACTTGCGCATGAGCAGGCCCACGGCCAGCAGTACGAGGGTGGCCACACCCCAGCGGTAGGCGAGCACCTCGAACGGCGAGAAACCCGCATCCATGAGGGTGACTGAGAAAAACGGCACGAAGCCGAATGTCAGGGAAGAGATGGCGGCGAGGATGATGCCGCCGGTCTTACTTGCTGCGTTTGCGGGTTCTGCGGGCTGCGGGTTTTGCGGGAGCCGGCTGTCCAGGCTCTGCAGCGGGCTGAGATGCTGACTGTGGTTCCTCAACAAGTTCATAATCGATAATTTTCTGCTCAAGGGAAGCGCGGACCACCCGGATCCAGACCTTGTCGCCCATGGTGAAGCGACGTCCGCGGGAACGGCCCACGATGGAGTAGGTCTCCTCGTCGAACTGGTAGAAGTCGCCGGGGATGTCCCTGACGGGCACCATGCCCTCCACCTTGTCCGGCTCGGTCTCCACGTAGAGACCCCATTCGGTCAGGCCCGAAACGGTGCCGGGGAATATCTGGCCGACCTTGTCCTGCATATACTCGCAGAGCTTGTACTTGATGCTGGAACGCTCGGCCTCGGTAGCTATCTGCTCGCGCTGGGAGGCGTACTGGCAGCAGGTCTCGTAGTATTCCTTGTTCTGGGACTCGACTCCGGCCAGATACATGGCCAGCAGACGGTGCACCATCATGTCGGGATATCGTCTGATGGGTGAGGTAAAGTGCGTGTAATACTTGAACGCCAGACCGTAGTGACCGACGTTATCCGTGGTATAATGGGCCCGGGCCATGGAGCGCAGGGCCATCATCACTACGGCCTCCTCCTCGGGACGGCCCTTGACGGTGCCCAGGAGGTTGTTGATGCGCTGGGCCACGTTCTTGCCCTTGATCTCCTTGACCTTGACTCCATCGGGGAACTTGGCGGGGTCTTCTTTCTGACCGTCCTCCTTAGCCCCGGGCTCCATCTGGAAGTCGTAACCGAAGAGACGGACGAACTTGCGGAGCACTCCGAGCTTCTCCTCGTTGGGATCCTCGTGGACGCGGTAGACGAAGGTCTTGGCATTCTTGCTCTTGGGCACCTTTCCCACGTACTCGGCCACGGAGCGGTTGGCCAGCAGCATGAACTCCTCGATGAGCCAGTTGGCCTCCTTGGATATCTTCTCGTAGACCCTAACCGGCTTGCCGGTCTCGTCGACCTCGACCTTCATCTCGGGACGCTCGAAGGCAATGGCTCCGGCGGCGAAGCGTTTCTTCCTCAGGACAGAGGCTATCTTGTGCAGGGCGGTGATCTCCTTGGCGAGCGGGCCGTTGCCGGTCTCGATGACGGCCTGGGCCTCGTCGTAGTTGAAGCGGTAATCGGACTTGATGATGGTGCGGCCGAACCAACTCTTCTTGACCACTCCTGTAGGTGTGATGTCAAATACTGCTGAGAAGCAGAGCTTTTCCTCGCCCGGTCTCAGGGAGCACAGGTTGTTAGAAAGTTTCTCGGGGAGCATGGGGACTGTGCGGTCCACCAAGTAGACGGAGGTACCGCGTTCGTAGGCACACTTGTCGATGATGGAGCCGGGGGTCACATAGTGGGTTACGTCGGCGATATGCACTCCGACCTCTATGTTGCCGTCCTCGAGCTCGCGGTACGAGAGGGCGTCGTCGAAGTCCTTGGCGTCAGCAGGGTCAATCGTGAAGGTGGTCACCTTGCGGAAGTCCCTGCGCTCGGCTATGTCCTTGGGGGTTATCTTGTCGGGCACGGCCTCGGCTGCGGCCTCCACCTCGGGCTCGAAGCGGTACGGCAGGCTGTACTCGGCCAGGATGGCGTGCATCTCGGTGTCGTTGGCACCCGGCTCGCCCAGCACGTCTATGATGCGGCCTGTCGGGGCCGGAGCCTTCCTCGGCCAGTCGGTCACGATGACGGCGGCCTTCAGGCCCGACACGTCGCCGGGCTTCCAGGTCCGTTGAGGGACTTTCCTGCCGCCTGACTCCGTACTTCCCGTCCCCGCATTACCGCCTGTTCCGACAACTTCCTGCGGCATTTCCTCATCAGCACCGGAAACGGCATTGTGTATGCTGTCGAGTATTCCTCCTTTACCGAACCAGCGGTCTATCTCCTTGAGAGGTATGCTGATATCGTAGGGCATGCTGCGGCTCTCCATGATCAACCAGGCCTCGCCGCGGGATATCTGCAGCACCCCGATATGAGGCTTGGAAGAGCGCTCGAGCACAGTGATTATCTCGCCCTCGATACGCTTGGGCTTGCCGTCGGCACCGACACCCTTGGCCTTGGTCGTCAGCACCTTGACTATATCGCCGTTGAGAGCCCCGCGCATCTTGTGCTGAGGCACGAACACATCATTGTCCCTGTCCGGCACCTCCACGAAGCCGTAGCCCTCGCGGGTCATGCTCACCGTACCGGTCAGCTCCTCCTTGTTGAAATGCTCCTTCTTTCCTTTGGATTTCCTCTTGCCGCCCGAACGCTCCTTCCTCTTGAGATTCAGTTCCTTCTGCATTGCCTTCTGGTCAGGCGTCTGATTCTTCCCGTGCTTTCCACGCGGACGGGAAGAGGGTCTTTTCTTTCTTGTCATATACTCTATTCTGTTATCAGAGGCAAAGATAAGAAGAATCGTGCATGTTTGAGCCTTTATCGTGCATGTTTGAGCCTTTTATGACAAATAGATACATCCACACTCCGTCCGCTCAGTCCTTTCTCAAAGCCAGCGCCGGATTGGTGTTCATCAGCTGCACGGCTCGGTATGAGATGGAAAGCGCTGCAATCACCCCCACGATGAGCAGGGCCAGCAGGTATATCCACCAATGGTTGTCGATGCGGTAGGAGTAGGTCTGCAGCCAGCGTCCGGTGTAGGTGTAAATCACAGGAGTGGCGATGACCGCGGCAATCAGCGAGGCCGACAGGAAACTGGCGAGGGTTTGGGTGTAGATTTCCAGCCGGGGGCAGCCCATAATCTTGCGGATGGCGGTGCTCCTGGCCCTCTGACGGGCGTAGTATGTGCTCATGGCGACCATGGCCATGACCGTCAGGACGATGGTCAGCAGGGCGAAAAGGCCGGTGAGCCTGAGGCTGCGGTCCTCCGAAACGTAGGCCCCGCGGTAGATGTCCTCGTAGGACCTCACCGTAACATCCAGCTCAGGTTTCTCAGCAGCGTACAGCTCCTGTATAGCACGCACCGCATCGGCCGGGTCGCCGTTGATCTTGACCACCAGGGACATGAGATTCCCGATGTATTCAGACTGAGTGGGCTGCACCGTCCAGATCAGCAGGTCATTGCCGGTGGAATTGGCATTGCCCAGCAAGAGGTCGTCGATGATGCCGCAGACCCTGATTGCCCCGTTGTCAAACTCGAACTGAGTCATGTCCAGACCATATCCTAAAGCAGCGGCGGCCCTGCGGGTAAAATAGCTGGTATTCGGCAGAGGGTCGGAGTTCTGACTGAGAACCTTCACTCCTAAAAGACGCAGCGCGGTAGTATCGCCTCCATACATCACTATGTTGTAGCGGTTACCGTCAATCTGCACTCCCCAGTAAGCCCTACGGCTCCCGGCCGGACAGCCCTGCACCCATCCGGCATCCGCCACGCACGGCAGGGATTTGAGCCGGTCCTTGAGAAAATCGTCCGGGTCCTGAGTGTTGGAGACGGTCACATCCACCAGGGAATCCCGGGTATAGCCCATGGGCCTCTCCACCATGTGGCGCAGCTGCAGGAACATGGCAATGGCTATTGCGACGGCCCCGATGGCTGCCGTATTCTGGACAACGAGGAAAATCCTTCCGAGCACCATCCTGCCGGTCCGTGTGAACTCGCCCCTGACTATGTCTATCGGCCTGTAGCGGGAAACCATCAGGGCCGGGATGATACCGGCAATGACGGACAGCAGCACGATGACTCCGGCCCATAGAGCGGCGGTACCCCAGGTCAGGGACGACAGCGGACTGTAATTTTTCCCGATAAGGGCACTGAACATAGGGGCGGCGGCCTCAGCCAGGATAAATCCCAGGACGAACGATACGGCCGTCACGACAAAGGACTCCCCGATGTAGCGGAGGATGACACCCCCGCGGGAGGAGCCTATCAGCCTGCGCGTCGCCATCTCCTTGACTCTGAATCCTACCTGGGCAGTAGTCAGCGAGATATAGTTGAGCAGGGCGAATACCAGCAGCAGCACTCCGGCGGCAGTGACCAGCCGCAGCATGTCCCGGTTTACGATATTCTCGAAAAAGGCGCGGGAGGTGGCTCCTGCCCCGTAGTGTATCTTCTTGAACGGCACGAGGTCGTACTCCGTACAGACGTCTGATATATACATCTCGTCGCTCTCCTTCAGGATGCCGAGGATTTCCCGGCCTATCCAGCTCACGTCAGCACCTTCGCGCACCTTGTAGAAGGTCACCGTAGAGCCGTAGCCGTTGCGCGTCAGATGAGGCAGGAATCTCTCCAGCATATCCAGGCGGTAGATCATGTCGCACCCGGGCAGCACGGTCCGCTCCATATCCTCGAACACCCCCGTTATGGTCAGCGTGGTCTTCCCGTCCCCGGCCGTTATGTCGATGCCGTTGCCCACCGCATTGCCCCCGGGGAAATATGTATTCGCAAACGATTGCGAGACAATGACCGAGCCCACAGCCTCCAGAGCCCCTTTCCGGTCACCTGCCGCCATTGGAAGAGGGATGAGCGACAGAAAATTGGAGTCCACACAGAGGGCATTCTGCACCATGGTTCTGTCCCCGACCGACACACTCAGGTCCCACCCGTCGACGGACATGGTGCCGACCGTCCTGCAGACAGCCTCGATATCCGGATAGCGGCCCTCCACAGCCCCCTTGACGGTACCGCTGAGACTGAAGAGCTCCGCATCCGAGCCGACATAGACATCGTCACCGACAAACGTGTCGTAGCTGCGCTCCTGAGTCACGTACGTACCTATGAAGATAATGAATGCCAGGGCGATGGCCATGCCGGCCACCTCTATTACCGTATAGAGCCTGTTGCGGGATACAAACCGGAGAAAGGATTTCATATTGTCTTGTCACTAAATAGGTTACTGCAATTATTCGTTGCAAAAATTATGCCTTTTCAAGTATATCACTGTATCATAACTATTTAGGTAATTCTCAAAAACATTCAATTGTATAAAATTCATACGACAAGTGTCTAATTTTTTGAAAATTGTATAAAAATCATACATACAGCCGGTGATCCGGCATCCCATTCCTGTGCGCACCTCCGGAAGGTGGGAAGAGGCAGCTGGAAACGAAAACGCGGGCACAGGTGCTACAGAGGACCCCGGGCGATTACACACCTTCGGAAGGTGAGCAGAAAACGCGGGAAATCCGCGCACCTTCGGAAGGTGGGAAGAGGGGAAAGTGCCACAACTAGGAAAACAAAACAACTAGGAAAACGAAAGAGGAGGAATGCCGCAACGGCAGTGAATCGTGGGATTCGGTGCCATTGTGGAAAGGGGACGAAAGGGCAATGCCGTTCACAGGCGCCGTGACGAGGGATGCAGCGAAACAGGGCCTCCGCAACGGCACCGAATCCCGGGATTTGCTGCCGTTGCGGAAACAAAACCGAAACTTTTACGCGGGAATATTGAATTGAACGGTGATATTCACTGTCACAAAGTCACTACTTTTGCATATAATTGTTTTTGACAACCAACATTTATCATCTATTATGAAAAAGAACAACAATACTCTTGGAACTGCCGCCGCACTGCTCATCGCCGCAATGGCACTGCTCGGCGGATGCACCGGACAAAATAGCCGGAGCGGCATAGAGGTAATCGACCTGTACAGATATGAGGACGGAGGAGTGCTGACGGATGCCATGCTGGACAGTCTCGCGACAGAGACCAAGGTCATCGAGCTCGTGGCGGACGGCGACCTGACCATACCGGCAAATCCCATAAAGGTCAAGTTTGCAGGCAATGTCACAGGTAGCGACGGTCCTGCACAGGATTCCGGAAGCGGCAAGACCGGAGGCAGGATTGAAGACAGGATATATGTCCTGGACAATCCGACCGTCAGAGAATACCGGCTGCTGGCCTTTGACGGCAACGGCCGGTTCATCAAGCAGATCGGAGCAATGGGACGCGGTCCAGGGGAATATCTCGGCATATCCGATTTCGCAACAGCCCCTGACGGCAGTGTCTGGATCGAAGATGCAGTCGCAAACAATCTGATACACTACGGCAAGGACCTCAGGCACATCTGCACGGTGCCCACGTCCTACGATGCAGACTGCATGGAGTTTCTGGAAGACGGGAGCCTCATAGTCAATCTCTCACACTGGAACCCTGACCTCATCCGTATCGCCGTGACCGACACCCTTTTCGGAGAAGAAAACCGCAGGACTGTAATCGGATACGACTATGAACCGAATCCCAATGTTCACTTCGGTTCCGGCCAGCTGAACAAGGTCCGTAAAGGCTGGCTGCACAACTATCCTCCTTTCGGAGATGTCTATCTGTTTGACAGCAGGGACGGAGAACTGAAGCAGCATTGCTTCCTCGATTTCGGTCCGGACAAAATCACTCCCGAGGATGTTCTGGAAGTGGGTGATGACGGTATGAGATTTGTGCAGCTGATGGACGGCCACGCTTTCCTGCTCATGATAGCGGACCTATCAGACGATTACGTCATAGGCCTGATGAATGACAAGAAGAAGTATGACACGGACTTTATCGCTGACCGCAAGAACCGGATCATATACAAAAGCAAGCCGGGCAGTCTGAGCAGAATCATAGGACAGAGCGGAGAATGGACTATATCACTTGTTACCCCAGACACAGACGAAGCCCATTACAGACTGATACTGCGGAAGTTTCAATAAACCTGCAGACGCACCTTCCGGTCCTTGACCATGATGTAGTAATCCCCGGGCTCCAGGAAGCGGTTGCCGTCACTGTCGACGAAGCTCAGGTCCCGCGCCGGGTCGATCACGAAGCGGAAAACGCGGGTCTCTCCAGCCGGTATCACCTGCTTCTCGAAATGCTTCAGCTCGCGGAGCGGACGGGTAATCCGGCATGCGGGGTCGGAAATGAACCAGTGCACGGTCTCGGCTCCGTCCCGCTCTCCGGTATTGGTCACGGATATCTCGGCGGTCAGGGTCTCTCCCCCGGTTACCGACTCGCGGGAAAGTTTCAGGTCCCCATATTCGAAAGACGTATAGCTCAGACCGTGTCCGAACTCATACAGGGGCGTAGACGGAATGTCCTGATACAGTCCCTGCCGGGGACGCGAGCTCTGACGCCGGTTGTAATACACCGGTATCTGCCCGGTAGTGCGCGGGAAAGTGACGCTCAGCTTACCCGAAGGGTTGACCCTTCCGGACAATACCCCGGCCACAGGACGTCCCCCCGGCACACCCGGCTGCCACATCTCCACGATGGCGTCGCAAAGAGGCTCCACCCGCTGCAGCGCCAAAGGCCGTCCGCTCGACAGCACCAGCACCATCGGCTTCCCGGCCTTCTGCATTTCCACGATAAATTCCTCCTGAATCTCCGGCAGTTCAATGGAGGAGCGCGATCCGTTCTCCCCGCTCCATCCGCGCCGCTCGCCCATGAAGAGCACCACCACATCCGCCTCCCGGGCCGTCTCAAGGGCGGAGGCGAAGCCGCTCCGGTCATCCCCGTCGAAGGGGCAGCCCGCGTGGAAAATCACCTGCGACGTTCCCCCGAATTCCTCTGTCAGGGCATCCCGCACGGGATACACCTCCTCTCCCCGTCCGTGCCCGCTCCAGCTGCCCAGAAGCTCTCCCGGCGCATCCACTATCGGCCCGAGCACCGCTATCGTGCGCTGTCCCTGAAGGGGAAGGAGGCCTCCCTCATTTTTCAGCAGGACAATGCTCTCCTCGGCCAGACGCTCCGCCAGCTCCCGGCTCTGCGGCAAAAGCAGGCGCTGATCAGCCGGAACCTCCCCGGTATAAGGCCGCTCGAAGAGTCCAAGACGGAACTTGAGGGTCAGAACGCGCCGCACGGCATCGTCTATCCGCTCTTCGGAGACCGCCCCCTCGCGGACGAGCGAATCCAGATAATTGTCATAGCAATGTCCCACCATGTCCATGTCCAGACCGGCGTTCACGGCAAGACGGGCCGCCTCCTTGCGGTCAGCGGCGGCTCCCTGCGGTATCAGCTGAGGCACCGCCGCCCAGTCCGAGACCACGAGCCCTCCGAAACCCCATTGTCCCTTCAGGACCTTGCTCAGGGTGTAGGCGTTGCAGGTCGCCGGAGTGCCGCTGATGTCATTGAACGAACTCATCACCGTAGCCGCTCCGGCCCGGACCCCGGCCTCGTACGGCGGCAGGTAGGTGTCCCAGAGAGTCTGGCGGGATATCTCGGTGTAGACATAGTCCTGGCCGGCCTCGGAAGCGCCGTAGCCGACATAGTGTTTCAGGCAGGCCGCCACCTGGGTACTGCTGCTCAGGTCGGAACCCTGATAGCCCTCGACGGAGGCCGTGCAGAAAGCCGCGTTGGTATAGGGATCCTCGCCGTAGCCCTCGGATATCCGGCCCCAGCGGCCGTCCCGGGCCACGTCTATCATGGGCGAGAAAGTCCAGTCCACACCCGAGCGGCGGGCCTCGGCGGCAGCCATGTCACAGGCCTCCCGGACCAAATCCGTGTTCCAGGAGCAGGCCTGGGCCAGCGATATCGGATAGACCGTGCGGAAACCGTGGATCACATCGTACCCGAAGAGTATCGGGATACCGAGACGGGTCTGCTCCATCGCCCGCCGCTGCATTCCGTTGCGCAGTTCAGGGTTCTCCTCGTAATAGATCAAGGAGCCGATGCCGGCCGGAATCCGGGCCGTAACCTCCTCTATATTGTTCGCGTTGTCGCTGGCTCCCAGCGTATACTGGTTGAGCTGGAGTATCTTCTCCTCTAAGGTCATGCGTTCCAGCAGGTCCTCGACGCGCTCCTCCACCGGAAGCGAGGCGTCCTTGTAGCGGGGTTGTCCGCAGAGCGGCCAGGACATCAGGCCGCAGCACAGCATCAGACAGGCAAGTGTTTTCATATCCAGTAAGTTTTATCTGTGCAAATTTAACCAAAAATGATTATCCGTGTATTTCCGATTTTTTCATACTTTTGCGCCCGAAAACAGATAGAAAGTATTAAAAAAGGAATCAGGATTATGGACAAGAAAGTATTACTTATGATCCTCGACGGCTGGGGCGAGGGCAGGCATGACCGCTCCAACGCCATCTACACTCAGGGAACCCCCAATCTCGACAAGCTCAGGGCACAATACCCCGTATCGTTTCTGAAAGCCTGCGGCGAGGACGTGGGTCTTCCCGCCGGACAGATGGGCAACTCCGAGGTGGGACACCTCAACATCGGCGCTGGCCGCATCGTATATCAGGACTTAGTCAAGATCAACATGGCCTGCAGCCAGCACAAACTTTTAGAAAACAAGGAAATCAAAGCAGCATACGACTATGTGGCAGCCAGCGGCAGGGCCCTGCACTTCTTCGGACTGTGCTCCCACGGCGGAGTCCACAGCTCCTTAGCACACCTCTACGAGTTCCTCGAGGTGGCCGCACAGTATCAGCTGCCCAAGGTATATGTCCACTGCTTCATGGACGGCCGCGACTGCGACCCCCGCAGCGGCAAGGGCTTCATCGAGGAGCTGCAGGCCAAGTGCGCCGAGCTCCGTGCCAAATACCCCGATCCCTCGCAGGGTCCCGTCATCGCCAGCATCATCGGCCGCTACTACGCCATGGACCGCGACAAGAGGTGGGACCGTGTCAAGATGGCCTACGACTTAGTTGTAAGCGGTGAGGGCGAGAAGTTCACCGACCCCGTAGCCGCCATGCAGAGCTCCTACGACGAGGGCGTGACCGACGAGTTCGTAAAGCCCCACTGCGGAGTGGATGCCGCCGGCAAGCCCTTAGGACTCATCTCCGAGGGCGACGCCGTCATCTTCTACAACTTCCGCAACGACCGCGCCCGCGAGATTACCGCAGTACTCACCCAGCAGGACATGCCGGAGCAGGGCATGAAGACCATCCCCCTGTACTACTGCTGCCTGACCCCCTACGACGACAAGTTCACCGGACTGCACATCCTCTTCGACAAGGAGAACGTGCCCGACACCATCGGCGAGGTAGTCTCCAAGGCCGGACGCAGGCAGCTCCGCATAGCCGAGACAGAGAAATACGCCCACGTGACCTTCTTCTTCTCAGGCGGACGCGAGGAACCTTTCGAAGGCGAGTCCAGGATACTGATCAACTCCCCCAAAGTGGCTACCTACGACCTGAAGCCGGAGATGTCCGCTCCCGAAGTGACCGAGGCCCTCGTCGCCGAACTGGACAAAGGCGTACACGACATGGTCATCCTCAACTTCGCCAACGGTGACATGGTAGGCCACACCGGAGTCTACGAGGCCATCTGCAAGGCCGTCAAGACCGTGGACGAATGCGTGGCCAAGGTAGTCGAGGCCGCCCGCGCCAACGGCTACAGCGTGCTCATCACCGCCGACCACGGCAACGCCGACCACGCAGTCAACGAGGACGGTACCCCCAACACCGCCCACTCCCTCAACGTAGTGCCCTTCATCGCCGTGGACGACGACGTCAAGACCCTCAGGGACGGCCGCCTGGCCGACATCGCCCCCACCATGCTCAAGCTCATGGGCATCCCCGCCCCTGCCGACATGACAGGCGAGCCCCTCTTCTAAAGACTGTATTACAGTTCAAATATTGAAAACCGGAGCATTGCCATATACTGGCACTCCGGTTTTCTTTTATTTACCGGCGGGGCAATCTGCATTTTCCGCAGAATTACTACCTTTGTAGAAAATACGGAGGACACAGCCATGATGAAATTTCCTATTGGAGTTCAAAGTTTTGAACAACTGCGCAATGACGGGTACGTCTATGTAGACAAAACGGACCTGGTGCACAGACTGGTCAAGAGCGGAAAAATCTACTTTCTGAGCCGCCCCAGACGCTTCGGGAAAAGTCTGCTCGTGTCTACTATCGAGAACTACTTCCTGGGACGACGGGAACTTTTCAAGGGACTGGCCATCGATGCGCTGGAGAAGGACTGGCAGGAGTATCCTGTGTTCCACATAGACTTCAACTCCAGCAACTTCACCGAGGCGGGAGTTCTAGATCAGAAGATCGATGCCCAGGTAGCGGCATGGGAGGAAATCTACGGCAGGCCGAAAATGGAGGTGGACGTAGGAGGCCGTTTCGCGCAGGTCCTGCGGCGGGCCCATGAGCAGACAGGCCGCAGGTGCGTGGTCCTCATAGACGAGTACGACAAGCCCCTGCTGGATGTGATGGACACGGACTACACGATAGAGGTGAGCGGACAGCGCAGACGGCTGGAGGACTGGAACAGGGAGGTGCTGAGAGGATTCTACTCCGTATTCAAGGCCGCCGACAACGACCTGCAGTTCGTCCTCCTGACCGGTGTCACCAAGTTCGCCCAGGTCAGCGTGTTCAGCGGCTTCAACCAGGCCAATGACATCAGCATGAGCGAGAAGTATGAGGCTCTGTGCGGCATCACCCAGGAAGAGCTGGAGAGGTACTTCGCCGAGCCCATAGATGTAATGGCCGAAAAACTGGGCATCACGCATGATGAGGTTCTGCAGCGTCTCAAGGCGCAGTACGACGGCTACCATTTCAGCATCGCCATGAAGGACATCTACAACCCTTTCAGCCTGCTCCGCGCCTTCGATGAACTGAGAATCGACAGTTACTGGTTCGTCACCGGCTCCCCTGAATACCTCATGCGGCTGATGGCACGCTCCAGTGAGAATCTCAACGAACTTGTCGGGAGATACTATCCCCCGCGCATGTTCATAGAGTACAAGGCCACTCCTGACATGCCCCTGCCCATCATCTACCAGAGCGGTTACCTTACCATCAAGGACTACAGGCAGAGCCGCGACACCTTCCTGCTCGACTATCCCAACATGGAAGTGCAGAACGGTTTCATCTCCCTGGCCGCGTCTGAATACTTCAAGAGTAGGAACGGTAAGGTCGACTTCTGGCTTCAGGACCTCCTGGATGCCATGGAGGACGGAAAGCCCGACCGCATGGGGCAGCTGTTCACGACATTCCTCGCAGACATCCCCTACACGGCCAGACGCAAGGAGAATGAGAGGGAAAGAGAACGCTACTTCCAGTACACGCTATACCTGATATTCAAGATGATCAATGCCTACCACACCGCCATCGAGCAGCCGCAGAGCCAGGGCCGCGTGGACTGCATCGTAGAGACCCCGAAGCACGTCTACATCTTCGAATTCAAGCTGGACGGCACGGCTGACGAGGCCCTGGCGCAGATCGAGGACAAGGGCTACGCCCGCCCGTACGCCTCCGACCCGCGCACCGTCTTCCGCATCGGAGCCGGCTTCTCCTCCGAAACGGGCACCATCGGGGAGTGGAAAACCGCCGGCGGTCCCCGGGAGCTTTAAGCACTTACGCAACGGTAAGCACTGCAGCACCCTCAAATTACAATACCTTGGCGGTCAGCACCTTCCGTCAGGCCGCTGATCGTTGCGCCAGTTTCGGAAACGCCGAAAAGATCAGTGCTGAATGATAAGCAACTGATTATCGGACGATTGCAAAACGATCCTGCTCCCCAGCTTACTGTTGCGCCTCGGAAGTGCAAAAATTCTTTTGCATTTTTCTCGGCTTCTACATACCTTTGCAGCCGCAACGGTTCCTCTCCGGAGGATTAAAAGGGAACCGGGTGAGAGTCCCGGACAGTTCCCGCTGCTGTGAGTTCCTATGATGTTCCGGCACTTTTGCCACTGAGACTGCGGAAGATTGACCGTCTCCGCCGACTCGGGAAGGCGTCCGGAGCGGAACGAGTCAGAAGACCTGCCTTGCACACGGATCAGCGGCCTACGGGTGTTTAGGCTCCGGACTCTAAGAGGTCTTCGCGGCGTTTCTGCCCTTCAAGCTGCTGTCCATAATTTAGGAAAATGAAATATGGCAGTAGTAATCAGATATAGGACAATGGCTCTGGCACTTGCGGCAATGCTCGCAGGCAGCTGCTTCTTTGCCGTCTCCGCCCAGGACCGCGACTCTACCGCCGTATCGGAGGAGAAGAACTGGGCCTCCGACACCACCCTCAGCATCGACGAGGTGATGGTGGTCGCCACCCGCACCTCCCAGGAGGTCGTCCCGGTGCAGATGCTCTCGGGCGAGAAGCTCAGAAGCCTCGGCACCCACTCTATCGCCGATGCGATAAGGTATTTCTCCGGGGTGCAGATCAAGGACTTCGGCGGCATCGGCGGACTCAAAAGCATCAATGTCCGCAGCCTCGGCAGCCAGCACGTGGGAGTGTTCTACGACGGGGTGGAACTCGGCAACGCCCAGAACGGCATAGTTGACCTCGGCCGCTTCTCCCTCGACAACATGGAGTCAGTCTCCCTCTACAACGGCCAGAAAAGCGCCACCCTCCAGTCCGCCAAGGACTACGCCTCCGCCAACGCGGTCTACCTCCGGACCAAGAAGCCCCGTTTCACCGACGGCAAGCGCAACAACTGGAACTTCGGGCTCAAGGGCGGCTCGTTCATGACCGTCAACCCCTCTGTTCTCTGGGAGCATAAGATATCGGACCGCCTGTCCCTCTCGGCCAGCACCGAATTCCTCTATACCACAGGCCGGTACAAGTTCACCTATGCCAAGCAGGACGGCTACGACACCACCGGCGTCCGTCAGAACGGAGACGTGCGTATGACCCGCGCCGAGGTAGCCCTCTTCGGGGACATCGAGGGCGGATACTGGCGGGCCAAGGTCTATTTCTACGACTCGGAGCGGGGCTATCCCGGCGCTGTGGTCCGCGGCAAGTTCGTACATCAGGACCGCCAACGGGACGACAACTTCTTCGCCCAGGGCTCCTTCAAGAAGGACTTCGCCCCCTGGTACTCCCTGCAGGTCAGCGGCAAGTACGCCTACGACTACCTCCACTACCTCGCCGACCCCCGCCTCGACGTGACGGCCATGTACGTGGACAACCGCTACCGCCAGCAGGAGGCCTACCTCTCCGCCGCACACCGCTTCAAGCCCCTGAGGTGGTGGACATTGTCCCTCGCCACCGACTTCCAGTGGAACAGCCTGGACGCCGACCTGCGGGACTTCGTCTACCCCCTGCGCTACGCCGGATACGGAGCCGCCGCCACCGCCTTCGAGTTCGGAGGACTGAAACTCTCAGCCTCCCTCCTCTACACCTATATCCACGATGTGCTGAGAGCCTCGGACGCCGAGATGGACGACCGGCACCAGCTCTCCCCCGCCGTCATTGCCTCGTGGAAGCCCTTCAGGGATATCGACTTAGAGCTGAGGGCATTCTACAAGAAGAACTACCGCATGCCCACCTTCAACGACCTCTACTACACCTTCACCGGTGCATCCTGGCTGGAGCCGGAGGAGACCGTCCAGTACGACTTCGGGGCCACATGGCACCTGATACGCAGCCGCGGCTGGTTCCGCGGATTGGACATACAGGCCGACGTGTATTTCAACCAGATAGACAACAAGATCATAGCCATGCCCACCTCCAACCAGTTCCGCTGGACGATGATGAACCTCGGCTACGTGGAGATACTCGGAGTGGACGCGGCGGCCCAGGGCTACTTCCGGTTCGGACCGGTGGACGTTTCCCCCAGAGTCAACTACACCTTCCAGCGGGCCCGCGACCTGACCGACCCGACATCCGAATGGTACGGCGGACAGGTGGCCTACATCCCCCTGCACAGCTGCTCTGTGACCCTCGGCGCGGCCTACAGCAGCTGGTCCTTCAACTACAGCTTCATCTACACCGGCGAGCGCTACGAATCCTCGGCCAACATCCCCGAGAACTACGCCCAGCCCTGGTACACCCACGACATATCCCTGACCAAGTCCTTCCTCTTCAAGGGGTGGGAGCTGCAGGCCACGGCCCTGGTCAACAACATCCTCAACCAGCAGTACGAGGTGGTCAAGTGCTACCCGATGCCGGGCACCAACTTCATGATTAAAGTCAATTTCATCCTATGAGAATAAATACTGCATATACTCTTTTCGGACTGCTGTCCGTATGTCTGGCCGGCGCGGTCATAACCTCCTGCCGGGGGATTGAGCCCATCACCCCCTCGACGGGCAATGAGGTCACCGGCGGCTCGGAGGCGGGGGAGGTCAAGGGCTTCTTCCTGCTCAACGAGGGCAATATGGGCAGCAACAAGGCCACTCTCGACTATTTCGACTATACCACAGGGGTCTACACCCGCAACATATTCGCAGAGCGCAATCCGGGAGTGGCCCTCGAGCTCGGGGATGTGGGCAATGACCTCGGCATCTACGGGGGCAGGCTCTACGCCGTCATCAACTGCTCCAACCTCGTGGAGGTCATGGACGTGGAGACCGCCCGGCACATAGCGGAGATACCCCTGCCCAACTGCCGGTACATCGCCTTCGACGGTGGCTACGCCTACGTCAGCTCCTACGCCGGGGCAGTTGAATTCGACCCGGAGTACCGCAGGGGCTACGTAGCCAAGATAGACACAGTGACCATGCAGGTGGTGGACACCTGCGGAGTGGGCTACCAGCCGGAGGAAATGGCGGTAGTGGACGGACGGCTCTACGTGGCCAATTCCGGGGGCTACATGGCTCCGCACTACGACCTCACGGTAACGGTCATCGACCTGGCGACCTTCGAGGTATGCAATGAGATAGAGGTGGCTCCGAACCTGCACCAGGTCAAAATAGGCGGAGACGGGATGCTCTACATCTCCTCCCGGGGAGACTACTACGGGCATCAGTCCTCGACCTGGGTCGTCGATCCCTCGACGGACGAGGTGGTGCGGGAGCTCCAGCTGCTGCAGAACAGTGACATGGCAGTCTACGGCGACTCACTCTATGTCATCTCCCACTCCTGGAGCAATGTCTCCCTGGACTACAGCACCGGCTACGCTGTCTTCGACACCCGGGAGGGCATCACCGTCACCCGCAACTTCGTCACCGACGGCACGGAAGAGGAGATCACCACCCCCTACTGCATCGCCGTCAACCCCTCCAACGGGGATATCTTCCTGACCGACGCCAAGGACCACGTCACCCCCGGCCGCATCCACTGCTACGGGCAGGACGGCGTCCGGAAGTGGTCGGCCACCACCGGTGATATCCCCGGCCACATAGTATTCACCAGCAAACCATTAAAATCTTTATAAAATGAACCGAATTATTAAAGTTTCCCTTGCGGCCGCTGCCGCAGTCATCCTGGCCGCTTCATGCCAGAAAGAACCTGATTATACCCTGAAGACCCTCTCCTTCGAGGGGAGTAAATGGGATGCCATGGTGGACAATCCTCAGTACGGCGGACCGCTGCTCTATGGCAAATATAACGAGGCCAATTTCACGTATCTCGGAACAGACTATGCCTGGTATGACCAGGGCAATACAGAACTGGCTTCAGAACTTTGTGACAGCTACGGTTCGAAGGTGTTCTGGAATGGAGGTCATGCTGTATCCAACTATACAGGGCAACCCGCCACCACCGATTACACCCTCCAGCTGGCCATTCCTCTTGAGAGCGGACACGACGGTTCTAAGAACTTCTGCGTGCACAACGGATTCAAAAGCGAGTTCTCCAAAAACGTCGGATACTTCTACTTCAAGGACGGCACGGGCCGCACCATAGAGAGCATGTATGTGACCAATACCTCCTACTACCTCGGGACTGTCGAGGCTCTGGCCAAGGACACCGACTGGACCAAAGTCACAGCAACCGGATACAACGCTGAAGGCACAGTGACCGGCACCAGCGAATTCTACCTGACAGAGAACGGCAAGAGCATCAATGAGTGGACCTTATGGGATCTCACCTCATTAGGAACTCCAGTAAAAGTAGAGTTCGACATCACTTCCTCTATTCAGAATGAATACGGCATGGCAGCCCCGGGATATTTCGCCTACGACGACGTGACCGTCAGAATGTAACCGGAACCTATTGATGAGAAACAATTTTTCTGCATTCATATTTTTAATAGTTTTTGCTCTTACCGGGTGCAGGGAACAGCGCGATTCCCTGCCTCCGGTAATTGTGCTTCAGCAGCAGCTCTACGAGACGGTCGTCGGAGAGCCGGTAACCGTCACTCCGGAGTACGAGAACTGCGGTGAAGAGACCGTATATCTCTGGACCTGTGAGGGAGAGACGCTTTCCACCGGACCGGCCCTCACGTTTGAGAGCGGGGAGCGGGGAGAATACTGGATACTGCTGACGGTCGGCAATTCCGCAGGAGAGGACAAGGCCGAGCTGCGTATCGACGTCTATGAGACCATGCCGCCGGAAGTGTCCCTGCCCGGAGCCTCCCGGGGCTTCTCCGTCCTGCAGGACTCCCTCTTAGTGCTTGCGCCGGAGGTCTCTTCCGCCCTGCCTGTCGCCTATTCCTGGACGGTGGACGGGAAGGAGGTCTCCGCTGATTCGGTCTACACCTTCCCTACCGGGGAGACCGGGACGTTCGAAGGAAGGCTCCGCGTCGAGAACCGGGACGGAGCGGACGAGGTGGAATTTACCGTAGAGGTGCTCAGTCCCGGGGAGGCATTTTCCTGGACATTTGACCGGACGGAATACGGGATATGCTCCGGACGGAGCCTGCTGCTGCGGCCGTTAGACATAGAGCATCCTTTCGATGCCGTGTACACCTGGAGCGTGGACGGGGCTGAGGTACAGAGCGGGGAGGCGCCGGAATTTGTATTTGACCTTACAGCGGAAGGCTCCCACGCCGTGAATGTGACCATGCGTAATTCCTATACCACCGCCTCGCAGGACCTTACGGTGACGGTACTGCCGGCCGAAGGGACATATTTCCGGGCGGCGGACGCCTTCAGCAGCGCGTTCATCTCCCAAGTCTGCGAATACACCCCCGCGCCGGGCCAGTTCATCAACGAGGGCTACACCGCCACCACCATGCAGGAGGCCTGTGACTACGCCTACGGACGGCTGAGTGAGGGAGCATTTGTCTCGCTCGGGGCCTTCGGAGGCTATATCATCGTCGGTTTCGACCACAGCGTGGAAAGCGGCGGCGAGGGAGCCCTGGACCTGCAGATTACCGGCAACGCCCACAGTTCCTCGTCCGAGCCCGGCATCATCTGGGTCAGCCAGGACGAGAACGGCAACGGCCTGCCCGACGACACCTGGTACGAGCTCCGCGGCTCCGAATACGGCAAGCCGGAGACCTGGCAGGACTACGCCGTCACATACTACCGGCCGGCTGAGAACGGGATGAGCGTCGAATGGACCGACAACCGCGGCGGCTCGGGCACAGTCGATTACCTCCCTGCCTACCACCATCAGGACAGCTACTTTCCCGCCTGGATCAGCGCCGGCAGCTACACCCTGCGCGGCACCCGCCTCCAGGACCGCCTCGAGGACGAGAACGGCAACGGCTCGATGTGGATAGGATATCCCTTCGACTGGGGCTACGCCGACAACTGGAGCGAGACCGACCCCGACATCGACAAGTTCAGCATCTCCGACGCAGTGCGCTGGGACGGACAGCCCGCCGGCCTGAAGTACATCGACTTCGTCAAGATCCAGTGCGGCGTCCAGGCCAAGGGCGGCTGGACCGGCGAGCAGTCCACCGAGATCACCCTCATCCGCGACCTGCATATCGACTAAAACCCGAACATTTTCCATTTTCCGACAAACTCCCCGCTGATTTGGGATATATTTACGAGAATGTCATCGCCCAGATGCTGAAAAGTGCAGGCAATGAACTGTTTTACTATACATTCTAAGTATTCAGCGAGGATTCTCAACCGGTATCTTCTCTACACTAAGGACCTGCGTAAAGACAAGGATGTTATATGCCTTCCTGTATACATGGCGGATCTGCTGTAATTGGCGGAAATCCGCTATCTTTGCCGCATGAAACATCTGCGTTATACTCTGATATTCCTGTTCATGTCCGCCAGCCTGTTCCTCATCAGCTGCACGGACAAGCCGCATATTAAGGCCGTTCTCGACAAGGCCGAGGAAGTAATGGAGACAGAGGACCCGGCGGTGGTCTACACCATGCTGGACAGCATCCACACCGAAGAACTGAACACCAGACGCCTCAAAGCCCGATACGCCCTGCTCTACTCCCAAGTCATGGACAAAAATTACATCGACCTGGCCACCGACAGCATCATCCGCCCGGCCGTCAAGTACTACAGGCATCACGGCAGCGCGGAGGACAAGCTCAAGACGCTTTACTACCTCGGAAGGATAAAGGAAAACGCCGGAGACAATGAGGGCGCTATGCGCTGCTACATAGAAGCTGAGAGATATGTACCCCGGAATGAGAACCATTTAATGTCGGGACGGCTTTATTCTGCTAAGAAAGCCATATACTATCAACTATACCAATTTCACGATGCTGAGGACAATGCGGTTAAGGCCGCTTCCTTCTTTAAAAATGCAGGGGACACCTCCCGTTATGCTAAAGAGTTGTCCGCTGCCCTCAATACAAGTTTGATTCTGAATGACACTGCCGGCCAGTCAGCATACATTGAAGAGTTGAAACAATTGATACCCTTTATGACAGAACCTGTTAAAAGTGCTTTCTACAGCACTCTCCTCAGTGCCCTACCGACCGATTCGACTGCAACTATAAAGACGACCATAAATGAGTACATTTCTACGATAAAAAAAACAGATGCTATTGATTGGCTGTCTATTGCTTTGGCATACTGGAAAATAGATGATATTGACTCCGCGCTCAGTGCTGTCGGGCGATATCCTCTATACGAAAAACGGCACACGTCAGAACAGCGTTATTATCTGGCATCCGCCTACATTCATGAAAGTAATGGTGACACCATACAGGCTTACGACTACCTGAAGCAGTATGTACAACTTGATACCGAAGAAAGACAGGGTATATACAATGATGAGACCAAATATCAAGATGAGAAATTTGATGCGGAACTGAAAAGGATAAGACTCACTTACAGCTTAATTATCGCTATTCTCGGAGCCATACTGACGGGAACTATATTGATGCTGACACTTAGAAAAACAAAGAAAAGAGAAAAAAAACTGGAGCACAGCAAGAAGCAGCTGGAAAGCACGCAAAAGAAACTTGAAAAGGATAACATGGCTCTTCAGGTAAAATACGAGAATACTCTGGCTGACTTTGTGAAAAACAGCAAAAACAGTGAAATGCTCCGCAATAAGATAGAATACAGAATGTCACTGTTTCATAAACTGGTTGCCTCGTACATTGCCCACAACGGACTGTCCAGGCCGGTAGAAAAAGAGCTCAATTCGTTAGTAGCGGACAAAAACGTCCTCCTGCAAAATCTCAGGGACTACATATCAGCCATGTACCCTCAACTAACTTCTTTTTTAAAAGAAAAACAACTCAGCGAACAGGAAATCGACATCTGCAACCTGTATCTGATAGGCCTTCGCGGCAAGGAAATCGGTCATTATCTCAATATTTCCCGTCACTACATCATCAGCAGCGACATCCGCAAAAAACTCGGTCTCACCGAACACGACACAAACATAGACCTCTATCTTATCCATCTCCGCGATCAACTACATGAACGTAAGATATCAAACTGACCTTATTAGACTTTTACCACGCCCTATTTACAAACACAGCTGATTATCTTTTCTTTACATACTATGATGTAAAACTTTTATTTCTTTTGTAAAATTTTTATCAGGTAATTTTGCCGGGAAATAAAATAACACAAAGCAACATGAAACGACTGAAACTACTCATTTTACTCGCCGTCATGACTTCAGCGAAGGCTCTGGCCTTGCCGGCGACAGAGACAGCAGCCGACACCATCATCGTCTCCTCAGAAAAACCGAAGGCCGTATCCAACCACTCGTTCTCCGTGCAGATCGTCGGCATCGAGTACGGCTATGAACAGAAGCTCGGAGGCAGCTTCTCCATGGTATTCCGTGCCGGCATGGTCCCTTCCGGACTCTATTATTTAGGTAACTACCACAAGACAGAATTTACCTTTACGTCAAGCTTAGGAATAAATATCGAGCCTCGTTTCTACACCAACTTCGGCAGACGCGCCAGACTGGGCAAGAGCACATTCAAGAACTCCGCCGACTTCGTGGCCATCAAGATTCAAGGCGCTCTCAGTGGCCCCTTTGACCTCAGTATCACTCCGATGTACGGCATCCGCAGGGTCTGGGGGAAACATTGGTTCGGTGAATTTAGTGTCGGAGGAAGAATCGGTATTATGAACTACCTGTATCTCGCTCCTTATCTGCAATACCGCTTCGGATTCGTATTCTAACTCCATTGCAGCAACTTAAATTATTTTGTATGAAGACGATAAAAGTGAACTTACTGATTGCCGTTCTGACGGTGGTATCAGTTTTTGCAGCCAGTGCCCAGTATGCAGGAGACGGCGGAGCGCTGTATTATAAGGCCGGCAATGTCTACTCCCCTCTGACGGCGGCGTGAAGCTGACGAAGGCCAACGCCCTCAACTATTTCAGTTCCGTCGACGACTACGAGCGCTACTGGCTCAGCGGCAAGAGGCTGTTCACAGCCGGTATCGTGGTAAGCTCGGTCGGAGCAGGAATCGTGTTGGGAAGTGCCGTCGGAGGCACTCTGGTACTGGTCAGCGTGCCACTATACTGGGTCGGCACGGTCAAGCTGAAGAAGGCCGCCGGTGCAGGCAGTACAGGCTCCGTGGCATACACACCTGAACTGTCCTTCGTGACCCAGTCAGGCGGGATAGGGCTCGCGCTGAACTTTTGAGTCAGTGTGGCATCCTGCGCCGATGCATCCCGCTGACACCGCTGACAAACCATTCTAATTCACTGGAGCGATATCATTTCTCCGCATTCTGATTATCAGCGACATAATACAACAATGCGCTCCCGAAGCCACTTCGCAATGAGCTTTCGGGAGCGCACTTCTATCTCAATCGGATGATAATCAACAAATTCAGCAGAGCAAATGCTCCGCGATACCGCGACTGACAGCCGGGACTGCTACTTGAACGTCACCTCGACAACATAATCGGGCACATCGGCGGGCATGTCCTCGGGCAGGGTGATGAAAAGGCCTTCCTTGTACTGCTTGAAGGCGAGTTTCACATCGGAGGAGCCGTAAGGTGTGACTGAGGCGACTTTCCGGCCGTCCTTGTAGGGCACGTAGATCTGTCCGTCAGAGGCGGCCTTGAAGGCGTCGGCGGGGAAGACGTGCAGCCACATCCGGTCGTCCTTATGGGTGGTCACGCCCCAGGGCTGGGGTTTCACGAGGGTGCTGCGGGTGCCGTAGATAGTCTCGCCGTAGGTGCCGAGCCACTCGCCCATAGCGGCTAAGCGCTCGAGGGCCGCGGCGGGTATATTGCCGTCGGGCTGGGGGCCTACGTTGAGCAGCAGGTTGGCGTCACGGCCGGCAGTGGAGACGAGGTAGCGGATGAGCTCATCCACGCTCTTGTAGTTCTGGTCGGTCATGCGGTAGCCCCAGGAGCCGTTCATGGTCTGGCAGGTCTCGAGAGGGAGGGTCGTGCTGACTCCGCCGCTGTGCCATCCGGCTGTATTCTCGCCGGGGATATCGCGCTCGAAGATCTGGATGTCCTCACCGGGATAGGGAGTGATGTGGTGGTTGTTGCCGATCAGGCACCCGGGCTGGAGCTCATGAATCAGCGGGTACAGCTCATCGTAACGGTAGTCGTAGGGCTGCTCCCACTCCTCATGGTCCCAGTTGCCGTCAAACCAGATGCAGCCCACCTTGCCGTAGCGGGTCAGCAGCTCGGTCAGCTGGCACTTCATGAAATCGAAATAGGTGTCGGGGTCGGTGGCCTCGGGACGGCCCGTACCCTGACCGGTACGTCCGCGGGGTGCATCGGTGCGGCCCCAGTCGATCAGCGAGTAATAGAAATGCAGGGGTATGTCCTGACGCTCGCATTCGGCGGCCAGCTCGGCGATGATGTCGCGCTTGAAGGGGGTGGCGTCCATGATGTCGTAGTCCGTACACTTGCTGTCGAACATCGAGAAACCGTCGTGATGACGGGTAGTGATGCAGATGTACTTAGCTCCGGAGGCCTTGATGGCGCTCACCCACTCTGCCGCATCGAAATCGGCGGGATAGAAGCCCCCGGCCATCTTGCTGTACTCCTCGTGGGTCAGCCCGTTGTAATTCAGAGCCCACTCGCCCTGGCCGTACATGGAGTAAATACCCCAGTGAATGAATATTCCGAACCGGTTCTCCCGGAACTGCTCCTGCGCCGCCACAATCTCGGGCGAAGGCTGATAGTTCTCCTGCGCCGAGGCAGAAGAGGCTGCGGCAGCTGCCAGCAGGGACAGGGCCGCAATGGACAGTAGATGCTTTTTCATTGTATTTCAGTAACTATTTCAATAAGTTCCTATTGTTTATTTCTAATTGTACCGAATTCGGTATAATTAAAATCCGGATTATACAATGCTTCCCATTCGCCAATGTATTCAATTGTGCTTTTAAGGCTCATCCATCGGAATATGATATGTTCCTGCATTTGGCTGTGAGCCATATCCGTTAATGAAATATAATCCTCCTGACCCAACGGAAGGAGGCTGATTTCTGCATTGTCTATATGGAGAATCGGCTTTTTCATTGTATTTCAGTAAAATTATTGTTCATAGCCCTGGGCATGGATGCCTATCTCCGCTCCCTCGGGGGTGACGAGGACCTCTCCGACTTCGGGACGGGCGAGGTGGCCGATGATGTCCCAGTCCTGGAAGTCATGGCGGAGCGTTTCGTGGAACTCGAGGGGGACAATATACAGAAGACGGTAGTCATCCCCACCGTTGACGGCGGCAGTAATGGGATCGAGGTTCAGTTCCTGCGCCATCTCGAATGTCTTGGAGGCAATCGGAATCTTCCCTACGTAGATCTTGACTCCGAGGCTCGTATCAGCGGCAATGCGCTTGGCCGCTTCCCCGAGGCCCCTGCTGACGAAATATCCTCCGCACGGGATAATTCCCGCCTCGGAGAAACGTCCCGGAATACCCGGCTTGATGTAAGGGCTGAGGTATTCGCCTACAATGTATTTGTACTGCGTAAGATCCGGCTGCTTGGGTGCAGCTCCGCCGGGAGTGCCCTCAAATGCAGCTTTTTCCCTCTCCAGCACGTGCAGCCCCATATAGGCCGCTCCGAGGTCACCGCTAAGCACCAGAAGGTCCTTCGACTGAGCCTTCTTCCGCTTCTGAGCCACCTCCTTTCCGGCGGAGCCCCAGGCCGCGATGCTCACCACCATTCCGGCCGCAGAGGGGATAAGGTCGAGGCCCAGATGCCCCGCACCGTGCTCCTTCGCCGCTGCGGTGACTCCCTCCCACAGATCCTGCACATCCTCGGCCGAGAATCGGTTGGACAGGGCCACTACCACATCCATACCCACAGGAGAATACATACCCGCGTACAGCTCCCCGATGACATTCAGGGCCAGCTTGTGCCCGAGATGCCGCAGCGGATTGTACGTCAAGTCGAAATCCACCTTTTCCATGAACACCTTGTGTACCGTGCCTAAGTCCCCGTCCCCGGAGAACGTGCAGCCCCGCTCATTCACGAAACCGCTGCCATCGAAGAGCCGCGACATCAGGGCCTGCTTGCCGATTGATGATATTTCCGTTGCCATTTTCAAGAATTTGTCAGTCCGCTAAGTTAGCAAAAATTTGGCTGCAGGGTCCTGACCGGATCAGAAGTTAACAGCAAGACCGATACCGCCGGACTTGGAGACGAAGGACAGCTCCGGCTCAAATGCCAGGCCTTCAGGGCCTCCTGCTGCCGCAGCCTTCTTCAGCTTTACCGTACCGACCCAATATAAAGGTACGCTTGCCACTAACATTGCTCCTCCGAAAATCCATCCGGCAAACGACAGAATGGGGACATACATCTGAGGAGTCTCCGGGTCATTTTCCCAGAAAAATGAAATGTTGATGACATCGAAAAGATAGCCTCCCAAAGCCAGACCTGCTCCGACAGAACTGACCACAATGCCGGCAGTGAAGAGTCTCTTGCCTTTAAGCCAATAGTTTTCGTAGTCGTCCAAGGACGAAAAATAGTTCAGGGCGTTGGCTTTGGTCAGCTTGATGTCGCCATCGGTGGTGTAGACGTTGCCGGCCTTGTAATACAGGGTTGCTTCTTGCGGTACATACTGGGCTGCTGCCATGAGAGATGCCGTAATCAGGACGGATAAGGCAGCAATAACTTTCTTCATATATCGACATTTTAATGTTAACACTGCAAACATAGCGAAAAAATCATCATCTTTGCGGTCCGACTTTTGCAAAAAGCAAGGATTGATTATGAGCGAGAAAGACGACATACTTAAAAACATAGGCTCCGCCGAGTACAAGCACGGCTTCGAGACCCTGGTGGAGCAGGAATTCATCCCGAAAGGACTTAACGAGGACATCATCAGGCTGATATCGGAGAAGAAGGGCGAGCCGCAGTGGCTCCTCGACTTCCGCCTGAAGGCCTACCGCAAGTGGCTGACCATGAAGATGCCTGCGTGGGCCCATCTGGACATTCCCGAGATAGATTTCCAGGACATCATCTATTTCGCGGCCCCCAAAAAAGCGCCTGAGAAAAAAGAGATAGACCCCGAACTTATGGCCACCTTCGACAAGCTGGGCATTCCCCTGCATGAGAGGAGCGTACTGGCCGGAACCGCCGTGGATGCCGTATTCGACTCCGTGTCGGTCAAGACCACGTTCCGCGAGTCACTGGCCGAGAAAGGCATCATCTTCTGCTCGTTCTCGGAGGCCGTGCGCGACTATCCCGACCTGGTGCGCAAGTACCTGGCATCGGTGGTGCCCATCGGGGATAACTACTACGCGGCCCTCAACTCCGCTGTCTTCTCCGACGGCTCCTTCTGCTACATCCCCAAGGGAGTACACTGCCCGATGGAGCTTTCCAGCTACTTCAGGATCAATGCCCGGGGCACGGGGCAGTTCGAGCGCACCCTCATCGTGGCCGACGAAGGCTCCTACGTGAGCTACTTGGAGGGCTGCACCGCACCCATGAGGGATGAGAACCAGCTGCACGCCGCAGTCGTGGAAATAGTCGTACTGGACAATGCCGAGGTCAAATACTCCACCGTCCAGAACTGGTATCCCGGCGATGCGCAGGGACGGGGCGGCATATTCAACTTCGTCACCAAGAGGGGAATCTGCAAGGGAGTGAACAGCAAGCTCTTCTGGACCCAGGTAGAGACCGGTTCGGCCATTACCTGGAAATACCCCAGCACCATACTGAAAGGCGACAATTCCGTCTCCGAGTTCTACTCCGTGGCCGTCACCAACAATTACCAGCAGGCCGACACCGGCACCAAGATGATCCACATCGGCCGCAACACCCACAGCCGCATCATCAGCAAAGGTATCTCCGCAGGCCACAGCCAGAACAGCTACCGAGGCTTAGTCAAGATACTGCCCGGGGCCGAGAACGCCCGCAACTACTCCCAGTGCGACTCCCTGCTGCTGGGCGACAAATGCGGGGCCCACACCTTCCCCGTAGTGGAGAACCAGAACCCCACCGCCATCACCGAGCACGAGGCCACCACCTCCAAGATCAGCGAGGACCAGCTCTTCTACTGCCGCCAGAGGGGCATCCCCGAGGAGAGCGCCGTCGGCCTGATCATCGGCGGCTACACCAAGGAAGTCATCAACAAGCTCCCGATGGAGTTTGCGGTCGAGGCTCAGAAGCTGCTCGAGGTCTCGCTCGAGGGCAGTGTCGGGTAGGGCATCTCGTCTTCGACTCCACCACCTCATCTACCGCAACGGCACCGTTTCCCGCGGTTCCGTTTCCAGCCGCCTCGTCCCACCTTCCGAAGGTGGGCTGTTTTCCCGCATTTCTGCCTCACCTTCCGAAGGTGCGCAATCGCCTGAAGCCCTCTGTAGCGTCTGTACACGCAATTTCGCTCCCAACTCCCTCGTCCCACCTTCCGAAGGTGAGCTGTTTTCCCCCTTTCCGCCTCACCTTCAGAAGGTGCGCTCTCTAAGCGGCATTGTTGTAAACATCCCTTTTTCTGCCAATTTGTCACTTAACCTATTGATTTTCAGGGATTTTGTGACAATTTGGCGGGAAAATGCGACATTCCGTCAAGCCTCCGCGTGCCAAAGCCCCCTGGTCCACAATTTGCGATATCCTCTATCGAACGCCCGAAAGGGAGGGCGGAACGGAGACCCCGGTGAGGGGCACCGGAAAGACTCCCGGGAAGGTCCGGAAGAACGGGGCGACAGGATTCAGAAACGAATCCGCAGCCTCCTCTGAAAGACCTGAGACGTTCGGAAACATTTTAAGAAACAATTTAAAATTATGGAGGATAACATTATGGTACCCAGCAGAAGAACACAGCAGAATTGGCTGCCCGCTTTTTTCAATGACTTTTTCGATGATGACTTCAGACATTTCGGAAACATGATGAGGACTTCGTCCCCTGCCATCAACGTAAAGGAGAATGACAAGGAGTACACAGTCGAGATAGCCGCCCCCGGCATGTCCAAGAACGACTTCAAGATCCGCATCAACGAAGAGAACGAACTGGTGGTCACCCTCGAGCACAAGGACGAGCACAAAGAAGAGAAGAAGGACGAGAAATACCTCAGAAGGGAGTTCTCCTACTCCCACTTCGAACAGGCCCTGCTTCTCCCCGACGACATCAAGAAGGAAGAGATCAGTGCCAGCATGGAGCACGGTGTACTGAACATCACCCTGCCCAAGATGACCGAGGTCCCTGTCACACCTAAAGAAAGATTCATTGATATCAAATAGCCGACGGCCCTTCAGTCCAAGGCTGCAACAAACCCAGAAGCCGCACTTCGACCTGCATCGGAGCGCGGCTTTTTTGCTGCCCGCATGAGAAGGTGACGGAGAAAGGCCGCTTTCCCCGGCACCTGCCAGTCAACGAAAACCAGGAATACCCGCAGGAGGGCACTGGAAGGGGCTGACTCAAAAGGCACGGCGGGAAAGTGACGGGGAAATACCACTTTTGTCGGCACCTGCCGAATAGGGAAACCGATACGACGGAGAGCAGAGAAAATGGCGCAGATGTCATGGTTCGCAGTTTTTCGTTATTTTTGCGGCCCTAACCATAACGCTCATGGACTGGCTGAACTATACCCTTTTCACTTTCAACGGAGACACTCCGGTGCTGCTGATCGACCTCATCACGTCGATAGCGGGACTGACCTGCGTATTCTTAGCAGGACGCAACAGCAAGTACAATTTCTGGGTGGGATACGTGTACTCCGCCCTGCTCTTCCTCATGTTCTGGAACAAAGCCCTGTGGGCCAACATGCTGCTGCAGCCCATATCCTTGGGAATCAACATCCTCGGACACTACCGCTGGACCCATCCGAAGCCGGAGGAGGTGAGTGAGAAAGACGGTAGGTCCCTGAAGGTCTCCATGCTGACCTGGCCGCAGAGGGCAGTGTCCGTGGCGGCAATATTCGCACTCGGCTGGCTCTGGGGCTGGCTGCTCGAGACCCTCACCCACGACCCCGTGCCCTACTTGGACGCCTGCGTGACCGCCCTCATCCTCGTCGCCCAGTTCCTCTCGGCCCTCAAGAAATGGGACTGCTGGGTGGCATGGCTGGCAGTGAACATCACCCAGATTATCCTGCACATATCCGTCGGGCACGTATTCATGCCGATAGTCTGCGCCCTCTACCTTATCAACGGCGCGGCCTCCATCATCAACTGGTGGCGTCTTTACCGTGAGAAGGCATAGCAACATCCGGAAAATATTGTATTTTTGCACTCCGCACAAAACAGAAAGACTATGGCAGAAAACAAGATACTACTCGAAATCAAAGGCCTGCACGCTAATGTAGGCGACAAGGAAATACTCCGCGGCATCGACCTTACAGTACGCGAAGGCGAGACCCACGCGATCATGGGCCCCAACGGTTCCGGCAAATCCACCCTCTCGGCAGTCTTAGCCGGCCGGGACAGCTACACCGTCACCGCCGGAGAAGTCACATTCAACGGCCGCGACATCTTAGACCTCACTCCCGAGGAGCGCTCTTTCGAGGGCCTCTTCCTGAGCTTCCAGTACCCCATCGAGATACCCGGCGTGACCAACGTCAACTTCATGCGCACCGCCGTCAACGAGCACCGCAGGCACAAGGGCCTTGAGCCCCTGAACGCCGCCGACTTCCTCAAGCTCATGCGCAGCAAGATGGAAATCGTGGAGATGAACCCCTCGTTCTCCTCCAGAGGCGTCAACGTAGGCTTCTCCGGCGGTGAGAAGAAGCGCAACGAGATCTTCCAGATGGCCATGCTCGAGCCCCGTCTGGCCATCCTCGACGAGACCGACAGCGGCCTGGACGTGGATGCCCTGAGGATAGTGGCCACCGGAGTCAACAAGCTCAAGAGGCCCGACAACGCCGCCATCGTCATCACCCACTACCAGAGACTCTTAGACTACATCGTCCCGGACGTGGTGCACGTGCTCTACAAGGGCCGCATCATCAAGACCGCCGGCAAGGAACTCGCCCGGGAGATCGAGGAGAGGGGCTACGACTGGATCATCAACGGATAACGTGGAGGCAGGACAATGACAGAGAACTACATCTACGCTCCCGAGCACAATATCGAGGGAGGCTTCCGCTGCAAGGTTCCCCTTCCCGGCAGCCGCCAGGTCTTCATGATCGACGGCGGGGTCCAGGGCACGGGCCGTCCGCTGGACATCCGCTTCGAGAGAGGAAAAATATACGATGAGGCCCTCCAGGTCATCAGCATCCGCACGGAAAAGCATCCGGAGGACATCAGCACCCGGGCGTCCTTCCACTTCGAGGAGGGCAGCAGCGCCCGGCTAATCCTCTGCTCCCACACATTTGCAGAGAATCCCTTCCACACCGAGGGCAATGTCAGCATCACCCTGGAGGCCGGGGCCTCTGCCGACATCGTCATCATGCAGAACGAGCACAACCGGGCCACGCACAACACCCGGTTCGACATCCACATAGGCGAGGGCGCATCTCTCAAGGCCGTCATCCTCACCCTCCACGGCGGAGTGATTGACAATGACATCACCGTCAGCCTCGACGCCCCTCACGCCTCCTGCGACATCAGCGGTCTCTACTTAGTGGACGGCACCCAGAAAGTGACCAACACCCTCAAGGTCCGGCACCGCGTCCCCGAGTGCCACAGCCGGGAGCTGTTCAAGGGCATCCTCGATGACAGCGCCTCCGCATATTTCTCCGGCCTGATCCACGTCTTCCCCGACGCCCAGAAGACCGAAGCCTACCAGGAATGCCACAACCTCCTGCTCAGCCGCGACGCCCGCGCATTTGCCCAGCCCCAGTTAGAAATTTACGCCGATGACGTAAAATGCTCGCATGGAGCCACAAACGGCCGCCTCAACGAGGACGAGCTCTTCTACATGCGCTCCCGCGGCATACCCTTGAAAGAAGCCAGGGTCCTTCAGCAGCTGGCATTTGCATACGCCGTTCTGGACAAGATCAGCTCCCCGGAGCTGAAAGAGCGGATGGCCTCTCTGACCGAGAGGAGGCTAAGAGGCGAATTCACAGACTGCAAGAGCTGCTGCCGCAACTGCTGTTAAAAACTCCGTTAATAACTTCACCTGTTCCCATTTTGCCGCTGCCGGAATTAGCCCTAACTTGCAGACCATTTTCGTTAGAAAACTAATACGTAACAGCATGGATAACAAGACTTACGACGAAGCACTGCGGGAAAGCAGAGAGTATTTCCGCGGCGATGAGCTCGCTGCCTCGGTCTGGATCAACAAGTACGCCATGAAGGACTCCTTCGGCAACCTGTACGAGACCTCACCGGACCAGATGCACTGGCGCTTGGCGAACGAGTTTGCCAGGATTGAACAGCAGTACCCCAACCCTATGACGGCAGCCGAGATTCACGAGCTGCTCCGGGATTTCAAGTACATCATCCCTCAGGGAGGCCCGATGGCGGGCATCGGCAACAACTACCAGATAGCCTCCCTGTCCAACTGCTTCGTCATCGGCAACAAGCACGAGGCCGACTCCTACGGCGGCATCATGAAGATAGACGAGGAACAGGTGCAGCTGATGAAGCGCCGCGGTGGAGTAGGCCACGACCTTTCCCACATCCGCCCCACCGGCAGCCCGGTGCTCAACAGCGCCCTCACCTCCACCGGCGTGGTGCCCTTCATGGAGCGCTATTCCAACTCCACCCGTGAGGTGGCCCAGGACGGACGCCGCGGAGCCCTGATGCTGACCATCTCCATCAAGCATCCCGACGCAGAGAACTTCATCGACGCCAAGCTCGAGAAGGGCAAGGTGACCGGAGCCAACGTCTCCGTAAGGATCGACGACGAGTTCATGCGCTGCGCCCTGAGCGGCAAGCCCTACGTCCAGAAGTACCCCATCGACTCCGACCACCCCAAGTTCTCCAAGGAAATCGACGCCTCCGCCCTGTGGAAGAAGATCATCCACAACGCATGGCAGTCCGCCGAGCCCGGAGTCCTCTTCTGGGACACCGTCATCCGCGAGTCCATTCCCGACTGCTACGCGGACCTGGGCTATAAGACCATAAGCACCAACCCCTGCGGCGAGATTCCCCTCTGCCCGTACGATTCCTGCAGGTTGATAGCCGTAAACCTCTATTCCTACGTCAACAATCCTTTCACACCTCAGGCAGAGTTCGACTTCGACCTCTTCAAGCAGCACGTAACCAAGGCAATGAGGCTGATGGACGACCTCATCGACCTCGAGATGGAGAAGATAGAGGCTATTCTCGATAAGATACGGCAGGACCCTGAGGACGATGATGTTAAGCGCACTGAGTACGAGCTTTGGATCAAGATACGCGAGAAGTCCCTCGGAGGACGCCGTACCGGCCTCGGTATCACCGGAGAGGGCGACATGCTCGCTGCCCTCGGCCTGACCTACGGCTCGGACGCCTCCATCGATTTCGCCGTCAAGGTGCAGAAGACCCTGGCCCTCGCAGCCTACGCATCCTCGGTCAACATGGCCAAGGAGAGGGGTGCCTTCCCCATCTTCGACGCCAAGCGCGAGGAGAACAACCCGATGATCGCCCGCATCCGCAAGGAGGACGAGGAGCTCTACGACAATATGGTCCGCTACGGCCGCCGCAACATATCCATGCTTACCATTGCCCCGACCGGAACCACATCCCTGATGACCCAGACCACCTCCGGCATCGAGCCCGTCTTCCTGCCCTTCTACAAGAGACGCCGCAAAGTCAACCCCAACGACCTCAACGCCGTCATCGCCTTCAAGGACGAGAACGGAGACTGCTTCGAGGAGTACTACGTTTTCCACCACCACTTCCTCACCTGGTGCGCTGTCAACGGCTACGATGTCGAGCAGGTAAAGCAGATGAGCGAGGAGGAGATACAGGCACTCGTCAAAAAGTCGCCCTACAACAAGGCCACTTCCAACGACATAGACTGGGTAGCTAAAGTAAAGATGCAGGGCCGCATGCAGAAATGGGTGGACCACTCCATCAGCGTAACCGTCAACCTTCCCCACGACATCAAGGAGGACATGGTCGCCGAGGTCTACCGCACCGCCTGGGAGTCCGGCTGCAAGGGCGTGACCGTCTACCGTGACGGCTCCCGTACAGGAGTGCTGGTATCGGCCAAGGACGGAGCCGGAGTCATCAAGCCCAAGAAGAGACCCAAGTCCCTCGAGGCCGACGTCATCCGCTTCAAGAACGGCAACGAGCAGTGGATCGCCTTCGTCGGCAAGCAGAACGGCAAGCCCTACGAGATCTTCACCGGTATGGTGGACGACTCCCGCAACCTGCCTACGGCCATCACCACCGGCCGTATCGTCAAGGAAAAGACCGAGGAGGGCACCAGCCGCTACGACTTCCACTACACCGACCGCTACGGCTATCCCGGAGTCCTAGGAGGTATATCCCACATGTTCCGTCAGGAGTTCTGGAACTACGCCAAGCTCATCTCCGGCGTCATCCGCAACGGCATGCCCATCGTGGACATCCTCAACCTCGTCAAGGGCCTCAACCTCGACGACGAGAGCATCAACACATGGAAGAACGGTGTGGAGCGTGCCCTGAAGCAGTACATCCCCAACGGCACCAAGGACGAGTCCGGCCAGAAATGCGAGAAGTGCGGCTCGACCAACCTCATCTACCAGGAGGGCTGCCTGATCTGCCAGGACTGCGGTCACGGCAAATGCGGTTGATGCCATGAATATCGTCCTCTACCCTCGGCCGAAGATCAACATCGGCCTGAGGGTCACCGCCCGCAGAAGCGACGGCTACCACGACATAGAGACACTCTTCTTTCCGGTGGACAACTGGCGGGAGGACATCCTGGAAATCATCGAGGCGGACTCCGTCTCGATGAATTATTATGGGACACCCTTCGAGCTGCCCGGCGGAGACATCGAGAAAGAGCTGTGCGTCAAGGCTTACCGCCTGCTGCAGAGGGAGTTCGGCCTGCCTCCGGTAGGCATATACCTCTGCAAGAACATCCCCGTCGGCGCCGGCATGGGCGGAGGCTCCTCCGACGCAGCCTGGACCCTCAGGGGGCTCAATGAGCTCTTCCACCTCGGTCTGAGTGACGGGCGCCTTGCGGAATATGCCGCCCGCCTCGGAAGCGACTGCCCCTTCTTCATCTACAGCCAGCCCATGTACGGCAGCGGCCGCGGGGAGGTCCTCACCCCCTGCACCTCCACAGCCGTCACGCAGCTTCAGGAACAATACCGCATCAAGGTCATTGCCCCAGGCATCCATGTCTCCACCGCCGAGGCCTACGCCTCCCTCACCCCCGACCCCTCGGGCCGCGGCCTGAGCGACCTCCTGGACACCCTCCCGGTCGAAGAATGGAAGGACCGTATCCTCAACGACTTCGAAGGCCCCGTCTTCGCCAGATACCCCGCCCTCGCCCGCCTCAAGCAGTCCCTCTACGACGAAGGCGCCGTCTATGCCTCCATGAGCGGCAGCGGCTCCGCCGTCTACGGCATTTTCAAGAAATCCTGACAATGAGAATAATCCGGACAATCATTCTTCCCGCACTGACCATTGCGGCTTTGTTGCTGAGCAGTATGCTATGCTGCGGGCAGGAGGGGAAGGGTGTGTCCGTGGATTTCAATGGCGGTCAACTGCTTACGGAAAGGGAATACAACAGGGTTATCAAAAAGGCCGTAGACTCGCTGGCTTCGGAGGGCAGGAGGCCCGTGCTCGACGGATGGGCTGATTCGGTGGAGCTGTTTCTGGACAATATGCGCATCGGCGGAACGGAGGACAGCATCGTATTCTACGTACTCAGCCATGAAACGGCTGTGGCAGGACAGGACTGGAAGAGGGCCTACAGGAGCTTGGGCCGGCTGGAGCATATCACGGACAGCATCCAGTTCGAAGAACTGCACAGGCAGGTACAGAGTATGAGCCATGCCCTGCATGAGGCTGAAACTGAAGCCGATGGGCAAGGGCAGGATTCTCTCACGGGATGTGCTCTCGCCGTAATCCTGCTTTCTGCGGTGGTGCTGGCCCTGGCCGCTGCGTGCATAACTCTTTACAGCAGACTCAGGAAGCAAAGGGCCAGGACATCCCTGCACGCCTGGATTTCAAGGGACATGGAAAAGGAATCGGTCAGGCAGAAGGATGAAATCCGGGAACTGGAAGGGGGAATGCGGAAAATGAAGGAGCGGCAGCGGCAGGAGGAAAGGGCCAGGAAGGCCCTGGCAGTGATGCTGCAGCAAAGGCAGGGCGGAAGTGAGGAACTGATCGGGTTTACCGGGGAACTGCTCAAAATCACCGGTGAGCTGGCAAACATCTACTACGAATCTTCCACGCATCCTGAGACCCTGGCTAAGAGGGTGAAGGAAACCCTCGGAAACGGGCTGAGCGGCGGAAAGGCATTTGACCGCATAGGGCTGCTGGTCGAGGCCTCCTATCCCGGCTTCATGCAGAGTCTCACCGATGAGTTCCCCTGGCTGGCCGATGATGACAAGTTCCTGATATCCCTGATGATATGCGGAATCTCCTCAAGTGCCGCCTGCGTCATTCTCAACACCGACCTCAACCGGCTCAACATCCGCAAGACGCGGCTCGCCAAGAAGATGAACACCAGGGACAGACTTTCGATATACCTGCGCGACAGACTTTACAACTGGAATCGTAAATAACTGGTTTTCCAGTATTTTACGTCCAGACAAAACTTTCACCCCACACCTCTCCACGATGCTGAGAATCTGCACCTGAAAGTTTTTACACTTTCCTAATCGCCGCATTTTCACGATATTAGTCCATATACAGCGCAACTCTTTCTTCCTTGACACCGGGTGTGCGCCCCCATATCTTTGCGGAAACATCAAACCCGACCCGTTATGAAAAAATCCGCATTGATCCTTTCACTCCTGCTCCTGGCCGCGCTTACAGTCTACGCTGCCGAGCCATTGTCCGTCAAAGGGAGAGTAATAGACAGGCAGGGGCGGCCCGTCCCCGCCGCACTGGCCGTCCTGATTTCCCCGGAAGACAGTTCCGTGCTCAATTTTACCTACGTCGATACCTCCGGCTGCTTCGCCTTCGAAATGAGAACCAGTCCGGCAGAGCGGCTCATCGTCGAGGTGTCCTGCATGGGATATGAAAAGGTCAGACTCACCGTCACTCCCCCCAAGTCCAATCTCGTCGTGACCCTGGAGCAGTCCTCCGAGACTCTGGCGCAGGTGACCGTAACAGCCGACAGGGGCACGGTCAGCCGACGTCCCGGCAAGCTGGTCTATTCCCCGCCGACTGAAATAGCCTCGGCCTCCGATGCATTCTCCATGCTCGGCTATGCCCCGCTCGTGACCGTAAGCCGGGAGGCGGTGACAGTCTTAGGAAACAAAAAGGTTGAAATCTGGGTAGACGGCCGCAAGCCGGTCATGAGCCAGGAGGCAGCGATGGATATCCTGCGCAACACTCCGGCAGAGAAGATTGAGAAAATCGAAGTGATAACCTCTCCGGGGGCCGCCTACAAGGCCTCGGCCTCCGGGGCGGTCATCAACGTGGTGTACAGGAAGGAGCCGGGACAGGGACTGGAGGGAAGCGCCAGCCTGAGAGGCACGTACTATGCGCGGAAAGTCTCCCCGGAAGCAGCCGTGGGGCTCAGCTGGGCAGGGGATAGACTGGCAGTGTCGGGTAATCTCGGATTCATCAACAACGGCAGCCGTATCGAACAGACTGAGCATTACAGCTATTTCGACACAGACAAGGATATCGAATACCGGTCACAGAAGAAAAGTGACATGTACATGCTGCACGGCAACCTGAACCTGACATACGACATCAATCCGAAAAACACGATAGGAGCCTCCCTCGCCATGGACGGTGACTGGACTGACATCCGCGATGAGACAGTCACTGACTATCTCCGCGACGGCATTCTGACGCAGAGTTCCCTCGTTTCTTCCAGGACCGGCAACCCTGTGGTAAAGCCGGGTATAGGCGCTGAGCTGTACTACAACCTGAAAACGGACGGACGGGGCAGCAGCCTCGACATAAGCGCAAACTATTCTGCCTACTACGACAACTCCCGCATCGGCACGGACATCACCGGGCCCGCCCCGCAAAGCTGGATTCAGCAGACAGTCCAGGACTTCCGGGCTGCCGAGGGCAAGGCAGTCTACCGCCATATCTTCAGCGACGGAAGTACCCTGAACAGCGGATTGGAACATACCTCGACACTGCTCGACAACGACTTTTTCAGAAGCGACAGCACGAGTTGGAACAACCGCTTCATGTACCGTGAGCATATTTCCGGTGCATACATCTCCTACGACCGACAGTGGAACGAAGTCCTGTGGAGCACGGCCGGCCTGCGCGGAGAATACACCCGCATCTCCGGCAGACAAGAGGCGACCGGAGAGGAGGTGAGCCAGAACTACTTCAATATGTTCCCGTCCGCCTCGGTGATGCTGAATCTCGACGAGGGGAGACACAGCCTCATGCTGGACTACCGGATGAACATCGACCGGCCTTTCTACACCCACCTCAACCCGTTCAGGATATGGACCACGGAGAATACCTTCAGCACCGGTAATCCGCAGCTGAGCGCAGCACTTGCACACGAATTGATACTGAATTACACTTTCCTATACGACTACACCGTCGCCGTAATGTGGATGAATTACGGCAATGCCATTTTCGACTACGACGAATACATCGGAAAAGACGTCATGAAATCCTCCACAGGGAATTTCGGCACCCACAACATGCTGCATCTGACAGCCGATATCAACAAACGCCTGCTAAACGGCATCTGGGAGATCCGCCTGAATGCCTCCGCCGGCTACGAGACTCTTGACGCCGCTCTCGGTGAGACCGACATGTCCTACTCCACCTGGTACTGGATGGCGGACCTGCGCAACACTGTGAACCTCTCCCGGCAGCACGGCCTGCTCATGATCCTCTCCTACAGCTATAGCTCCCCCATGCGCTCCCTGACCTGGAAAGTGCCTGAGAGGCATTATCTGAATCTCTCCATCTCCAAGCAGTTCGACTTCGGAGGCACGCTGAGCCTCGAGGCCACCGACCTGCTCGGCACTTTCGGCCCGCAGCATTTCTCCACCGCGGCCTACACCTACCGCCGCGACTGGCAGACCTGGTCCGGCCTCGTAACCCTCTCCTGGCGCCAGAGCTTCGGCCGCAAATACGTCCGTCAGGCCGAGGACCGCTCAGCCGGCGGCCTTTCCCGACGAATTAAATAACAACTTATTTACCACCTATTTTGCTTTTCTTGAAGGGAAAATGTATTTTTGTCTTAAATAATCAGAAAACGGGAATTATCATGGGTACAGAAATACGAAATAAGGTTGAGTATATCGTTGTCATGATTGCCGAATTTGCCAAGGCAAAACATTTAACTGAAAGTCAGGCATTCCGGTATCTCAAACGGTTTGATGCCATAAAGTTTTTGAATGAGCACTACGGTATTGCGCATACCTTGCGCATGGAGGATGTTCTGAACGACATAACTGATTATTGCCGCCGTCATGGAGGGGCGATAGCATGAAACTGTACCATGGATCCACTGTCGTAATCGATAAGATTGATCTTTCTGTCTCAAAGCCCAACAAAGACTTCGGAAAGGGCTTCTATCTTTCAGACAATAAGCAACAGGCATATGAAATGGCATCATACAAGGCCGCACAGCTTGACATGGAGCCTGTTGTAAACGTATTCGAATTTGATGAACGGATATTAACAGACAGCTTTTCACCTCTCAATATAAAACGTTTCGACAATTAAAAGAATGGGCAGAATTTGTTTTCGCCAACCGCAGCAATGAAAACAGCGATATTCCCATACACTGCTACGATATCGTATATGGTCCTATTGCCAACGACCGCGTAGGACTGCAGATCCGCAATTACATGGAGCACAATATAGACCTCGAGACATTTTTAGAACGACTGAAGTTCATACGCGGTATCACGTTTCAATATTTTTTCGGAACGGAAAGAGCCATTAACCTACTGACAAAGATATGACTGGTGTTGAATACATGATGGAATGCATGACAAAGGACCTCGTTATCCTCTTGATGGAGCGCCGTCATATGGATATGGAATCAGCCCTTGATACATTGTATAATTCGGACACATTCAAAAAATTGCAAGATGTCCGCAGCGGCTTGTATTTCCAAAGTCCGCTATACGTATATGACTTCTTGGAAAAAGAGATTGAAACAGGCACTCCGGCCTGATGATACGCAATCTCCGCCACGACATAGATGCATATCTTGAGTCCGTCAGTGATGAAAAAGGTGGGGAGAAAATCCTCGAACTGCTGTCCGGGGACGGCAACCTGAGCGCAGCAGCCCTCGCCGCCCGCATCGGCATCACCCCGAAAGCCGTGGAAAAACACCTGGCACGCCTGAAAGCCGAAGGAAGGCTCCGGCGCGTAGGACCCGACAAAGGCGGCCACTGGACGGTGAATGGTAATCGGTAAGCACTGCAGCACCCTCAAATTACAACACCTTGGTGGTCAGCATATTCCGTTAGGCCACTGATCTTTGCAGGTACTTCGAAAACGCCGAAAAGATCAGCTCTCAATGGTAAGCATCTGATTATCGAGTGATTACAAAACACACCCGCTACCCTGCTTACCGTTGCAGAACACAGCACACACACTGACCGGAGTACTACCTATACCATAGAGCCGCACTACCATATGCCTATATTTCTTATCCTTGCTATTTGATATATTTGTCACTATAATCACTGGTTTATATGAAAAATTTTCTTGCTTTTACACTTTCGATATCGGCAGCTGTAGTTGCCGCAGCATTTCTGGCCGCCTCCTGCAGCTCCACGGAAGAAGTCACAGTCAGGCACCTGGAGCCGTCCCGGACAATCGACTCCTTCGGCGAGGAGATCTATCTCTCGGACGGCATAATGTCCATAATAGAGGACGACGGATACCTATACTTCATGGAGAGAAAAATGAGTGGAATCATAAAGACAGACAAGGACTTGAACCCGCTGACAGTCTTCGGACGGAAGGGACGCGGACCGGGAGAGACCGTCTTCATCGAGACGTTCGGGGTGTCTGACAACGCTCTGTACATCAATGGCAACAACGATGATTTCCATGTCTTCAGCAAAGACTCGGCGGAGTACCTCAAAAGCATCAGATACGGGCTGGAAGCAGGACGTCCGATGACCCGCAGACTGATTGTCGACGATAACGGCATCACCGCCTCATACGGAGGGAAGTACACCATCGGCGGAACTCCGATAGTGAGAATAGACACCTCCGGACAGGTTACCGGATCTTTCAAAGGAACTGTAGTCGGAGAGACCGATGAGCTGAAGGCCCTCACGGAATGGGATATATTCAGGATGGAAACGGGATATGCGGCTGTTGTCAAGATGGCACCGGTCATCGACCTCTACGACGAGGACATGAACCTCCTGAAATCTGTGGATATTTCCGACATTCCGGTTATTGAGCGTAAAGTCAGGGATATAGAAAAAAGCCGCGAGGTTTCGGCTCCGGGCACCCTGACCGTGTACTACCAGTTCGGCGACTCATATTACTCCGACGGGAAACTGTACATACTCTGCTTCACCGTGAACGATGATCCAGCCAACAATATGAAGAATCTATGCAATACCGTCGTCGTACTGGACGTAGACGGGGACACAATCAGATACACCGGACAATTGATCCTCCCCGACAAATACTACTGGTGCATCTGCGTCACCTCCGACGGCAGGCTCATCGCCTCCAACGCCATGCAGTCGCAGCTTGAGGTATTTGACCTCCGGTAGCGTCCATCTTACCGAAAAAAATCTTACATTTGCGCAACGTTTAAACAACCAACCGAACAACCATTATGCGCAGATTTACATTTTCTATCATCGCAACGCTGGTCCTCTCTGTCCTCGGAGTGCAGCTCCGGGCTCAGGAGGCGACGCTGGCGGACCGCATCGCCGCACTGCCCCAGGTAAAGGACGTGCAGGAGTTAGAGAGTACTCAGTTCGCCGAGAAGTATTTAGTGATATTCGAGCAGCCCATCGACCACGAGAACCCCGACATGGGCACTTTCACCCAGAGGGTCTACGTGTGCGCCGTGCATCCTGACAGCGCCACAGTGGTGGTGACCGAGGGCTACGGCGCCCAGTATGCGGCCAGCCCCCGCTACCGCGACGAGATCTCGGCCCTGTTCAACACGAACAACATCGTGGTCGAGCACCGCTACTTCCTCGAGTCCACCCCCTACCCCGGCAAGTCTCCCGAGGAGGTCAACTGGGACTACATGAACGCCCCCAATGCAGCCGCTGACCTGCACGAGGTGGTGACCGCCCTGAAGAACGTCTTCGACGGCAAGTGGATCTCCACCGGTATCAGCAAGGGAGGCCAGACCACCATGCTCTACCGCGCCTACTATCCTGAGGACGTGGACTTCTCCGTACCCTACGTAGGTCCTCTGTGCCGCGGCGCATACGACGGCCGTCATGAGCCCTTCATCGCCGAATACGTGGGTACACCCGCCGACCGCGAGGCCGTCAAGAACTTCCAGATCGAGCTGCTGCTCCGCAAGGACCGCCTGATGCCCATGTACGACTCCCTGTGCAAGGCCCGCGAGTACGAGTTCCGCGCTCCCGTGGACGAGATCTACGACTACGGCGTGCTGGAGTTCTCCTTCGCCTTCTGGCAGTGGGGCTATCCCGTGTCGGAGATACCCGGCAAGGACGCCTCCGACCGCGAAGTCTTCGATTACATGATGAAGGTCAGCTCCCCTGACTATTTCGTGAAGTGGAGCGTCACCTCACCCTTCTTCGTACAGGCCGCCCAGGAGCTCGGCTACTACGGCTACGACATGAAGCAGTTCAAGAAGTACAGCAAGTATTTCAGCATCAAGAACACCAAGAACTACATCACCCGTCTCCTCCTGCCCCAGAACCGCGAGTTCCCCTTCAGCGACTACCTTTACAACAAGGTATCCGGCTTCCTGCTGACAACAGACGCCCGCATGCTCTTCATCTACGGTCAGTTCGATCCCTGGTCCGCAGTGATGCCAGCCGACCCGCACAAGGACAACATCAAGTTCTTCATCCAGCCCGGCGGCAGCCACCGTGCCCGCATCGCCACCTTCGACGAGGCTACCCAGAAGGAGATCAAATCCATCCTGAGCCAGTGGCTGTATGAGTAATCTACCTGAGTTCAAGGACATAGAATTAAGCGACAAGGAGTGGGCTGACCCGCTCCTTGCTGTTTCCGACTACCGGGCCACGGAGTACTGCTTCACCTCGCTGTACATCTGGGCCCGGTTCTTCGGAACCCGCATCGCCCGGTGGAAGGACTGGCTGCTCATCCGCTCCGACGGGGAGGAGGGCTGCGCCAACTACATTTTCCCTGCAGGAAGCGGAGATATCGCTGAGGTTCTGGATACAATGGAGGAAGATGCCGCCCGCATCGGGAGACGCCCGGTCCTCTGGACCGTCGCCGATGTGAAGGCCCGCCTCGAGGAGATGTTCCCCGGCCGCTACGAATTTTCCCCTGTCCGCCGCTCCTTCGACTATCTCTACGAGACGGAAAAGATGGTCTCCCTCGCCGGAAAGAAATACCAGCCCAAGCGCAATTTCATCTCCCGGTTCAAGGCGCAGAACCCCGGCTGGACCTACGAGAGCATCCGCCCGGACGGCGATCCGGAGCTCTGCCGCCGCCAGATAGAGGAATGCAGGACAATGACCGACGAGTGGTGCGCCCTCAACGGCTGCATCCACAACGAGTCGATGCAGATGGAGGCCTGCGCGGTGCGCAAGGCCTTAGAGGACTTCGTCCCCCTGCGGCTCAGCGGAGGAATGCTGCGCAGCGGCGGCCGCTTAGTGGCCTACACCCTCGGCGAGCGGCTCAACTCCGATACTTTCATCGTGCATGTCGAGAAGGCATTTTCCGATGTTACGGGGGCCTATCCCATGATCAACCGCACCTTCCTCGAGCACGAGGCGGCCGGCCTGCAGTACGTCAACCGGGAGGACGACGCCGGGGATGAGGGCCTGCGCAAGGCCAAACTGTCCTACCATCCGGCATATATGTTGGAAAAATATTTGGCAGTTCCGCGATAAGTGCTTTTCTTTGCAGCCTATTTTTAAAAATCGATGGGTCTATATAAACGAGAAAAATTAGAAAACGGGGCGGAGATATGCGTATGGGAGATCTCCGAGGACGAAGACGACTTGCGCCGGCTGTGCGCCCCCATTCCCAGCGATGAGCTCGAGGAGCTCGAAATCACCAAAAGCCCCGCACGGCGCAGGGAGAAACTGGCCGTAAGGGCACTTCTCAACGAGATGTTTCCCGAGAAACTCTATCTCGGACATCACGACAACGGCAAACCCTATCTTCAGAACTGTGCCGTGGAGATCAGCATCTCCCACTGCGCCCGCTTCGCAGCCGTCATCGCCCATCCCGAAGAGAGCGTGGGCATAGACATCGAGAGCCTCGGCCGCGACTTCTCGGCAGTGGAGCGCAAGGCCCTCTCCGAGGATGAGAAGGACGACCTCTCGGACCACAACACCAACCAGCAGCTGGCCATCTACTGGTGCGCAAAGGAAGCCATCTACAAGCGCATGTCCCGCAACGGTGTGGACTTCGCACGGCAGATAGAGGTGGAGCGCTTCACTCCCCGCGACGAGGGCGAGCTGGAGGCCACCTTCATCCACAAGGACGGGGAGGAGGAGACCTTTGAACTCAACTACGAGATATTTGACGGCCACGTCATGGTGTGGCTTGTGGGGTAACGCTATGTTTCACCGTCTTACAAATCTTACACTCAATATAGTCGCCACGATGGCGATGCTCTCCGGTTTCCTGCCCATGCTGTCATGGTCGCGGCTGGAAGGAGTGCCCGTACCGAACCACTTCGACATCCACGGAGTGGTGGACGGAGTCGGAGACAGGGGTATCCTGCTCACCCTCGCCCTCATCGGGCTCGGCATCTACATCATCATGATTCTGGCCCAGTGCTTCCCCAAGGTGGTGAACCTCCCCGTTCCCGCCCGGAAAGCCGAAACCGCCAGAGCCGCCAAGACGGACTTAGCCGCACAGATGAACCTCCTGCTCTGCCTGCTCCTGTCCTTCGGAGCCAACTCCACACTCTCGGTGGCCGCAGGCAAGACGCAGACGCTGAATATGTGGTTCATCTGGGGGATAGTGGCCCTGTCGCTGGTCTGCATCGGCATTGCCATTTTCCGTACTTACCGCAGATAACCTATTTTGAATAAAAATAACTACCTTTGCGCGGATATTCAAAAGCAAAGCAGTTATTTTTCATACGATGAAGAATTTTATCGAAGACCTCAAATGGAGGGGCATGATCCAGGATATCATGCCCGGAACTGAAGAACTCCTTTCAAAAGAGCAGTGCACTGCATACGTGGGCATCGACCCCACGGCTGATTCGCTGCACATCGGTCATCTGGTCAGCGTCATGATGCTCAAGCACTTCCAGGACGCCGGCCACCGTCCCATCTCCCTCATCGGCGGAGCCACCGGCATGATTGGCGACCCCTCGATGAAGTCCCAGGAGCGCAACCTTCTCGATGAGGCTACCCTGCGCCACAACCAGGAGTGCATCAAGGCCCAGCTCTCCAAGTTCATCGACTTCGAGAGCGACGCTCCCAACGCCGCCATTCTGGTCAACAACTACGACTGGATGAAGGACTGGAGATTCCTCGACTTCACCCGCGAGATAGGCAAGCTGATCACCGTCAACTACATGATGGCCAAGGACTCCGTCAAGAAGAGACTCAGCGGAGAGGGCCGCGAGGGCATGTCGTTCACCGAATTCACCTACCAGCTCCTCCAGGGTTACGACTTCACATACCTCTACGAGCACTACGGCTGCAAGCTCCAGATGGGCGGCAGCGACCAGTGGGGCAACATCACCACCGGCACAGAGCTCATCCGCCGCAAGCTCGGCGGCGAGGCCTACGGACTGACCTGGCCCCTGATGACCAAGTCCGACGGAGGCAAGTTCGGCAAGACCGAGAAGGGCAACATCTGGCTCTCCCCGGAATACACCACCCCCTACGCATTCTACCAGTTCTGGCTTAACGTCAGCGACGAGGACGCCGCTAAATACATCAAGATATTCACCACCCTCAGCCGCGAGGAGATAGAGGCCGCAGTGGCAGAGCACGCCAAGGCGCCCCATCTGCGCGAGCTCCAGAAACTGCTCGCCCGCGAGATTACCGTCATGGTACACGGACAGGAGGAGTACGGCAAGGCCGTGGACGCTTCCCAGATACTCTTCGGAAAGTCCACCTCCGAGACCCTGCGCTCGCTCGACGAGAGGACCTTCCTCTCCGTATTCGACGGCGTACCCCAGTACAGCCTGAGCAAGGACGCCCTGCCGCAGAATGTCATCGACCTGCTGGCTGTCACCACCGACGTATTCCCCTCCAAGGGCGAATGCCGCAAGATGATCCAGGGCGGCGGCCTGTCCATCAACAAGGACCGCTGCGACTCAGCCGACCGCTCCGTCAGCGCCGAGGACCTGATCGACGGCAAGTACATCCTCGCCCAGAAAGGCAAGAAGAACTACTACATCCTCAAATTTGAATAGGAGGCCACCGCTATGGAAGGAGAAAGCACCCGCCAGCTCAAAGTGGCCAAGGAGCTCCAGAGACATCTGGCCGAGATCATCCGTTCCAAGGGCATGGCCTCCTGGGACGGAGCTCTCGTGTCGGTGAGCGGAGTGACCATAAGCCCGGACCTTGCAGTGGCCAAGGTCTACGTCAGCATATTCCCCTCGGCCAAGCAGGAGAAGGTCTTCAGGATGATCCAGGAGTCGGGCCGCACCATGCGCGGAGAGCTGGGCCGCCAGATGGCCAAGCAGCTGCGCATCATACCCGAGCTGATCTTCTACCTGGACGACTCTTTAGACTACGTGGAGCACATCGACGAGCTGCTCGCCAAGTAGCCCATGCATCTGCCGCAGTTCATAGCCCGGCGTTACCTCTTCGCCAAGAAGTCGCACAACGTCATCAACATCATCTCGCTCATCAGCGCGATAGGCATAGCCGTGGGCTCCTGCGCCCTGATCATGGTGCTGTCGATATACAACGGATTCGAGGACGTGGTACGCGGGATGTACGACCGGGCCATGCCCGACATAGCCGTCACCTGCGGCTCATCCAAATATTTCCGCACCGACACAGAGGCCTTCGACGCCGTCCGCTCGATGCCCTCCGTAGCCTCATTCACCGAAAGCGTCGAGGAGACCGTATTCCTGACCTACGACCGCGAGGAGGGCACCGCCCTGCTCAAAGGCGTGGAGCAGAGCTACACCGAGAACCCCGAGATACAGTCCTGCATCATCGACGGAGAGTTCACCCTGATGCACGGGGAGGTGGCCCAGGCCGTCACCGGACGCGGATTAGCTGTGGAAATGGGCATAATGCCCCGCTTCCTCGACCCCATCACCGTCTATTTCCCCGCCCGCGACCGGGACATATCCTTAGTCAATCCGGCGGCATCCCTCAACAGCGAGCGGTTCTTCCCCATAGGCACCTTTTTCTCGGGCAATGAGGGCTACAGCAACACCCTCTTCGTCCCCATCGAGCGGGCCCGCAGGCTCATAGGACTCCAGGACAATGAGGCAGGCACCGTGGAGCTCCGGCTCGCCCCCGGCTCCGACGTCCGTCAGGCAGTGAAGGAGGTCCGCTCCGCCCTCGGCCCCGGCTTCACCGTCAAGGACAAATACATGCAGAACGAGACCGTCTACCGCATGATGCGCATCGAGAAGGTGGTCATCTTCATGATTCTGCTCTTCATCATCATCGTGGTCTCCTGCAACGTCTTCGGCTCCCTCACCATGCTCATCATCGAGAAACGGGACGACATCGCCACCCTCCAGCACCTCGGAGCCCGTCCGGCCCTGATCCGCCGCATCTTCTTCGACGAGGGCTGGATGATCATCCTGCTCGGAGCCGTCATCGGCCTGGCCGTCGGCATCATCCTATGCCTCATCCAGCAGCATATCGGTGTCATCCGTATGCCCGGCAGTTTCGTCGTCGAGTACTACCCCGTCGTCATCAAGCCCGGCGACATCCTTATCACCCTCGCCGGCATCGCTCTCATCGGCCTTTTCATCACCGCTCTCCCCACCCGACGCACCCTTTCGAAAATTTTTTAAAAATTTTTCACTTTCCGTGCAACAAAAACAGCGGGACCTGCATCTATGTAGTAGGTTTAGGTTTTAGTACACAAGGAAGGGGTACCTATTGTAGCAGAGGGGTGCCTCTTTTTTTATGCCCTCGGCTCATATTTGCGTATATTTGCCGCAACAAATAAAACAAAAACCAATTAATCATGACCAAAACCCGTATCTTCATTCTCATGGCGATAATCACCGGAGGCCTGCTGGTATCATCCTGCGGAATTTCCTACGAGAACGTCAAGAGTACCAACCAGTGGATGACAGAAGTCCGGCTCGACAGCGGCAACTTCAAAGTGGTAAAACAGATAAAAGGCGAAGTAACAGCGACCTACATCTTCGGCATAGGCGGACTCTCCAAGAAAGCCCTCACAGAAAGCGCCATCTCAGACATGCTCAACAAAGCCGACCTGCAGGGCTCCCAGGCCATCGTCAATACCACATACTACGTGAAAACCATTAACATCGTATCTCCCATCTACTTCAAACGCACGGCCTACGCCACCGCATACGTAGTGGAATTCACAGACTGATAACTGAACACTGAGATAAAAGGCCGGTCGGGGAATAATCCCTGACCGGCCTTTTCTATTTGCTGCCGCAGAAGGTTTACTTTGCAGACAGTTCTTTCAGAATCTCCTCAATGGCTGTATCAAGCTGAGGATCTCGGCCGTACATGCGGTCTGTAAAGGTGTTGCGCACATAGATGTCCGGAGCCACACCGGTAGCCTCGAGGTCCTCGCCCTTGAGAGAGTAGCATCCCCATGCCGGCAGACGGCTGTAGGAACCGTCCACGAAGGATACTCCGGAGGTGAAGATAATCCAGCGGTAGGTCTCCGTACCCACGATCTTGGCGATACCGAGGGTCTTGATACCGTTCGATGTCACCTCGGCGTCACTGAGGCTGCGCTCGTTGACAAGCACCACGATAGGCTTGTCGGCAGGGGTGACATTGGGATGGGAGTTGGGCTCGAAATCCCTGTAGCTCCAGCGGAAATGCTCCTGCTGGCGGAGGAAGTCGAGTACCTCGTGGTGTACGTTGCCGCCGTTGTTGTAACGCAGGTCCAGAATCAGGGCGTCACGGTTCACGGCATCGGTGTGCATCTGCATCAGGAACGGATAGAGCGAGGCATCGGTCATGTCCCTCAGATGGATATATGCCACGCGGCCGTCGGTCTGCTCGTCCACCATGGCGCGGCGCTGGTCCTCCCACTCGGTGTACAGCATGTTCTTCACCTCGCCGTAAGAAACGGTATGCAGCTTCACGTCGAAGTCCTTGCCTCCGCGCTCGAAGGTCATCAGCACCTCTTCCTGAGGCACTGCCGAAGCTAAGTAGCTCTCCCTGTTGGCCGAAGCGTCCACCTTCACGCCACCGACAGCCACAAGACGGTCGCCGGGACGGATGTCGATGTCCACGCTGTTGGCCGGAGCATCGGTCAGGATACGGTCGATTACGTAGGGATCCTCATTGCTCCAGATGATACCGGTCTCCGCGGACGTGGTGCGGATCTTGGGAGCATTCTCCTCGGTTCCGGAAGAAGTGAAGCGCAGGTGCGAGGAGTTCAGCTCGCCGAGCATGTCGTTGAACAGGGTGCGCAGATGCTCCCGGCTCCTGACGTAGGGCAGCAGCGAGGCATAGTAGTCCCTCTTGGCCTTCCAGTCGGTGCCGTGGAAGTTGACATCGTAGAAGTTCTGGTCCAGCACGGCCCAGCCCTCGTAGAATATCTGACGGAACTCATCGTCCAGATCCTTCTCCACATCCTGCGAAATGGAGACCTTGTCGGCGTTGCTGCGGCTGAGATTGATCTTGTAGATGTCACCGCCGCTGATATAATAAGGAGCCTCGTCCGAGCAGGTGAAATATCCCCAGCGTCCTGTAATGCCATTTATCTCGGACGGTTCAGCCTCAGGGTCGGAAATCTTCAGGGCCTTCACAGCTCCTGAGAGGGTGTACAGCAGCCATGAATCCTCTCCGTCGCGGAAAGCATAGGGCGAATTGCCGTTCTCAGGCATCTCCTCCAGACGGCGGAACACCTCCTTGTAGTCAATGGTCATCTCGGAGGCAGTGCTGTCCCCGGCGCCTTCCTCCGCAAAAAGCTCATCATAGACATCGGAGGCAAAGGGCTCCTGGTCGTAGCGCTGCAGCGGCAGACGGTAGAGCTGGCCGCGCATGCCTCCGCGGGGGAAGGACGTGCCGTAGATATTGGCTGTCAGATAGAGGTTCTTTCCGTCAGGAGAGAATACCGGCGCTCCCTCGGAGGAAGCGGAGTTGGTAAGGTTGTGCAGGCTCTTGTCCTTGAAGGAATAGATGAAGATGTCCCCTTCGAAGAGGTTCATGCCCTCGAAGGCCAGGTAGGCGTCATCAAAGGAGAAATTCATCCTATAGCTCCGGAACGACCAGAACTGGGAGTCGGCGATCTTGCGGGCCTTGTCCTTGGCCACGTCGAGCACCATCACTTCGCGGCTGCCGCTGATGAAGGCTATCTTGTCTCCTTTATGGGAACGGGTGAGGGACTGGATGTTGGCCTCGGCCCGGTAGACCTGCTTCTCGGCGGATGAGCCGTCGGCTCCGATCTTGAAGAGGTTGACATAGCCCTTGTCGGTGCGGGAGTAGTAGAGGGTCCTGTTGTCGGCCCAGACTATCTCGTCCACGCGCTCGTCGGCAGGTGTGGGCAGAAGCTTGAGGTACTTGCCTTCCGCATCGGATACATAGAGCAGGCCGCGGACGGACAGCGCCAGCTTCTTCCCGTCCGGAGAGACGGCCACGAAAGCGGGCTTCTGGTCCTTGAAGGAGCGGCGCATCTCGGTATCGTTGTCGGCTACGGTGATCTGAGGCTCGGTGACCTTGCCGGTAGCGGGGTCGAGGCAGGTAATCTTGTAGTCCAGCAGGAATACTATCCGCGAGCCGTCGTCACTGATGGAGGGGTACTGCACCGACTGGCGGAACTTGGTGAGCTGCTTGGGCTCGCCTCCGGGCACGTACTTGGCTATGTTGGCCTCCTGGTTGAACTGGTCGGTCACGTAGTAGAGGTTGCCGCTGCGGTCCACCATCGGCCAGGTGTCCTTGCCCTCCCAGGAGGTCAGCAGGCGGTACTCTGAGGTGGCGGGGTTCCAGGACGCGATATCTGCGTTATGATCGCCGACATAGCGCTTGCGGGTGGGATAGTTGATGCTCTCACCGGACTCGTTGAAGTAGAGCTCGCCGGTCGCGGGATTCTCGACTATGTTGCTGATAGTGTTGAAATACCCCTCGAAGAGCTTCTTGGGAGTGCCGCCGTCCACACCCACGGAATAGGCAGTGCGGCCGTTGGAGCGGTTGCTCTCGAAATAGACGGTCTTCGAGTCCGCGGACCAGCCGACAGGATAGTCGTTGGCCTCGTGCCAGGTCAGGCGGGTCACCTCGCCGCCCCCTACGGGGACGATGAAGACATCATTGTTGCCGTTGATGTCGGAGGAAAATGCGAGCAGTCTGCCGTCGGGAGAGACTACGGGGTAATTCTCATTGCCCCCGAGAGATACTAAACGCATGGCAGTACCTCCGTCCGCACCGACCCGGAAGATGTCGCCGTCGTAGGAAAAATATATGTCCTTCCCGTCCGGAGAAAGTGAAGGATAATAAGGAAAGTGAAGGGTCTCCGCCGGGGCAGGCGAGGCACTCGCCGAGATGGCGGCCAGCGGCAGGAGAGACAGTAATAGGTTGATCTTTTTCATTGGTCACAGTTCTAAAATTATGCTGAATACAAATTTAGAATTTATCTTTGACAGAAAATCTCAAAAATGGAAAAATTAAACAAACTATTTCTGACACTTCTCGCCGCATCCCCTGCGGCTGCAGCGCAGACCCCGCAGACACAGCCCAATGTGGTATTCATATACGCAGATGACTTAGGCTACGGTGATCTTTCATGCTTTGGAGCGCATAGAATAAGTACCCCCAACACCGACCGCATAGCCGATGAGGGCATCCGCTTCACCAACGCGCACGCCGTTGCCTCGACCAGCACCCCGTCGCGGTTCTCCCTGCTTACCGGCATCTACGCTTTCCGCCAGGAGGGTACCGGAGTGGCACAGGGAGACGCTGCCAGCATCATTCATCCCGATACATACACTCTGGCCGATATGTTCTCGCAGGCCGGCTATGCCACAGCTGCCATAGGCAAATGGCATCTCGGCCTTGGTTCCGAATCGGGAGCCCAGGACTGGAACGGAGAGATAGACATCACCCCGGCCGACTTAGGCTTCGGCACTCACTATATCATGGCCGCCACCGCCGACCGGACTCCGTGCGTATTTATTGAAAACGGAAGGATAGCGGATTTCGACCCCTCCGCCCCCGTGGAGGTAAGTTACAGAGGCCCGTTCGAGGATGTTCCCGACTATCATCGGACTCCTGTCACCGAACTCAAGCTACGCTCTTCCAACGGCCATGACAATGCGGTAGTCAACGGTATCGGCCGCATCGGCTATATGAAGGGCGGCGGCAAGGCCCTGTGGAAGGATGAGAATATCGCGGACTCGATTACCGCCCATGCAGTAGAGTTCATCCGGGAGCACAGCGACGGACCGTTCTTCCTGTACTTCGCCACCAACGACGTACATGTACCGCGCATGCCTCACGAAAGGTTCCGCGGCAAAAGCCCGATGGGGCTCAGAGGCGAGGCGATTCTTCAGTTTGACTACAGCGTAGGCCAGATTCTCGATGCCCTCGAGCAGGCCGGAATACGGGACAACACCATCATCATCCTCACCAGCGACAACGGTCCTGTGCTGGACGACGGCTACGCGGATTCCGCCGCTGAGCTTGTCGGAGACCACAGCATCACAGGAGGCCTCCGCGGCAGCAAGTACAGCGCCTTCGAAGGCGGCACCCGCATTCCCGCCGTCATTTCCTGGCCCGGACGGATAACACAGCCTTCTGTGTCCGGCGCCCTCATTTCCCAGATAGACCTGTTCCGTTCCCTCGCCTCCATCATAGGAGCAGAGCTGCCCGAAGGCGCTGCTCCCGACAGCCACGACCTCTCGGAAGTGCTTCTCGGCGCAGACACTACCGGCCGTGACTGGATAGTCGAATGGTCCTACACCATCTCAGTCCGTACCAGCGAGTGGAAATACATCGCTCCCAACGACTACCCCAAATCCCTTTCCTGGTGCCCCGGCATAGAGACTGGCACTGACCCCGCCCCTCAGCTCTACCGCCTCCCCGACGAGCACACAAACGTAGCACCCCAACACCCGGACACTGTCGCCGAACTGCAGAAACTATTGGAAGAGATTTTTTGACTTCCGGGCTTCTAATGCGTATATCCTGTAAAAGCGAAAACGCATGAGCATCCAAGAGACAATACAGGCCGCAGCGGCCGGAGACCACCGGGCTTTCGCCGCCATCGTGGAGCAATACCGGCAGATGGTATGGCGCGTGGCCCTGCGGATGCTCGGCGACCCGGACGAGGCGGAGGACGCGGTGCAGGAGACATTCCTCCGGGCATGGAAGACCCTCCCTGGCTACGACCGGCGCTACAGCCCCGCCACCTGGCTCGGGACCATCGCCGCCCGCCTGTGCTGTGACCTCCTGCGGAAGCGCTCCGCACACAGGAAGTTCGAGGCGGATGCCTCCTGGGCCAATGCTCAGGAGCGGGCGGCTGACCCGGAAAGCGGAAGCATCGCCCGGGAACTCGAGGCCCGGCTCCTGCGGGTAACCCGGACACTCTCCCCGATGCAGCGGACCGTCTTCATCCTCCACGAGATAGAGCGGCTGCCCTTCGAGGAGATCCGCAAAGCCACCGGCTGGAGCCCGGTACAGCTCAAGAGCAACCTCTATCTTGCCCGGCAGAAGGTCCGGAGGGCTCTCGAAAAGGAATTTTAAACAGGAAAATACATCAGTTATGGACAGATACAGACAATTCATAGAAGATATGCGCCGCACCCAGCCGCAGATGCCTCATCCGAAGGAGGTATCCGCGCGGATAGCGGAACGCACCGGAGCCATGCCGCAGGACATTCCTGCAGGACCGGCCCCGCTCCGCTCCGGCCGCATACGCATAGCTGCCGCCATTACCGGCATTGCCGCCGCAGCCGTGCTGGTATTGTCCCTGTCGACTGCACTCATACAGACCGATACGGCCGTCCGCACCGAGATAAGCAGCCTTCCCGTCAGCACGTCAGCCTTTATGCGCGGGCCGCAGGCACATCTCGAACATTATCGTAAAACCAAGGCCCACAGACAGTCCTTAGCCGGACTGAAAGACCGGACCGCAAATCTACAGATGCATGAAAACCTACATTAAAGTTCTGGCAGCATCCGCAGCCATTGCCATGTTCCCTTCCTGTGTAACCTATTATACTGTCATACCCGAAATCCACCCCGACGGCAGCATGACCCGGACCGTCTACGCCGAAGCCGACTCCGCATGTCTGGCCGGCGACCTGTCCTCCCATCCGTTCCTCTTCGAGCCGGGGGAGCAGTGGCAGACCGGCCGGATGGCAGAACCGAGGACATGGTGGTTCCTGGACGACTCCGCCACCATGAATTTCTACGCCAGCCGGACATTCCGGCTTTCCGACACCTCATACCGGGACACCCCGGCATCGGAGGAATACGCCGGTCTGCCCTATGTCAAGGCCGCCGAGCACTGGGATAAGAAATGGGGACTGTTCTTCAGCACCTACAGCTATACCTGCACATTCCCGGGCATAGACTCCTGGATGCCCGTCCGGCCGGACAGCCTCATGAGCAGCGCAGAGATAGAAAGATGGTACCGCAACGGCACCGGCTCGCCGGGGATGAACGGGGCGGAGACATATTTCTGTCTGGCAGACCTCTATGACAAGTACACCGAATGGGTAAATATCTGCTACCGGGAGTATCTTTACCGCATTATCTGCTCCACTGCAGGAGAGGAGCTGACGGACAGCCTGAAAACGGAGCTGATGCAGTGGATGGAAAATCATTATGACTTTTACGAGGGCATCTTCTCATTCTCTTTCGGAGAGGCAGATGATGCCGGCAGCAGACATTTTACATCCATAGCCGCACAGATGAGCCGGCTGAGCGGCAATCCGGTCTATGCCGATGCGGCCGCAGTTCACGCCGCGGCCTGGGAAGAGGAGATATCCGCCCTTGAGGAGAAACTGACAGCTCCTTTCTGCCATGCGATGCTGTATCAGGTCCGCATGCCCGGCCGCCTTACATCGGCAAATACTGAACTTATGGATGACGGTACTCCTGTCTGGAAAGTGGACGGCTTCCGCCTCCTCGCCGGCGACCTGACCGTTGAGGCCACCTCCCGCCGTGCCAACCCCCTCGGCTTCATCTTCCTCGGCCTCATCGTTCTGGTCAGTGCAGTCATCTTTTTCCATCCACGCCGCTACTGACATATACAATCCAATGTCACATATTGCGCCAGGAGAGCACTTCGCCCGAAGAAGTCATGAGCGGAGTCTCTCCGGCGTAGATGACAGAACGCCGGGAAGGTGAGACACCGGAAAGTCCGGCCCAATAGTCAAGTCCATTGAAATAGTCGGTGGAGAATGTGGCCCCGGATTTTATCTCGTAGGCATGCTGGCTGTCCCCTGCCGTTACAATCAAGTCCACCTCATGTCCGGCGCTGTCTCTCCAGAATGAGAGTACCGGGTCTATGCCGCGATTGAGACTGCGCTTGAGGATTTCATTGACAACCATATTTTCGAACAGGCCTCCTCTGAGATAATGCGTAGACACCTGCTCCGGACTCTTAATGTCCAGCAGCGAACAGGCCAGGCCGGTATCGTAGAAATAGAGTTTGGGCGATTTTACCAGTCTCTTTGAAAAATTGCGGTAATCCGGCCTCAGAAAATATACTATATAGCTCTCCTCCAGCACTGACAGCCATGAGTCCACGGTCGGAGCAGTCACTCCACATTCTACGGCCAATGATGATTTGTTCAGTATCTGCCCGATACGTCCTGCACACAGACGGACCAGCTTACGGAACCTCGACAGGTCCTCTATGGCTTTCATCTGCCGTACGTCTTTTTCCAGATAGGACTTTATGTAACTTGGAAAATAATCCACGGGGTGAATCCCGCGGTCATACAGAGCCGGGTACGAACCATAGAAAATCTCCGCATCGACATTTTCCGGAAGAATACCTGCCTGCCCCATCTCCTCATGAGACAAGGGCAACAACGTCAACAGCGCCGTCCTGCCTGCCAGAGACTGGTCTATCGCTTCCATCAACTCAAAATTCTGCGACCCTGTCAGGACATACATTCCCATTTCCCGGGACTTGTCCGCATGGGTCTGCAGATAGGAAAGGATAGACGGAACCCTCTGCACCTCGTCAATTATCGTCTTGGAAGGATAGGTAGCAATGAATCCTCTCGGGTCCTTTAAGGCAAACTCTCTGTTGTCCAAGTCTTCAAGAGAAACTTGCCTGAAATCCGGAAATGCCGTCTCAGCAAGAGTTGATTTACCTGACTGCCTTGGTCCTGTGATAGTTACAAATGGAAATTTGACTGCAAGCTGCTGCAATTTATCTACCGCTGTTCTTCCTATTTTCATTTTGCATCATTTTTTTGCAAATTTAAAATTAAATCTTAAATCTGCAAAAAACTGCCGCAACCATCAGTCAGGATGATTGCGGCAGCCTTGTCTCAAAATATGGGAGTGCCGTCAGCTGATTACATCATGCCGCCCATTCCGGGGTTCATTGCGGGAGCTGCGGGAGCGGGTTCCGGCTTGTCTGCGAGCACGCACTCGGTGGTGAGGAACATGCCGGCTACGGATGCAGCGTTCTGCAGAGCCACGCGGGTAACCTTGGTCGGGTCGATGACACCGGCTGCGAGCAGGTTCTCGTAGCGGTCGGCGCGGGCATTATAACCGAAGTCGCCCTTGCCCTCGCGGACTTTCTGAGCCACTACGCTGCCCTCGACACCTGCGTTCTCGGCGATGGTGCGCAGAGGAGCCTCGATGGCCTTGGCCACGATGTTGATACCGGTCTGCTCGTCCTCGTTCTCACCCTTCAGGCCCTTCAGAGTCTCGATAGCGCGGATGAAGGCGACACCGCCGCCGGGGATGATACCCTCTTCTACTGCGGCACGGGTAGCGTTCAGAGCGTCCTCTACCCTGTCCTTCTTCTCCTTCATCTCGACCTCGGATGCAGCGCCTACATAGAGGACAGCCACACCGCCGGCCAGCTTGGCCAGTCTCTCCTGGAGTTTCTCGCGGTCGTAGTCGGAAGTGGTCTTCTCGATCTGCTTGCGGATCTGGGCTAC
>CALUPK010000008.1 GCA_944322575.1 uncultured Bacteroidales bacterium | reverse complement strand
TCGGCCCTCGCCATGATTCCACTGGCCATCAACGGAGACCTGCCCGGCAACGAGATCCAGAGCCCCATGGCCAAGGTTATCCTCGGAGGACTGCTCACCTCCACACTGCTCAACGGCTTCATTGTGCCGATAGTCTATGACTGGATGCACCGCCGCGAGCGCAGGGCCGAGAACATTGAACAAGCTTAGAATTAATCCGATATATCTTATGAAAATATTTTACAGCATACTACCGTTTCTGACCGCCGCAGTGCTGGGCCTTTCCGCCATGCCCTGCGGCAGCCTCCGGGCCCAGAGCATGGAGAGCATTGACTCGGTGCTGGCAGCAGTGGAGAGGAACAACCTTCAGCTCCGCGCCCTCCAGCAGAACAACGAGGCCTCCCGGCTCGAGATCCAGGCCCAGAACAACCTCCAGCAGGACCTCTCCGTATCCTACAGCCCCTTCTTCACCCGCGGCTATGACGGAGTCGCCAGCTCCGAACTCGTAGTCTCCATGGGCTTCGACTTCCCCTCGCAGTACATCTCGAGGGGCAAGTCCGGCAAGCTCCAGAACGAGGCCCTCGACATGCAGTACGCCCTCCAGCGCAGGGACATCCTCCTGCAGGCCCAGCTCCTGTGCCTCGACCTCGTCCGGCTCAATCAGGAAAAAGAGCTGTTAGATACGAGGATGGCCAACGCCGACGAACTCCTCGCCCTGATGGAGAAACGCTTCTCCGAGGGAGGCGCAAATATCATAGAGGTCAATAAGGTGAAAATGGAGCGGATGAACGTCCGCACCCTCGCGGCCCAGAACGAGGCTGCACGGCAGAATACTCTCCAGACCCTCAGGGCCATGAACGGCAATATCCCCGTGGAACTGCTGGCCGCCGAGTATCCTGAAGTAGCGGAGGTCGTGAACTACGATGAGTTCTACGCCGAAGTGATGGCCACCGACGCCGGAATCCTCTCCGCGGAGGCCTCCGTAGACGCCGCCGCCCAGGAGATCAAGGTCAACAGGCAGAACTGGCTGCCCAAGTTCGAGGTCGGCTACCGCCGCAACACCGCCATGAAGGAGGCCTCCAACGGCTTCCTCGTCGGAGCCTCCCTGCCCCTGTTCTCCTCCCGCAACAAGACCAAGATCGCCGAGGCCCGCCACACCGCCGCCCAGAGCGAGCTCGAGAACGCCCGCCTGCAGGCCGAAACCCAGCTCCAGTCCCGCTACAACGAACTGCAGCAGATTCACTCCGCCGTCCAGACCTACGACGTGCCCCTGATGCACAGCACCCTCGACGCCCTCAAGTCCGCCGTCCTCGCCGGCCAGATGTCCGTCATCGACTACTACGTCGAGGCCGACAACGTCTACGGCAACATCTCCACCTACCTCCTCCTCGAGAACCAGTACCGAAAACTGCTGGCGGAGGTTTACAAGAACAGGCTGTAGCGCTTTCAGCCGCGCTGCCTGCTCACATCCATATCCGCTGTCGGGGCTTCGGCTCCGGCGGCGGATTTTGTTTTCAGGATTAGCAAAAACAAGATGTAACCGCTGCGTTTCAGAGATATTTGTTCAATTCTTCCACCAGCAGGTGCACGGTGGTAGAGGACTCTTCCAGGGCAGGATTGCCATGCGACATTTCTGCAAGGACGGCAGAAGCATTTTTGATGGCCTGCGGTTGCATATGAAGCAAGCGGTTGTACATGATAGCTCCAAACCCCTCAGTCTTGGAATAGGGTATTCCCATAAGTCTTGACAGCATATCAGGATAGCTGTTTCTGTGTAATGTCCCTTTGTAGAGATTGAAGTGCAGCAGGAACCAATATTCAAACGCCTGGTTGCTGTAAGCCACCCTGAATCCATTTCTTTCTGCCAAGGCGATGGCATCGTTGAAATCCTTTGCTGGAAAATCGTCCTTGTCAAACACCACCCAGCATTGGTCATAAGTCCGCTTCTTCTTTTGCTCAGAGTCACGGATGCTGATGGCCTTACTCACAAGGCTGGTCGTGTTCATGGCCTGTCCGACCGCCTTTACCGTAGCGGCTGTCATCCTGAAGGCTCTGAAATAATCCGGTTCCGTGCGGACTCCCTCACATACAATGAGAAATGACTGCTTTACTTCCCTCATGCTCTGGCGGCGTACCAATGAAGCAGAACGATGACTTTTCTTATAGACCTTCCTCATGGTCATCCCTCCGCCGTAAAAATTGTTTCCATATCACCGATAATGGGCGTAGCTCCGAATTTCCCTTGCAGATAATCCCGCTCGAAAGGAGAACTGCCACGCACTTTATATTCGGCCAGCGAATAAGCCTCGGTCGCCCCGAAATTATCCTTTTGGGTGAACCATACCTGGTCCCTGCGGAACAGACCCGCACTGAGCAGGAATGTATCATGGGTGGTAAACAGCAGCTGCGCTCCTTTTGGATTAGTTTCGGCTGAGTTGAAAAGCGTGACAATCTTGCGTACAAGCAGTGGATGGAGTTTAGAATCAAGTTCATCCACCACCAGACGTTTGCCGTTGTCAAGTGCGTCTATGATAGGGTATGCCAGGGAAAAGTATTTGATGGTTCCCTCAGATTCGTTTCCGCTAAACGAAAAGGCTACGTCATTGGTCTCTCTTCCCTCATCATCGTACTGGCGATGGCTGCTCACAATGCGGTTACCAATCTTTGTTATGTTCTCTATGCCCAAATCAGCATACTTAGCAAAGCGGACTATTCGCTCACGCATCTTTTCATCGTCCAGATGCCGTATAGCCTGCAACCACATTTTGTCGTCCTCACTACAGAACAGGACCTGCGTATCACTTAGCCAATGAAGGATATCCACGGCCGTAGTTTCATTGAACTGAGCCGCAGTGGAAAGAAGGAGTGCATTGTCGCGCACCATCTTCCTATTGACCAAATCCTGCATCAACGGGCTTTTGGCGTGCACGGTAACACCTGTCTCTTCCCTATAGAATATCTCCACCTCCTTGGATCTTTTTCTGTTCATGCGGCGGTAAAGCCATTCGGCATGCACTGCTTTTTCCCCCACTTCAAAACCATATCTATACAGGTATTCACCGACGGTGAAAGTAGCTTCCATCGTGGTCGGTTCCTGGACTGTGGAAGCGTTCAGGCGGAAATTCTCCACATCTATGCTTTCACCCGCCTGGCCGTTCTTAAATGAGTTCATAATAAAACTTTTGTAGAAAGCAATGGCTTTCAAGACATTAGTTTTACCAGACGCATTGGCCCCATAGATTACCGCACTACGGACCAAGGCCAAACCCATATCTGAAATCCGAATAACATCATTGGGCTCGGAAAGGGATTCCTTTAGTGTGGTAGCCACAAAGGATAATTTCAGATCATCCTTTATAGAGAGGAAATTTTTGACACAAAACTCAAGAAGCATGCATTTAACCTTAATATTTGTTAATTTTCTGCAAATATATGAGTTTTCTTCTGCATTTTAATAAAGAAAAAACAGAAAAAGAAAGACAAGTGACACTGGGCTCAATAAAAAAACATATCCCCCTCAACCAGTCCCCATCTGCGGGCCATGAGATCCCGGGGACGGATGAGGAAATAGTACATCCCGCAGTCGTAGAAGCGCAGCCCCCAGCGGTCATCCTCGTCTATCTGCAGCAGCGACAGACAGCCCGGATGAGCCTGACGCACCTCTTCCTGATAAGGCTCGCCCAGCAGGATGTGGCCGTCGCCCCGCGGAGACTCCGCCCTGGCGAACAGCATCTCCTCCGCCGGTCTGAAAACGCTCTCGTCCGTTCCCTCCCAGCACAGCTCATACGGCCGCAGGCCCTCCTCCCGCTCAGTGTACAGCACCGCCGGAGAATCATGGTAATCCAGGGGAGAACCGTCATCCCCCAGAAAATAGTCTATCGGTGCGAAGAAGTACAGCATGCCCCTGTGCGGCAGCAGCCCCTCCGGATCCAGCCCCGCAATATCCGCACACCTGATCTGACACACGAACGTCAGCGGCTCCGGATACCTGCCGCCGTCCTCATCCTCCACCTCAATATAGGGATAAGCTATCCCCTCCGGCATATCCGGAGCACCCCACCAGTGGCTGCGGCCGGTGAGGTCCATGTCCGTTGGCCTTGTTGTAATCTTTATTGCCATAATTATTATTCGTCAACCATTTCCACAAAACTAAACATTTAATCCCAAATCTGCTATCACATCAATATTGAAATTCCGTAATTTGCGGCATATAAAATCCCGAAAATGTTGAAATAAAATTCCGCAATTTGTGGAATAAACTCAAAAAACTTGACAAAATCAGGCTATAATCAATATTTGCGATCCTTTTGCAAAATCGGCTGAAAAGCTCAGGAATCCTGGACGGATACATCGTACCGTCATACGACGTCCTGCATACCTTCAGCAAGGAATACCCCATGGAAGACCTTATCTCATATATGAAAGAAAAAGGAGTGCTGGAGTCATGACAGACGAAACTAGTTTCTCTTGAAAATTCATTGCTCTGACTATAACTCCGCTATCTCCGATACCGACAACCCGGTTATCTCAGAAATGATGTCCGGCTGGAATCCCTTGGACTTCATCGCGCGGGCATTCCTGACCCGCTCTTCCTGATGCCCTTGAGTGATTCCTTCCTTATATCCTTCCTCATGCCCCCGTTTATGTCCTTTCCTTTCCGAGCCGATCATCAGCAATCTATTTGCTGCTATCATATCCCAAAAATGATCGTACCCCAGCAGTTCTTCCTCTGTAAAAGCTGATTTTTCCAGTTCTTCAACAGCTTTGCTTATTTCCGGATTATCCAGCAATTCTTTGGACACTTCGCGGGTGTCCTCATCTATTTCGGTAAGATAGCGCAACCACAGCACCTGCATTTTCTTATCTCCGTAACTTTTAGGCTTGAACTTCGGAAGTTCTATAAAAATAAACCGCAGCCCTTCAATCACTTCATTTGTCTCTTCCATCTCAACTATCTGATAGTCGTGGTAATATTCCTCACTGTCGGAGAATGTATCATTCAACAGGTTCAATGAATAAACAGGCTGAAGCAACTCGTAATGCTGGCTTTTTCCTAACTGGCTGACGTATGCCTTTGATGCATTGAACAGCACCCGCTGCTTGTATTCGGGCGTCCACATCATCTGCATCTCCACTATGAACTGCCGGCCGCGGACATCCTTGCACCGGACATCCACTATGCTGTCCTTACGCAATGGATTTACCGGCACCAGCTCGGGGTTAAGATACTCCACACTGACTATCTTCTCTTCCTCACTTCCGAACGGGAGCATCGCGTTCAGGAAGCTGATCACCAAATCCTTGTGCTCGCCGAACACTTTCTTGAATGTCAAATCGGCTTTCGGGTCCAAATACTTTTTCATCTCGTTCTCATTTAAAGTTTCACCTGCAAAAATACAACATCCGGAACAATGAAGCCAGTCTCGAAACGGTTATAAACGGCTATAATCGGTTCAACCCGTAGAGCATCTTGTGGGTAAACGAGCTGTCGCCGGATAGTGCTCGCCCTTGAGATAGGAATCTATCTCGATGACATTGCTGTTGGACAGCCGGTAATAATCCCTGTCGCTCATCCGCTCATACTCAGGACAGACGGTGTCGTAGTCCGCCACACGGCCATCCATAACGCACTCGTTGAAATACCGGCACTTGTCGTACCAGCAGTAGTGGTACGCCCCGAGCACCAGAGTCCTGAGTCCCATGAACCCCTCCTGATAGTCATTGCCGACTCTCGGCCTGAAAAAATACCGGTGCTCCATAACGTTGCAAAGTACGGCTGTCATACCAAAGAGTAGGTACGGTTCTTATTGGCCCCATGCGGAACAATGAGGCCGGCATCGACGAGTCTGCGCAAGTAGATTTTAGCACTGGAGACACTGACTCCCAGCGTTTGTGCTACGGAAGCTGTACTTGAGTGAGGATTCTGTCTTAAATAAAGCAGTATTTCGCACAATTTGTCGACATTTCCAGCATTTATCGACAATTTATCGATAATCTGTGATTTTATCGACAATTTATCGATATCTGCAACAGTATATCCACTTACATATTTTCCTGAGTCTCCGACCACATTCAGTTCATCTTTTGTCTCATAGAGCCCAAGCATCGCATCTACATCCTGCTCATTGCCTCCGTTATACAACTTCAAAATTACCCTGTCCACATCTTCCGCTTCCATAATCTCAGCTGCAGTGTGAAAAACTTTCTCCCACACATTGCAGATACTGCACAGACCACTACCTGCTCTTTCTCCAAGATTTACCATTGAGAATATCTTCAGCATAATTCCATTCCTCGGATCTGAAACCCCTCCCTCCATTGCAACTTCCTTGGCAACACGCATCCTTCCAGGATTAGCGAATGTGAAACCGTCTTTGCCCTTTGTAACAACAAGTCCCCTGCGTCCATAAAAATCAGCATGGACACAAGCATTGGTAAGAGCCTCTCTGATTATTTTATGAACGGGCGTATCATCCACACGCTGAGAGCCTTTCAGCACGAATGGTACTTTGAGGCCAGATGTCAGCTTCGGAATGACCTTCGACACAAAATCAAATACATTTCCGCTCCAATCTCCTGACGAGGACACTATACGATCAGTCCAGCGCGTAGAGGCGACCTGACGGTTCTCCTGATAATCGAGGAAATATTGAGGGAACTCCCTCAGAATCTCATACTCATAGCCGAAAATAAGCAACCCGGCAGCCGTAGGATGATACGTTCCGCCTTCCGACAGGCCGACTGCGCCGATACGGCGCAGGAAAATCTCGTCATCCAAAGCATTCCACACATGTCCCGTATGCGAATCCTTGAACATCTGCCGGTACGCCCTCACGGTTTCCTGACAAAACACGCTCAGATCCATCTCTTGCAGAACTTTCGCATCCTGTGGAACAAGAGCGGCATCCCGGAACATAGCAGATACCTCTTCCAATGTGCAGTGATAGTCTCCCTCTCCATTTCGCCTATAACTGCCGGAGCGTGGATCCATGCCGCAGTATACCGGACGTGACGTGCGGTCTGCCCGCGGCACATCCATCACTATGACGTCCTTTCCTTCTATTTTTTCAATTCTCAACAACCCGTCTGTAAGTAGATTGACACTTACCTTCTGACGATTGTTGAGCAAATTCCACAAATCTGTTTTTAATTTGAAGGCATCGTGCACCCCTACAATCTCTATCGTATGGTCCGTTCTGTCCCTTGCTCCGAGAACAATACTGCCTCCATCCGTATTGGCAAATGCCGAATACGTCTCCCACAACGACTCGGGAATACCTCCACGGGCATTTTTAACCTCCAAACGGCCATCTTCGTGCATCTTCTCCAAGTTCTGTAATTCGAGTAAATTTTCCATAATACGACAAAGATAAGTATTCTATTTCTGTCAGGCCGTCACGAAAGGTAAAAACTTCGTATATTCGCGCGATTAATTCGACACGGTATGGAACTACAGGAATTCTTGGATTACGTCAGGACGGGGAAGGCGCCGCACACCCCTGATATATACGAGTTTATGGGCAGAATGAGCGGTGAGGCACGTTTCTGGAAGAATATCACGGTCGGAAAGAATGTGGTCATCGGGGACGTCCCGGCAAAATCATCAAGAAAATAGAACAGCTGTGGTAAGGACAATGAAAATATTGCTGACAGCCCTGCTGATTGCCGCGTCCACGGTCATGCAGGCGCAGGAGCGCAGGCGGTCCCTCGGCCCGTACACGATGTACGAGCAGATCGTCTATCAGGCCAAGCAGGAGCGCATCATGGAATGGCTGGCAGACGACATGAGCGAAGGGCGGGCCACCGGGACAAATGCTGGAATGTCCGTAGCGCGGTTCATCGAAGTACTTTACCGGCAGTACGGCCTGGAACCCCTCTTCGGCGGCAGCTTCTACCAGCCGTTCATCGCCGACAGCCTGAGCGGCACCCGCGGACGCAATGTGGTCGGGATAGTACGCAGCGCCGTACCTTCGGATGAATACGTGCTCATATCGGCCCACTACGATCACCTCGGCATCCTCAACGGCAACGTCTACAACGGCGCCGACGACAACGCATCCGGAGTGACCGTCCTGCTCAACCTCGCCGACATGTTCGGCACCATGAAAAAGACCAGAACCGGCCCGGACAAGAACATCATCTTCGCCGCCCTCGACGCCAAGGAGCTCAACATGGCCGGCTCCAAGGCCCTTGTCGGCAGGCTGCAGGAGAGAGAGATGACCGACAGCATCCTCTGCGCCATCAACATCGACCAGATAGGCACCGTCCTCGAGCCGGTCCACGAGGCCGATACCAGTTTCGTGATAGTCCTCGGCGAGCAGACCCTGCGCAAGGAGAGCCGCGGCCTCATAGACATGTGCAACCGCTACTACAACATCGGCCTGGACATCGACCACACCTTCTACGGCAGCAAGAACTTCACCGAGCTCTTCTACCAGCTCTCCGACCAGATCGTATTCCACCGGGCCGGCATCCCCGCCCTAGTCTTCACCTCCGGCTTCCACCGCCACACCTACAAGACCACCGACGACCCGGACATCATCTCCTACCCGGTGATGAAAAAGCGCACACTGCTCATCTTCTATCTCACCATGATGCTATAAACTATGCCGTTCAAGATTCAGTCCCCATACCGCCCCACGGGCGACCAGCCGGAGGCCATCAAGGAGATCTGCGAGGCAGTCAATGCCGGTGCGGACGCCGTGACCCTGCTCGGAGTCACCGGCTCGGGCAAGACGTTCACGATGGCCAATGTCATAGAACGGCTACAGAGGCCGGCGCTGATCCTGAGCCACAACAAGACTCTGGCAGCCCAGCTCTACGGGGAGTTCAAGTCCTTTTTCCCGGACAACGCCGTAGAGTATTTCGTATCCTACTACGACTACTACCAGCCCGAGGCCTACCTGCCCGTGACCGACACCTACATCGAGAAGGACCTGAGCATCAACGACGAGATCGAAAAGCTGCGCCTCTCCGCCTCCTCCGCCCTGCTCTCCGGCCGCCGCGACGTGATAGTCATCTCCTCCGTATCCTGCCTCTACGGCATCGGCAACCCGCAGGACTTCCACGACAACACCATTGCCCTCCATACCGGCCAGCGCATCAGCCGCAACAAGCTCCTCTACCGCCTCGTCGACGCCCTCTACAACCGCAGCGACGCCGACTTCAAGCGCGGCACCTTCCGCGTAAAGGGCGACACGATAGACATCTACCTGGCCTACGTGGACAGCGGCTGCCGCATCGTATTTTTCGGAGACACGATAGAAGAGATTGAGATCATCGACCCGGTCAGCGGCATGAGCCTCGAGAGCCTCGAGGAGATATCGATATACCCCGCCAACATCTTCGTCACCACCAAGGAGCGCACCGCCCACGCCATACGCATGATCCAGGACGACATGATGCAGCAGTGCGAGTATTTCAGTTCCATAGGGAAGCAGCACGAGGCCAACCGCCTCAAGAAGAGGGTCGAATACGACATGGAGATGATTAAGGAATTGGGCTACTGCCCGGGCATTGAGAATTATTCCCGGTACTTCGACGGGCGGAGCGCCGGACAGCGGCCCTTCTGCCTCATAGACTATTTTCCCAAGGACTTCATCACCTTTATCGACGAGAGCCACGTCACCCTGCCGCAGGTGAGGGCCATGTACGGAGGCGACCGCTCCAGAAAAGAGGTGCTGATCGAATATGGCTTCCGTCTCCCCGCCGCTGCGGACAACCGGCCCCTGAAATTCGACGAGTTCGAGAATATCCTCGGACAGAGGGTATTCGTCAGCGCGACCCCGGGCGACTATGAGCTGGAGAAGAGCGAGGGCCTGATCGTCGAGCAGGTGGTCCGCCCCACCGGTCTGCTGGACCCTCCGATAGACGTGCGCCCGTCCAAGAACCAGATAGACGACCTGATGGAGGAAATAGAGCTGCGCACGGAGAAGGACGAGCGCGTGCTGGTCACCACCCTCACCAAGAGGATGGCAGAGGAACTGGAGAAATTCTTGACAAAGCGGCAGGTGCGCTGCCGGTACATCCACTCGGACGTGGACACTCTCGAGCGCGTGGAGATCATCGAGGACTTCAAGGCCGGAAGATTCGACGTACTGGTGGGAGTTAACCTTCTGCGCGAGGGACTGGACCTGCCGGACGTGTCTCTGGTGGCGATTATAGACGCGGACAAGGAGGGATTCCTGCGTTCCGACCGGGCCCTGACCCAGATTGCGGGACGTGCGGCACGAAATCTGAATGGTCTTGTGATAATGTACGCGGACACCGTCACCGGCTCGATGCAGAAGACCATCGACGAGACCAACCGCCGCCGGGCAAAGCAGGCAGAGTACAACGAGAAGCACCACATCACCCCCACCCAGGTGCGGAACGACAAGAAGAACTCCTTAGCCGCCATCAGCGGAGCCTACAAGGAGCCCGACGAGGAGGAAAATGTACGCTACGTGGCAGAGGATCCGGTGATATCTAAGATGAGCCCCAAGCAGCTGCTTGAGGCCATAGAAGCCGCCAAGAAGAAGATGGAGGAAGCCGCCAGGGCCCTCGACTTCCCCGCGGCAGCCAAGTACAGGGACGAGATGTACGGACTAATGAAACTAAGGAAATGAACACAGCAGAAGACACCCTCAGCGCCATCCTCGCCTGCTATCCGCAGAAAGAGCAGCAGGAGCAGATACTCAGAGCCTACCGCATAGCTGACGACGCGATGAAGGACAAGCTCCGGGAGAACCGGCACCCCTTCATCGAGCATCCCCTCGGAGTGGCCCGCATCGTGGCTGAGGACATCCACCTCGGCTACGAGAGCGTCATTGCCGTATTTCTCCATGAGACCATCCGGTTCTACCCGGAGGTGATGCAGAGCCTCCCGAAAGGAGCATTTTCCCATGAGATTATAGACATAGCGCAGAGCCTCAACAAGATAGCCGCCATCAAGCCCAAGGAGACCCGCCTCGAGGCCGAGAACTACAAACGCCTTATCGTCTCCTACTCCCGCGACCCGAGGGTCATGCTCATCAAGATAGCCGACCGCCTCGACGTGATGCGCAACATCGAGCTGCTGCCCAAGACCTCCCAGGAGCGGAAGGTCACCGAGACCATGTTCCTGTACATCCCCATTGCCCATCAGCTGGGACTCTACAGCATCAAGACCGAGCTCGAGAACATCTTCTTCCGCTGCACCGAGCCGGAGAAATACCGGGAGATCAACAACAAGCTGAAAGCCACCGCCGCCGAGCGCGAGGAGCTGCTGAACGCCTTCCTCATCCCCATCAAGCGGAAGCTCTCCGAAGCCGGCATCAAAGTCACCTACAAGCAGCGCACCAAGGCCGCCTGGTCCATCTGGAAGAAGATGCAGAAGCAGGACATCCCCTTCGAGAAAGTCATGGACCTGCTGGCCGTCCGCCTTATCATCGACACCCCCGCCGACAGCCTCGAGAAGGAGCACGAGCTGTGCTGGAAGGCCTACTCCATAGTAACCGACGAATACCGGCCCGACACGTCCAGGCTCAGGGACTGGATTTCCAAGCCCAAGAGCAGCGGATACGAGTCCCTGCACATCACCGTGCAGTTCAGGGGCGACATCTTCGTGGAAGTGCAGATCCGCACCCGCCGCATGGACGACGAGGCCGAGAACGGGCACGCCTCCCACTGGGCCTACAAGGGCATCAAGGAGGAGAAAGGCCTGACCCCCTGGCTCCAGAGCGTGCGCAACATCTTAGAGAGCGACAACAGGAACGACTACGAGTACGTCTCCCGCTTCCTCTCCGAGGACGTATTCGTCTTCACCCCCGACGGGGAACTGCGCCGGCTGCCCAAGGGCGCCACGGTCCTGGACTTCGCCTTCAACATCCACACCAACTTAGGTCTCAAATGCGTGGGCGCCACCATCGACGGCAGGCCCGCCTCCATCAAGGACCGGCTCAGCACCGGCCAGGTCGTGGAGATCAAGAGCGGCAAGAACCAGCGTCCCTCCCCAGACTGGCTCAACTTCGTGGTCACTTCCAAGGCCCGCAACAAGATTAAGCTCAAGCTCAAGGAAGAGGAACTCAAGAAAGCCGCCACCGGCCGGGAACTGCTCGAGCGCCGTCTCAAGAACTGGAAGATGGAGCTTCCAGACGAGGACCTCACCATCCTCTGCAAGAAATACAAGCTCAAGACCATCAGCGACTTCTACGCAGCCATCGCGGACGAGAAGGTCGATATCATGGACGTCAAGTCCTACATCTCCCGCAAGCAGCAGGGCGAGGAGGAAGCCGCCGCAATCCCTTCATCACAGACCCCTAAGGACAATGGCGGCAACAAGGAGGCCGCCAGGGACAGCTCCACCGACGACTACCTGGTCATCGACGGCAAGCTCAGCAACGTCTCCTACAAGATGGCCCGCTGCTGCAACCCCATCTACGGCGACGAGGTCTTCGGCTTCGTCTCCGTCAAGGACGGCATCAAGATCCACCGCATGTCCTGTCCCAACGCCGCCCGCCTCATCGAGAACTACCCCTACCGCATCCAGAAAGTGCGCTGGAAGGAGACATCCACCACCAGCAGCTTCCAGACCACCGTCAAGGTCATCACCGACGACTCCGCCGCCTATTCGTCCGTCATCAAGACAGTCACGGACTTCGGGGCCTCCCTGCGATCCTCGTCCATGACCCCGAGAGCAGGCCGCAGCGCCGGTGAGTTCGACATCCGCATGCAGATATTCGTCTCATCCAATTCCGTCCTCGACAAGATCATCTCCGCCATCCGCAAGACCCGCGGAGTGCTGTCGGCAGTCAGAATTTCAAAATAGAAAGAGAATATGGAACAACCGGAAGAAGGATACATCCACATTAAAAATGCCGAGGCCAACAACCTCAAGGGCATCGACGTCGACATCCCCCGCAACCGCCTGACCGTCATCACCGGAGTCAGCGGTTCGGGCAAGACCTCCCTTGCCTTTGACACCCTCTTTGCGGAGGGACAGCGCCGTTTCGCCGAGAGCCTCTCCTCCTTCGCCCGCCAGTTCCTCGGGAGGATGTCCAAACCGCCGGTCGAGAGTATCTCCGGCATCCCGCCCGCCATCGCCATAGAGCAGAGGGTCAATACCCGCAACCCCCGCTCCACCGTCGGCAGCACCACCGAGATCTACGACTACCTGCGGGTGCTCTTCGCCAAGATCGGCCGTACCTATTCCCCCGTCACCGGAGAGGAAGTGCGCTGCGACACAGTGGCTTCCGTCATGGAACGGCTGCACTCGCTCGCCGCCTCCCTGCCGGCCGGAGACCCTTCCGACGAGAAGTATTCGCCCGGTATCTGCTTCATCCTCGCGGACATACACTGGGAGGAGGAGGCCTGCCGCGTCGAAAGGCTGCTCAATCTCAAGGAGGAGGGATTCTCCCGCCTGTACATTCTGCCCTCAGGGGACAATGCCGGGCGGATGGAGAAGATCGACTCGCTCCTGGCCGACATAAGCCGCGCCGAGGGACGGGAGGTAGCCCTGATGGTGGACCGTATCCCCTTCGACAGCAGCACATTTGCGGACGAGGAGACGGAGAACAGGACAATGGACTCCGTGCGGACGGCATTCGACAAGGGTCAGGGGCACATCGCCTGCGCATTCTCCCCCGCCGTGGACGGACACGCCCTGCTGCGGTTCTCCTCCCTCTTCGAGGCTGACGGCATGCAGTTCTCCGAACCCACGGAATGGATGTTCAACTACAACAGCCCGGTGGGAGCCTGCCCCGCCTGCGGAGGCCTCGGCAAAATCATCGGCATCGACGAGTCGCTGGTCATCCCCAATCAGGCCCTGTCCGTATATCAGGACGCCGTGGCCTGCTGGAAGGGAGAGGTAATGAAGTATTTCAAGGAAGAGGTGCTGGCCAATGCGGACAAATTCGGATTCCCGGTGCATACCCCCTACAAAGACCTCACGGCCAAGCAGAAAAGCGACCTGTGGAACGGCAACCGGTACATCACCGGCATCTATCCGTTCTTCAAGGAGCTCGAGGCCAAGCGGTACAAGATACAGAACAAATACATGATCAGCCGCTACTCCGGCAAGACCGTCTGCCGGGAGTGCGGAGGCAGCCGGCTGCGCAGGGAGGCCCTGTACGTACGCATCGGGGGACGCAACATCCACGAGCTCATGACCATGAGCATCAAGGACCTGATAGCGTTCTTCGACGGGTTGCAGCTTACGGCATACGAGGAGAAAATAGCCGCCCGTGCCCTGAAGGAGATACGCGACCGCTTAGAGTACATCGACCACGTGGGCCTGTCCTACCTGACCCTGAGCCGTGCGTCCAACACCCTCAGCGGCGGTGAGAGCCAGCGCATCAGCATCGTCTGCTCCCTCGGCAACAGCCTGACCGGCTCGATGTACATCCTCGACGAGCCCTCCATCGGACTGCACAGCCGGGACACCGGACGGCTCATCGAAGTCATCAAGCGGCTGAGGGACCTCGGCAACACTGTGATAGTCGTCGAGCACGACGAGGAGATCATCCGGAGCGCGGACTGGCTGATAGACATAGGCCCGCGGGCCGGAAAGCACGGCGGCGAGGTGGTCTACTGCGGGCCTCCCCCGTCCACGGACATCTCCGGGGCCGACGCTTCCGCCCTGCTGGCCGCCTGGCCCCGGTCGTTGACCTTAGAGTATCTGCTGGGTAGAAAGAAGATTTCCATTTACCCGGTCAAACGCCCCTGGAAGCAGTACATCGAGGTCTGCGACGCCTGCGAGAACAACCTCAAGAACATCGACGTGCGCTTCCCGCTCAACGTCATGACCGCCGTCATCGGAGTCAGCGGCTCGGGCAAGTCCACCCTCGTGGGCGACATCCTCTACCCTGCCCTCAACCGCATGCTCAACCAGGTGGGGGCCAAGCCCGGCTCCTTCCGCGAGCTGCGCGGCGACCTGGACCGCATATCCTCAGTAGAATTCGTGGACCAGAACCCGATAGGCCGCAGCTCCCGCTCCAACCCCGTGACCTACATCAAGGCCTACGACGACATCCGCAAGCTCTTCTCCGAGCAGCCGCTGGCCAAGGTCAACGGCTTCGGCCACTCCCATTTTTCCTTCAACATCGACGGAGGCCGCTGCCCCGAATGTCTCGGCGAGGGCACAGTCAAGATACCCATGCAGTTCATGGCCGACATCGTCATGACCTGCGAGTCCTGCGGCGGGAAACGCTTCATCCAGGACGTACTAGAAGTCCGCTACCGCGGCAAGAACATCAGCGACGTACTCGACATGAGCGTAGACGAAGCCATCGAATTCTTCTCCTGCGCAGGAGAACCCGCCGCAACCCGCATCGCCTCCAAACTCATGCCCCTGCACGATGTCGGACTCGGCTACATCGCCCTCGGCCAGAACAGCAGCACCCTCAGCGGCGGCGAGAGCCAGCGCGTCAAGCTCGCCTACTTCCTCGGCCTCGGCAAGGACTCCGCCCCCATCCCCTCCACATCGAACAGCCAGAACTCCGTCTCAGACTACATCCTCGGGCAAGGTCCATCCTCATCCGGAACCTCTTCGGCCAGACGCTCCCGCCAGGCCGACAAGCCCATTCTCTTCATCTTCGACGAACCCACCACCGGCCTCCACTTCGACGACATCGAGAAACTCCTCGCCTCCTTCCGCGCCCTCCTCGACCGCGGCCACACCATCGTCGTCGTCGAGCACAACCCCTACATCATCGCTGCCGCCGACCACATCATCGAGCTCGGGCCCGAAGGCGGTGATGCCGGCGGATACCTCATCAGGCCTTCGGTCTGATGAGGTAACCCACCAGGCCTCCGGCATAATGGCTGGGGAATTCTCCCCCCCAACCCTCCTGAACTGCGAACTGTCCCCCAGGGGAGGGCTTTGTCGCTACGCCCCGACAAGATAGCAACCATTACTCCTTCGGAAAGAGTCGATAAAATGCCGGCATCCTCCACTCCTTCGGAAGGAGTAGAACGTCGTGACAATAGCCTACAAGCATTGTAGCCCTGTTTCCGCTCACTTTGACCCTCCGACTCCTTCCGAAGGGGTATCCAAAACGCATATATTTCTTACTCCTTCCGAAGGAGTAGGATGCTTCGGCCAACGCATACAGGGATTGCAGCTACATTTTCGCTTACGTCCTCACCTTCGGAAGGTGCGCTATTTCCCCGCAATATCGTCCCACCTTCCAAAGGTGGACAAGCAGGTAGAAAATGCAAAACCGAGCCACAATAGCCCTGAGGGCATTCCGTGAGTACAACGGCGAAATTCCACCTTCCGAAGGTGAGCGGAAATGGCCGGAAAACGTCCCACCTTCCGAAGGTGGACTGCTTCATAGACTGAACAACGGTAAGCAGAGAGGCTCCCTATTTTTCACAACAAGCTGAGATACTGATATATAGAAACATAACGAGAGCTTTTCGGCCATATCCACACCTGCCGAAAGCACACGCCACATCTGCAAGTAGCTGACCTTCCAGCATATACAATTCCACCCCGCGTCAGTACTTACCGTTACTTCGCACTGCTGCAATTGCTCACACTTTTCCACTCCTTCCGAAGGAGTCGTACGAATCTGAAAAGGCAATACCACTCCATTCCAGATCCAACCCCTAACGACATATCATTCATTGCCGCAACGACACTGAAACGCACGTTGTAGCTATAAGACTGAAGCGGTAACCTGACTGGCACAGGGCCTTATTAAAGATACAAAGTTTGAAAGCAATTCACAACCGAGAGCTCCCACGCGCACCTCGTCCATCCGGCGACGGACCTTGATCAGTTCGTTGTTAAGTTCGTTCCAACGGTCAGGTTCCGCCTCCTTGGACAGGGCATTAAGAGTATTTGTCAAAACTTTGGAGCGGGCATTGAGCTGATTTGAAGACATGAGATTGATGTCTATACTCTCGGTATAGTATTTCATCTCCTTGTTGGTGTTTTTCAGCCGCGTCTGTAAGGTCGACAGATGCTTCTGCATTATCTTGAAATTCTCGGAATTCTGGTCGCCACGGGCCGCAAGTATACCGAGATCCTTCTGCGTCTGCTGTATCTCCTCCTGAAGCTGGGATACGGATTTGGCGGCATCCCGCATCTTTTCAGAAAAGTCCGGGATATCACCGGAATTAATGACTACGTGTATTTTCGCAATTTCCTCTGATGAAAAACTCATACGCCTGTAATTTTACAGGCAAAGAAAAAAATATAAAAACACGTAGTAAAGGACAAAGGTTTCGACTTTTTTACATCTGCTTGTGGTGCCACCAATTCCGGAATCCTACCATAAAATTGAAAAACACATTGCTGAGACCATTCACCAGCAGAATACAAATTCCAATAATAAGCAAAAGCACAAACAACAGAAAAAACCACAACCCCGTTGAATCATCAACGAGATATGCTACAAGTAGTGTCAGACACGTGACCGCAGCATAAATGATAGCTGTTATAGTTTTTTTAGAGAGTGCCATATCAATATTATCACACGGCAAAAGTAGAAACTATTCCGCTGATTCGCAACAAAATCAACAGACATCCTTAACCTGCCCCTCGATGGTGCGGACCACAATCATCGTAACCCGTCCCGTCAGACCCTTCAGAAGGGCCATGTATGTTCCGGTAAATAGGTATCTCCAGATAATCCGGTTATAGATCGGCTCATACACTTTTTTCCTGCGGCCGTTGCGCTGTTTGCAGTCCGTCAAAAACACAAAGTTTGAAAACAATTCACAACAGTGTCGCCACACTCTCACCCATCGCGGCCAGAGCCTCCGATATCTATGCAATCTCCGGTCCCAACTATGAGAGTATAAGCTTGTACGACTCGACAGCATGGGCCTCGGATACCCCGAAAGTCTTGGCAAGATTCCTCGCGCTGCGTTCTATGAGTCTCATCCCGTCCCATCACTCCCGTCAACGCATCCAGTTCGGATACAGCGCTCCGTATGCCCTCGGTCAACTGGTTAAATTTGAGAAACATCTGGGTGATGTCGTCAAGAATGCCGGAAAACTTAGCGAAAGCCCTCTGCATTTCTCCGACAACCTTGGTGATCTTCTCCCCGTTCACCACTGCGTTGCCTCCGAAATTTATTGTGAATGTGACGGTATTGTTGGGCATTTTTATTAAATTTGCATTAGTTAACAGTTCCAACCATGGAAGAAGTCATAATATTCATTATAGACATCATATCATGGCCCTTTGAGCTCCTCGGACAGTTCCCGCTTGTCTGCGACATACTGTCCGCAATAGTGGGCATAGGCGTTCTCTGGGCTTTCGGGGTGTTATTTTACCTCACCGTTGCTCCCCGTGAGAAGGCCGACCGTTTCCGGGACTGGCTTGAGGCCCGGAAGAAATAGAGTCAATCTCCATCAGCATCTCCCTGGTCCTGCGGACCGTCTCGCGGTTATCCTCCGGACTGACATCCCTCCCTTTTCTCTCCCACTCGAACGTGCAGATGTCCTGCGGCCTCAGTTTCTTTATGGAATGAGGCTTCAGCGCGTAGCGCGCTCCGACGACTCCGATTCCTTCATCCGCAGGATGCTCTTTCCGAACGACATCACCCCGTTCTACGCCAGTGAGCTCTCCAACAGCTACGGCTGGACACTCATGTTCAAGATGCGCGGTGTTGACTGGATATGATAACCGAGGAATACATACATGAGATTCTGGTCGAGAAGAGCGGATATCTGCTCAGTGTCCAACGCTAGATAGCAACTGCTTATTACGGTCAGCGCACAGGTCAGCTTGTGTCCGCTCTCTCCGGGACAGCAATGATAAAAGACAGGCAGATGCATATTCAGTACCCCATGCATATCCGCTTTTTGGATTTGAAGAGAACTCCGGGAGGAAATAAAAAGAAAGTCTACGAACCCATATACAACAAATACGTCTATGGCTATATCTACATCGGGGTTTATCGGGCTTTGATGGCCGGAATTACGGGAGAAATCAGGCGGCAGATAACGCAGGTATTTCCATACGATACGGAGTATCTGAAGTGAAAGTTTGCATATCTGAAAATATTTGCGTATATTTACATATCAGAATTAGATTACGATGATTGTACTTGGAATAATACCGATGGTGGAGATTCCCTTTCTAGTGTCGCTCATGTTTATAGCACTGCTTGTTATAGTGCTTAAAAGTGACAAAAAAGGGAAAGTAAATCGCTGACCATTTCTGCCCTTTAATAATTTTTGGCCATAGTCGCGACTTTTGCCGGAAAAGAAAGTCGTAACTATGGCCAAATTGTCTTCAGAAGATGTACACAAGCTTTTTCTCAACATCCTCAACATCTAAATAAGCCGACATCTCTGCCGGCTCGGAGCAGCAGACGCCACCCTTGCGGGCGCACTCCACCGCACTGGAAAGATAACAAATTTACTGGATTGAGCCGCTTCTGGTTCAGGAATGCAACTGATTATAAAGACAAATCTTTTCTGAACGGGTTGAAATCCGGATCTTTACCTTCTTCCGGCTCATATCCGTCAAGGATGGCATTGGTATTGGCCTCATCCTGCCAACGCTCGAATACTGCTCGGTCAGCCTCATCCCAACCGGCACGTTCTTCTGGGGTCATTGCTGCTCGTTGTGTTTCTATGCGTTTGATCGCTTCGTCACACTTTCTTTGCCATTCAAGGCTTTCTTCGAGCAATTTTTCAAAATCGGCAATGGTCATTTTGTTGAAGTCTTCCGTAAGGCATCCTCCATGATAATCCTTGTAGGTAAATTCTGTAATACGGTTGTCCTTACCAAATTGTCTTATCACTTTTACTCCTTTAATCATTGCTCAATAAGTTTAACGTTAATAATGCCATCGCGTTCTTCAGGTACAAGTAACAAAAACTTCGTGCTTCTATCAAACATCATCTCGCGCTGGTTTTCAGAATTAAAGATACCATTAATTTCTGAGAGTCGGCTTATATCACGCCTGTTTTACTACAATTTTCAAAAATTACTTTTTTGTGTTATCTTTGTGATGCGGTCGAGTGCGCCCGAAAGGGTGGCGTCCGCCGTTCCCCTGTCGCCGGACATTTATTTGCCCGGCGGCAGATGTTTTATACTATCTTGCAGAATCCAAGAAAAAGGGTATTTTTGCAAACACGATAATCTTGAATACGTGAAATATCTATTGAACGATAAAGTCGAATACGTGCATCATAGACTAAAGACATACGATCAACGAGATATTGTCGGGATAGCAGCCAGTCAGACAAATTAAATCGCTTACGGCAGGGGCGCAAAATCTATTAAACTCGGACACCGCAACGGCACCAAATCACGGGAAATGCTGCCGTTGTGGATGCGGAGCAGAAAGACTATCCCGCCCAGAGGCTACGTATATTCGGGACAAGGTGACGGTGAAAGGCCACATCTGTCGGCACCTTCCCGGTAGGGACCCGAAGCAGGGCCAATGAGAGCCTGCTCTGACGCGGGTTGACACATAACGAAATTGAGAAGGTGGTGGAGAAAGGCCGTTTGACCCGGCACCTTCCAGTGTGAAAAGAGCCACATCAGAAAAACAGAGGAGCAAGCATGCCACAACGGCACCGAATCACGGGAAATGCTGCCGTTGTGGATGCGGAGCAGAAAGGCTATCCCGCCCAGAGCCTACGCAGCAGGGGTAACAGCTAAACGCAGACACCGCAACGGCACCGAATCACGGAAAACACTGCCGTTGTGAATGCGGAGCAGAAGAAAAATCCCGCTCAGAGGCTATGTAGCAGGGGTAACGGATAAACGCAGACACCACAACGGCACCAAATCACGGAAAACACTGCCGTTGCGGTACGAACCGCGGTACGGGCCTTGCAGTTGCGCAGAAATCAGAGAGGGGCAACGCAGGAAATCAGAGGTGGGCAACAGCAGCAAATCACAGCCTGCGCAGGATTCCTTTGTCCCCCACCACATAGATGCTGTCCCCCTCGATGAGGATGCCCCTGCCCAGACCGGCCTTGCGGTTCTCAGCATTGTCTACATTCACCGCTATCACCCGGCCGTCATAGAAAGTGGAGATGTCGTCAAAGATAGTGTGTCCCACGATTACGCGGTCCGCCTGGTACCGGTCCAGGATGAGGCCTAGGGTATCCGCAGCCAGGGGATGGTACTTCTCCGCATCCCTTACCATGCCGCGGTACCACAGAGGACCGCTGCTGCCCATGAGGAAATATATCATCGGAGAGGCCTCCTTCCGCTCCGTCTTGGTCTTGTAAAGGCCGGCGCTTACCAGCTCATTGACAAAGGGGATGTCCAGGTTCTGCCTGTAGAAATCACTGCTCAGGCCCGCGTGAACGAAGAGACAGCGGCCCGACACCTGCATGGTGTTGCGCACGGACAGCCACCTGCCCAGTTCGGAGGAAGGAGAGAGCAGATCCGCATATTTCATGCCCAGAGTATCAGCCAGTCCGGTATATTTGGGCCTGGCATAGCGCAGGTCGTTCATCAGCACCATAGGCTCATGGTTGCCCAATAGGTAATCCACCCGTCCTCCGGCCTGAGCCGCTTCCGCCTCAAGCTGATATATCAGCCAGAGTATCTGCACGGCATCATTGCCCCGGTCGAACACATCCCCGATGACCACCAGCTGGTCTGTACCGAAACTCCAGTGGCAGTCCGCGTCTATCACCCCGTTTCCCTGCAGCAGGCTTATGAAACAGTCTATGTTACCGTGCGGGTCAGAAGTAACGAAGATCCTGTCCGGCTGCTCTGTCTTCCAATCCGGCCGCTCTACCGGATGCAGCGACACATCGAAACAATGCTCCTGATCACTGGAGACTACGGTGAAGCCATAATCCTCCGGCAATGAGGCCAGAATGGTATCCACTATCCGTCCCTCCGGAGTAACCGACACCATCCTGACAGTACCGTCCTCCTGATACAGGATATAAGGACCGTCGGAAGTCTGAGCCCCGGCAACGGTAACCAAGCATAGAAGGCTGACGAACAGCATCCACATCCTACACATACCTGTTGTTTTCATTGCTCCTATAAAATAAATTACATGTCTTCAATGCGAAGATAACAATGATTTGTTAAATTTGTAGTCTATGGAAAAACTACAGGCACTCATATCATCCACGAATGACATCATCTGGTCCTACCTGCTGGTAGGCGTTCTCATCATCTGCGCAGTATGGTTCACAGTGCGTTCCGGCTTCCTTCAGTTCAGGTCGGTACCTGAGATGCTGCGTCTGCTGACCGAAAGGAGGTCCAAGGACAGCGGCAAGGACGGCAAGCGCAGCATCTCCTCGTTCCAGGCCTTCGCGGTATCCATCGCCAGCCGTGTCGGCACGGGCAATCTGGCAGGTGTGGCTACGGCAATAGTCGTGGGCGGCCCCGGCGCAGTGTTCTGGATGTGGATAATGGCCCTCTTCGGCAGTGCGAGCGCCTTCGTGGAGTCGACCTTAGCCCAGCTGTACAAGCGTCCGGCAAAGGACGGCACCTTCATCGGAGGACCGGCCTACTATATGGAACGTGGCATCGGCAAACGCTGGATGGGAGTACTCTTCGCAGTACTCATCTCTATAACATTCGGTTTTGCCTTCAACTCGGTGCAGAGCAATACCATCTGCGCCTCATGGGAACTGGCGTTCAACATACCGGCCCGATGGATGGGTATCATCCTCACGGCCCTGACCCTCGTGATCATCTTCGGCGGCATCCGGCGCATCGCCGGCGTGAGCAGCCTGCTCGTCCCCGTGATGGCTCTCCTCTACATCGCCTTAGCGCTTGTCATCATAGCCATGAATATCGGGGAAATACCGAAGGTGCTCGGCCTTATCGTCTCGGACGCATTCGGCTTCGGGGACGGAAACGGCGGTGGATGGAGGGAACTGGCCGGAGGAGGCATCGGCGTCACCATCATGCAGGGCGTCAAGCGCGGAATGTTCAGCAATGAGGCAGGTATGGGCTCGGCTCCGAACGTGGCGGCCACAGCCGATACCACACACCCCGTAAAGCAGGGTCTGATACAGGCCCTCGGAGTCTTCACCGACACCTTAGTCATCTGCTCCTGCACCGCCTTCATCATCCTCATAGGCGGAGTCAGCGACGCCTCAGTGGACGGCATCCAGCTCACCCAGACCGCCCTGACCGCACAGATAGGACCAGTCGGCGAGATCTTCATCGCCCTGACTATCCTGATGTTCGCTTTCAGCAGCGTGATAGGCAACTACTATTACGGCGAGGCCAATATCCGCTTCATCACGAAGAGAAAATGGGTGCTGAACTGCTACCGCATCCTGGTAGCCGGGATGGTGCTCTGCGGAGCCCTCATCACCCTCGACTTAGCGTGGGCCTTAGCCGACCTGACCATGGCGCTGATGGCCCTGTGCAACCTTATCGCCATCATGATACTCTCCCCCCAGGCCTTCAAGCTGCTCAGCGACTACCGCAGTCAGAAGAAAGCCGGCATCAGGAACCCCGTATTCAAAAAAGAAAGCTTGCCCGAAATTCAGGACAAGCTCGAATGCTGGTAAACCGGTATGTCGTTCCCGGCTGCTACTCTGCCGCCGACTTCAGACGCTCTGCGTTCTCGGCGATGGTCAGCTGGTCGATGACCTCCTGGATGTCGCCGTCCATGAAGACGGGCAGGTTGTACATCGTATAGTTGATGCGGTGGTCGGTCACGCGGGACTGCGGGTAGTTGTAGGTGCGGATCTTCGCCGAGCGGTCACCGGTGGACACCATGGTCTTGCGCTTCTTGGACATCTCGTTGAGATACTTCTCGTACTCCATGTTGTAGATACGGGTACGCAGCTCGGCGAGGGCCTTGTCGAAGTTCTTGAGCTGAGACTTCTCGTCCTGGCACTGCACCACGATACCGGTGGGGATATGGGTCAGACGGATGGCAGAATAGGTAGTGTTCACCGACTGGCCGCCAGGTCCTGACGAGCAGAAAGTATCCTTGCGTATATCGTTCATGTTGATCTCCACGTCGAACTCATCGGCCTCAGGCAGCACCACCACCGAAGCGGCCGAGGTATGTACCCTGCCCTGAGTCTCGGTCTGGGGCACGCGCTGCACGCGGTGCACTCCGCTCTCATACTTCAGCGTACCGTAGACGCCCTGGCCGGACACCTTGAAGATGACTTCCTTGTATCCGCCGGCAGCACCTTCGGACTGGCTGTTTATCTCTAATTTCCAGCCCTTCCGCTCGCAGTACTTGGCATACATGCGGAAGAGGTCTCCGGCAAATATGGCCGCCTCGTCGCCGCCTGTACCGCCGCGAATCTCCACGATGGCGTTCTTCTCGTCCTGAGGATCCTTGGGAATGAGCAGCAGCTTGATCTCCTCCTCCATGCCCGGGAGCTGCCCCTCGATGGAGGACACCTCCTCCTTGGCCAGCTCGCGCAGATCCTCGTCCTTCTCCTTGGAAAGAATCTCCTTCGCACCTTCCAGATCCCCGACCATCTTGATGTACTTGTCGCCGGCAGCCACGATAGGCTCGAGTTCCTTGTACTCGCGGTTGAGCTGGATGTACTTCTTCATGTCCGACATCACGTCAGACCCCGAGAGCTGCTCCGAGAGAGCCTCGTATTTCTTCTTCAGTTCCTGTAATTTCTCTGTTAAAGGGTATTCGCTCATATACTGATTTCAATTGACCTGCAAAGATAGCTAAAAATCCAGTATTTCCACCATGAGGAGCATTACAAAAAACAATCCCTCTGACTATCAGCGTACTGTTCCAAGACGTCGCTCCCAAGACGTTGATTTAACGGTGTTTGCGGAGCGAGGTTATGCAATAACGTACTGACAGTCAGAGAGACTATTTTCATCATCACTCCCGAAAAAATGATGATGTCGGTTCCTATTACTCGTACTGGGCGAGGATGCCCTTGATCTGCTTGGGCTCCAGACGGCCGTAGACTTTCTCGTCCACGAGCATCACGGGAGCTAGACCGCAGGCGCCCACGCAGCGCAGGCACTCTAAGGAGAATTTCCCGTCGGGGGTGACTCCACCCACGTCGATCTTGAGTTCCTTCTTGATCTCCTCCAGCACACCCTCGGCTCCGCGGACATAGCATGCAGTACCCATGCACACTGAGATGGAGTGGCGGCCCTTGGGCTGCATGGTGAAGAAGGAGTAGAAGGTAACCACACCGTAGACCTTGGCCACGGGGATGTGGAGGTTACGGGCTATCTCGCGCTGCACCTCCTCGGGCAGATAGCCGAAGTGTCCCTGGGTCTTGTGCAGGACGTTGATCAGCTCACCGGGGGAGTTGTGGAACTCGGCGCAAATCTCGGCGATCTTGTCTTTCTGACATTTGTTCAATTCTATCTTGTCCATAACTGATGTCTCTAAGAATTAATCGTGTTTGTCGAAATAGTGAGTATGCAGCAGGTGATGCGCCTTCTCGCTCAGAGGCTTGCCGAGGAACTCCTCGTAGAGCTTGATGATGTAGGGATTCTCATGCGACTTGCGGAGAGCCTTGCCGGCGTCCTCGCGGTAGATGGCGTCCATACGGGCCTTGATCACGCTGCTGTCCCCGTGATGGAAGGGCTGGCCGGCACCGCCGATACAGCCGCCGGGGCAGGCCATGATCTCGATTGCGTGGAAGTTGTACATGCCGGCGCGGATACCGTCGAGCAGCTTGCGGGCATTGCCGAGGGTGTGGGCTATGCCGATGTTCACGGGCAGACCGTTGAAGTCGATCGTGGCATGACGGATGCCCTCGAGTCCCCTGAGCTCATTGAAGTCGATACGGTCCAGCTTCTTGCCGGTGTAGAGCTCGTAGGCAGTACGCACGGCGGCCTCGATCACGCCTCCGGTGGCTCCGAAGATGACAGCCGCACCCGTGGACTCACCTAAAGGAGCGTCGAAGTCCTCGTCGGGCAGCGAGAGGAAGTCGATGTTGGCCGACTTGATCAGCGAGGCCAGCTCGCGGGTGGAGATGGAGTAATCCACGTCGGGGTTGCCGTCCACCTTGAACTCGTCTCTCTGGCACTCATACTTCTTGGCTAAGCAAGGCATCACGGACACTACCACTAAGTCCTTGCGGTCCACTCCTATCTTCTCGGCAAAATAGCTCTTGGCAATGGCTCCGAACATCTGCTGGGGCGACTTCGCGGAGGAAGGCACGTCCAGCATGTCGGGATAGTTGTGCTCGAAGAAATTGACCCAGGCGGGGCAGCAGGAGGTCAGGATCGGGAGCTTCACGCTCTTGTCGCCCTGGAGATAACGTCCGAGGCGGTCGAGCAGCTCGGAACCCTCCTCCATGATAGTGAGGTCGGCGGCGAAGTCAGTGTCGAAGACCTCGTCAAAACCGAGGCGACGCAGGGCGGCCACCATCTTGCCTGTAACCAGGGTGCCGGGCTCCATACCGAACTCCTCTCCGAGGGCAGCGCGTACCGCGGGAGCTGTCTGCACAATGACCTTCTTGGTAGGGTCCATCAGGGCCTGAATAATCTTTCCGGTGTTGTCCACCTCGGTCAGGGCTCCGGTGGGGCAGACTGCAACGCACTGGCCGCAGAAGGTACAGTTGCTGTCCACCAGCCTCTGCTCGAAGGCGGGAGCGACCACAGCCATGAAGCCGCGGTTCACGGCGCTCAGGGCGCCCACGCTCTGCACGTCGTTGCACATGGTCTCACAGCGGCGGCACATCACGCATTTGTCCATATCCCTCTTGAGGGAAGGCGACGTGTCTTTCTTATATGTAGATACAGCCGCATTCTCCACGGAATGTATCTCCCTGATGCCCAGACGGGCGGCTAAGTCCTGCAGTTCGCAGCGGCCGTTCTTGGGGCAGATGAGGCAGTCCTTGGGGTGATCCGAGAGAATCAGCTCGAGGACGGTCCTGCGGGCGTTGATGACTCTCACAGTGTGGGTGTGTACCACCATTCCGGGGGTGCAGACCGTCGAGCAGGAGGGGGCTAAGTTCCTGCGGCCCTCGACCTCCACCACGCAGATGCGGCAGCCGCCCGGACGGTTCTCTACTCCGAGGTTATCTAATTTCATGTAGCAGAGAGCCGGGATGTCTATTCCCATCTGCCTGGCGGCCTGGAATATCGTAGTCCCGTTTTCAACCTCGACCTCTCTGTTGTCTATAGTAAGTTTAATTTTATCCATCTCAGTTACGATTATTGAACGGTTACCGCATTGAATTTACATTTCTCTAAACATGCACCGCAGCGGATACACTTCTCCGTGTCGATGACATGAGCCTGCTTGACCTCGCCCTTGATGGCTCCGGCGGGACATGCCCTGGCGCAGGCAGTACAGCCCTTGCACCGGTCGGGATCGATGGCGTAGACCCTGAGGGCGCGGCACTTGTGGGCTGGACAGCGCTTGTCCACGATGTGGGCCACGTACTCGTCGTAGAAGTTGTCGATGGTCGAGAGCACGGGGTTGGGGGATGTCTGGCCGAGACCGCAGAGAGCGGTGTCCTTGATGACCTTGCTGAGGTTCTTGAGATAGTCCAGATCCTCCATCGTACCCTTGCCCTTGGTGATCTTGTCGAGAATCTCCTCGAGACGCTTGTTGCCGATACGGCAGGGGGCGCACTTTCCGCAGGACTCGTCCACGGTGAACTGGAGGTAGAACTTGGCCACGGACACCATGCAGTCGTCCTCGTCCATGACGATCATACCTCCCGAGCCCATCATCGAGCCGGCGGCGGTAAGGTTATCGTAATCAATAGGTGTGTCGAGATGTTTCTTGGTAAGGCAGCCGCCGGAGGGACCTCCTGTCTGAACGGCCTTGAACTCCTTGCCGCCCTTGATGCCGCCTCCGATGTCGTAGATGACCTCGCGGAGGGTCGTACCCATGGGCACCTCGATGAGGCCCACGTTGTTGATCTTGCCGGCCAGGGCGAAGACCTTGGTTCCCTTGGACTTCTCGGTACCGATGGAAGCGAACCACTCGGGGCCCTTGAGGAAGATCACGGGGATGTTGGCGAAGGTCTCCACGTTGTTGACGTTGGTGGGCTTGCCGAGATAGCCGCTGACTGCGGGGAACGGAGGCTTCACGGTAGGCTCGCCCCTCTTGCCCTCCATCGAGTGGATGAGGGCGGTCTCCTCACCGCAGACGAAGGCTCCGGCTCCGTAGCGGATCTCTATGTCGAAGTTGAATCCCGAGCCGAGGATGTCGTCTCCTAAAAGACCGTAGTCGCGGGCCTGCTTCATGGCTATCTGAAGACGCTTCACGGCTAAGGGATACTCGGCGCGGATGTACACTAAACCCTTGGAGGCTCCGATACAGTAGCCGCAGATGGCCATGGCCTCGATTACCGAGTTGGGGTCGCTCTCGAGGATGGAACGGTCCATGAACGCGCCGGGGTCGCCCTCGTCGGCGTTGCAGACCACGTATTTCTCCTTGCCGGGGCTCTTGGAGGCTATCTCCCACTTGAGACCGGTGGGGAATCCTCCGCCGCCGCGTCCTCTCAGACCGGACTTCTTGACAGTCTCGATGGCCTCCTGGGGAGTGCCCTGAAGCACCTTGGCTAAAGCCTCGTAGCCGTCGCGGGCTATGTACTCGTCGATATTCTCGGGATTGATGAATCCGCAGTTACGCAGAGCAATACGGAGCTGCTTCTGATAGAAGCCCATGTGCTTCGAGTCGCTGATATGCTTCTGGGTGTCGGGGTCCTCGTAGAGCAGACGGGTGACCTTGCGGCCCTTGACCACATGCTCCTTGACGATCTCCTCGGCGTCCTCAGGCTTCACATTGGTGTAGAAAGTGTTGTCGGGAATCACCTTCACGATGGGACCCTGCTCGCAGAAACCGAAGCAGCCCGTCACCACCACCTGCACGTCATTGTCCATCCCCGCGGCAGCGATCTCCTCCCTCAGCCTCTCGACGATCCTCACGCTCTCGGATGCACGGCAGCCCGTACCTCCGCAGCACAGTAAACTCATTTTGTAGTTGGGCATGGCAGGCTAATTTTTTTCGATTGTTTGATAATTGACTGGCAGAATACCGTCCACGAGCTCACCGTGGAGGACATATTTGTCTATGATCTCCATGGCCTTGTCCGTATTGACGTGACCGAATACGACCGGATCCTCGCCCGGACGCTTCACTTCGATAGTAGGTTCGGCGTAGCAGTATCCCATGCATCCGCCCTGAGTGACAATCACCGGCAGTTTCTCTCTCTCCACGCGCTCGATGATGGCGTTCATCACAACGCGGGCTCCGGCAGCTATACCGCAGGTGGCCATGGCGACCCGGATCTGGACGAGGGACTCGGGATTGTTGCTCTTCTCCCGGATATCCATCTGGCTCTCAAGTCGGGCCTTCATTTGACGCAGTTCGTCAAGAGACTTAATCTTACTCATACAGTTAGTTTGGTTAACGATTAGTGTTGATGTATGCAAATTTATAAAAATATTTAAGAGTTCCTAACCTCCTCAATATTTTCTTTAAGCATTTCCTCAATATTTTTAACGATTGTTAAGTTGGAGAACGCATCCTCTCCGAATATTTCCTTGACGTCCGCTGTATCTATGACATACTCTTCCTCATTGTAACGGTAGGTGAAAAGAAAGTCCATCCGAGGATTGGACGAGGCGGTAATCATCAGAGCATTAGCGACATCTCCAAGCGGAGGACGATCGATATCGGAATAACCGAAAACCGCTGTCACCTCCGTCCCCCGCCCGGGTTCCGAGGTTATCCTGACCTCTCCCCCGCTCTGCTCCGCGGACTGCTTGAGCAGAGGTATGCCCATCCCCACCTTCCGGGTAGTACGGGAGGTGAAGAACGGGTCGGAAAGGCGGCTCACCTGCTCAGGAGTCATCCCCCGTCCGTTGTCTCCTATGACAATGGTCAGCAGGTCGGCGGCCGGATTCTCGTCTACGGTCAGGGTCACACGGGTCGCACCGGCACTGATGGAATTCTGGATTATATCCAGTATATGCATGGAAAGGTCGTTCATCTCTCAGGTCGATAATGTAGGTTAAACAATAATTTACTCCAGCGCCACGCTCCGTCCACCTTCCCCGCGCAGGGCCATACGTATCTCCTCGAAAGAGCGGCAGGGCATATTGAAATAGGTTACGGCCCGGCAGAAATCCTCGGGATAATGGGCATCGGAGGAACGAATAAATGCCGGAGCACGCTTCTTAAGGTAGGCATTCCGGGCCAGCAGGCCCTCTATGTCGCAGCGGGCCGATATCTCCAAGGCATCGAAAGGCAGGTCCGGAGGCACGAATCCCAGCTGGGAGATCACGGAGTTCTGCGGCTTGTCGATATGGGCCGGGATGAAAATTCCTCCTATCGACGCCACGAACGCGGCCACCTCCCCGATACTCCGGTCGATGGCGGAAATCAGCAGGTAAGGGGCCTCGTAGATAACCTCCTCCGCCTCATTGACGGCCAGCTGGTAACCGAATACCTCCTCGTCGTTAGGTATCTTCGGAAGGCTGTCGTCTAAGAAATTCTGGAGGGCCTCTAAACTTTCCTCGCCGTCGGCGAAAGCCAGGCAGTGTACCTCCTCCCGGGTGGTTATCTCCGCTCCGCAGAGAATGTAAGGCTCACCGTCTCCGACTATCCGCCGGATCTCCCTCCCCTGAAGAGTCGTGTTGTGGTCCGTAACACCTATTATATCATAACCCTTTCTCAGAGCTGTCCGCACGATGAACGCAGGCGTCATCTCAATGTCCCCGCATGGGGACAACAGAGTGTGATTGTGCAGATCGGCCCTGAAACGGTTCATGGCCTCACCCCCTGCTCAAAAGGTTATATATCCGGCCGGTCAGCTCGAAGGTCTGCTCAGTAGAGCCGAGGATGGGAATACCCTCCTCCTCCGAGACCTCCTTAGCATCCTCCTCCGGCTCGAAGCCCTTCACTATAACCACCGCCGCCAGTTCCTTGAGCGTGGCGATAGCCATCACGTTCTTATGCGTCTGGAGAGTCACCCAGACCGAGCCGTCCTTGGCAAAACCCATCACATCGGACAGCAGGTCCGACACATATCCGCCGGTGACCTCGCGGTCTAAGCCTGCCTCCCCTGAGAACACCCTCAGGTTCAATTTCTCTGCTATTTCTCTTACTGTCATGATTTTATTCAATTTTAGAATGTTCCTTATTGACAAACCGGTCCTTGCCCCAGACCTGCTCCATCAGATCTATGGCCTCCGAGACCTGAAGGGAGCCCTCCTTCTCGAAGCGGGCCTGCATGAAGATGCAGTTGTTCAGCGTGGCGTCATCCCGGACAATATCCGCCGCCAGGGCCTCGCAGCTTGGTGCGCCGCAGGCTCCGCAGTCGATGTCCGGCAGAATCTTCCTCAACATACCGGCCATCTCCATCTTCTTTATGGCGACATTGATATCCTTGTCATACTTGACCATCGAGCGGGGTTCCACGGCATCCATCTTGATGTATGCCGAGCAGAACTGCTTGTACTCCTCCGACAGGCGGTGGGTATCCGGGGCCTCCGCGGCCATGTTCCTCAGGTTGTCCGCCACCAGAAAGCGGTTGCCCTGCACCAGGATGCCGCCCGGGCAGGACTCGTCGCAGCCCCTGAGTTCCAGATAGTCGATAGGCTCCTCTATCTCCTCGTCCTCCAGTTTTTCGAGGAACTCTATAACATTGCTCATACCGTCGATAGAAAGGGCGCGGCCCTCTATCCGGGAGGCCTCACCCCCGGTCAGAGGCCAGAGGAGTCCTTTCGAGGACACAGCATCGTTGACAGCTTCCGTACCGCAGCCTTCCTCAGGATATTTCTTGTTCTTGTATGCATAGAGGACTTTGTTGTACACATAGTCCATGTTGATGACACCGTTGATAGGCGACTCGTAGCCCCCTACTGGAGATTTGACGGCAGCTATCTTGGCGATACACGGCGTCAGGTAGAATACCCCCAGCTCCTGACTGGCACCCCCGCTCATCTTCCATTTCCGGACATAATACTGGGCCGTCACTTCTATAGGAGGCAACAGCAGCATGATACGGTCTATCAATGAAGGGAAACGAACCTGTATCAGCCGGATGACAGCCGGACAGAAAGAAGACACTACCGGCTTCTCCTCCGCCTTGCGGACATAATCATTGACCTCGTCCACCAAAGTATCCACACACTGTTCCACCGTACACACTTCCGAAAAGCCCATATCCCCGAGAATATCATTGATTACCCTCCTCGGAATGCGCTTTTCGAACTGAGCATAGAATACTGCAGGAACAAGCAGGACTCTGTATTTATAGGAAAATATGTTATCGAAGTCATCATCCACAACGCGTATGGCACGGCTCGGGCAGATTCTGAAGCACCTGCCGCAGTCGATACACCAATCCGCGTACAGCATGGCCTTCCCTCCTGAGACTCTCAGCGCCTCAGTTGGACATACCTTGATACAGTGGGAGCAGCCGATACATAGCTCCTGCTGGATTTCCAAGGCCTTATGATAGGTATTGTGCTCCATAGATCCGCATTTTAGAACTTAATATAGATAGTCAGTGTCGTGCCCCTGCCTACCTCCGTCTCTATCTTCAGGTCATCTGCATTCTCCTGGATGTTCGGAAGACCCATTCCGGCCCCGAACCCCATCTCCCGCACCTCCTTGGAGGCCGTGGAGAATCCTTTCTGCATAGCCTTCTGCACATCAGGAATGCCGGGACCGGTATCAGCGAGGACCACGCTGATTCCTTCCGGAGCTACTTCAGCCGTAATGTGTCCGCCGTAGGAGTGCGCCACGATGTTCACCTCCGCCTCGTAAACAGCTACCACCACCCTTTTGATTACAGCCGGGGATACTCCCAACTGCTTCAGGGTCTTTTTGATAGCTGATGAAGCATTTCCCGCCCGGGTAAAGTCACCCGCCGTCACATCGTACTCTAACCTCATATCAGTACACCGGCTTGAGTCCGGCCCCATAGAGGATGCCGGAGGTCTTGAACATCGAGTAGTCTGTACGTATCACCACCATCCCGTTGTCCTCGGCCAAGCCAGTCATCTCTTCGGTAACGTCTTTACCGCGTACGAAAAGAATATATTCCACATCCGACATCTCTGCTGTCCGGACTGACTGCACGTTGGCCAGTCCGGTAATCAGCAGAAAGTCGTTGGTCTTGATAGTCAGCACATCGCTCATCAAGTCAGACGCGAAGGCATAATCCACCTCTTCATCGAGACGGCCGGCACCACACAGCACCTCTCCATTGACAGCCGCAGCTATATCCCGCATCTTCATAACTACTCGGCTATGAATATCAGGGGAGAAGTAGAAGATGCATGCCACTCGCTCATAAGCTGGTAGTACTGAGGATACATAGCCGGAGTTATCAGCTGGGCATTGAGTTTAAGACTACGGACTATCACGATCTTGCTTCCGCTCTGCGACACTGTGACCTTGACAGAGCCGACAGGGTTTGATATGCTCTTCTGTCCGGGCAGCACTACCGCCTTCATTCCGTATGTAAGCTGGAGGGTGCAGGTATAAGTCTCGTCGGTAAGATAGGGCAGAAGCAGATTGACAGTCCTGGTGGTATTTGATGTAGTAGACGTATACTGGCTGCCGAGCCATCCGCTATTGGCGTCAGGAAGCATAAACGAATAGTACCCTTCACTGAGCTTTTTGCCATTCCGGATATCTATCTCCATAGAGCTGACAGCCTCGATCTTCTGACTCTGAGCTTCTACCTCTACTGGCTCACCGTCAAGGCCGATGATTGAAAGATACCCGCTGATACCGGCTGTAGCCTGGTCTGCGGGATTCACATAGCCTGTTGCCATGGTATTCTGAAGCGAGGCATATCCGGCAGAGACAGGATCGGAAGCTTTCGGGAAAGCGGCATGTACCTCTGACTCAACACCAGCCGCCTGAAGCATAGCACTGGCCAAAAGAGTTTTCTCCACGTCAGTGGCATACGCGCTATGGATAACTTCCGCAGCCGGACGCACTTTGAGTCCTGTCTGGACAAAAGTCAAGCGGCTATTATCAAGGCCGGAGGCTATATATTCATGGATCTTATCCACAGTCGAACGCCTGTCGGCACGTCCGGAGCTGAGTTTTTCAAGCATCTCTTTCACTGCCGGATCATCAGGTGAATAAGCCTGAGATGCAAGCACGTCCATAAGTGCCTGCTCAGATTCGTATGTGGTAGCTGTTACAGCCTGAATATTTCCGGCAGGAACTGATACCGCCAAAGAACGGGGACGAGGAGCCACATTCTTCAGAGTCCAGGAAACCTTCTGCATACCGTCAGAAACTGATACCTTCGGAGATGTCTTACCGTTGAGCAGCTGATAATGCAGGGGAGTACCCTCCGGAGCGATGATACTCAATGTGTAATTCTTGATAGGCGACAGCTCCTCTATCTGCTCGAAGATATCAAGAGCGGGAAGGGCACCGGCTTCGGTCGTTATAGTATAGTCGAGATATATCGTAGCTCCAAGCTCCAGACCGGTGTGGACTACAACCATCTCCTTGAGACCATTGTATGCCGGTGCATTTGCAGCAGCGGAGGGAAGGACCTCGACAAAGGCATTTGCCGGTGTAGTCACGATGGTTCCGTCCACCTGCTTTGTATAGGACTCATTAATCGTGAGGTGCTGATAAGCCGGATCGTAAATGATGAATGTCTCTCCGTAAAGGCTGTTCATCGCAGCGTGAGTATAGATGGTCAACTGTTTCTGGACACGCAGCTCCTGACTGCCGTCCGGATTGAGCGTGTAAGTCTTCGTGAGCTTATCGAACCGGGCCTCGGATTTAGGTGCCGCAGAGACAGGAAGCACGGCCAGAAGCAAAGCGGCCGATGCGAGTATACTTGATATTATCTTTTTCATGACTGATTACTTTTTGATTACTACATATTCACCATAGGCTTTGTGAGCATTGACCGCGTCGCGGAAGCTGGCCCAGTCCGATGCCTCGTAGACTCTCTTTTTCAGAGCAAGGGTATTGTGGAGGACTATCTCACTGCCGTCATAGGAAAGAGTACCGTTGAAATCAGCACCGCTTCCCTCCATACTGTCATTTCTGGCTTCAGACACCATGCTGTAGCCTTCCGGCACACGGATTGTCTCGTCGAGTTCAACCAAACGCGAGCAGCCGTCCTTGAAACCGTACTGGCGTTCTTCGAGAGAGGTGTTAATCCTCAAGTATGAGCGGACGCTGTTGTAGAGATTGTTCATAACCAATGGACGGAAGAACATCACTCCGTCACCCACTAAAGCGTATGCCGGAATCTCATAGCGGAAAGTAATCTTTATAGGCGCCGCCTGATAGTCTTTAGGATTCTTACCGTAGTCCACACTTACTAAACGTGCTTTAGGTGATATATTGAGCAGCTGACGCTCCATAGTGTTGCGCCACTCGCTCTGGAATCCTGTAGTAAAGATGCGGCGGATATTGGAATCACTCTGTCCCTCAGCAGTTATAGTGAACGTACCGGTGAGATTACCCTTCTCGTCTATAGCGTTCTCAGCCTTAATCCGCACATAGTGGTTCTCAGGGGCTGAGACAGGTGTCAGACACAGATCCGAGCCCTCGGGGACTCCTGGCAGATAGTTCTGCTGCTGCTCAGCGCTGCTCCACAACTCACGGCAGAAAGGAACCCAGGTAGGGTCCAACGGCATGTAGGTACCGTCAGACAGCTTTACTACGGCGACGCAATGGTTGAAATGGTCGGCGGGAATGCTTTCTACACGGCTGCCGGCCATGGTCATTGCAGGATATGCCTCGAATCCGGCCATCCGCAGGAAGGATATCAGAGTACCCGCTATATCCTTGCAGACACCGCAGCGGTCGGTGTAGTTCATCTTAGTATTGTGCAGGGTGTAACCCTCACCCTTACCCATGGTGATGCCGGAGTAGCGGATGTTGTCGGCCACCCAGTGGGTCAGCACAGCAATTTTCTCCATTTCTGTCTCCTTGCCGCGGATCAGCTCGTTGACCTTCTTCTGGGCTGGAGCGTAGGCGTCGAAACTGCCGTAGTCCTCGTTCACCTTGTTGAACCAAAGGGACTTTTCTATCCAGTCCGGAGTAGTGGACATCATCAGCTTGGGAGCTGCATCGTAGAGGTCCACCATATTGGGCTCGCGGGTGAAAGGCATCACTTCATTCACCGCGAACTTATAGACCTTACGGCCGTCCTCATATCTCATGGAAGAAGTACACTCGCCCTGATAGAACTGGAACTGGGCGTCCTTCTCCATGGGAAGAGACACCATATAGACCTTGCGGACAGTAGGATCCGCGCACCAGAAAGGCACGATGTCGTAGAACTGCCCCCTCATCGGAGGTATAAAGCGGGAGTCATCTCCATCGTCAGTTCCGGCAGCCGCTGCCGCACCGCCGCCCATATCCGATGCCAGCAGCGCATAGGTGAAGCCCTTCTTGGCGATCTCGTACTCTACGATATCACCAGGTTCAAGAGCTCCAACCTCTATCATAATCTGACGGGCGCCCCAGTAGATGGACCTTGCCGGAGCAGTATAGTCTTTCGCAGTGGCAACATCGAGATGCTCCACCTCACCGCCGGCACGGTAAATAGTCACATTCCTGAACTCGGCAAAAGCCGTGAGAGGGTCATAGTCATATTTTATGACTCTGTTGGCCACGGCTCCTTTCTGAGTCTGAACCTTAAAGACTTTGCACACTGCGAACGAGCCCTGGCCAGTGGGCTCGACGCTGACTGACGTACTGTCTAAGAGCACCACACAGTCAGCATTCTGATAGGCCTGATCTGCTGCTGCCGCCTCATACTGCTTCCAGCTCTGCGCACTGAGAGCCGCCGAAGCCATGAGGATGCAGGACACAAGTGTAATTATCCGTTTCATATCCTAAAATTGTTGCTTAAATACGGTTGGTAGTTAAAAACTCTGCCAAGTTACGAATTTTTCCAATAACCTAAACGTATTTATGCAGCATTTTTATACCGACAGCGGATATCAACTGTTCCGGCGGCAGAGATGGGTCAGGGCTGCCTGAGCGCAGACACAGCCGAAGACGGCGGGAATGTAGGAGATGGTGCCTACCTGGGACTTCTTGTTGCGCTCGCCCTCCGTAGGGACAATGGCGCCACGGTCGGGCAGTTCCTCCGAGAACACCACGGGGAAGCCCTTGCTGATGCCTATCTTGCGGAGTTTCTTCCGGAGAATGAAGGCCAGAGGGCAGTTGTAGGACTTCGAGAGGTCGGTCAGACGGACCTTCGTGGCATCGAATTTGGCTCCGGCGCCCATCGAGGAGACAAGGGGGATACCGCTGTGGATGCAATGGGCGATAAGGGCAATCTTAGGGGCCAGGGTATCAATCGCATCGATGAGAAAATCCGGGCGGGCAACCCCCGCCTCGGCGCAGGAACGCTCTACGAGCGCCGCCACATTGTCCTCGGTAAGGTATTCTTCCACCTTGATTATCTGCAATTCCGGATTGATGTCCAGAAGCCTTTCCGACATAACCTCAGTCTTGGGCCGTCCTACGGTCGAGCAGAGTGCCAGCAGCTGCCGGTTCCGGTTGCTCTCCGAAACTTTGTCCGAGTCTATGATTATCATCCGCCCTACCCCGGCGCGGGCCGTCATCTCCGCAGCGTATGCCCCTACCCCGCCCAGACCGGCGACCACTACGGTAGCTCTTTTCAGGGCCAGCAGGGCCTCCCTGCCCACGAGCAGGGCGGTGCGCTCGAGCCAGGCAGGACTATTTTCCGGCATTGTCCTCAGAATTTTTCTCTAAGGCCTTAGCCTCGTTCCAGATAACGTCCATCTCCGCCAGCGTCATGTCCTTCAGAGACTTGCCCTGACGGATGGTGTGCTCCTCGAGATAAGTGAAGCGGCGGCGGAACTTGGCGCAGGTCATCTCCAGCGCCGTGTCGGGATTCAGGTCGTACAGACGGGCAGCATTCACTATAGAGAAGAGGAAATCACCGAGCTCGCCCTCGGCCCTTTTCACCGACTCAGGGTCCGACTTGTCCATCCGGCCCAGTTCCTCGCGGAACTCCCCGAGCTCCTCTGCCACCTTGTTCCAGACCTGGGAACGCTCCTCCCAGTCGAAACCCACGGCGCGGGCCTTGTCCTGCATGCGGTAGGCCTTGAGCAGCGGCGGCAAGGAGACAGGCACTCCCGAGAGCACCCGCTTGTTCCCGTCCTTTTCCTTGGTCTTGAGTTCCTCCCAGTTCTGCACCACCTGGTCGGCCCCGTTCACATGGACCTCGCCGAAAACGTGCGGATGGCGGTAGATCAGTTTGTCACACAGACGGTTGATCACGTCCACGATATCGTATTCGCCCTTTTCCGAGGCAATCTTGGCATAGAAGACGATGTGCAGGAGCACGTCGCCCAGTTCCTTGGATACCTCCCTACCCTCCCCGCGGAGGATGGCGTCGCTCAACTCGTAAGTCTCCTCAATCGTCTGAGGACGCAGCGACTCGGCGGTCTGCTTGTGGTCCCAGGGGCATTTCTCCCTGAGCTCATCCATTATATCTAAAAGGCGGCCGAAAGCCTCTAACTTGGCCTCCCTCGATGACATCTCGTTTCTGCTCATATTATGTATGTTTTTTCGGGCGGTAAAGATAGGGAAATTCGGGGACATTTTACTGACTGCTGTTCCATTGTCTTTCAATTTTGCCTGCTAAAATAATAGATTTCATCTTGATCAATGCAGGGCATACCGCTCGTCAAGTATCGGTTATGGATAGCAGCCTGCGCCACAACTTCGGGTGCAAGGTCTTCTACGGCGACCGGATAGTGTAGCCGACGGTCTGCTTTAAAAAGTCCACAACTTTGTGGACCACAAAGTTGTGAACCTATAGAATCCTAAGGGCAATGGCAGCGCAGGCCTCCGCATCGGCCAGGGCGTGGTGATGGTGCGTGAGGTCGTAGCCGCAGCGGGCTGCAACGGCCTGGAGCTGATGATTCGGTAGCTGCGGTCCGAAAACACGGCGGGAAGCCCTGCAGGTACAATGAAAAACATACTCCGGGTAATCCATGCGGTACACCTGGAACACAGCCCTCAGGCAGCCCTCATCGAACGGACTGTTGTGGGCCACTAACGGCAGTCCTTCTATCAGCGGAGCCACCTTCTCCCACACATAGGGGAATACCGGCGCATCGGCAGTATCCTCCAAGGTAAGGCCGTGCACCCGGGTATTCCAGTAACTGTAATACTCCGGCTCGGGCCGTATGAGGCTGTAGAAGCGGTCTATTATCTCTCCGCCCCGCACAACCACTACTCCCACACTGCACACACTGGTACGCTGTTCATTGGCTGTCTCAAAATCTATGGCTGCAAAATCTTTCATGGGCTCAAATATAAAGATAAAGACCGTTGCGGAGGCAGTCGCAGAACACGATCTTGCCGCCGCCGGAGCCGGTATGCCCGGTCACTTCTGCGACCCGGTTGTGCCCGACTATCTGGGTGAAGCCGCACAGAGGCTCCTCCAGCTCGCTTTTATCTGCCCAGAATATGCCCCCTGTATCACATGCACAGCCACCGCGGGCAGACCCGACACGATGCAGCGCAGCCACCTGGTCTGCCGCCGGATTGTTCAGCTGTTCCGCCACAGACCGAGAAGCATCACCGCAGAAATCGTAATCGAACCACAGCTGCGACACCCCGGCATGAGTGAACAGATACTCCCCATCCTGAAACGCATACTGGAACAAATCCAAATTATCCAAGAATAATGACGAAGCCTCCCCCGCAATCCCCGCATCAAAACGGGATGCCGGCGACGCCTCCTCGCAAAAATAGTGCAAATCGTGATTACCAAGCAATAGCACCGAATCCTCCGGTCGCGATCTCTTAAAATCAATGATTTCCCGCAGATTTTCCAAAAGTCTTACCTTCGACATATAGAAGAATGGATCAAGATAGTCCCCAAGAAACACTACCCTGCACTCCGGATGCGCCTCCACCACATCCCGCCACAGGTCCAGCCCGTGCACGTCGCCTATCGCTATAGTCGGTTTTTCCATACCCCAAATCTAATCAAATTTCCGCAAAGATAGCCCGACAATGCGCCACATCACAGCACATTCTGCGAAGTACTTTGCACGAAATATCACACTATATGGAAACCAAAGAATACAGACACCGCGGGTTCTGCGGCATAGGCATCTACGGCTCAAAATTCAGTGAAAACGCCGGTACACTCTGGAGATCTTCTCTCATACTCGGAGCAGATTTCACATTCGTCATAGGAAAACGATATAAGGAAATGCCGTCAGACACTTGCAAAAGCTGGAGACACATTTCGATGTTCGAGTTCAAAGCATTTGAGGATTTTCTCTGCGCACTCCCAAAAGGTGCCAGCCTGATAGGAGTGGAGCTTGATCCTCGCAGCATCTCCGTTACCACCTACAAACATCCCGAACGTGCAGTATACCTGCTTGGTGCAGAGGACAGCGGGCTGCCTCAAGACATCCTCGGCAAATGCGACGACATAATCCAAATCCCGGCCAGCATATCATTGAACGTCGCTGTTGCAGGCTCCATTGTCCTCTATGACAGGAATGTGAAATCCAGGGCTAATGTGTAGAATTTTTTAGTGAATCGCTTTGACGGTCGTGGATATGATATACGAGGCCGTACGGTACTTCTATGAGTATCGGATAATGCCCAGCTACCAGTCACTTACGCCAAACCAAGGCACAAGAAAGAGCGCTAAGGGAAACGACGGAATACTATCGGAAATGTAAACAGTCGTTCCGGGATGGCGACAGACATATCCCGGCCCGACTGATCCAAAGCATACTCTTCACGAAGTTCATCTAACTCATTGCAGGCATCCTAATATATTCAAGCGGATATCATCTATTATCGCCTGATAATTCTTCCAATGCTCTGTTTCGCTTAGATGAGCACCCGGATGAAGCGTCTTGTATGCCGACCTTACCCCCTGAACAGGAAGTTTCATCAAATTATCTTGAGGTATTCCTGACAACATCTGCGGTTCTCCGTCCAAAGTGAAATTCTCCAAAATATAGCTATAGTATTTATTGTACCCCGGGCCAGTAAGAAAAACCAAAATATTAGGCCTTAATATCTCAATCTCCTGCGGTATGACGTGAAAATATTCCCTCTCCAGCTCATGAACTTCCGTTCCTACAGGTCTGCCATCATAGGTTGAAAGTTTTGAAATATTGTTCCATAGGAAAGCTGCCCGCCGGCCTGGACAAGATTCCAGGATATCCCGTATTCCGGACATAATGCCGTTACACCCCCATCTCATGAAGCGGTTTCCGGACGAAATCTCATCCTGACTGAAGTAACCGGCCACCTCTTCATCAACATACTTTTCTTCGAAAAACCTCTCATACGCACGCATAGTGTCACCGAGATCCTCATTCTTTTCCCAAGAATGGACTTCCTGCCCGAAAAACATGACTTTTATGTCCGCTCCGGCATACCAGTCCTCACTGCCGTTCCTCTGTACTGAAAGGACAAACGGACACTGAGTTTTAATCTGCCTCTTGTCCAGTTGCTGCATCAACTTGTCCCATTTACTCTCATACAAAGATGTCAACTGTTCTGATAATGTATTCATAGCCTTTAACTTTAATTTATATTGATCATTTATTCTTTCACAAGCCAAGAGCTTCGAAGTCCACTTCCTCGATTACCATGAACTTGTTGTAATGCTCATCGGCTTCGTAGAGTTCCTTGCTGCCAATGGGTACACCCAGGTATCGATAATTGGGAAACATATCATATCCTTCCCATGTTGCAGGCGGAGTTATCGGCTTCATATAGACCTTATCTATCTTCTCGCAACCTCTGAAAATATATCCATACCCTCCCATAAAATTAACTGTTGAAGGTATTATTAAATCACCTGTAAGATTCTCACATCTACTGAAAGCCCCTGTTTCAATTCTTTCTATACCTTCATGTAAGATTAAATTTCCTGTAAGTTCAAAACAATCTAAGAAAGCCTCCTCACCTATGACAGTCACACTCTCTGGCAATGGAAATACCTCTTTTAAATTACCACAATAACTACACATTGCATATGGAATAATCTCTAGATTTTTAGGCAAAGTCAACCTTTCCAACATATTCATTTCATGGAAAACAGATTTAGGCAGCGTCGTATTTATCAACCCTGATATATCAATATTTTTAAGTGCTGACATATCCCGTAAAAGAAGGAAATCTTTTTCATTCATCTCTCCCGACGCAATAAATGTCTCCGTATATTCCAACTGTCCAGGCTCCGTAATCAACGACTCCAGACTGCCCGGTGTCACATTCACCCGCGTCACAGTCTCACACCACTGGTTCACCGGTATGGTATCCAGCACAGCACCGTTCACATCCGACACTGTTATCATACCGTCACGGGGCTGGTAGCTGCTGTTCAGATAAGTTGAGAACTTCCAGTCTCCACCACTGTGAGAAGTTATTGCCAGCCATTCCGAGCCTTCGGTAACATCTACCTTATAATCTTCCGTAGATGAAGAGATTCTCAGAATAAAATTCTGCGCCGCATTGTCGATATCGAACCGTTCCTGTTCTATGCTCATATAAGCCTTATCCTGATTAACCGTAACCTCGCCGAGCAGATTCCCGGCCTCATCTCTGAACAGGATACTGCCTATGCGCTCCGAACTGAAATCATTGTTCGCCTCCACTGCAAATTTACGGACTCCGCTATCAGAGTCTGACTCCGCTATCCAATCACTGCTTTCAGGTATCTCTACGACATAATTGTCCGAAGAGGATGTCACCCATACCTCCAGCACCTGCGCTGTATTGTCCAGATAATAATAAGTCTGACCCAACGAGAACATCGCGCCATCCTGCACCACATAGACTGTAACAGACTGAGAGGACTCCTTGGACTTAAAGGTGATGCCGGCACTGCGGGACTCGAATGAGCCGTTTTCCGAAACAGAGACCGTATATCCGGTACTTTCCAGATAGGCCTTGGTGGCGTCTGCAGAGGAGACTGAAATCCAGTCGCATCCGTCCTCCACCGTCACTTCATAATCTACATTATACTCTACCGTAACGGAATATTCTCCTCCGCTCTGTGGAACCTGATACTGAGCATCGGAGACGAGGAGCCACTGGTCGTCCCGGTCTATAACCCCGTTGCCGTTGATATCCATAAAGTCCTCGAAATTCGGAATCTCGTAACCATGCTGTCCGAGCTGCTCGTAGCGGGCGATAAGATTGGAGCGTATCTGCTCATAGTCAAGCCCGATACCGCCCTGACGGATCTGCTCGGAGAGGTCCGATTTTCCCAATGTGCCGGTATTCTGCATCTCGGAAGATATCTTCGCTATAAGTTCGGAAAGCTCAGCCTCCGTACGGGTACTCTGGAGCGTCGCTGATATAGCAAGAAGCACAGCATTGCCGTCTCCTGCCTTCGATATATCCGCCTTGTCAAAACCGCTGTCTCCTACCTCCAAAGGGATGTTGAAAATATCGTACAGTTCCTGCTCCGCCTGCTGGCGGGCCTCGGACATGGCTTTTCCATCATTCGATACCAGATAGCGGATACGGCCTGACTCCAGGGTTGTCAAAAGGTTGATGTTGGTTTGGCCCTCTTCGCTCAGGTCGGATATAGAACGCAGGGTTATGGGCGATTTCGAGAGAGAACCGGCCACTTCATTGTAATAATATCCGTCCGCAATTATCTCCACATAGCGGGACTCTATCTCGCTGCCGATGGAAAACGCACCGAAATCATCGTACGTGGTAATGGAGTAGTTGCGTCCCGTAGGATTAAGGTTATCGTCCAGGGCCTGGATGGTAATGGATGTGCCCTGGGAAAACGGCCCTTTCTGAACACTTCCGCTGACGGAATATTTTGTTCCTGGATCAGGTTCGGGGAACTTCTCTTCTCCTGTATTCTCCTCACAGGAAAAAACAAGGCATAGGCACATAATGCAGCCCAAAATGGATAAAGCATTCTTTTTCATAACCATACGTATTAATTTACAATATTTCATTCGCAAAATTAAAGGCAGCATACGCCGGAACGCAGCACAGGCAAAAAGAAAGTGTGGAGACAGCCTGTTTTCCCGGAAGAAGGTTGTGGTAAGACCCGATCAGAGATAAACGCCCGATACTCCACACCTGTGCAGTTATGAGGTATCGGACAGAGTGTCCTACCGCATGACCATACAAGTGACGAGTGCCGCCGTCGTCCTTCTGATCTTGAAAACTACCACATTTTCTTCCGAGGACAGTACGAAAACACTTTCGTCTGCAATATGTCGCGCCGGCTTTCACCACCGGCACGACAAAGTTAGCAAAATTTTCCAGTATCGGGCGTAATTTTCTTCCAACCATCAGCAAAACCAATTCTGCGTTTTGAATCAGATGCAGTTACGGCCAATCTTTCAGTCTCGCAAAAAGCCCTGAGACGTGTAAAGTCCAAAGTTCCGTACAGGACTTCGGCGACGGAACATTTACGGGCGATATTCTCTATCTGCCCTCCTGAAAAATTGTAGTCGGAGGCCAAATCCATTGCTTTATCAGCATTCAATGAAGGCATCATGGACTGCCAGATACGGGCACGGACATCTGCAGAAGGACGACCGAACTCTATTTTATAGAGGAAACGGCGCTCGAAGGCCGGGTCTATATTGCCGGTAAGGTTGGTTGTGGCTATCATAATGCCTTCGAGGGATTCCATCTCCTGCAGGATAATATTCTGGAGCGCATTCTCCATTTTATCCACCCCACCCTCAGCCCCTTGCTTTCGACGGTTCAGGATGGCATCGGCCTCATTGAAAAGGAGGATGGGCGCCGGACAGGATGACTGCGACACCATAGCCCGGTATCCGTCAAACAGGCCTTTGACATTTTTCTCGCTCTCTCCCACCCACTTGCTTCGTAATTGAGAGACCTCCACCTGCAGAATGTCCCGTCCTGTCTCCCTGGCTATCTGAAGAGCCGTTTCTGTTTTGCCTGTTCCCGGAGGTCCATAGAAGATGCATGGAAAGCCCTTGCGCATACCCTTGGATGCGAGACGGGTGCATACATCGTCGAAGGTGCCCGGTGCCAGCAGTCTTGTCAGCTCTTCAATCTGAGCAGACTCCCGGCTCCCGTAAAAAAGTTCCTTGACCGCTATCTTTGTATGATGCAGGAGGTGTCGGCTCCGGACATTTCCTGAAGGCATTCTCAACTGGCCGAACAATTCCACGACTGCACTCTCGGTGAGTCTAACGCAGGAAGTATCCGCAATCCCGTCCTCGGTACAATGTTCCACCAGACCGTATGCAAAAAGGTCATTATCCCCGTCCTTCATGGAATTCTTCATATACAGCGCGTCCAGCCTATCTTTGTAGATATCACGGTAGTCATACCAGGAGATGCCGATATCATCGTCATTCATCCGCTTATGGCAGAGGAACAAAAGCATAACTCTCGCATCATCTTCCAAGTCGTATTTATTCAATGCCTTCACAAAGTCCAGTTCCTTATTCTGTGTCAAAAGCGCATCCACTTCCTCCAGAAAGCCTTTGTACGTCAGCTCGTCCTCCTCAAGGTCGGTAAATTTTTCTCCAAGTGCCGCGACAAGACGTTCCATGGACATTCCGGAATAACTCTCAGGCACATAAGGTCTGTCCTCCTTCAGTGCGTCCAGAACCTCCAGAGGCACACGGTAGGATCTCTGCCTGGAGGCACGGGAGCACCGTATGTATCTCCTCCGTTCCAGATCATCTATTTCATTCACATTCTTGATAATACGGATCGTACTGCAATTGAAATACTGTGCCAGCTCGCTCAGGAGGATGCGGCTGTCGGTCATGGAATTGATAAATGCAGACAACAGCACACTCTGCACCGGCGTCATTGACAACTTTGACGATACTGCCCGGATATAACGTCCGGCTTTCTTATAGAATTCCGCACTTAGCCCAGAATTCCTGCCCAGCTCCATTATTTTCTCCATTGCCTCCAGCAATGCGGATGTCCTGTTTTGATTCTTTTCCATAGCGCACCTTTACTTTTATGCCGCAAAGGTCACACGCACATAGGAAACACGACGGCACAACTATTGAAATTTCATAATTTAAGGAGATATCTTTGAGAAATCAGGAACAAGCTATACGCTATTTCGACAGCCTGATGGTATCCTGCGGCAGCATCACATTCGCAGAATTATCCGTGGGCTCATTTTTGAGGAAAAGCACCGGTACAACCGTATAATCCTTTGTAAAAGGCAGAAGGGCGGCTTTGCGGAGAAGTTCTGCGGCAAGCTGTCTGCCATTCTCCCTAGCCGTCCATTTACATTCACCTACCAGCAGATACTTCTTATCGACGGACTCTGCCATCACATCGAACTCAATCTGCTCAGGTTTCCCGTGCTCATTGAGGACAGAGCCCCACCAGCGTCTTGCCCTGCCATAAAGCACTCCTTCCATAATATTTCCTGTCACAGCTTCCCTGCAAAGTTTTTCCCACTGCATACTTACATACTCCTGGAAACGGGCACACAAAGCCTGCTCTATGGGCAGACGGCGGTCAAGCTCTATAAACGAGCGGTACGGAACCACAAACTGATAGTAGAATGCCATAAACGGATCGGCTATCTTATAAAGACTTTTCTTTGCATTCTTCTCATCCATCCCGAACGGGACATCCTTTTCTAAAAATCCGAGATCTACAAGTTTCTTCAATGGACGTGACAGATTGGTCGCAGGCTCACCGCACCGTGCCGCAATCTCAGAAAGACGGTTTGCACCGGCTCCGACGTATGACATTATCGTCGAGGTCTTGACGATATCCTTTACATCGTCCTGAAAAAGTTTCACAGGTTCTTCATAGAGAACCCCGTTTACAGAAAGTATATTGTGCCACAGAGCATCGTCAAGCGATCTCCTGTTCTCTCTCAGTTCCCAATAACGCGGCACACCTCCCCATACTGAATATTCTTCAACGGCACTCACCGCATCGAGGCGCAATGCCTCCTGAAGATATGGCAAACGTATAGGCGTGAGCCTTATAATCTCATCCGCCCTGCCATAAAGAGGCGCTGAGGAATCGAGAAACAGCCCGTACATCATATTCTGCGATGAGCCGCAAAGTACCAAATTATACTTCAGCTGCTTTTCATCTACCAGTTTCTGCAGCACTGACGGCAACTCCGGAGATTGTTCCACAATATACGGAAACTCATCCAGACACAGGGTGAAACGCCTGTCTGTCCGGTAATTGACCGCACGGAACAGAGACTCCCAATCCGGATATGTCAGTTTGTCGAAATCCGGGAACACCTGCGCAATTACTTTAGCCAGCAACAATCTCTGATGCTGCCCTTCAGAACGGTCAGCGAGAAAATAAACATCCCCTTCAGACAACACCCTTTTAATAAGTGTTGACTTACCCAGTCTTCTGCGGCCATACATCACGACCAATGCAGACCGTTCCCCGGCAAGAGCGGCCTTAAGACGTGCTGTTTCTGCGATTCTGTCGACAAATTCCATATGCTATTTATTATGCACTGCAAACATAATGATTCAAATGCATAATACAAAATTTATCTGCATTCTGAGAAACTTGTGCCACGATTTTTCACAAGTTTTCACTACTTTTGCACAAAATAAAACGTAATATCATGACTAAAGACCTATTCGACAAGTACATCTGGCTCGTGGATACGATTCACCGCGCGGGCCGCATCACACTCAGGGAAATCAATGAGAAATGGGCTATGTCGCCTCTCTACGACGGTGCGGACATCCCGCGCCGGACATTCAACAACTGGAAGGAAGCCATACAGCAGGCATTTGACATCAATATCGAGTGCAGGCGGGTCGGCGGCTACCACTACTACATCGAGAACCCTGAAGACCTGGAGAACAGCACTACCCGCTCATGGCTGCTCAATACTTTCACTGTCAAGAACATCATCAGCGAGAGCAAGGGCATCCGCGACCGCATCCTCCTGGAGAACGTACCCTCCGGGCAGAAGCATCTCACCCCCATCATCGACGCCATGCAGGCAAATAAATGGCTGGAGATAGTCCACGGCAGTTACTGGTACGACAGACCTGACACCTACACCATACAGCCCTGGTGCCTCAAGCTCTTCAACCAAAGATGGTACGTCTGCGGATACTGCCGTGAGAGGGACGCCATGCGCACATTTGCCCTGGACCGCATCATCGGACTGACCGCCATGAACGAGACCTTCGAATATCCCGCAGACTTCGACCCCCAGGGCTACTTCGCCGACTTCTGCGGCATCTCCACTGACAGCAACATCCCCATGACCACCATCCTCATCAGAGCCTACGGCCTCCAGGTACGATACCTCCGCTCCCTTCCCCTGCACCACAGCCAGAAAGAGACAGCCACCGATCCCGACGAAGAATGTGCTGTCTTCGAATACCGGCTCCGGCCCACCTGGGACTTCTACAGCACCATCCTCTCCCGCATGAACCAGCTGGAAGTCATTTCCCCGGCCTCACTCCGGGAGGAGATCCGCAGCACCGTGCAGAGAATCGCCTCCCGTTATCAGGAGAGTCCCGGCCGTTAAATTTCAATCATCAGCCCGAGCTGCAGGCGGGGCGGCTCCATCGGCAATACAGAATGGTCGAAGAGATGAGTGAAGCGGTACTTGCAGTAGATCGAGAAAGCGCCCATGCCTAAAGCTCCGTAGACACCGCCCTGCAGAGGCAGGAATTTCCCGCCGTCGCGGTAATGGTCCGCCTCCTTGGACTCCCCGGAATAATAGCGGATCTTGTACTGACGGCTGAAGGCCCAGTCCCCGTAGGCCCCTATGTCGATGAACACAGAAGAGTAACTGCGGGAGAAGAAGAAACGGTTATATATTCCCAGACCTATGTTGTCGGTCTTGAATATCTCGCGGTAGATATTCATTCCCACCGGATACGGGGCTATTGCTCCTGAGACGGCCAGTCCGTTCCTGGCACGGTAATCATAATGCGTGTACTGGACCGATATTCCGAACGCATAGTGTCTTGCCGGGCGGTACCACTGCTTGGCTCCGACGGTTATCTCAAAGCTGTTGCCGTACTTGACCGGCATCTGCGGAGTATCCTCATAGCTGCAGCCCTCCACCGGAAAGCTGAAACCGGCGAACACATCCACGTAACTTCTCTGCCAGTAGCCTCTGCTGTGCCGGTCATCATCGCTTTTGTCATATACTTTCACCGGGGACTGGAGGCGTATGGTCGTCTTGCCTATCTCGATATCGGCCTGTGCGTAAGAGACACGCGGCAGGATTACCAGCAGGCCGGCCGCAGCGGCTGCAAAAATCATAATCTTTCTCATATCTTGTTCCTTCTTTAAGTTATTTAATCCGTATCTTGTTGCTGAGCAGGGCATCCTGCATATCATCATCGATATCGCCCCTCATATACAGCAGGGTCACCGCCTCATCATCGCTCGACAGCGTTATCGCCTCCCGGCAGTGTCCGTCGATATAGGCCGACACCCACCTGCCGGCATTGCTGACCGAGAAGAGCACCTCATACCGGGCCGTCAGCCGACGTGCATCCTCGAGAAACCTGTCCCTCAGACAATTGCCGTCAGAACCCGAAATGCTGATGATTTTTATCTCCGTAAGCTTGCGGAGCAGGTCATTGTTGTCCCTCCGCGCCATCTTTTTCAGTATCTGCTCCGGCATGGTGACCGTCACCGCCGACTTCTGATAGGCATATTTCTCTATCAGGCTGTCCATCGACTGGGCGCGGGCGCACAGCAGGGACACAGCGGCCAGCGCAAGTGTTATCAGTACTCTCTTCATATCTATTTGATTTTAAAGTCCAATACCATTCTATCCTCCAGCACGCTCATGGTCGAATCCCGCACCCGGGCAGCCTCCCTCAGGACATCCAGGCTCAGGTCCAATGCCGCCTGCACATCCCCCAGCCGCGCCAGCTCCCGGTCTACAATCTCCACCGCCAGAGCCTCGTCCGCCACGGAACGGCCGCCTACAGTCAGGCGCAGTCCGGAGGCACCGCCCTGGAAACGCCCGCCGTCAAAAACCAGCACTCCGGCGCCAGCCAGCACCGCCGCGGCGGCAGTCACGGACACCACTGTGCGCAGCACCCTCCTGCGGCGGGACATCCGTCCATCCGCAGCGGCAACTCCCGCAGCAGCCCGCTCCTGAGCGATATACCCGAAAAGCGGCCGGTATTTCTCCAAGCCCGCCGGCACCTTCCCCGAAAGGAATCTCCTGCGCAGCCGTTCCTCCTGTTCAAGGGTAGAACTGCCCTCGAGCCAGAGGTCCAGCAATTGTCTCAACTCATTGTCCTTCATATTGCTCATAATTATTCATTTTCCAACAGATACTGTCTTATCCGCTTCCGCGCCCGGCTCAGCAGCTGCCGGACATTGTCCCCGGCGCATCCTATTATCTCCGCTATCTCATCCGTCTCATAACCCAGCACATCCCTGAGAATAAACGCCGAGCGCTGCTGCTCCGGAAGTTCCTGCACGACCGCCCGCACCTGCGCAACCCGCTCCCTCATTCCCAAGTGCAGCTCGATATTCTCCCCGCTGTCCTGCCTCCACGCCGCCTCCAGCCCTGATGTCCTGCTGTAACCCGCCGACCTGACCGCATCCAGCGCCCTGTTCCGGGCCACCTTCATCAGCCAGGCCCCGGGACAGCTGACATTTTTCCCGCCAGAAGCCGCCTGCAGATAGGCCAGGACTGCATCCTGCACTATATCCTCGGCCAAGGCACCGTCTCCGACAATACCCCGCACGAGTACAAGCATGCGTCTGCGGTTTCCCTCTACTGCACTTGTGAATTCCGAATTCATACTGCATAGACGGATAACCGCCCCCGAACGTGACAGATAAAATGAAAAATTCCGCTACTTCCCGTAATCCTCATACATCATCAGCAGATGCGAGGCACTCCAGCTGAAATGGGAGGCCTGCAGCCGTTCTCCGGTGTGCGTCCCGTAGTTCTCGTGGATGGGAGCGTATCCGGTAAGGCCGTCGCAGCGGTCGAATACCTGACGGGTGTACTCATCGGCCAGATCGCCGTACCCGTAGTTGCGCAGCCCGCGGATGGCCTGATAGGTCTGGTCGAGCCAGATGGGACCGCGCCAGTAGCCGTCCGGGGAGCACTTGGGATTGTCCGCGGCGGCGGTGGGGAATGGTATGTAAGTGGAGAATTTGGCAGGGTCGGTCAGCAGCCTCAGGGCCTGGTCCATCTGTTCCTGCGAGGCAATCTCCACCCAGAACGGAGTATAGCCCTCGCAGGCCGGCTCGGCGATAAAGCTGCCGTCGGCGAGTTTCCGGTCGCAGAAGTACCCGAGCTCCGGGTCGAAGAAATACTCAGCCACCTCAGTGCTGTGGTCCGGGGCATCGAAGTCCTCCCCGATAAGCGCCGCGAACTTGCGCAGCAGCCGCGCCTCGAAGGCCAGGTAGGCGTTCAGGTCCACGCTCTCCTGGTCGAGGCTCCAGGCATCCGGACCGTTGCGCAGCATCCTGGCTCCGTCGAAGCGTATCGCGTTGTCCATCCCGCTCTCCCATCCGGCCGCCTCGAGGGTGCCGTCCGTAGAGCCGAACTCGCACATCCCGTTGCCGTTGTGGTCCCGTTTGGCGAACCACCATTTATAATAGGTCAGCAACTTAGGATACATCTCCCTCACGAAGGCGGTGTCCCCTGCGTATGTCAGAATCTCATCCACTGCCCAGCACGCGAGGGGCGGCTTGCTGTCCCGGGCATTGTTCCAGCGGCTGTCGGTATAGATGCAGTCGATGACCATCCCGTCCGGCTGCTGATAGTCGAACATCGCCCGGATATTGTTCCTGGCCAGCTCCGGAGCGAAGCGGGCCAGAGCCGCCGAGAACCTCCAGCTGTCCCAGGCCCAGAATCCGGTAAAATATGTCACCGAATGGCTCGGAATCACCCCCTCGTGGAGCAGGTCCCCGCGGGCGGCCCTCCAGTTGGACATCAGCGTCACCACCGACTTGACCGCCACCCGGTCATACTCATGCGGCATGTCGTCCCGCAGCACCCGGCTCAGATAGCCCTCCCAGCGGTCCGCAGAAGCCTTTACCGCCGCCTCCGGATCCGTCAGCAGAGCCCGTGCCTCCCGCATCACCCCCTCCAGGGCATTCTCCTCATAGACGAAGGACAATGCCACCCGCACCAGCCCGCAGCCCTCCGGAGTCCGGGCCGTATAATTCCGTCCGTCGCACTCGAGAACGGCCTCAGGGCCAAATGTCAGCAGCACCGTCTCCCCCTCCGGAAGCTCCGCCGTCACGGTCTGTCCCCGCAGGCTCAGCCGCGCCCGGCTGTTCCACTCCTCCCCGGTAAATACGAGTCCGCGGTCAGTCCCGCTCTCCACCGTCAGCAAGGCCGTAGAGGCGCTTGCAAAGACCATCCGCTGCTCTATCCTGCCGGCATCCGAGGATGAGGCCATGTAGACCTCCCCGGGGAAATAAGTAACCGAATCCGGACGCATATCCCCCTCATCCCCGGCAAAACGGACCGTCACCGCCGACTGCGCCGCCCACCGCCTGTGCTCTATGCTGAAAGGCCCGCAGAACCCATTGACCCACCGGTCCCGCTGGGGAAGGGTGAACCCCATCCAGGAACCGGCATCCGTAAAGCACCCCGCCTTTCTCACCGTCGAGTCCGGAGTGAGGGAAATGTCAATAATGTCGGGGAATCCGTATCTCAGAGCCCCGCTTCTATGCTCCGCACACGACACGGCGGCCAGGAAGATCAACACCGCCGCCAGAAACTGTCCATATTGTCTCATATTGAAATTTACTTATTGAGACAAATTTAGCAAGTTTTTATCAAATTTTCTTAACTTTGCGTCCGACTTAATTTGAAGCTAATTACCAATAATCTACAATATGTACAAAGATATCCATTTTGTAAGCGCGGACGAGGCCGTCAAGGTCGTGAAGTCCGGAGACCACATTCACTTCAGCAGTGTGGCCGCAGCCCCCAAAGTGCTGATCGACGCTCTCTGCCGCAGAGGCGATGCAGGTGAGCTCAGGAACGTGAGGATCCACCACCTCCACACCGAGGGCCCCGCTCCCTACACCGATGCCAAGTATGAGGGAATCTTCTTCCATCAGGCATTCTTCGTAGGCGGCAATGTGCGCAAGAGCGTGCAGGCCGGATATGCCGACTACATCCCCATCTTCCTGAGCGAGACCCAGAGGCTCTACCGCAGCGGCGTACTGCCCTGCGACGTGGCCATGATACAGGTGTCCCTCCCCGACAAGCACGGCTACGTATCCATGGGTACCTCCGTGGACGCTTCCTTAGCAGCCGTAGAGTGCGCCAAGCATGTCATCGCAGTGGTCAACAAGCACGTGCCCCGCGCATGGGGTGACGCCATCATCCCCCTGTCGATGATCGACACATTCGTGGAGTGCGACTCCGAATTAGAGCCCGCCCACTTCTCCGAGCCCTCGCCCATTGAGGCTGCCATCGGACGCAACTGCGCCGCCCTGATCGAGGACGGAGCCACCCTGCAGATGGGTATCGGCGCCATTCCCAACGCTGTGCTGGCCCAGCTCGGTGACCACAAGAACCTCGGTATCCACACCGAGATGTTCGCCGACGGCGTCCTGCCCCTTGTGAAGAAAGGCGTAATCAACGGAGCCGAGAAGTGCATCGACCGCGGCAAGATGGTATCCACCTTCCTCATGGGCTCGCAGGAGGTCTATGACTTCATCGACGACAACCCCATGGTGGCCATGATGGACGTCGGCTACACCAACGACCCCTACGTCATCGCCAAGAACCCCAAGGTTACCGCCATCAACTCCGCCCTCCAGGTGGACCTCACCGGCCAGGTATGCGCTGACTCCCTCGGCACCAAGTTCTACTCCGGTGTCGGCGGCCAGATCGACTTCGTCTACGGAGCCTCCATGTCCAAGGGCGGCAAGGCCATCATCGCCATGCCCTCAGTGACCAACAAGGGCGTCAGCAAGATCGCTCCCGTCCTCACCTCCGGCGCCGGCGTCGTGACCACCCGCAACCACATCCACTGGTTCGTAACCGAGTACGGTGCTGTGGACCTCTACGGCAAGTCCCTCCAGGAAAGAGCCAAGGCCATCATCAGCGTCGCCCATCCCGATCATCAGGAGGAGCTCGACCGCGCCGCCTTCGAACGCTTCGGCCCTCACTACCACTTCATCGGCTAAGCAGCATCCGGCCGACAGTAGGACAAAGGCAGTCTCCCGCCACCCGGGACGGCTGCCTTTATTTTTGAGGCTTATGCGATAAAAAAGCCGGCCCTTTGCGGGACCGGCTTTCATAAACTATAGTGATGTGGTTGTTATCTGATGCGCTTGTAGCCGTAAACTGCGAGGCTGCCGAGCTCTTCCTCGATGCGGAGGAGCTGGTTGTACTTGGCCATACGGTCGGAGCGGCTGAGGGAGCCGGTCTTGATCTGGCCGCTGTTGGTGGCCACTGCGATGTCGGCGATGGTGGCGTCCTCGGTCTCGCCGGAGCGGTGCGAGGTGACGGTGGTGTAGCCGTGACGGTGAGCCATCTCGATAGCGTCGAGGGTCTCGCTGAGGGAACCGATCTGGTTGACCTTAATGAGGATGGAGTTGGCGCAGCCCTTCTCGATACCTTTGGCCAGGAACTCTACGTTGGTTACGAAGAGGTCGTCACCCACGAGCTGGCAGCGGGAGCCGATACGGTCGGTCAGCTTCTTCCAGCCTTCCCAGTCGTTCTCGCTCATACCGTCCTCAATAGAGTCGATGGGATACTTGTTGATCAGGCTCTCGAGGTAGTCAACCTGCTCGTCGGAAGTCCTCTTGACACCCTTGTCACCCTCGAAGATGGTGTAGTCATACACACCGTCCTTGTAGAACTCGGAGGATGCGCAGTCCATACCGATCTTCACGTCCTTGCCGGGCTCGTAACCTGCTGCCTTGATGGCTGCGAGGATAGACTCGATAGCGTCCTCGGTGCCGTTGAGTGCGGGAGCGAAACCGCCCTCGTCACCTACTGCGGTGCTGAGTCCGCGGTCGTGGAGCACCTTCTTCAGTGCGTGGAAGACCTCAGCGCCCATACGCAGGCCCTCACGGAAAGAGGGAGCGCCTACGGGACGGATCATGAACTCCTGGAATGCGATGGGAGCGTCGGAGTGAGAGCCGCCGTTGATGATGTTCATCATCGGAACAGGCATTACATATGTGTTGGTTCCACCGATATAGCGGTAGAGAGGCATGTGCAGATAAGCTGCTGCTGCATGAGCCACAGCGAGGGATACGCCGAGGATGGCGTTGGCTCCGAGGTTGGATTTGGTCTTGGTGCCGTCCAGGGCAAGCATCTTGTGGTCGATGGCACGCTGCTCGAGAACTGACCAGCCGATGAGGGCAGGAGCGATGACGTTGTTGATATTCTCTACTGCCTTCAGCACGCCCTTGCCGCCGTAACGCTTCTTGTCACCGTCGCGGAGCTCGAGAGCCTCATGCTCACCTGTAGATGCTCCTGAGGGAACAGATGCGCGTCCGCGTACACCGGACTCAAGTACTACTTCGACTTCAACTGTAGGATTGCCGCGTGAATCCAGAATCTCGCGGCCGTGAATACTTTTAATTTTCATAATACGTCTGTATTTAATTAAAACCTTCTTGAATTCGGGCGCAAAAATACTCAATTACCCGGATTTTGCCAATTTTTCCGACAGTTTCTTGCCTGCTATGAAAAAGGGACGCCCGTCAAAACGGTACGTCCCTTTATTTCAAAGTAGTACAGACAATTAGTCTACCGGCTCGAAGTCTTCCTTTCCTACTCCGCAAAGAGGGCATACCCAGTCGGCGGGAAGGTCCTCAAATGCTGTTCCGGGAGCTATTCCGTTGTCAGGATCTCCAGTTGCAGGGTCATAGACCCAATGGCACACTGTGCATTCGTACTTTTTCATTCTGTAAAATTTTAAATTAAATGTATTTCGGAATGCTAAGGTACTTTTTTTATTTTTAAATTCGCAACATGAAAACGATTTTCTTCAATTCGCGGTCCCTCATCCTCTGCGGAGAGGACCGTCCCGGAGACGGAGATTCCGGGGCCATCATCATGGTAGACAACGGTGATGAGGCTATAGCAGAGGCCGTCAGGACCATAGAAACCAACGGAAATATCTCCCGCCTATACATTCTGTGCTCCGACATAGAAGACACCTACAACCGCCTCAAGACCCTTTTTACAGAAGTTGACGCGGCAGGAGGCTTAGTGCGCAACGCTGACGGACAGTATATGCTCATCCTGCGCAACGGCATCTGGGACCTGCCCAAGGGCAAGAGGGAAAAAGGGGAAGACGTAGCTCAGACAGCAATACGCGAAGTCATAGAAGAAACCGGCATTCCCGCTCCGGAAGAAGGCCAGCTCATCTGCGTAACCGACCACACCTACCGCCGCGACGGCCAGTTCGTGCTCAAGCACACCCACTGGTATGCGATGAGACTCACTCAGCCCTGCTCTACCAAGCCTCAGACAGAGGAAGGCATAACGCAGACAGCATGGATACCCGCTGCAGAACTGCCCGGCTACGCGGAACAGACCTACCCTTCCATCAGGGAAGTCCTCCACAGCGCAGGACTGCTCCAAGAGCCTATATAACAGGACTAACGCAGATCCGTAATGTAGATATCCGGATCCTCCATCAGACTTTCCGGAGCGGTGAACTCTGCTCTGGACAATTTCCCCAGCCCCTTGGCTGACAGGACATTCAGATCATATCTATCTCCATTCCGGCTCTCATACACTATCTTTACGGGGAGCAGAGTCCGCTGCGAGACCGTAAACTCGATCAATGTATAGGCGGCATTCCGGTCCTTCGAGGCCATTACCAACAGCCAGGCAGCCTGACCGTCAGCCGCATTCACCCTACGCACGGCACCGCGGAAGGCATAGTCGTCCGGTTCCGCCTTGCGTAGGACTGCGAACGGATTCTCTGCCGGATCAGTGGACGCAGTATCATGAGGGAATACCGTTATCTCCTGCGCCCCCTCGTCGTAAATCCACTTCGTCACTCCGTCGCAGTACACTGTAAGCACCGACCCTTCCAGGCGGAAACTCTCGCCCTGAGCCGTAAAGGTCCCTGTCTCCTCTCCCAGCAGTTCTCCGCTCTGGCTGACGGCCCGGAACTCGAAACCGAACTCAGCCGCCCCCAATGCGTCAAGCGCCTGCCTCATCTGACTGAGAAGTTCCTTGGGCTGAGGAGCACGGCCATCGGGAGCCTTGGCTGACACGCCTTGCCCATGCAGTAAAAGACAAGCGCAGAATAAGGCCGCTGCTATATAAAAGGAATAATTTTTAAAATTTCTCATCATAAAAAACACGTCATAAAGTGGACAACAGTTCCTCAAGTGACTCAATGCTGGTAATCCTCACCTGACGCGGCTTGCTGCCCTCCGAAGGTCCGACGATACCGGCATCCTCAAGCTGGTCCATGATACGGCCGGCACGGTTATATCCTAAGTTCATCTTTCGCTGGATGAGAGAGGTGGAACCCTGCTGCTCACGTACAATCAGACGGGCCGCTTCCTTGAACAGATCATCCCTCGCTCCGCCTGAAAGTTTCTTGACCGGTCCGTCCTCTCCGTCCTCCATATCGCATTCGGGCAGCAGATATGCTCCTCCGAAGCCGGCCTGAGCAGAAATAAATGTTGCGATATTCTCGACTTCAGGAGTATCGATAAATGCGCACTGAACCCGGACCGGCTCACTGCTTCCGGTAGAGATAAGCATATCTCCACGGCCCACAAGCTGATTGGCTCCGGTCTGGTCCAGAATCGTCTTGGAGTCGACGCTGGACATTACACGGAAAGCTATCCGCGCAGGGAAGTTGGCCTTAATAGTTCCGGTAATTATGTTGGTCGTAGGCCTCTGGGTGGCTATAACCAGATGTATGCCTATAGCTCTTGCGAGCTGGGCAAGGCGGGCTATCGGTTCCTCTATCTCACGGCCTGCCGTCATCAGCAGATCCGCAAACTCATCGATAATCACTACGATATAGGGCATGTACTCATGTCCCTTGTAGGGGTTGAGCCTGCGGGAAAGGAACTTTTCATTGTATTCCTTGACGTTACGCACCGATGCCGCCTTGAGCAGGTCGTACCGGCGGTCCATCAGCTTGCACAGCGAGCGGAGAGTGTACACCACTCTCTTAGTATCAGTGATAATGGCTTCCTCGGCATCCGGCAGCTTGGCTAAATAATGTTTCTCAAGCGGGGAATAAAGCGACAGCTCCACCTTCTTAGGATCCACGAGGACAAATTTCAGTTCAGAAGGATGCTTGCGGTACAGCAGGGACGTGATAATGGCGTTCAGTCCCACTGACTTACCCTGACCAGTAGCTCCGGCTACAAGCAGATGAGGCATCTTCGTAAGATCGAAGGACATAGCCTCATTGGAAATAGTCCGTCCGATTACCACGGGCAGATCATATTTTCCGGCAACGGAATTGAATTTAGGGTCCTCGAGAATCGAGCGCATGGAAACGATACTCGGTTTCTCATTGGCCACTTCTATGCCTATGGCATTGGTTCCGGTAAGAGTAACCACCCTGACACCACGTGCCGCCAGCGATCTGGCGATATCGTCTTCCAAGCGCATAATCTGAGCCACGCGCACACCCGGAGCAGGAACCACCTCATACAGAGTAACCGTAGGTCCTACCCTCGCCGATATCTTGGAAATACTGATCTTGTAATCCTTCAGCGTCGATACGATCCTGCGGTTGTTCTTTTCCAGCTCATCACGCGACACCTCATTGGTCTGGTCGGAATAATCTTTCAGCAAAGACAGGTCGGGCATCCTGTAATTCGACAGGCTCAGGCGCGGATCATAACGCGCCCTCCACTGATCATCAGAAAGCACTGCCGAGAAATCGGATGCCTCCCCGCTCAGCACCTCTAAAGGAGGTAAGTCAGGCTGCTGCTCAGGTTCGGAGCGCTCTACCTCCACAGCAGGGACAGGCTCAGGAACAGGCTGTTCTATAATTTCAAACACGGGATCCCCATCCGCTCCTGCCGTTCCTGTCTCTTCCTCAGAACCATCCGTATTCCCTTTCCCGTCACCGTCATCTTCTTCTTCATTTTCCTCATCCTCTTCATCCTCATCATCCTCCTCATCATCTTCATCTTCGTCTTCATCATCCTCTTCAACCATATATTCATCCTCTTCCTGCCGCTCTATCCCCTCCGGTCCATCTGTCTCTTTTTTCTTATTAAACAAGGAGTCAAAAAGTGAGGTTATCTTCTGTACTATTTTGGTATTGAGCAGAATAATCCATAAAATCAAGAAAAATCCGATAATGCACGCCGCACCGAACACTCCGGTCATAGACACTAACCACTCATTGATATAATATCCGTAAGAGCCGCCGGCACCGTCCCCGAAAAGCGTCTTGGCAGATGTAAACGAAAATATGAAGGAGAAAACAGTCGAAAGAACTATACACCCCATCAGCGAAAGGGTGAAAAGACGCAGCAGCCTGACCCTTCCTCTGCGGAAGCAATAGACAGCGACACCGGCAAAAAAGAACGGTATGATAAAGGCTCCGAGGCCGAACCATTTGGACACCAACAAATTTGCCGACAAAAATCCAAGTTTGCCTCCCAAATTCTCCGCTGTCACTATATTGCTGAACAGATTGTCGTCCGATAAGAGACTCTGGTCTTCGGCCCAAGTAAACAGATACGAAAGTATAGACACAAACGTAAATATGGACAGAATGGCAAACACCACTCCCGCCACGAAACGCACCACTTCGTTCTGGAGGAAAGACAACAGAGGTGCAAAAGTGCTCTTTCTTTTGCTTTTACTCTTCTTCTTTGCTTTTGGAGCGCTTTTTTTCTTTGCTTTGCCTCCTTTTCCGTTTACTGCTGCTTTTTCCATTTGTTCTTCTTGTTCTTGTTGCGGCCCTGCTGACGGAACTGAGTACGGTTCTGTCCGGTGGGAAGAATCATTCCCGGCCTTGAAAACTTCTCTTTCTCAGAGATACTCTCCAAATGAATATGCTCAGGTACCTTGAGCGTTCCGCCCGAAAGCTTCTCTATATCCTTGAAGATGGTCTCGTCCGATACCGTATCCTTGTTCCATATCAGATACTGCTGCCTCATATACACTGCCATGGACTTAATCACCCTGTCACGGGTCTCATCCTCGGGCATGGCGGCTATTACCTTTATCATATTCTGTATGTTCCGACCGTAATGTGCGGCTGCAAGAGGTTCTTTGGGGATAGGAACCACCTCCGGAGGTGCAGAGAACTCCTCCTTGGTCGGCATCGGATACGGAGAATCCACATCCAAGTCAAATCCTGCGATAAAATGGACATGGTCCCACAATTTATGCTTATAGTCCGGCTGCTCCATCAGATGCGGGTTGAGTATCTCCATAACGGACACCACCGCACGTATCTGCTCGTTTCGCTTTTCCCTGTCCGGTATCTGCTTTACCTGCTCTATCATTTTCTGGATATGCCTGCCGTACTCCGGCATTATGAGTTTCTCTCGGTTTGTGTTGTAATCCATGCGTCGTCGTAAAATAGAAGATGTTTAAAAATTTGCACAAAGATAGTTTTTTTAGATTATGATTTGAGTATCTTTGCCGGATAAATTTTGATTTATGGACAACATACTGATTACCGGCGCTGACGGACAGCTTGGCAGTGAGCTCCGCAGCCTTACAGAAGGACGAAGCGACATTCAGTGCTTATACACAGACTGCCAGGATCTCGATATCACTGATGCAGATGCAGTAGAAAAGTTTGTCACCGGACATTCCATAACCAAGATCATCAACTGCGCCGCCTACAACAACGTCGACGGAGCCGAGACCGACTCAGACGCCGCTATCAGGATCAATGTCACCGGTCCCATGAACTTAGCCGCAGCTGCAGCCCGGCATGGGATATACCTTGTTCATCTATCATCCGATTTCGTATTTGACGGCACCAAAAGCACCCCTTATCATGAAAGCGACAAGCCTGCGCCTCTATCCGAATATGGCCGTACAAAGTTAGCGGGTGAAATCGCCATAAAACGTTCAGGATGCCTGTCCATCATTATCCGCACTTCATGGCTGTACTCTCCCGCCGGAAAGAAGAACTTTGTAAAGACCATGCTGAGGATAGGCGCAGAAGAGGAAATCGTAAACGTGGTATACGACCAGACAGGCACACCCACCTATGCCAAGGACCTGGCAGAAGCCATCCTGCATATCCTGCCTCAGCTCGATGCAGTTCCCCGTTACGGTGAGATATTCCACTACTCAGATGAGGGAAGCTGTTCCAAGGCCGAGTGGGCCCAGAAAATCATGACCCTTAAAAAGACCGACTGCGATGTAAACCCCATTCCCACGTCCCAGTACCCTGCTCCGGCCAAGCGTCCGGCTTACTCAGTACTGGACAAATCCCTCATACGCACCGTCTTTGGTGTGAAAGTCCCCCTTTGGGAGCGCAGCCTGTCAAAAGCGATAAGGCTGTTCTGACAGCAGAGGAGCCTTCCGGTCTTTTTCAGAAAGAAGCCGTTCCCCGTCTACCATAGGCCACTCTACTCCTATCCGAGGGTCATTCCAGCGCACCGAACCCTCAGATGACGGTTCATAGAATGCACCGCACTTATACTGGAACACTGTATTGTCCTCAAGCGTCAGAAAGCCGTGGGCAAATCCCTCCGGAATATAGAACATTCTCTTATTCTCTCCGCTCAGGACCACTGACACATATTTCCCGAAAGTAGGAGAACCGGCCCTCAGATCCACTGCCACATCATAGACACTTCCTCTGACCACACGCACGAGTTTGGACTGCGCATAAGGTGATTTCTGGAAATGCAGTCCTCGCAGAACTCCTTTGGAGGACATAGACTCATTGTCCTGTACGAAATGTACGTCAAGACCTGTTGCCGCACGGAAATCCCTCTCTGAAAAAACCTCCATGAAATATCCTCTGGAATCTCCGAAAACCTTAGGCTCTACAATTAAAACACCTTCGATATCAGTTTTTACAATATTCATGATTGATTTTTAATTTTATGCGCAAATGTAGAAAACAGTTTCTAAATTTGCACCGTAAAAAACCGAGAATATGACACAAAAACCATCCATACCCAAAGGCACAAGGGATTTCGGTCCATCCGAAATGGCCGGCAGAAACTACATCTTCGACACTGTCAGGAGAGTCTTCAAAAAATACGGATATGCTCCCATCGAGACCCCCGCAATGGAGAACCTCTCAACCCTTTTAGGCAAATACGGAGAAGAGGGAGACAAGCTCCTTTTCAAGATACTCAACTCAGGAGATGCCTTTAAAGGCCTGAAAGACGTACCGGCAGAAGATTTCGCAGAGACCAGCAGCAATGCCTTAGCCCTGAAAGTCTGCGAGAAAGGCCTTAGATATGACCTGACAGTCCCGTTTGCTCGTTATGTAGTACAGCACAGGAACGAGCTGACTTTCCCCTTCAAGCGCTATCAGATCCAGCCGGTATGGAGAGCCGACCGTCCCCAGAAAGGCAGATACCGCGAGTTCTACCAGTGCGATGTCGACGTCATCGGTTCACGCTCCCTGCTCTACGAGTTGGAAATGGCCCAGATAGTAGACGAAGTATTCAAGGAACTCGGGATACGTGTCAGGCTCAAGATCAACAACCGTAAGATACTCTCCGGCCTCGCCGAAGTCTCCGGCCAGAGCGACAAGCTCACTGACATCACCGTCGCCATTGACAAGATAGACAAAATCGGAATAGATGCGGTCAAGGCCGAACTTTCAGAAAGAGGAGTTCTTCCAGAGAGCATCGCACGCATAGAGCCTGTACTGACACTCTCCGGGTCCACAGAGGAAAAACTGTCCGCCATGAGGCAGATACTTCAGAACTCCGGGACGGGGCTGCGCGGATTGGACGAGACCGAGGAGCTGTTCCGCCTCATACGCAATGCCGGAATAACCTCTGAAACTGAATTTGACCTCTCCCTTGCCCGAGGCCTGAACTACTACACCGGAGCGATATTTGAGGTAAAGGCCTTGGACTTCTCCATAGGAAGCATCTGCGGAGGAGGCCGCTATGACGACCTCACCGGCATATTCGGCTTGAGCGACACCTCCGGCGTAGGCATCTCTTTCGGAGCCGACCGGATCTATGATGTCCTGAGCGGTCTAAACAAATTCCCCCAGGACGCTGTCAGCGGAACAGAGTATCTTTTCGCAAACATGGGCGGAAAAGAGATTGATTATGTCCTGAGTGCAGCTGCCGCATGCAGAGCTGCCGGACACTCCGCAGAGATCTATCCTGAAAGCGCGAAACTCAGAAAACAATTCGAATATGCCGATAAAAAAGGTATAAGATATGTTGTTATAGCCGGAGAGGACGAGGTCGCATCAAACGAACTGACTATCAAAGATATAAAAACTGGAGAGCAGAAAAAAATCAAAATTTCAGAAATATTTTAATAAGAAATTTTTGGTTTTCGGAAAATAGTATTTATCTTTGCAGCCTACATCGCGGAGTAGAGCAGTTGGTAGCTCGTCGGGCTCATAACCCGGAGGTCAGAGGTTCGAGTCCTCTCTCCGCTACAAAAATCCGAATATCCAGCAGAGAGCCAGCAATTTAGCTGGCTCTCCCGGTATTCAGCCGGGACGGAAACGGGACGACAAGTTTAACAGCATTTTTTTGGGTGAGTCGCCAAAGGACGGCGATTCTTCCAAAAAAAAAATGCAATTCAGTCAAAAACGCAATCAGCGGTCCGGTTGTTCAGCCGTAAAATTTTACACTCCGCCTAAACTCCATACCGGCAAGGACTGGTATGTGGACTTCTACGCATTCGATCCTGCGAGCGGCACAATGCGCAGGAAAAAATTCAAGCTCAACAACATTCCCAACAAACGCGACAGAAGGGTCTACGCCTCCGATCTGATGAGCCGCATCTTCGAGGAGCTGCAGGCCGGGTGGAACCCGTGGATACAGGCAGCATCAGGTGCCTCCTACTCCACCCTGAGGGATGCCTGCGAGGCATACGAGGCATATCTGTCCAAACTCCTGCAGGAGGATCTGCTGAGAGAGAAGACATGCAAGGGTTACCGTTCCTACCTTAATATAATGCTGGAGTGGAACGCATCGCAGCCCCGGCCGAAAAACTACATCTACCAGGTGGACCACACCTTCTGTGTCCGATTCCTGGACTGGATCTGGCTCGACAAGGGACTCTCGAGCACCACCCGCGACAACTATCTGAACTGGCTCAAGCACTTCGCGAAATTCCTGCTGGAGAAGCAGTACGTCAGCACGGACATAACCGCCGGCATCTCGTCTCTCGGGAAAAAGAAGTCCAGGAAGAACCGCAGCATCATAGCCAAGGCCGACATGGCCAGACTGAAGGAGTTCGCCGAGAAGAACAACCGGCATTTCCTCCTGGCATGCTACATCCTCTACTACTGCTTCATAAGGCCCAAGGAGATGAGCTACATCCAGCTGAAGCACATTTCTGTTAAGCGCGGCACCATCTTCATTCCTGACTACTCGAGCAAGAACCGCAAGGACGGCACCGTCACACTCCCGGACAAAGTGCTGAAGCTGATGATGGAGCTGGACATCTTCCGCTATCCCGACAGCTACTACCTGTTCTCGGACAAAATGCGTCCAGGCTCCGGACAGCGCAGCAACAAGATATTCACGGACTACTGGACGCACTATGTCCGGAAGAACCTGCATTTCCCTCCCAACTACAAGTTCTACTCGCTCAAGGATACCGGGATCACCGACCTGATCAAGGCGAACACCGACCTGCTGAGCGTCCGCAACCAGGCACGGCACCACTCCCTGCTGATGACAGATCTGTACACACCTCACGACATTGAGGAGGCCAATGAGGCCATCCGGCACCACAGTTCCGACTTCTAAGATATGAGAAAGCCCCGGACAGACTCAACTGCCCGGGGCTTTTTCATAATCCATACCGCCGTCTGAAAGTGGAGTCGGCATTCCTGAAGGCTTCCTCGAAGCGGTTGCCGGCACCTACAGCAACTTCTTTTTCCACTTCAATACTTTTACCACGACCAGGACAAACAACACAAACAACGAGATATACCCTGCCCCCATCACCGTCTGCTGCCACCACGACAGCTTTTTTTTACGTATACGGGAGTTCTGACGAGCTCCGTATGCGTGCTGTCGACGGTGACACGCCGTTCAGGGACCTGTATCGGTACCAGGATAGGCTCCCGGTTTTTATGGCCGAGCTCATGATGCAGCCGCCCGTCCTCTACCCATGCCCGCGACCATGCGGCAGAAGTTTCCAGATACGATGAGTCGTCCTGCAGGACCATATTGCGAACGCGCTCGTCCGGCAGCCGGAGCGCATAGAGGGTGTCGCGCATGACGACCTCGATAGTAGTGTTCACCCGGTCAGTCGTCTCGGTACTCGCCGGGAAATTCCTCGGAGAGCAACCGGCAAGCATGACCAGGATTGCAACTATACACAGCGTCCTCATAACCTCTCCCCCTTGTAATCCTTAGAATAAAACACATGCCCCCTCTGCGGCCCTCCCAGCTTATGGGAGATGTGGACGAAATCGGGATAGAGACCCATCTGGTCGAAGGGCAGCCCCAGCTCCACGGCCTTGCGGGCCATTCTTATGGGCATGGCAGTAGCAATATCCGCTGCCTCACCCTTCACATGCTGGCTCGTCGGCACTCCGCCCACCGCCTCGTTCAACTCCGGGCAGCGGTAGCCGGAGTTTACCGGCATGGGTACCCCCAGGGCGGTGCGCAGCGGCTGCAGGACGTTGATGACCAGCGCCTGTATGCTGTCGCGCACCCTGGCGGTAGCGATGACGTTCACGATGCCGCGCCTCGCCGCGGTCTCGCTCCTCTCGAATTCCGAATACGAGAAGTCTTTACTGATAGTTCCCATGAATCAATCGATTTTAACGAAAATGATCATTTGTATCTGCGGGCACATACAGTTTCTCCCCCTTTTCCTCCGTATCCCTCATCATATCCTCCTCGGTGATTATCGCTCCGGGATTGTCCTTAAGGTACTCGCCCCGCAGGATCTTTCGCAGGCGGCACTTATCGTCGGGGTTGAGCCTCTGCAGGCAGCGGTCGTCCGGCTGCAGGCAGACCCTCTTCTCCGCCTCCTTGAGCTCGAGCCTGAGCCGGTTGTTCTCGTGGATGAGGTCGAGCCGCTCGCTCTCCAGCTGATGGACGCGCTTGTAGAGCTCGTCCACCTTCTTCTGCAGCTTGTCCAGCTCCTCCTGCACGCGCTTGTAGTCCTCGATGATGGCCTTGCGCTCCACCTCGAAGGCATTCGCGTCGGCGATGCGCTTGTTTGTCTTGCGGTTGAGCAGGAACTTAATCAGCTCCAGCCCTCCGAGAGCGGTTACGATGGTGGCCGCGGCCGTGATGGTTCCTGCCCAGTCCATAGCTACCTCTCGTTATACTCATCCAGAATCCAACCCTTTGCATTGAGCCATATCACCCAAGCCGTCTGAAGCACGGTCTCAGCTATCACTGCCCAGCCGACAAATACCTCGAAGCCATTTGTTGCATTCTCCTTAGCCGCAATGCCCGCTGCGATGGGAATTATGGTGCCAGTCAGCCAGCAGACAGCGAACAGCACCGTTTTCAAAATCTTTTTAGTTTTCTCTTTCATGTCATCTTTGTCTTAATGTTGTCTTACTCCGTTTCCACAGGCTGCTTCCCGGACTCCTCCTGCGGTGCCAGCCAAAACTTATTGAACAGAATGGACTCCGCCCAGTCGGGCAGCAGGTCATGCTCCCTGCCGTCCTCTCCCTTCACAGCGGTGTTCTCGTCGCGCAGGGCGAACCACGCCTCGCAGCCGATGGGGCGCACCTCCATCTTGATTGTGTCCTTGCGCATCTCGTTTCTCTGAGCGAAGTAGGTCGTCAGTTTGGCCTCGTTGCCGTCCAGTTCCTTCTGCTCCTCCCCGGTGATGGAGCCGTCCTTGACCTTGCCGCGCAGTTCCTCGTTGCGTGCGTCGAAGGCCGCGGCGTCCTCGATGCCGCACTCCTTCAGCAGTTCCTTTCCCCGCTCGTCGAGCTTCTTCAGCGCCTCCCTCAGCTGCTGTTTTAAGTCGAACACATTGTATCGCTCGCGCGTAGGGAGGGTTCTTGCGCTGACATCGAGCATTCCGGCGTTCACAATGGCGAGCACCTCGCCGTAGGTAAGTCTCATCTTCGCCATATCCTACTCCTCCCCTATAAGACTGATGTTGCTGTAGTTGTCGAAGCAGTCGAGAACCAGCTCCTTCAGCGCATTGTTGAACGTGCTGTCTAAGAGGTCGAACTGATAGGAGGGCGCGGGGGTATAGCTGCCGTCGGGAGCATAGTGCCTGTTCTCCCTGACGGTCTGACCACCGTCAGGGGTGGTGTAGGCCACCTCCGCGTGGATGGACGCCGGGGCGCTGAGGTTGTGGCTCCAGCTGATATTAACGTTTACCGCCGTGCCCGCGGCGTTTTCCACGGCACAGTAGAGATTGCAGGTCGTGCTGCTTGTCCTTGAATTGATTTTTGTTACCATAAGTATTGTATTTTAGTTAGTTATTTGCCATCCTTACCATCGTCGTCTCAGTGAGGATTCCGAGGTTGTGGTCGTTGCTCACCACCGTATAGGTATTTACCGACATCCACAGTCCGTAGCTGCCGTCGTACAGCGAGTCGTTGGCATAGATGTAACCCGATGTGTCACTGCGGTTGTCCGCGTCTATGCTGAGCGTGTCCGCGAGAGACTGGGCCGAGTACTCCAGCAGCGGCTCCGAGCTGCCGCCCTGCGTCCTCGCTGTCCGGAAGGTGAAGGTGGACAGCGAAACGGCGGGCGGAGGGGTGAGGGGATTGCCCTCCTCCGCGTAGAACTGCATCGTAACACGTATGCGGTACTTCCACGACGCGCCCGGCGATGCCGGCCACCCGCCCGGGGATCCGTACTCCTGCAGGGTGACGGTGAGCTTGACGCCCCACGTGCCGCTGATGAGCGGTATGCGCTTGTAATACTGGACATATCCGTCCAGCAGGTAAAATGCCTTGCCCTCGCTGTCGTTGCCTGCGTCGAACAGGGAAGAGTGATACCATCCAGTCGGCGCGAGGTTGCCGGGAGAGAGGTTCGGGGCGCTGCCCCCGAGATACATAGGAGGGGTCTCCACCGGAGCTGCCTGACCGCCCTCCTGCACGTACGACATGCTGATCGCATCGCTCTCGAACATGTCGATGTCCTTGGCCGTCTCCTGCATGTCGCCGAGCCAGTCCGGCTCGCTCTCAGAGTAGTTGAATGTAGGCCGCGGCACAACGATCCGCGCGAGGGCCGCGAACGATGTCTGCGACACCGTCTGTCCCTCCTCGCTCTGCGCCGCTATCTCCAGCCCCACGGACGCTCCCTCGTCAACGGGACCGTCGTACTGCTCTATCAGTCCCGTGACTGCGTTAATGGGAGTGGCGTACGTGGCGTTGACATACCCCTTGTACGTCTGCCCCGCCGCTGTGGGGGGGACGTCCGTCTGCACCGTCTCGCCGTACGCCGTGCGCTTGACGGTGCCGCCCGAGACAGGCACATAAAACCCCGCCCTCGCGCTCAGCTCGGCGGTGATGTAGTTAGCGTATCTCGAGGTTACGACAATAGCCGTGTACGGCCTCGTGTTCAACCCCGCATCGTTGAGATAGAGGTACGTACCGCCGCCCTCCTTGAACTCCCTGAGGCCGCTGCCGCGAACCGCGATGTCGTGGTACTGTTCGTTGCCGCCGCCCTGCAGGACAAGCCCGACGAAGCCCTCCAGCCTGACCTCGGTCGGCGACACTCTCAGGAATACATCAGCAAGATGGTCGAGATGAAACAGCGTCATCACGGCGTTCTTCATCTGCTGCGGCACCGGGGAATAGCCGCCCTCGGCAGCGCTGCCCTTGAGGTAGCGGGCAACGAAGTGACTGTACGGAGTGCTGTCCCTCTGTATTGTCAGCTTTAGGAAGCTGCCCTCATCATCTGTAACGTATGCGTGTATAGGTGCTTTCATGGCTTGCACTAAGTAAGTGTTATCTCCTCCATCGCAGCGCTGAGCGAGTCGTGCTCAGTGCCGTCGGTATCATAGTAATGCGTGCCGTCCGGCAGCTGCGCCACCAGCGCCACCGTGGGCCTCCTCGTCACGTCGAGGCTGCCGCTGTAGGTGACGGTGACGCTGCGCGTGCCGCCCGCGGGCACGGTGAGGTACTTCTGCAGCGTGCTTCCTGCCACATTGGCGGAGTTGTCCACAACGTTGCTTCCCTCCCTGTAATAGATATTAAGGCTTATCACGCCTCCACCTCTGCCACCATTGATGACCATCCAGAATCCCGCCGGCACCGCCTCCGAGGTGCGGTTGCGCAGCGTCACCGTGACGCTTACCCGGCTCACCGCGGAGCCGGAGGCGTTGTATGACTTGCCGTACGACGCCACGGCCAGCGTCACGTACGAGCTTACGACCTCCACGGACGTGTAGCCGCCGGGGATGAGCAGGTAGTAGTATGCCCCGCCCGCCGCGTCCGCGTAGGGCGCGTTGGTGGCCATGACCAATAACTCGAAAGTACCGAGGGGCGGGGTGTAGGTCCAGCTGTACGCTCCGTCCCTGACGTAGCCCCCGAGGTCCATGCTCACGACCTGGTTGACGCTGTCGCGGTTGACGATGCGTGCGACAGCCCAGCGCAGCGAGTTCCATACTGAGTCTCCGCCGAAGGCGCTTTTGAAGTCGACAAGGCCGAGTCCTCCGCTCTTGGCGGCAGCGGTCAGGTAGAGGTTTATTGTCTCGCCTTTAAGCATGAGTCCCGAAGGAAGAGAGAGGCTGCACGGCGGCTGCGCCGTGTGGCTGTATCCGTCGAAGTCGCCGAGGCGGCACGGCCCCGACGTCGGCCTCACCCACCTCCAGTCCGCCCCGTTTAGTGCGGCCTGCCTGCACAGGTCGGCTATCGAGGTGCCCGCGACGAAGGAGCTGCGGTCGAAGCCCCAGCAGACCTGCATGTCCGATGCCATCTGCTCGTACTGCGCGCGGCTCGTTATGTCCGTGCGAGAGGACTGAACCGGCTTGTAGCGGCTCCATTTGTTTACGCGGGTGGAGCGGAACAGCTCAGCGAGGCCGTAGGTGCTCTCCCCGAGCCACGAACGTACGTCTGCTATGCTCACGCTCATGCCGCGAGGCCCCTCCTCAGCCGTTCGACCTCCATCTCAAGGGAGGCGACTTTATTTTTGAGATGCGCTATCTCGTCCGTGTGCTCCTGCACCGAGCCTGCGATGAGGTTGATGTAGTCAGTGTCGAGGTAGTTCAGCGCTCCGTAGCCCTCGTGCATGTAGCACATCGAGGGCATGATGTCCCGGACATTCTCGTACAGCAGTCCGGTGTGAATGTCCCTGTCGCGGTCGATGAGGCCGTTGTATCGGAACTCGACGACGCTGCCGAGGGCGGTCAGCCGCTGCGAGAACGTGGTGCGCTTGGGCAGTATGTCCTTTACGAGGCGCGAGGACGAGGAGTAGGCGATGATGTTGCCGGCTGACAGTATGTTGCCCTTTGAGTATATGCCGTTGGTGGGCACCTTGGTGTAGTCCGCCCAAAGGTTCGATACAAGCAGGCTGCCCACGTTCACGTTGCGGGCGACTCTGGCGCCTGCAGCGATGCGGTTTTCGGCGCCGGAGATATACCAGCCGTAGTCGTCCGTGCTGCCTATCGTGATGCCCGATGTGGCCCTTATCTCGCCCGCCACATCCAGTTTATAGGCCGGGGAGGTGGTGCCGATGCCGACATTATGCCCCGAAGACTGTGTGATGGCAACGTGAGTACCATGAATTGACATTGCCCAGCCGGTAGCCTCAGCGTATATACCATAATTGCCGCTGCTTCCGAAACCAAACACTAACCTTTTATCTCTATAATACGCATCAAAGCCTCTGTCTGCGGCTATATTTGTAGCATTTACTCTGAACAACCCATTAACAGTTGTAATATTGCCGCTTGCCGTAATGCTCCCCACCCCCGTCATGTCCCCGCTTACGTTCCCCGTCCCGTCGAAGGACTGGCCCCAGAGTGTGCGGGAGGTCTGGAGTTTGGTGGCGGAGGCTACATTGTCGGTGGTGAAGGCAAGGGTTCGCCATTCGCTCCAAGTTTCCGCCATATCACGGTTATTCCTATAATAAATATGTTCTATGCCATTGTTGCTTCCGCTCCATCCGAGCAATAATTCTCCACAACCATTTGAAGTAGCTCCTTTAAAACGTAATCCGTTACCATAGCCGCAAGGATATCCGTTCATATATACCTCAAACATTTGCATACCATAAACATCGGGTTTCCCGGTAATAGCAGTCTCCCTTCCTCGACTTGCAAGTATTGCAGCCGTCACACTCCCATTATGCACCCCGTCCAATGTATCCGCGTCCAGCCCGCTGCCGCTGCCGTCGTTGCCGGAATCCCAGATGGTATATGAATTATTCCGCTTTAGTCCCGAGTTTGTGACATTGATAAATGTTGATTCGTATTGAAGCACGATTCCAAAAGTGGAATCACACTGAATGCCTGCAAATGTCCCGATTTTCAAGGAATACGAGCCTGTAATACTCGGCAGTGCCAACGGCCCCGTCATCGTATCCCCACTGACGTTCACATAGCGGGAGTCGAGATACGAGGTGTAGTTCGACGGGGTGAGGGCGTAACTGCCGATGTTGTCGCTGTGCATGATGGGATAGCTGTTGTAGGTCAGTTCGTCCCAGCCTACCCGCAGCGAATACTTGCCCGCAGTGTCTTCCCAGATGTTTGTAACGTCTGGATGATTCGCGTTGATGAAGATGCGCCTTTCGGTGTTATGGTAGGTCAGACCAGCGATCGGGCTTCCCGATACGTTCTTCCATATAATTCCGTCTATGGCATTGCTGGCGTCGGTGGACATCCTCACGGCCCATGGTTTTCCGATAACCGTCTTTGATGCCGTGATGTTCTGCTCCGTGTTTGTCGTCATGTAACTGCCTGCCACCCACTCCTGCGTGGCGTAGGGAAGCAGCGTCTGCGCAAGGCCGTCGCCGTACACGGTGTCCGAGGGCAGGTGCTGCTTGGCCACAACCTCCGTACCCGCATTCCCGGACAGTATCGCCCACAGCTCCTCCTCGTCAATGCCTCCGCCTCCCGCGGTAGGTGTCTCGCCGTCCACGGCCGAGGAGGAGTCCATGACAAGGAAATACAGCCCCGCGCCCGCGGTGGAGGGAACGTACATCCTGCCATAGCCGCTGCCGTCCGCCTTGGCCGCACCGAACACCACGTCACCGGAATGCGTCTTGTCTCCCGATACTGTCTGCGCCGTGCCGAGAGTCACGTACTTGGCCAGCTCGGCGTTGACCTCCCCTTTGGTGTATGCGTCTGTGATGCCGAATCCGGCGATGGTATACGGCCTCTCAGAAACCTCGGAGAACTTGGGCCACCGCGTCACGTATCCCGCGGGAGCCGCCGCGAGCATGGAGTCCCATCCGTCATCGAGGTCGGATATCGTCGAGAGCTTTACCGAGGTGAGGTAGCCCCTGCCCGCCACCCACTCCTGCGTGGCGTAGGGAAGCAGCGTCTGCGCAAGGCCGTCGCCGTACACGGTGTCCGAGGGCAGGTGCTGCTTGGCCACAACCTCCGTACCCGCATTCCCGGACAGTGTCGCCCACAGCTCCTCCTCGTCCAGCCCTGCCTTGGTCGGAGTCTCGCCGTCCACGGCCGAGGAGGAGTCCATGACAAGGAAATACAGCCCCGCGCCCGCGGTGCTCGGGATATAGGCCTTGGCGAAGCTGCCGTCCTGCCTCTGACCGCCGAGCACAACGTCTTCTGAGAATGTCTTCTTGCCGGTGATGGTCTGCGCGGTGGAAAGGGTCACTAAGTCTAAGGTGTTGAGATCAGATATTTTAATGCAGTCATCCAGATCCTCGCTGTACACGGTGTCCGAGGGCAGGTGCTGCTTGCTTATCTTCTCAGCTCCAGAGTCGCCGAGGATGCTCCACAGCTCCTCCTCGTCCAGCCCTGCCTTGGTCGGAGTCTCGCCGTCCACGGCCGAGGAGGAGTCAAGATACATCGCATATTCTCCCGGGCGCAAATCCGAATCAACACTTGGCGCAGTTGTTGGAATTACAAGTACAGAAGGGCGGATGGTCTCGCCGTGGTGGTCATGAGCGCCGACAATGCCGCTGCCGACAGCAAGGCCATTATACAGAAGGTTGCCTTT
>CALUPK010000007.1 GCA_944322575.1 uncultured Bacteroidales bacterium | reverse complement strand
ATCGGTTTCTGCTTCTAAGCAGCACTGAACTATACGCATGACAAGGGCGGCCCTGTATTATCGGGACCGCCCTTTTTCTCTGTCCTAAACGTTTAAAAACGACTATAGCCGATTATAGTCGTTTAAACACGGAATTCTTGAAATCAATTGCTTATCTTTGTCCCTCTAATCATTAAATATTGAAAGTCATGAGATATCTGGACCCGAAGGCCGATCTGCCTTTTAAGAAGGTATTCGGCGAGCACCATGACCTGGTGATCAGCTTTCTGAACGCGCTGCTGCCGTTCGAGAGCGCAGAAGAGGAGATTAAGAGTGTGGAGTATCTGGCTCCAGAGCTTGTCCCGAACAATCCCCTGTGGAAGGACAGTGTGGTAGACGTGCGGTGCCGCGACGGACGCGGGCGTCAGTTCATCGTTGAGATGCAGATGATGTGGACATCTGAGTACAAACAGAGGGTACTGTTCAATGCATCGAAAGCCTATGTCAGGCAACTGGAGAGGGGAAGGAACTTCTCTATGCTGCAGCCCGTGTACTCGCTGAACATGGTAAACGACACATTCTCTGACAGCGAGGACTACTACCACGACTACCGGATCGTGGAGTCGGCGGATACGAAGCAGGTAATCGAAGGCCTGCGGTTCATCTTCATCGAGCTGCCTAAATTCACACCGAAGAACTTCAGCGAGAAGAAGATGAAAGTACTGTGGCTGCGCTACCTTACAGAGATAGACGAGAAAACGAGGAAGGTATCGCCGGATCTGACAGGCAACCCTGAGATCGGCAAGGCAATCGAGCAGATAGAGGAGGCAGCCTTCACAGACGATGAACTCTACATCTACGACCGTTTCTGGGACATGGTAAGTACCGCCAAAATGCAGATTACCAGCTCCCGCAAGGATGGCATGAGGAAAGGGCTCAAGGAAGGGATGGAAAAAGGGATGGAAAAAGGGATGAAGGAAGGGATGGAAAAAGGGATGAAGGAAGGAATCGAAAAAGGAATAGGAGAAGAGCGCATAAGAACTGCCCGCAAAATGAAAGCAGAGGGTCTCGGAACCGACATGATTACGAAAATCACTGGTCTCACTCCAAATGATATAGACGCACTTTAGACACTGTTTACAACAAATTATTCAGCCGCAGCCCAAAAGCAAGGACTGCGGCCGAGTAATTTTTATCAGTGTCATAACGGCTGAGACTACTTCCTCAGCTTGTCTATAATGGCATCTGCGACTTTCTTACCGGAGAGCAGCATGCCGCCGAAGATGGGTCCCATACGCGGTGTGCCGGACACTGCTGAGGCCGCCATACCGCACACATAGAGACCGGGATAGATCTCCTTGGTACCGTTGACTACTTCCTGCTCGCCGGAAGCTACGTCGAGGGAGCGTTCTCCGATGACCCCGCCTGTCTCGGTGGCTAAACGGATACCGTTCTTTCTGGCCACTGTAGCTGCTATCTCACTGTCATGGCCGGTTCCGTCCACCACCACCTTTGCCAAGATATTGAGCGGGTCCACATGCAGTCCCTCACGGAGAACGGGAGTCCAGTTGACCACCACTCCGCTGACCTTACCGTCCTTGAAGATTACATCCTCCACAGAATAGCAGTTAAAGATACGGGCCCCGGCATGAACTGCATGGTAAAGCAGTGAAGAAGTACTCTCGACCGAGTCCATCGTATAGAGACCGTCCTCGTAGGGAGTGTAGTTGATTTCGAAATCGCGCACGATGTGCATGGCCTCTTCCTGAATTACGATCTGGTTGAACATCATCGCTCCTCCCCACATACCGCCGCCCGGGGCAAGCTTGCGGTCGAACTGGGCCACCTTGAGCCCGGCCTTGGCCATATAGTATGCGGCGACTATGCCCGAAGGACCTCCGCCCACGATGGCGGCATCCAGCTCAAGGCAGTCCTGAAGTTTGTCGAAATAGGTACTGATGATACCTCTGGAAACTTTTGTCTCAATCATGGTATTGAAAATTTAAATTGTTTGATTCTGTGATACTTCTTCGCCCTCTGTAGAGACTCCGCAGTCGCGTAGCTGGCTGCTGATGCGCATGGCGCAGAAGTTGGGGCCGCACATGGTACAGTACTTGCCGCCTACATGGTTGGCCTCCTTATAGTACTCGAGGGCACGCTCGGGGTCGAGGCTGAGGTTGAACTGGTCCTTCCAGCGGAACTCGAATCGGGCCTTGCTCAGGGCATCGTCGCGTATTTGCGCTCCTGGATGTCCTTTTGCGAGGTCGGCGGCATGAGCGGCTATCTTATAGGTGACTACTCCGATACGCACGTCCTCTTTATTGGGAAGGGCCAGATGTTCCTTCGGTGTCACATAGCACAGCATGGCGGTGCCGAGCCAGCCTATCTGGGCGGCGCCTATGGCGCTGGTGATATGGTCGTAACCGGGAGCTATGTCTGTAACTATAGGGCCGAGGGTATAGAACGGTGCATTGTGGCACTTCTCGATCTGACGTTCCATGTTCTCGGCTATCCTGTGCATGGGTACGTGGCCGGGGCCCTCGATGAAAGCCTGTACATTCTTAGCCCAGGCTCTCTCAACAAGCTCACCCATAGTGTCCAGCTCGGCAAACTGTGCGGCATCGTTGGCATCGCGGATGGCTCCGGGACGCAAACCGTCACCTAAGGACAGGGCCACGTCGTACTGGGCGCAGATGTCGCAGATATCATCGAAATGCTCGTAGAGGAAGCTCTCCTCGTTGTGCGCTAAGCACCATGAGGCGATGATGCTGCCGCCCCGGCTGACCATGCCGCACAGACGGCTGTCGGCCAGATGCACGTTCTTCAGGCGGATGCCGCAGTGTATGGTGAAATAATCGACTCCCTGCTCGCACTGCTCGATCAGCGTATCGCGGAACAGCTCCCACGAGAGCTTCTCGGCCCGGCCCCTGACTTTCTCCATGGCCTGATACATAGGCACAGTGCCTACGGGCACGGGGCAGTTGCGGATAATCCACTCGCGGGTCTCGTGGATGTTGTCGCCGGTAGAAAGGTCCATGAGCGTATCTCCGCCCCACTTGCAGCTCCAGACAGCTTTCTCTACCTCCTCATCGATGGTGGATGTGGTGGCCGAGTTGCCGATATTTGTATTGATCTTCACTAAGAAGTTGCGGCCTATGATCATGGGCTCGGCCTCAGGATGGTTGATATTGGCCGGCAGGGCAGCCCGTCCGGCGGCTATCTCGTCGCGCACAAACTCCGGAGTGATGTGGGTCTCAATACCAAGAGCCTTGCAGTTCATATTCTCGCGGATGGCCACATACTCCATCTCGGGGGTTACGATGCCCTGTCTGGCGAAGTACATCTGGGTGATCTGCGAGCCTTTCTTAGCACGGTATGGCAGACGGATATGCTCGAAACGCAGGTGATCCAAAGACTTGTCGGCCAGACGTTCCCGTCCGTACTCAGACGTTACCTGAGGAAGCTGCTCGACCTCGCGGGCCGCTATCCATTTCTCCCGCAGCCTGGGCAGTCCACGCCTCAGGTCGATATCCACCGAAGGATCGCTGTAGGGTCCGCTGGTATCATAGAGGTAGACGGGAGCATTGTCCTTCATGACCTTTTTCCCGTCCACGACAGTCACTGTGGGAGTAAGACTGACCTTCCTCATTCCTACCCTTACATCCGGATGGACGGTTCCGTGCATGTAGACCTTCTCCGAATCCGGATACGTGATTTTGATGTTGCTGTTATCCATATTGTCTTAAAATTATTTTCTGTCCAATGATATAGAGGCCGCCCTCTCCATGACCCTCCGCATCTCCGCCACAGGGTCCTCTGCCCGCAGAATGCTCCCGCTCAGGGCAATTCCGCTCAGTCCCGCCTCCGCGAGGGCCGGCATATCCTCCGCCGTCACCCCTCCTATGCCCACCACCGGCAGGGTAATGCCCTCCCGCCGCATTCCGCCGATGACAGCACGGTAGCCCTCCAGCCCCAAAACCGGTGCAAGCTTGTCCCGGTCCTTGGTCGTGGTAAAACGAAAAGGCCCGCAGCCGATATAGTCGGCCCCTCCGGATGCATGCAGCCGTACATCTTCGAGGGTATTGGCAGTTCCGCCTATGATAAACCGGCCGCGGGGCAGGACTTCCCGGGCCTGAGCCACCGGCATGTCTGTCAGGCCGAGGTGTACCCCGGCGGCGCCTGTTTCCCTAACGAGTTCCGCATGGTCATCTATGATCAGAGTGATTCCCTCATAACTGCGGCACAGCCTCAGGGCCTCAGCGGCAGCGGCACGTACCTCCATGGACGAGGCATGTTTCATGCGCAGCTGTATCCAGCGGCACCCGCCCTCGAGAGCTATACGCACCGAGTCGAGATAGGAGACGGTCTCCGTAAAATGAGTGATGAATTGTACTTGAAAGTTCATAATAAAGTCCCTACGACGGCATTATCCGTATCAGGTTCATCAGGGTATAATCTCAGCCTCCTGCCGCCGGGCGGGAAGCACCCCTCTTTACCTATGGTGCAAATATAGGAAATTTCAGTCTCGGTGGTGCTCCCTGTCGCGCTTATTTTTACGCCACAGCTGCCATGAGTTGAAAATGTTCTGCCACAGGACATAGGTACCAGGCGCAAGGGAAGAGATCGGATTGAGATAAGTATAAGCCATCCAGATGGCCAGGACGGTGTTCTTCTGCCCGAGGGCCTGTCCCGCTGTGATGGTGTCTCCGAATGCCCGGCCGGCCCGTTTGCCGAACCAGTACTGGACTACACAGCTCAGCAGGGCTGCTCCGGCAATCATCCACAGTACGGATGCAGGAGCCGTGCTGTTATGCAGCGAGCGGACAGTCTGTCCTACCACCAGCGCAAGGGCTATGCCCCAAAGATAGAATGCAATCCATGAGTATCTCTTGAAAAGATCATGGGCCTGCGGCCACGCATACTTGAGCAGCATCGCCAGCAGGAAGGGACAGATAAGCAGGGTAAATACCTTGGAAAGTATCTTCAGGAAAGCCGGGAGAAATCCTAATCCCTCATGTGTCTCCACCAGAGGGAAAACCACCGGAACAAATACTGCCGCAAGGATATTGGACATCAGCGTGTACACAGTAATACGCGCAGCACTGCCGCCGAGCTTGTCTGTAACCACTGCCGCAGCCGTGGCGGTAGGACATATAAGACAGACCATCGCCCCCTCGAATACCTCACGGTACACCTCATTGAGCGGGACAAATATCAGCACCGCCGCCATTGCCATGGCCGTCAGAAACTGGAAGACGAGTACTGTCAGGTGCCATCTTGTTATTTTCAGGGCACCCGGTTCTATCTTGCAGAATGTCAGAAACAGCTGAGTGAAAATAAGCGCAGGCGTAAGAATCTCTACAAGCGCCCATACCGCAGGCTTGAGCGGAGACATGAATCCTGCATAATGAAATGCAAAATACCCACCGGCACCGGCCGCCATCGCTATCGGAAGGGTCCAGTCCTTAAAAAACTGCTTGACGGTCATATCCTGCTGATTTGAAGCCGTCTGTTACTCCATCCGGGCAGATAGACCAGGGCCTTTGCCGGACGGCTCAGGCACAGTTCCACCTCTGTGCCGCATACACGGTTGAGAGTCGCTTTCCACCACATGTCGAAACGTACGTGGTCAGTGGGATATTCAAGTCCCTTACTGGAAATACGCAGCTCCGGGTCAAAGGCAAAGATTGAGAGTTCCTGCCCTGCCGGGAGCTGCATACGGCATGAGCCTGGCACAGGTACGAACACACCGTAATCCGTCACAAGCTCGAGCGCCGCCTCTACTCCCCGCTCATGCAGATACTCGTAAAAATCCGCCAATAGCGAGATATTGCCGAGCGTATGGTCCTCCCGCTTTCCGGTAGCTCCGAAAACCGTGATGGAAAACTCAGGCAACGACCTGCTCCCCCGCCCCACCCTGAGCATGGAGCATATCCAGCGGAATGCCTTGGAAAGGTCATTGCTTTCCTGCTCTCCGACCGGGAATACGTAGTCGGACAGATTCTCCCGCACTTCCTCAGAAAGTGAGTCCATATCCCCGACTACAAATTCGGGACGGCGGAAACGCATGAACGAAGCCGCAGCTCCGTCACAGCACACCACGACGTCACAGGACAGCAGACGGTCCCTCACATCCGGATTACCGGGGAAATCCCCATCGCAGAGGATTCCGTATGACACTGCCGGTCTCATCGCTCTGCGCCCCTCCATCCGGCGAGGAAGCTTCGGGAAGGCATCCGCTTTTTGGCCGGAGCCTGCAGCTCTTTGATGCTGAGCACTCCGTGGCCGCAGCGTACGAGGATATGCGAGCGGTGGTCACTCCAGGCTGTTCCCGGCTCCGCCTCGAAGAAATCCTCATGGGCACCGAGTTCCGCCGCTTCTGCATCGGAGAGGGCGGCGGCAGAATATATTTTAAGTTCTATGACCTGTCCGTCAAGTACTACTGTCCCATGAGCTCCGGGACGGGGGGAGAGTCCTCTGATGAGATTATGAAGGCTGACAGCATCTTTGCTCCAGTCCATCAGACCGGTCTCGCGGCTGAGCTTGGGAGCGGACATACGCCCGGGAGTGAGACCGTCCGTATTCTGAGGCACAGGCTGCGCCGTCCCGTCGGACAGCGCATCGACTGTCCTGAGCACCAGTTTTGCCCCGACTCCGGCCAACACGCCGTACAGCGTTCCGAAATCCTCCTCCGGACTGATATCCACTGCCTCCTGAAAGAGTATAGAGCCAGTGTCCATGTGATCATCGAGCAGGAATGTCGTGACTCCCGTACGGGTCTCCCCATTGATTACCGCCCAGTTGATCGGGGCAGCTCCGCGGTAAGCCGGCAGCAGGGATGCATGCAGGTTGAAAGTACCCATAGGCGGCATGGACCAGACTACCCTCGGGAGCATCCTGAATGCGACCACTACGAACATGTCCGCATGCCACTCCCCGAGTGACTTGAGGAAATCAGGATCCTTCAGTGATTCTGGCTGCAGCAGAGGCAGGCCCTGAGCCACTGCATATTCCTTGACCGGCGAGCAGCCGACCTTCTGGCCCCGTCCTATTTTCTTGTCCGGAACCGTGACCACTCCGGTCACACGATATCCTTCCTCGACGAGAACCTTCAAGGACTCCACAGCGAAGTCGGGAGTACCCATGAATACGATTGAAGGCTTGCGGCTCCGGCTGAGTACTCCGTCCGTGGAGCCGGCGATATTGTGCTTTTTCATTGACAGTTTTGCAAAAAATTTCTTTATCGGTATCAGATATGTCTCGATATTGAACATTGACGAGTCCTTAGTGGACTTCCACGTCAGGAAAGCTCCTATAGGAAGCAGGACTATGGTCGATATAAACGCTCCGAGCTCCGGGGATATGACTCCGTCACGGGCCAGTTTCTTGCCTGAGATATCCACCACCCAGTAGAGGACAAAGAACAGGGCCGACACGATAACCGGTGTACCTAATCCGCCCTTGCGGATGATAGCGCCGAGAGGTGCTCCGATGAAGAAAAATATGAAGCAGGCAAACGACATAGTGAATTTTCTCAGAGATTCCAAGTCTATCCTGCGCAGGAAGAACGTATACTGATTGGCCTCCCTGCCATAGCTGTCCATCGTCTGCACGGCTTTCTGCGCGGCCCGTATAGCGTCCTTTACTGCCTCAAGCTCATCCTCGGCACTCTCCCACTTTAGGGTGTCTATAGGAAAGTCCTCCCTGTAACCTTTGTTTGTCGCTGTGTCAAGCTGGCGCGGGGAGTCAAGCGAGATGCTGTAGACCATCTCCCTACGCTGGTCAGAGAGAGTCTTTGCGTGCAGGGCGCCGATGGAATCCCTGTCCCGGTGCAGCTGACTGAGATTGCGTGCCATTATCTCGTTGTCGTAACGGGTCCCATCGGACTTCTGAAAAGCATAGTTCTCCAAGGGAATCACTACCTCCTGCATATCGAAATCTATCTGCTGCAGCTGGTAAGTGGTGTCGCGGTAATTGCGGGTATTGTCCTCCTCGTATGACACTCCGTTATAGAGGGTAAAGACGAGAGCCTTCTTGTCTGGAGTTGAGCGTATCAGGCCGGAATCCGCCACTGCGAGGGAAATGTTGCCGCGGTTCTTGGTGTGGTTATAGACCATGACGTTGTACATCATGTCTGTCTCCTTGTTGCGGGAGTCTATCCTGAGAGAATATCCGTCTATACCATTGTAGAATGTACCGGTGGGAATCTTTATCTCGTCCTTAGTACGTGCGATATCGTATTGAAGGGTATATATCTTACTGTACGCTAACGGAATGAGGTTGTTGGAGACAAAAAATGCCGCCACACTTATAGCGAAGGCCACAAATATCAGCGGCATGAATATCCTCTGCAGGGAGATGCCCGCCGCCTTCATGGCCAGCAGCTCGTTGTTCTCGCCGAGGTTGCCGAATGTCATGATGGAGGCCAGCAGTGTAGCCAGAGGCATGGACAGGGGCAGGATGGTAGCCGAACCCCAGCCTAAGAACTCCATGATGACCCAGAAACTAAGACCCTTTCCCACCAGCTCGTCGATATACAGCCACAGGAACTGCATCACCAGTATGAACACGGTGATGAAGAACGTCATCACGAACGGGCCGAGGAACGACTTGAGCAGGAAGAGGTCCAGTTTCTTCATTCAGCAGGATCTGAGTAAGTACCGTTTAACCTATCTTGTTGACAGATTCGATCATTGCGGTCAGTGCGGCCATCAGGCCGTCCGGGTCCTTGCCTCCGGCCGTGGCCAAGAAGGGCTGTCCGCCTCCGCCGCCCTTGATATGAGACGCAGCGGCCTTGACGTCCTTGCCGGCATGAGCTCCGGCAGCCACAAGGTCGTCGGTGTACATCATCAGCAGCGAGGGCTTGCGGTCCGGAGTCATGATGGCGGCCACCATAGCGGCACGGGTATTCTCCTTGCGCAGCTCGAAGGCCACTTCCTTGATAATATCGGGCGAATACACTCCTGTCAGGGTGAACAGACGGACTCCCGCAGGTGTCTCCTCGCTCTTCTCGACTAAAGTCTTCTTGAGGGCAGCGGCTCTCTCGCGGGCCACCTCCTCGAGGGAATGACGGAACGAATCGTTCTCGGCCACGAGTTTCTTGATGGCCGTGATCACGTCCGGTGTATTCTCGAAGAAGGAGCGCACGGCCGCTATCTGGTCCTCCACTCCGTCGAACATGTCCTCTACGTAGCTGCCGGTGACGGCCTGGATGCGGCGCACTCCGGCGGCAACAGCCGACTCGGAGACTATCTTGAGCATACCGATACGGCCCGTCGAGGCGGTATGTGTACCGCCGCAGAGCTCTATTGAGTCTCCGAAGCGTATAGCGCGGACCTTGTCCCCATATTTTTCCCCGAAGAGGGCCATTGCTCCCATAGCCTTAGCCTCAGCGATGGGGATGTCGCGGAACTCCTCGCGCTGGAAGTCGGAACGAATCAGACGGTTGACCATCCTCTCCACTTCACGCAGCTTCTCCGCAGGTATCTTCTCGTAATGGGAGAAGTCGAAACGGAAATACGAAGGGCAGACGTATGAGCCTTTCTGCTCGATATGAGTGCCGAGCACAGAGCGCAGGGCGAAGTGCAGGAGGTGTGTGGCCGAGTGGTTGTTGGCCGTCTCCTGACGCTTCTGCCCGTCCACCACAGCGTGGAATCCGGCTTCTGGCTCAGAGGGGATGCGGTCAGCGATGTGAATACTGAGGTTATTCTCCTTTATAGTGTTGACGATACTGATCTTCTCGCCGGAAGGGGATACGATACATCCGCAGTCCCCGACTTGTCCGCCGCTCTCGGCGTAGAAAGGAGTGCGGTCGAAGACGAGCTGGTATATCTCCTTGCCCTTGGTCTTGACAGTGCGGTACTTGACTATCTGCACGTCTGTCTCCAGCAGGTCGTAGCCCACGAAGGAGTGCTCGTCGGTGTCAGTGAGCACCACCCAGTCCCCGGCCTCCACGGCTGCAGCGTTGCGGGCCCTGGCTTTCTGTTTGCCTAACTCCACTTCGAACTCCTCTATATCGATGCTGTAACCGTGCTCGCGGGCTATCAGCTCGCTCAGGTCGATCGGGAAACCGTAGGTATCATAAAGAGTGAAGGCATCCTTGCCGGAAATCCGCATAGTATCCGAGTTGCGCTCCATGATAGCGTTGATCAGACCGATACCCTTGGCGAGGGTACGCAGGAAGGCTTCCTCCTCCTCCCGGATAACGTTCTCGATAAGAGTCTGCTGCTTAGCCAGCTCGGGATAGGCCTCGCCCATGACATCGACCAGCACCGGTACGAGACGGCACAGGAAAGGCTCGTTGAAGCCTAAGAAGGTGTATCCGTAACGCACGGCCCGGCGCAGGATGCGGCGGATAACGTAACCGGCCTTGACGTTGGAGGGCAGCTGACCGTCGGCTATGGAGAATGAGATGGCCCTGATGTGGTCGGCCACTACTCTCATAGCGACATCCACGTCCTCCGACTCAGCTCCGTACTTATGTCCGGAAAGCTCACCGATTTTCGCTATGATGTCCTGGAACATGTCCCCGTCGTAGTTGCTCTTGTTGCCGTTGACTGCCATCACTAAGCGCTCGAAACCCATGCCGGTGTCCACGTGATGCAGGGGCAGCTGCTCGAGGGTACCGTCAGCCTTGCGGTTGTACTGGATGAACACGAGGTTCCATATCTCGATTACCAGGGGGTCGCTCTGGTTGACTAGGTCCCGGCCCGGCACGGCCTTGCGGTCGGCCTCGTCGCGCAGGTCGATGTGTATCTCGCTGCAGGGGCCGCAGGGGCCGGTGTCGCCCATCTCCCAGAAATTGTCCTTCTTGCTGCCGTAGAGGATTCTGTCCTCCGGCAGATACTGCTTCCAGATGTCCAGAGCCTCCTGGTCCGGACCCAGTCCGTCCTCGGGACTGCCCTCGCAGACCGTGGCATAGAGCCGCTCCGGGTCGAGCCTGTATACCTGTGTCAGCAGCTCCCAGGCCCATGCTATGGCCTCTTTCTTGAAGTAGTCGCCGAAGCTCCAGTTGCCCAGCATCTCGAACATGGTGTGATGGTACGAATCGTGGCCGACCTCCTCGAGGTCGTTGTGCTTGCCGCTTACCCTGAGGCACTTCTGGCTGTCCGCCACCCTCGGGTAGAGTATGGGAGTGTTGCCGAGGAACCAGTCCTTGAACTGATTCATGCCGGCGTTTGTAAACATGAGTGTAGGATCCCCCTTGACCACCATCGGGGCAGAGGGAACAATCCTGTGACACTTCGAAGCGAAGAAATCCAGAAACTGCTTTCTTATCTCTTTAGATGTCATATAGTGTAACTGATAAGTACGAAGTTGCAAATATACAATAAATAATACACACTATTTCGGTGCAAGACGGTAAAGGACTGCCGCAATCACCGCATAAATGATATTCGGCAGCCACATAGCCAGCCATGGCGGAAGGGTATCCGTAATGACGAACATCTGACTGAAGCGCAGGAAGAGGATATAGGAAAAACTCAGGGCAATGCCCACTCCGAGATTCAGGCCTATGCCGCCGCGGCGCTTCTTGGAGGAGAGGGACACTCCTATAAGGGTGAGAATAAATGCAGAGAACGGCACTGCAAAACGAGTATGCTTCTCTATCAGAGAATATTTCACCATACTGTCCCCACGCAGGCGCTGCATATCTATCAGTTCGTTCAGCTCATTGTAGGTAAGGGTCTCTACAGTATTTTCCCTGCGGTAGAAGTCGTCTATCGTGAGGCTGATTACCGTATCTATCTCCGGCCCGAAAGTGATGCGTTGCTGAGACGTAGAATAGTCCCTGATAGAGTAGTTCTTGAGCTTCCACCCGCCGGAAGTACTGTCCCACACAGCGCTTTCTGCTGTAAGCTTGGAAGCCAGATGACTGTCGCTTACACTCTCGAGGGTAAATTTGTAAGCGGTGTTGGTCCATGTACTGAACGACTCGACATACACAAACTGCCCGGGAGCTATCTGATAATGGATATTGCGCTTGGTATTGTAAAACTTCTGACCTTTGATATACTGTTCTTCGAAAGCTATGCGTTTCTGGTTGGCGCCCGGTATTACAAACAGGTTCAGCGACAGACTCATCATCGCGATAAAAAGCGCTGACAGAAAATACGGATACATCAGCCTTCCGAAGCTCACCCCGCCCGAGAGCATGGCTATAATCTCACTGTTGCCCGCCAGCTTCGACGTGAAGAAAATCACTGTTATGAACACGAACAGCGGGCTGAACATGTTGATGAAATACGGGATGAAGTTGGTATAGTAGTCGAAGACTATCGCTTTCAGCGGAGCCTCCTTGTCGACGAAGTCATCTATCTTCTCACTGATATCGAAGATAATCACTATCACGATGATAAGCAGCAGCGCCATAAAGAAAGTTCCGATGAACTTCCTGATGATATACCTGTCGAGGAGTCTTATTCTGAACGTGCTGAGCTTCATCGGTGAGCGTGTATATTCTTTTCTACAATCTGTTCTGCAGCTTCTTCACAGCCGCTTCTTTCCACGGCAGGAAATCTCCTGCCTCGATATGATGCCGGGCCTGGGCCACCACGTCCAAGTAGAACGCCAGGTTGTGCTCGCTGGCTATCTGAGCGGCCAGCATCTCTCCGGCTATGAACAGGTGCCTCAGATATGCTTTCGTATATGCGGTGTCAACAAACGACGTGCCATGAGGGTCAATCGGGGAGAAATCCCTCTCCCACTTCTTGTTGCGCATGTTCATCCTCCCCTCCCAGGTGAACAGCATGCCGTTGCGGCCGTTGCGGGTGGGCATCACGCAGTCGAACATGTCGATGCCGCGGGCTATGCCCTCCAAAAGGTTCTCGGGAGTCCCCACTCCCATCAGATAGCGCGGCCGGTCCTGCGGAAGGACGGGATGGACCACTTCTATCATCTCATACATCACATCGGTAGGCTCTCCCACGGAAAGACCTCCGATAGCGTAGCCCTCACAGTCATACGAGGCCACGTTCTCGGCAGCCTCGGCCCTCAGGTCCGGATAGACACATCCCTGAACTATCGGGAAAAATGCCTGGGAATAGCCGTAAAGCGGTTCCGTCTCCCGGAAGCGGGCGATGCCTCTTTTCAGCCACTGCTTGGTCAGGTCTAAGGACTTGCGGGCATAGCTGCGGTCTGCGTCGCCAGGGGTACACTCGTCGAGGGCCATGATGATGTCGGCCCCGATGATGCGCTGAGTGTCCACATTGTTCTCAGGGGTGAAACTGTGGGCCGAACCGTCGATATGGGAGCGGAATGTGCAGCCCTCCGGTGTAAGTTTACGGCTGTCCGCAAGGGAGAATACCTGAAAACCGCCGCTGTCTGTCAGTATCGGGCGGTCCCATCCGGCAAACTTGTGCAGGCCCCCGGCCATGCGCAGGGTCTCTAATCCGGGCCGCAGGTAGAGATGATAGGTGTTGCCGAGAATGATCTGAGCTCCTATGTCCGATTTCAGGTCCCTATGATACACTCCTTTAACAGAACCGACGGTACCCACGGGCATAAAGATCGGTGTCTCTATGGTCCCGTGGTCCGTCTGGATCCGTCCCCTGCGTGCGTTGGACGCAGAGTCTGTCTTAAGCAGCTCGAACTTCATTTATTTGCCGAGCTTTGCTCCGATGGCCTTGAGCATGTCGTCCACCATGGCATCGATGTGCCACTGAGGATTCCATCCCCACTCCTCGCGGGCGCAGCTGTCGTCCATCATGTTGGGCCATGAGTCGGCGATGGCGGCCTTGACAGGGTCTACATTGTAGTCGAATGTAGCAGAAGGGATACGCTCTTTGATCTTGGCGAACAGCTCCTTAGGGCAGAAGCTCATGCAGGTGATGTTGAAGCTGTTGCGGTGTTTCAGCTTAGAGGGATCGGCCTCCATCAGCTGTACGACTGCGTTCAGTGCGTCAGGCATGTAGAGCATGTCCATGTAGGAATCCTCGGGGATAGGGCAGGTGTAGTGTCCGGTCTTGAGGATCTCGTAGAATACCTCTACTGCATAGTCTGTGGTGCCGCCGCCGGGCAGACAGCCGTTGGAGATGATGCCGGGGAAGCGCACGCTGCGGGCATCCACGCCGAAACGGTGATAGTAGTAGTCGGAAAGGAGCTCACCGGTCACCTTGCACACACCGTAGATGGTATCGGGTCTCATGACGGTGTCCTGAGGAGTCTTGTCATGAGGAGTGCTTACTCCGAAGGCTCCGATGGAGCTGGGGGTGAATACAGCTGTCTTGAACTCCTTGGCGAGGGTCAGGGAGTTGACTAAGGCGCCCATGTTGATCTTCCATGCGAGCTCGGGATTCTTCTCACCTGTGGCGGAGAGGAGGGCTACGAGGTTGAAGATGGCATCTATCTTATGCTCCTTCACAGCCTCACCGAAAGCATTGAAGTCGAGGGCATCGAGCTTGATGGCCCTGGCATAGGAACCGATCTTGGCGACAGCCTCGTCCTTGAGGTCAGCACCGATAACGTTGTCATGTCCGTAGACTTTCTGGAGGTGGGGAACCAGTTCAGTGCCGATCTGTCCGCCGGCGCCAATGACTAATATGCGTTTCATATCCTTTATAGTTTTTAAGAGTGTTTTCCAAACGGCAAAAATAGTATTTTTCTACAAATCTTCTACAAAATCTGCACGGCATTCTTAAAGCGGTCCCAGACGATATCGATGGCGGCCTGCGTGGGATGGGCGCCGTCCGCCTCGAACCAGACGCGGTCGCGGAGCTCATCGAGGATAATTTCGTAGGAAGGAAAATATTCAGCATTGGGATGAGTCCGGACGAGATGGTCCTCGGCTATGAGGAGGGTGGCCTTGGACAGTTGGTTGCCGTGGAGGCCGTCCTTTAGATGACGGATGGGCGAGACTGTAAGGATAAAATGCCTGTCGCCGAACCGCTCGAGAACGGGCGCCCAGAGGGAGATGATATCCTCGACGGTAAGGCGCTCGCGACGGAACTCCCACGCCGGATGCTTGTGGCAGTTCGAGACGGTGATGTCCCGCTCTATATGGTGGAACACCCATGCCGTACCGAAGGTGATGATGACGGTCCTGGCCCGCCGGAAGGCCTCAGAGGCTTCGGCGAGCGAGGCATTGGCATGCTCTAAAAACTCTTCGGGAGTCTTCCGCGCGAAGGAGCCGTGATGGTGGAATGAAACGTAGCCCCCGCCATCAGGGGCAATGGGACGATGCTCCGGCGAGACGGCTTTCCGCGTCCGCCCCTCCCGCACCGGATTGGTGTCCCGCGGGATGACGTCCTCCGGTCCGAAGGGCCGTCCGTCCGCAAGGCGCAGCAGCAATGAGGCGACCGAAGCCGGATTGTACAGCACCCCGAAAGGGTTGTTGCACACCTCTATCCCCTCCGCAGCCATTCTCCTGCCCATCTCCGCCGAAAAACACGAACCGAGCGACAGCACCGTAGTGTCTTTTTCTATCTTCATAAAGACAAATATATGCAAATAATACAATCAAAAAAGCTGATCCGCAATGTTCGCGGACCAGCTTTTTTTACTGCTTGAGGACGGCTGAGAATTACTCGGCCTTGGGGGCCTCCGCCTCAGCGGCGGGAGCCTCGGCTTTGGGGGCTTCGGCGGCAGGAGCGGCCTCTGCCTTGGGAGCTGCTTTCTTGCGGCTGCGACGGGTAGAGGTCTTCTTCTCGGCTGCCTTGGTTGTTCCGAGAGCTGCCTCGTTGAAGTCTACCAGCTCGATGAACGCCATGTCTGCGGCATCGCCCTGACGGAAGCCGGTCTTGATGATGCGGGTGTATCCGCCGGGACGGTCGGCGATCTTGGGAGCCACGTTGCGGAAGAGCTCGGTCACGGCCTCTTTCTGCTTCAGGTAAGCGAAGACTGTACGGCGTGAGTGGGTGGAGTCATCCTTCGACTTGGTGATCAGGGGCTCTACATACACTCTGAGAGCCTTGGCCTTGGCGACGGTGGTCTCAATCCTCTTGTGGAGGATCAGCGAGCAGGCCATGTTGGCAAGCATAGACTTGCGGTGACCGCTCTTGCGTCCTAAATGATTGATTGTCCTATTGTGCCTCATTGTTTTCTACGTCTGTTTTCTTCTTTTTAACTTCTATATTGTACTTAGTGACATCCATGCCGAAAGTGAGTTTCACACGGTCCATCAGGACGTCAATCTCGTTCATGGACTTCTTACCGAAGTTCCTGAAGCGGATCAGTTCTGATCTCTGGTGGGATACAAGGTCGGCGAATGTCTCGATATCGGCTGCTTTCAGACAGTTCAGAGCCCTTACTGAGAGCTCCATGTCGGAGAGCTTGGTCAGCAGCAGATGCCTCATGCGCAGTGCCTCCTCGTCGAGTGCCTCGGGAGCACTCTTCTCGGGAGGTGTCTCAAGAGAGATCTTCTCGTCTGAGAAGAGCATGAAGTGATAGATGAGAATCTTGGCAGCCTCGGTCAGGGCATCCTTGGGATGGATGGAGCCGTCGGTAGTAATCTCGAGGTTCAGCTTGTCGTAGTCTGTCTTCTGCTCCACACGGTAGTCCTCTACTGAGTAGTTGACGTTCTTGATGGGGGTGAAGATCGAGTCGATGGGGATGGTACCCATGGGTGCTGACTCTACCTTGTTCTCATCGGAAGGCACATATCCGCGGCCCTTGCCGATGTGCAGCTCTACGACGAGCTTCACAGTAGGCTCCATGGAGCAGATATGCAGCTGGGGGTTGAGCACTGAGAAGTTGCACAGGTTCTTGGAGATGTCCTCGGCTGTGAACTCCTGCTTGCCGGTAACTGTAAAGTTGACCGTCTCAGACTCCTCTTCCTTTACTTCTCTCTTGAAACGAACCTGCTTGAGGTTCAGGATGATGTCTACTACACTCTCTATAACGCCGGGGATAGTGTCAAATTCATGGCTTACCCCCTCAATCCTTATGGAAGTGATGGCAAATCCCTCCAACGAGGACAACAGGACTCTGCGCAGGGCATTGCCTATTGTGATCCCGTATCCGGGTTCCAGCGGGCGGAACTCGAATTTTCCGAAAGTATCGGTCGATTCGAGCATTATTACTTTGTCCGGTTTCTGAAATGCTAAAATTGCCATGACGTTAATTATTATTTGGAGTACAGTTCGACGATCAGCTGCTCGTTGATATTCTCAGGTATCTCGGTTCTCTCAGGGAGATTGAGGAACTTGCCTGAAAGATCCGCACGGTTCCACTCGATCCATGCGTACTTGCAGGTGTCTGCTACGCTGTTCTGGATAACTTCGAGGCTCTTGGATCTCTCGCGTACGCCTACAGTCTCACCGGGTTTGACTATAGTCGAAGGGATGTTGCAGACCTCACCGTTGAGAACGATGTGGCAGTGGGACACGAGCTGGCGGGCAGCCGCACGTGTAGGAGCAATGCCCATACGGTAAACGATGTTGTCGAGGCGGGACTCGAGAAGGAGGAGGAGGTTCACACCAGTACGGCCTTCCATCCTGCGTGCCTTAGCGTAGGTGTTGCGGAACTGTCTCTCGAGGACACCGTAGGTATATTTTACTTTCTGCTTCTCTTTCAGCTGGTTTCCGTACTCGGAAATCTTTTTGCGTTTCTTGGCCATTCCGTGCTGTCCGGGAGGATAGTTTTTCTTCTCGAAATACTTATCCGGACCGTAGATCGGTTCACCGAACTTGCGGGCTATCTTGGTGGTAGGTCCTGTATATCTTGCCATAATTCTTAACTTTTAATCTGTCGTGTTAAACCAATTTATACTTTACGGCGTCCTTTAGGGCGGCATCCATTGTGAGGAAGAGGAGTCACGTCGATAATCTCGGTTACCTCAATACCGGCTCCGTGGATTGTACGGATCGCGGACTCGCGACCTGCACCGGGACCTTTGACATATGCCTTTATCTTGCGCAATCCCAAGTCATAAGCAACCTTTGCAGCATCTGCGGCAGCTACCTGCGCGGCATAGGGAGTGTTCTTCTTAGAACCTCTGAAACCCATCTTGCCGGCCGAAGACCAACTGATAACCTGACCAAGGCTGTTGGTCAAAGTTACGATCACATTGTTGAAAGTCGATGAGATATGGGCCTCGCCGTAGGCGTCGACCTTTACGACTCTCTTCTTATTGGTTGTTCCTGTTTTCTTTGCCATATTCAGTTACTTGTTACTTAGTTGCTTTTTTCTTGTTGGCCACTGTCTTCTTCTTACCCTTACGTGTACGTGCGTTGTTCTTTGTGCTCTGTCCGCGTACGGGGAGTCCGAGACGGTGACGGATTCCTCTGTAGCATCCGATATCCATCAGACGCTTGATGTTCATCTGTACGGATGAACGGAGTTCACCCTCGATCTTGTAGTGCTCAGCGATAGTGGACCTGATCGCTGCGATCTGGTCGTCGTTCCAGTCGCTCACCTTGGTGTCGAAATCGATACCGCAATCGGTGAGAATCTTACGGGCGGAACTACGGCCGATACCGTAGATATAGGTAAGACCTATCTCTCCTCTTTTGTTTTTAGGTAAATCTACACCGGCTATACGTGCCATACTATATTACTTTTTTATTTGTTTTACACATTTAATTATCCCTGGCGCATCTTGAACTTAGGATTCTTTTTGCAGATGACATAAAGGCGGCCTTTGCGCTTTACTATTTTGCAATCCTCGCTGCGCTTCTTGATGGATGCTTTAACTTTCATTGTCGTAAATTTTTATTTGTACCTGAAAGAAATTCTTCCTTTTGATAAATCATAAGGGGACATCTCTACTCTGACCTTGTCGCCGGGCAGGATACGGATGTAGTGCATGCGCATCTTGCCGGAGATGTGGGCTATGATCACATGACCGTTGTCCAACTCAACACGGAACATAGCGTTGGACAGGGCCTCGATTATAGTTCCATCTTTTTCTATAGCAGCTTGTTTGGGCATAAGTACTTGTCTCTTACAACTTAATATTGTCTCTTACCTTCTATAAAGTCAAAAGTAGACAGAATATCGGCTTTTTCGTCCCCGACGGCGACCGTAAGTTCGAAATGGGCTGAGTTTTTCTTGTCGATAGTGCTCACTGCCCATCCGTTGTCGTGGAGGTAAATCGCTTTGCCTCCGGCGTTGATCATCGGCTCGATGCAGATAGTCATACCCTTGACGAGCTTCTTTCCGCTGCCCGGTTTTCCGTAGTTGGGGACTTCCGGATGCTCGTGCATATCCTTGCCGATTCCGTGGCCTACCATCTCGCGGACTACCGAGAAACCGAAACTCTCGGCGTACGACTGTACTGCGTGACCGATATCCCCTATCCTGTTGCCTGCGACTGCTTTCTCTATGCCGCGATACAAGGATTCCTTGGTGACTCTCAGGAGCTTTGCGGTCTCCTCATCCACCTCCCCGACAGGAAAGGTGTACGCGGAGTCACCATAGTAGCCCTTGTATATAGTTCCACAGTCGACGGACACTATGTCACCCTCGCGGAGCTTGTAGTCCGACGGAAATCCGTGGACTACCACATCGTTGACGGACAGACATAGCGTATAGGGGAAGCCGCCGTATCCCAAGAAGCCCGGCTCCGCTCCGTTGTCACGGATGAAAGTCTCGGCGATCTTGTCAAGCTGCATGGTGGTGACACCGGGAGCAACGTGCTTGCCGACTTCCGCCAACGTCTTGGAGACGAGGATCGCATTCTCTCTGAGAATCTCGATTTCTTCTTCGGATTTTATTCTTATCATACTCAAAGAACTTTTTGAGAATTACATTCCCGAACGGCCTTTCAGACGTCCGGTCTTCATCAAACCGTCGTAGTGCCTCATGAGCAGATGCGACTCGATCTGCTGCAGGGTATCAAGCACTACGCCTACAAGGATAAGCAGCGAGGTTCCGCCGTAGAACTGCGAGAACTGGTTGTTTATCCCGAACATCATGGCAAATGCCGGAAGTATCGCCACGATAGCCAGGAAAAGGGATCCGGGCAGGGTGATACGCGACATGATTGCGTCAATGTAGTCGGCTGTCTTCTTTCCGGGCTTCACTCCGGGGATGAATCCGCCGTTCTTCTTCATCTCCTCCGCCATCATGGTAGGATTCACTGTTACTGCGGTGTAGAAGTAAGTGAAGGCTACTACGAGGAGGCCGAAGATGAAATTGTACCAGAATCCGGTATAGTCACTCAGTGTAGCCGCGAGCCCCTGGGAAACGTCGAAACGCGAAAGGAGGAGCGGGAACATCATCAGTGCCTGGGCGAAAATAATCGGCATTACGCCGGCCGCGTTTATTTTCAGAGGTATATACTGACGGACTCCACCGTACTGACGGTTTCCGACCACTCTCTTGGCATACTGTACGGGAACTTTGCGCTGTCCCTGTACGAGTGCGATGGTGGCGATGAAGACGAGGAAGAGAATCACTATCTCAATGAGGAACATGAGAGCTCCGCCATTGGTCTGGTTGAATCTCTGTGCGGCTTCAGCGAAGATGGCGAAGGGCAGACGGGCGATGATACCGACCATAATGATCAGGGAGATACCGTTACCGATACCCCTGTCGGTAATACGCTCGCCGAGCCACATCACGAACATCGTACCGGCCATCAGCACGATAGTAGCGAAGATGTTGAATCCGAAACCCTGTACTAAGAACGCATCTGAAGGCAACTGTGCGTGAAGGTTGGTAATGTACGCAGGTCCTTGAAGCAGAAGGATTACAATTGTCAGATAGCGTGTCCACTGGTTCATTTTTCTACGTCCGCTTTCCCCCTCCCTCTGCATCTTCTGGAAGTAGGGGACCATCACACCCAGAAGCTGGATGACGATGGATGCGGAGATGTACGGCATCACTCCCAGCGCGAAGATGGAAGCGTTGCCGAAAGCGCCGCCGGAAAACATATCCAAAAGACTGAGAAGGCCTGTGGACGCCTGTGCCTCGAGCTGTTCGAGCTTAGTGGGGTCGATACCAGGCACTACAACGAAACATCCGAGACGGTACACAAGCAAGAGGAGAAAGGTATATCCCAACCTTTTCCTCAGCTCTTCAATCTTGAAGATATTCTTGATTGTCTGAATAAATCTTTTCATCGGCCGCTTTACTTATTAGAGTACGATAGCCTTGCCTTCGAGGGCCTCGATCTTCTCCTTGGCTGTCTTGGAGAATGCATCGGCGGTAACCTCTATCTTGGCGGTGAGCTCTCCGTTGCCGAGAATCTTCACCTTGTCGTTCTTGGAAACGAGGCCAGCGGATACGAGTGTGTCGAAGTCAATCACGGTAATATTCCTCTTCTCGCTCAAAGTCTGAAGGGTGGAGAGGTTTACGGCCTTGTATTCCACTCTGGTGGGATTCTTGAATCCGAACTTGGGCAGACGTCTCTGGATAGGCATCTGACCGCCCTCGAATCCGATCTTGTGACGGTAACCGGAGCGGGACTTAGCACCGTTCATACCGCGTGTGGACTGTCCGCCGTGGCCGGAGCCTTCGCCGCGGCCTACGCGCTTAACATTCTTGCGGGAGCCCTCTGCAGGTTGTAAATTATGTAGTTTCATCTCTTTTTACCTTACTGTTTAGTTAATCTCTTCTACTTTTACAAGATGGAGAACTTTCTGAATCATACCGTTGGTCACGGGAGTCAGCTCTATCTCCACCGACTGGTGCATGCGGCGCAGTCCGAGAGACTCGAGGTTGGCCCTCTGCCTCTTGGTCGAACCGTTCTTGCTCTTGATCTGAGTTACTTTAACTTTTGCCATTGTCTTGCCTCCTTATCCTTTAAATACTCTCTGCATGGGAATACCGCGGACTCCAGCCACTGTGTAGGCGTCGCGGAGCTCAACAAGGGCTGCAATAGTAGCCTTCACCAAGTTGTGAGGGTTGGACGAGCCTTTGGACTTTGCCAGCACGTCCTGAACACCTACAGACTCGAACACGGCACGCATCGCACCACCGGCCTTTACTCCGGTACCGGGAGCCGCGGGTTTCATGAACACCCTCGCGCCGCCGAACTTGGCCTCCTGCTCGTGAGGGATAGTCCTCTTGTTCAGAGGTACTTTTACGAGGTTCTTCTTGGCGTCCTCAATACCTTTGGAGATAGCGGTAGTAACTTCGTTGGCCTTTCCGAGACCATAGCCTACCACACCCTTCTCATCGCCCACTACTACGATAGCGGCGAAGCTGAAGTGGCGTCCGCCCTTGGTTACCTTGGTAACCCTCTGTACTGCTACCAATCTGTCCTTGAGTTCCAGATCGGTGGTCTTTACTTTCTTTACGTTGATATCTGCCATAGTCTCTTAGAATTTAAGACCGCCCTCGCGGGCTGCGTCTGCCAAACTTTTAACTCTTCCGTGATAGAGATATCCTCCGCGGTCGAAAGCGACGGTGGAGATACCTTTCTCTGTCGCACGTTCAGCGATGAGCTTTCCGACCATAGCCGCAACCTCAGTGGCGGTCTTGCCCTTGGTTGCCTCTGCGAGAGACTTGTCAGTAGAGCCGGCCGATACCAGGGTCACGCCCTTGGTGTCATCGATAACCTGAACATATATCTGCTTGTTGCTTCTGAATACGGACATCCTGGGTCTCTCGGGAGTACCGTTGACGACCTTGCGGATACGGTAGCGTATTCTCTGTCTTCTTTCTATCTTAGTCATTGCCATATTCTTATCCTCCTATTATTTAGCTCCGGCTGACTTACCGGCCTTGCGGCGAAGCTGTTCGCCCACAAACTTAATACCTTTACCCTTATACGGCTCGGGAGCACGCATAGAGCGGATCTTGGCGGCTACCTGGCCGAGCAGCTGTTTGTCGCAGCTCTTGAGAACAAGAACAGGGTTCTGTCCCTTCTTCACAGGCTCTGCCTCGGCCTTAATCTCCGAGGGAAGCATGAAGTGAATGTCGTGGGAGTATCCGAGTGCGAGTTCCAGAATCTGGCCCTTGACCTCGACGCGGTAACCCACACCGATGAGCTCCTGCTTGATAGTGAAACCTGTCGACACTCCAGTCACCATGTTCTGAATGAGTGCGCGGTAGAGTCCGTGCAGGGAACGGTGACGGGGCTGGTCCGTAGGACGGCTGACCGTAAGAATATTCCCTTCAACGGATACTTTGATGTCAGGATCAACTTTCTGACTCAGTTGTCCGAGCGGTCCTTTAACCAGTACCACATTGTCAGCGCCGACCGTTGCGGTCACGCCCTGCGGCAGGTGTACAGGCAATTTTCCAATTCTTGACATTGTATTCTGATTTTTAAAATTTTAATAAACATAACAGAGAACCTCGCCGCCGACATTCATATCCTTGGCTTCCTTGTCGGTGATGATACCCTTAGAAGTCGAAAGGATGGCAATACCCATTCCGTTGAGCACGCGGGGCATATCTTCTACGCCTACATAGCGCCTCAGACCGGGGCTTGACACTCTCTGAATCTTCTTGACAGCTGCCTGTTTTGTCGTAGGATGATACTTCAGGGCTATCTTGATGGTGTTGTAGGGAGTACCTTCAACAACTTTGTAGCTGAGGATATAACCTTTCTCGTGAAGGATGCGGGTAATCTCCAGTTTCATTTTGGACGCGGGAATCTCAACAATCTTGTGCTTTGCGAGATACGCGTTTCTGACTCTCGTCAGGTAATCTGCTATTGGATCAGTCATTTTGTTTGTTTTGTTTTAGTGGTTCGACGCCTTCCGGCGCCCGATATCCAATGATTTATAAATTAAGTTAAATGTATTCTCTTACCAGGATGCCTTGCGAACGCCGGGGATAAGACCCTTGCTGGCCATCTCGCGGAACTGAATACGGCTGATGCCGAAAACACGCATGTAGCCTTTGGGACGTCCGGTGATGGAGCAACGGTTGTGCTGACGGCAGGGACTCGAGTTCTTGGGGAGCTTGTCGAGAGCGGCCCAGTCGCCGGCTTCCTTGAGAGCTTTACGTTTTTCTGCGTATTTAGCGCACAGTCTCGCACGTTTCACTTCGCGAGCCTTCATTGATTCTTTTGCCATATCTTATTTACGATTTTTTGTTCTTAAAAGGCAGTCCGAATTCACGGAGGAGAGCATGGGCATGCTCGTCATTCTCTGTGGATGTCACAAAGGTAATCTCAAGTCCGAAAATCTTGGTAATCTTGTCGATGTCGATCTCGGGGAAGATAATCTGCTCCTTGATACCGAGGGTATAGTTACCGCGGCCGTCGAACTTCTCGTTGATACCGTTGAAGTCACGGATACGGGGGAGGGATACTGCGATGAGCCTCTCAAGGAACTCATACATGCGGGCACCCCTGAGGGTAACCTTCACTCCGATGGCGGTTCCGCGGCGGAGCTTGAAGTTGGAGATATCCTTTCTGGAATAAGTGGTCACTGCTTTCTGTCCTGCGATGGCAGTGAGCTCCTGCTGAGCGACCTCTACGAGCTTCTTGTCTCCGGTAGCGTCACCGATACCCTGATTGAGGGTAATCTTCATGAGCTTTGGCACCTGCATTACAGTTGCGAAACCGAACTCCTTCTGGAGCTTGGCCACGATTTCCTCTTTGTATTTCTTCTGGAGGTTAGGAACGTATCCTTCCAAGCTTACATGCTGATCCTGCTTGGCCTCTTCTACTTTTTTCTTTGCCATTATTTAATCTCCTCTCCTGATTTTTTAGCGTAACGGACCAACTTTCCATTCTCGCCCATGCGGCGGCCGATCCTGGTGGGACCTCCCTTGGCGGGATCCACTACCTGGAGGTTGGAAATGTGTATTCCGGCTTCCTGTTTGATAATACCGCCCTGAGGATGCTTTGCATTGGGTTTGGTGTGCTTGCTCACCATATTTACACCCTCCACGATAGCGCGGTCCTTCTTGGTGATGATCTCGAGAACCTTTCCGGTCTTTCCTTTGTCGTTACCGGCGTTGACGTAGACCATGTCGCCTTTCTTGATATGTAATTTCTTGTTCATGTCTGTACCTCCTATATATTAAAGTACCTCGGGTGCAAGAGAGACAATCTTCATGTAGTTGTCGCGCAGCTCACGGGCAACGGGGCCGAAGATACGTGTTCCACGGACCTCACCCTGGTTGTTCAAAAGCACGCAGGCATTGTCGTCAAAACGGATGTACGAACCGTCGGCACGACGGATCTCTTTCTTGGTGCGCACTACAACGGCCTTGGATACCGATCCCTTCTTGGCGTCACCGCCGGGGATAGCGCTCTTGACAGCGACTACGATCTTGTCGCCGACGCTGGCATAACGGCGGCGGGTACCTCCGAGTACACGGATGCAGAGCACCTCTTTAGCACCGCTGTTGTCAGCTACCATTAAACGTGATTCCTGTTGTATCATTTTACTTCACTTTTTCTACGATTTCTACTAATCTCCAGCGTTTGGTCTTGCTCAACGGACGTGTCTCCATGATGCGGACCGTATCGCCCTCGTCGCATGTGTTCTTCTCGTCATGAGCGACGAACTTGGTGGTCTTATTCACGAACTTGCCGTAAATAGGGTGTTTCTCCTTGACTCTTACAGCCACTACGATGGACTTGTCCATCTTGTTGCTGACCACCACCCCGATTCTTTCCTTGCGTAAATTTCTTTCCATAACTGTTACTCTGCTTTAGCCTGGTTTTCCTTTTCAGTCAGGATGGTGAGCATACGGGCGATGTCCTTTCCTGCCTTTCTGATCTTTGAGGTGTCCTCAATGGGGGAGACGGCATGGTTGATCTTCATCTGCGCTAAGTTGGCCTTCTCGGTCTCGATGCGCTCGCGCAGGTCCTTGATAGACATTTCTCTGATTTCCTTGGGTTTCATTTCTTCTCCTCCGGTTTATTACTGTTCAACATAATCTCTGCGGACCACAAACTTAGTAGTCACGGGCAGCTTCTGTGCTCCGAGACGGAGAGCCTCCTTGGCCACTTCCATGGGCACGCCTTCTGCCTCGATGAGCATACGGCCGGGAGTGATAGGAGCTACGAATCCTTCGGGATTACCTTTACCTTTACCCATACGTACCTCAGCCGGTTTCTTTGTGTAAGGTTTGTCAGGGAAAACGCGAATCCAAATCTTACCTTCACGTTTCATGTAACGCACTACAGCCTGACGGGCAGCCTCAATCTGCTGACCTGTGAGCCATGCCGACTCGAGGGTCTTGATACCGAAAGAACCGAAAGAGAGCTCAGTACCACGGTGAGCATTTCCTTTCATACGGCCTTTCTGCTGCCTTCTGAACTTGGTTTTCTTTGGTTGTAACATTGTCTATACTTTTTGTAAGTCTATTATTTTCAACAACTAAATACAATTCTCCCATTATTTGGGGCTGCAAAGATATTACAAATTCCTTTAACACCAAACTTTTTTAGGATTTTTTTGAAAAAATTATCACGCATTTTCGACCGGCAAATTTTGATGCCAATATCCCTTTTCTCAGCTACTTATAAAAATCAAAAAAAATCCGCGGAACACGTTTTCGACCGACAGATAATTTAGAGACAAACGTAAGGGTTTTTTTCATATCTTTGTGGCTTAAAACAGTATTTGGTATGTGCAATAATTTCACAAACGTCGAAAAAGCCTACATAGGCTCTGTAGAACACAGATTCCCTACCAACATCCCCTACATCACTGTAGAGAATTTCCCCAAATTAGGAAAACTGACTGCCTTCCGCTTCCTCGAGTGGGCAGCAGAACATCCCGACGGAGTCATCAGCCTTCCTACCGGTAAGACTCCCGAGTACTTTATCGCATGGGTCCAGAAAGTTCTTAAAGAGTGGGACACCGCTGAGGGCGCTGCTCTCAGAGAGGAAAGCGGGCTCCTTGTAACCAAGAAGCCTGACCTGAGAGGCCTGCACTTCGTTCAGATTGACGAGTTCTATCCTATCGACCCGAGACAGCACAACAGTTTCTACAACTACGTGCAGAAATACTATGTCGAGGACTTCGGTTTAGATGCTTCCAAAGGTATATTCATCAACTGCGAGCAGATACCTCTTGTTGACGGCAAGCACTTCTCCGAGGTATTCCCCGACGGTGTAATCGACCTGAGCCTCCGTTACCGCAACGCCAAGTCTGCGGAAGAGGAAATCAAGCAGAAATCCATCTTCATGATCGACAACTGGTGCGCAGAGTACGACCAGAAAGTCAGGGACATGGGCGGTATCGGTTTCTTCCTCGGCGGTATCGGTCCTGACGGACACATCGCTTTCAACGTCCGCGGCAGCGACCCTCACTCCACCACACGTCTGACCCACACCAACTACGAGACCCAGGCAGCAGCCGCAAGCGACCTCGGAGGTATCGAGATATCACGCATCAAGCCCGTAATCACCATCGGTCTTGACACCATCACACACGATCCCGATGCAGTAGCCATCATCTTTGCTGCAGGTGAGGCCAAGGCTCCTGTCGTAGCCGATGCTTTGGAGAAGACACCCTGCAACCTCTACCCCGCTTCAGTGCTCTCGAAACTGCCCAACGCCCGTTTCTACCTCACCACCGGAGCCGCATCCATGCTGCATGAATCGGTATACCATTATTATACTGACACTCCCTGGTCCCAGGAAAAGACTGACCGCGCGGTTATCGACTGCTGCAACCGCATCAACAAATACGGTGACAAGATCACTCTCGAAGACCTCAAAGCCGATGAGTACTGCAGCATGATTCCCGACCTGAATGAGAACACCGTTCAGAGCGTAATCGACTCCATGACCCGCAAGATTGCCCGCGGCACATCCACATGGAGCAATCAGAACTTCTACTACACCGGTCCTCACCACGACGACATCCTCCTCGGTCTGCTGCCCCACATCCACAGGGTATCCCGCAATGAGACCAACCAGTCGCATTTCTCCGTAATGACCTCAGGATTCAACGCCGTCACCAACCATTTCCTCATCAACGCCCTCGAGGAGACTATCGGATTCCTCGATGCAGGCAAAATCGAGATGACCGACTATCCTGACTTCTTCACCGAGGGATGGAAGCGCAAACGCGACAAGGACATCTATCACTTCCTCATCAACGTAGCCTCCGGCAACGCCGAGGAGCGGAAGAGGGGCCGCGCCCACAGATTGGTGCGTGACTTCATCGAGATCTACGGTGTAAAGAGCAAGGAAGAGCTGAGAGCAAAGATACTCGATGTGATAGACGAGACCCGCCACAGCTACGACGGACAGAAGATGTCAGCCGATATCCGTCTGCTCAAAGGTATGGTCCGTGAGTTCGAGGAAGAGCTGGTATGGGGATTCTTCGGCATCAAGAACGAGAACGTCCACCATCTCCGTCTCGGCTTCTACACCGGTGACATCTTCACCGAGCAGCCTAACCGCGAGAGGGACGTCGAGCCCATCCTGCAGGAGCTACGTACCATCAAGCCCACCGTCATCAGCATCGCCTTCGACCCCGAAGGCAGCGGTCCTGACACTCACTACAAAGTGCTTCAGGCCATAGCTGACGCTATCCGCGAGTGGGGCAAGGAAGAAGACCTGAGCAACCTCAAGATCTGGGGCTACCGCAACGTATGGTATCGCTTCCTGCCTTCAGAGGCCACACACATCGTACCCGTATCGCTCAACGCAATGGGCGTATTCGACAACGCCTTCTGCAACTGCTACGCATCTCAGGTAGACGCTTCGTTCCCGAGCTACGTACTTGACGGCAAGTTCAGCGATCTGGCCAAGAAGATCTGGGTAGACCAGCTCGCAAAGGTTCAGCATGTCCTCGGCAAACCGTTCTTCTACCAGAACCCCAGCCCGAGACTGAGAACCACACACGGACTGCTCTTCTTCAAGGAGATGAATGTGGAAGAGTTCCTCAAATCAGCACGCGAGCTCCAAAAGTCGATGACCATCGCTTAAGGAGCCCGCTGAACAGTAATCAAACTACGGCGCGCCGGCTATACCTTTGCCGGTACGCCGTAGTTTTTAAATATACCTAAGGCGTCTTCGATAGTTTTTTCAGAGGGTACCGCCATCGGCACATTATTCTTATTGTACTGCGTTCCCATCCGGGAATGCTTGTTTTTACCTATATCATGATAAGGCAGAAGCTCCACGTACTTGGGGAGTCTGTCAAGGGAAGCGAGGAACGAAGCCGTAGCCTCGATATTTTCTGTATCGGCATTGATTCCTTCGATCAGAGGTATCCTTACAAGATACCCGGCCGCACCTTCAGAGGCTACCATCCGGATATTTTCCAATATGATATCATTAGGAACACCGCAGAACTTCCGGTGTCTGTCTGAGTCCATCATCTTGATATCGACCAGAAAGAGCTCACACCTGTGCGATACCTCCCGGACAAGCTCCTGATTTGCGAAAAGGGTGGTGTCCACCGTCCGGTGCAGCCTGTACCCGTCTTTCTCCGCTGCCTGCCCTATGTAGTCCAGCAGCTGTATGAGCAAGTCTCCCTGATAGAGAGGCTCTCCGCCACTGAATGTCACACCCCCGTCAGAGGTCGTAAAGAAAGGCCGCTCCTTTGCTATCTCGGCATAGACCTGCTCCGCTGTATATGTTTTGGAAGCCATCTCCACTGCCTTGGTAGGGCAGACCTCAGCGCACTTCCCGCATAATGTACACAGGTCTCTGTCGCATAATACTCCGCGGCCGCGCACGGCCTTCAGGGCATGAGCTGGGCAAAACTGCACACAAGCACCGCACAGGATACACTTGGACACAGTGTACATTCTGGTCTGGCTGCGGGATATGCCCTCCGGGTTGTGGCACCAGACACAGGACAGCGGGCATCCTTTGAAGAAAAATGTAATCCGGATACCCGGTCCGTCGTTTATCGAATACCGCTTGATGTCAAATATAGGGTACCTGACTTCGCTCATGACCCGGTCTTAGAATGCAGCGTTCTCTGTACGCGCTATGATCTCCTCCTGATAATCAGCGCACAGATCATTGAAATAATCACTGTAACCCGCCACGCGCACCATCAGGTCCCGGTACTGCTCAGGATGTTTCTGAGCATCACGGAGCGTAGCCGTATCCACGATATTGAACTGGATATGATGCCCGCCGAGCCCGAAATATGCGCGGATAAGCTGTCCGAGCTTAGTCAGGTCCTCGTCTTTCTTGAGTATCTGAGGTATCAGGCGCTGATTCAACAAGGTACCGCCGGAGAGACTCTGGTCGAGTTTCCCGAGAGACTTGACTACTGCTGTAGGACCGTGAGTATCTGCACCATGCGAAGGAGAAGTGCCGTCCGATATAGGCAGGGTAGCATGACGTCCGTCAGCCGATGCTCCGAGAACCTTTCCAAAATATATGTGACAGGTAGTGGAGAGCATGTTCATGTGATAACAGGACCCCTTGATGTTGGGACGGCCTTCGATAGTCCTGAAGAGATCATTGTACACGCGCACTGCTATAGAGTCAGCATACTCGTCATCGTTGCCGAAGAACGGTGTATGGTTGACTATCCACTGACGGTCATACTCATAGCCTTTGAAATCGGCCTTCAACATACCCAGCATCCGGTCCATAGTATAACGCCCTTCCTCAAAAACATGCTTCTTGATGGAGGACATAGCATCCGTGACTGTACCGAGTCCTGTACACTGGATATAATCGGTATTGTAGCGGGGCCCTCCATTGTAGTAATCCTTTCCTTTGGCGATACAGTCATCGATGAGCACCGAGAGGAATGTAGCCGGAGCATATTTGGCAAACATACGGTCTATGTAGTTGTTGACCTTGATCTTCTCGAGTACCACATACTCCAGCTGCTTGAGGAATGCCGAATACAGGTCCTCGAATGACCTGAACTCACGGGAATCTCCCGTGGCTATGCTGATCTGCTTGCCTGTGACCGGATCCACACCGTTGTTGAGAGCCAGCTCAAGAAGTTTGGGCACATTCAGATAGCCAGTGAGCAGATATGCCTCCTTGCCGAAGGCTCCGACTTCGATACAGCCGCTGCATCCACCCTCCCGTGCATCCTCAAGACTCTTGCCCTGACGGACAAGCTCCTTGACATAAGTGTCAGGATTGAACAGCGAAGGGTAGCCGTAACCGAGACGGATAACCTTGCATGCCGCCTTGACGAGCTCATCGGAGGTCTTCTCACTGACGTGTACCGAACATCCGGGCTGCAGGATATGAAGCTCTCCGAGCACTTCGAGCAGAATATAGGAGACCTCGCTCTCTCCTGATGTTCCGTCGCGTTTTACACCACCGATATTGATATTTGTAAAATCATTGTATGTACCGCTCTCTTTAGCCGTGATGCCCACTTTAGGAGGCGCCGGATGATTGTTGACCTTTATCCAGAAACATCCGATGAATTCCTTGGCCTGTTCCCGAGTAAGAGTACCGGCCGCAACCTCCCTCTCATAGAACGGAGCCAAGTGCTGGTCGAAATGCCCGGGATTCATAGCATCCCACCCATTGAGTTCGAGTATCGTGCCGAGATGGCAGAACCAATACATCTGTACTGCCTCACGGAATGTCCTCGGCGCATTTTCCGGAACCCATGTGCATACCTCGATGATGTCCTGCAGCTCCTTGATACGCCGCCTGTAGGCATCTTCCTGAGACTCTCCTGAAAAAGGTGTCACCTTGTACGCAGGTCCTCCGGCTAAGGCTTTTTCTATCTTCGATATCTGCTTGCGGGCCTCATCGGCATGACGGCGGGCAAACAGGACCATGGCATCACAGGATATGGACATGGCTGTCAGCTCATCCTGCTTGTCAGTGGCTTCAGGATCATTGAGAAAATCCAACGATGCTATATGCTCCGCAATCTTAGCCTTGAAGTCCTTCATACCCATACGGTACATCTTGCCGTCAAGGGCAGTATGACCAGGTGCCCGCTGCTCCATAAACTCGGTAAAGACACCTGCCTCATAAAGAGCTTTCCAGCTCTGGGGCACATGATTGAATATCCTGTCTCTCTGAGTCTTGCCCTTCCAGTAAGGAATCACCTCATTCTTATATTTCTCTATCTCGCGGTCAGAGATGGCATAATGCTGTATCTCGCGGCTACGGAGCACCTTGAAATCCTCCACAGAGTGGCAGTTCAGCTCAGGGAATGTGGGGACGGCCTTTGGCTTGGGACCTCTCTCCCCGACTATAAGCTCGTTATCGCCTATGTAAATCCTCTTTTTCGCACAGAGGTTGTAAAAATTCTTGGCACGCATGACGGGAATAGAGTACTTTCCGTCATTCTTTTTGTAAAATTCGGTTTCTATCAATGCCCTTTCAATCGTAAGCGAAGGCTCGGCATTGACAGACTGCTCGCGCAGCATGTTTATTCTTTCTGTCATAATATGTATTTTTTATTGTCTGATGGATATGATATAAGTGTCACTGCGGCAGCACTGCCTGCCGCTTGCAGATACAGATGACACTCAGCAGATGCAGCAGGAGAAAAGGCCGCGTCCGGGCTTGTGATACAAGTTGACTATGTAAGAATATCCTCTCATCTGTGCAAATTTAGAAGATTTCTTCTATATTCGCAACACATTGTGATGAAAGTTTTCTTATCTATAATACTTTTTTGCGTCGTCCTCATCCCTAAGGCATCCGGACAGGACAGAGACTCGCTGATGATGGAGTACATCATCGACGAGAGGGGTGACACCATGTACATAGACAACCTCGAGCCTGTATACAAAACAGCCAGCAGAAAGGGCAGGGAGTGGAGGCGCTACTACCGCCTCGTCCACAACTTCGCAAAAGCCTATCCATACGCGCTGCTCGCCCAGGAAAAACTCATGGAAGCCGATTCGACCATCGTAGCGGGTGAGCTGAGCCGGGCAAAACGCAACAGATACATCCGCATCCTCCAGGACGAGCTCTTCGAGACCTTCAAGAAGCCGCTCATGAACCTCACTGTCAGCCAGGGCCAGCTTCTGCTCCGCCTCATAGACCGCCAGACAGGCATAACTCCCTACGAGATTATACGCACGTATAAGAATAGAGCTGCCGCCGGATTCTGGCAGGGCATCGCTAAAATCTTCGGTTCAGACATGAAACGCCCCTATGACCCCGAGGGTGAAGACCGGCAGACCGAAGAGCTCGTACAGAAGTACCTCAGCGGAGATTTCAATGTCCTCTACCGCTCTATTTTCGGGAAAAATCCCCCGGAGCCTGTTGTACGGTCCCGGATGGACGTACCGCAGAAATAATCCTCAGCTCCGCCCCGTCAAATACGGCATACTCCCCTCCGTCCACCCAGCACCCGAGAATATGCATCTCGCCCCCCGAGGGCACTGATACCGCTCCGGGCGTATGATAATGACCGAAAATATAATAATCGATACCCCTCCCTTCATGCGCGGCCCGGTATTGCCTCCCGAAATCGTCCGCAAAGTGGCAAAGAGGCTCGTCTTCACCCCTGAAAACATAGCGTCCCGCACGCTCAGGCCCGTTCTTGACCTTACGCGAGTGAGATGCCCAGGCATATCCGAGTCCGAAAGCCCATTTAGGATGAATACTGGAGAAGAGTACCTGCAGAAAACGATTGTGGAACATCCACCTGATAAGCCGGAATGAAGGCTCGGTCCTTCCGAGCCCGTCCCCGTGTCCGAGACAGAAGCGCCGCCCGCAAATCTCAGTCACATAAGGCTGACTGAGCACCTTCATCCCTATCTCCTGCTCAAAGTAGCTGTAGGCCCACACATCATGATTTCCAGGAAAAAAATACACCTCGGTTCCACTGTCACACAGCCGCGCCAAAGCTCCGAGGGCGCGGGTATGACCTCGCGGAATGACATAACGGTACTCGTACCAGAAATCGAAGATATCCCCGAGGAGATACACCCCGGCAGCTTCAGGGCCGATACTCTCAATAAGGGAAACAAACCTCTCCTCGAGAGCCCTGCGGTCACATGAGCATACACCGAGATGTACGTCCGAGATAAAATAGTATTTGTTCTTGGGCCCCATCGGCTACACAGCCTTGGTCATTTCCAAGACAAAGCAAAGCACGGCTGCCGCGCAACAGTAGATGGAGAAATAACGCAGACGGGCCTTCTGAACGATACGGATCATCCACCGGCAGGCCACATATCCGGAAACGAAGGCCGTAAGTGAACCGAGAATCAGAGAGAGGGCAGAAATGCCGGAAGACTCGGCAGTAAAGTCTCCTCCTACGAGCTGCAGGAAAGCCTCCCCGAGGATGGGTATAAGCACCATAAGGAAGGAGAACTGCGCCATGGCACTTTTCTTTACCCCCAGCATCAGGCCAGTAGCGATAGTGGTACCGGAACGGGAGAGTCCCGGCATCACGGCAAAGGCCTGGCCGATACCTATTATAAATGCCTCTTTGTAACCAACCTCTTTTCCGGGCTCCTTGCCCTCGATGGCAGCTTTTCGTGCCTGACGGTTGGACAGCGCCTCGCCTACGAAAAGCAGCAACGCCGTCAGAAGCAGCATAGCACCGACAATAATAAGTCCGGAGCCGAAAATATCAGTGACGAAATCCTTGAAAAAGACACCCACGATAAAAACAGGTATCATCGACACGCATATCTTGAGAAAATACTGCGTCTGGGAATTGTATTTGAACTTAAACACACCACCGATAATATCCCATATCTCCTTGCGGAAAGCCACTATCGTACTTACAACTGTGGCCGCATGCACCGCCACCTCAAAACTCAGATTCTCAGCCTCGATACCGAAAATCGCCTTGAAAATCGTAAGATGGCCGCTGCTGCTCACAGGCAGGAACTCAGTCAGTCCCTGCACAAGGCCCAGCACCACCGCCTGAAACCATTCCATATTCAAATTTCTTCTTTATTTTTCTTAAACAACCTGATAGGAGTCCTTCTAAGCAGGACGACTATCTCCATAACAAAACCTGCCAGAATCAGCAGAGGCGCCACATACATGCGCGTAAAGCTGAACAGGGCATAACTGAACACCTCCGGACTGTCAGCACCTCCTCCGAGCAGAAGGAGATAGCCGAGCACCATCACGCAGAGTCCCGCGATAAGCCAGACGATGTTTTCTTTAGGAACAGCAAATTTATCCATTTGTTACCAATTAAAATTTATCAATAATAAAGTTCACTCTTATTCAACGATATCAGACTCCTGACTCCGGCCGATGTGGATATCATGCATATCAGGACACCGAGGACCACCACTCCTATCATAACCATACCCAGAAGCATGGCGTCGAAGAGAGAGAAGAGCTGGTAGAACTCATTGCGTATAAGATACAGCGCTCCGAGTATAAAGACATCCGCAACAGCACCGGATATGAGTCCCTGGAAGAAGGCCTGTCCTACAAAAGGCATAGTAATGAAGCTCTTGGTAGCTCCCACTAAACGCATAGTATGGATAGTAAAGCGCTTGGAATAGACATTGAGGCGCACTGTATTGTTTATCAGCACCACCGAGATGAACAGGAGCAGGAGCACGAATACACCCGCCACGAGACTTATCCGTTCCAGGTTGGCATTGAGAAGCTCCACAAGCGACTGCTGATAGACCACCTCATCCACGGCAGGATAGCTGTACAGCGACTCCTCTATGACTGCAAGGCTGTCCGTAGAGATATAGTCCGCGGATATCTGGAGCTCGAGAGACACGGGAATAGGATTGACCTCGAACACATCCATAAAATCATCCCCGAGTATCCCCTTCATCTCTTCCACTCCCTCCTCCTTGGTGACGATCCGCGCATCCTTGACATAGCCCGTTCCCGTCAGTATGTCTGCGAGAGCAGATGCATCCGCCTCATCCGCCTCGACAGTCAGAATAGCCGAGACAGTGATATTTTCCTTGAAATAATTGGAGACAGAACGGGCATTTACGACAAGTACGCCCACCATTCCTACCAGAAACAGCACTAAACTGATGCTGATCACAGAGGAGAAGTAGGACCTCAACAGTCTCCTGTACAAAATGTTACTCTCGCTTTTTCCCATTGACTTTCGTCTGATAAATCTTCCAAAGATAAATAAAAAAGATAATACTTTCCGATATTTTATTATTATATTTGCAAAAATTGTTTCCATCATGAAAGATCCCAAAAGAGTATTATTCGTCAACTCGGAAATTTACCCATATCTGCCCGAGACCACAATCTCCATTGTGGGCAGATTCCTACCTCAGGGAATACAGGAGTCGGGTAAGGAAATCCGGACATTCATGCCCCGCTACGGCTGCATCAACGAGAGACGCAACCAGCTCCATGAGGTAATCAGGCTCTCAGGGATGAACATGGTGATCAATGATATTGACCGCCCGCTCGTCATCAAGGTCGCATCCATATCATCCGCCCGGATGCAGGTATACTTCATCGACAACGACGACTACTTTCACCGCAAGACCATATACGAGGACGCAGACGGCCATTTCATGGAGGACAATGACGAGAGGGCCGTATTCTTTGCCCGCGGCATCCTCGAGACAGTCAAGAAGCTCAGGTGGAAACCCGACATCGTTCACTGCTCCGGATGGATATCCCAGTTAGTCCCTCTCTACCTCAAGAAAGCATACAAGAACGACCCCATCTTCTCCGATTCCAAGGTGGTCCTGTCACTGTACAACGAGTATCCGGACTGCACTTTCGCGGCAGACATGAAGGCCAAAGTGCCGGTAACCGGCATTAAGGCCAAAGACATAGAGATCCTTAAGACCCCTAATGGCATAAATCTTGCAAAACTCGCAATCCAGTATGCCGATGCCGTCATCCTGGCCTCCGGGGAGATAAGCGAAGAGATTACCGGATACATCGCTTCGAGGAAGCTGCCGGTACTCGAATACACCCCGATAGACCATCCTGAAGGCACGTACATACAGAAGTACAACGAGTTTTACGACAAATTACTTGAGAACGATGCCCTTTAAAAAGACAGCATTATACACCGCACTGTCCCTCGCTGCCGCAGCTTTGACGGCAGTCTCGTGCATAGAGAATGACCGCACATTAGGACAGGGACTTGTCCCCCCCGAATACAACCTTATCTTAGGCACCAAGACTTTCGACCTGCCGGTCACCAACAGAGTCAGTGACTCCATCCAGGCATCCAACAGCAGCAACATGCTGGTGGGCACACTGTCCGATCCTGTGTTCGGAACAGTCAAAGTCAATTCCGCCTCATTTATCCTTCCTTACTCTGACTCCACCGATTTCGGGGACAGCCCCAGACTACGTTCGGCATACATCAATCTGGCTATCGACTCCACGTACTATTTAGAAGACAACCAGCAGGGAATCCATCAGCGCATACGAATCTACAAGCTGACCACCCCGATAGACAGCACCAAGAGATTCTGCAACTCCATCACCGGGGCAGACTACGACCCGGTACCTGTTACCGTCAGTGACCCAGTCATCTACGGCAGCGGCACAGTAAGGATAGACCTTACAGATGAATTTGCTATGGAACTGCTGTCCACCACCCCTGAAGAGTTCAAGGACCTCAACCTCTTCCTCGATCGCATACACGGTCTTTACCTCGAAGTAGAGGACCCCATCAACACAGAAAGCGGAGGAAGGCTGAACTACCTGTCATTAGGCTACTCCACCATCAACATCGAATACACCCTTAACGACCCTGACCGCGGTTTTGTAGACCACGACACCACAGAGTCGTTCGTATTCGGATACACCACTGCCCTGAACAACTGCACCACCACATCGGAACATCTGGTTGACAGTACTCCGGGAGACTCCCTGTTCCTCGAAGGACTATCAGGTGTCAAGCCCCACATATCTGCAGCTGACCTCAAGCAGATGCTCAACAACTGGCTGCGCGAGGAAGGCCTCGGGACTACCCCCATATTCCTCTCAAGGGCAGAACTTACATTCCCCTACGAGATGCCGGAAGACTACTCACGCTTTGACACAGAACACCCTGCTGCCATATACGCCTTTACATCTACTCCCTGGGCAACAGACACCATGCGGTATTACAAGCCGCTTCCGGAGATCTACAACTCCGTCAACACCGGCAACATCAACCGCTCAGTCCGGGAATACAGCTTAGACATCACGGCTTATCTTCAGAACCTGCTGCTGACCGATTCATCCTACATAGACCCTTCGATGGACCTGTGGATAGCACCTATAACCGAAAGAACCAGCAGCTACAGCTCGACTGTCTACTACGAGTTCGACAACCACAATTACAATAAGATTATCCTCAACGGACCTCTATCCGAAAGACATCCCACCCTGACCATCACCTACGGTCTGATGGGAGAATAACATGGACTGCATTAAAAAGATCTGAACACCACGCAGGAGTTGTGGCCTCCGAAACCGAATGTATTGTTGAGAGCCACGCGGACTTCCCTGTGCTGCGCCTTATTGAGAGTCAGATTAAGATTGTAATCGATATCCGGGTCCTCATGACAGAAATTGATAGTAGGCGGCACCGTCGAAGAATTGACTGCATGGATACATGCTATAGCCTCCACAGCTCCGGCCGCACCGAGAAGATGGCCGTGCATGGATTTGGTAGAGGAGATATTGAGTTTATATGCGTGAGCGCCGAATACAGACTTGACGCCCTTCAGCTCTGCAACATCCCCGAGCGGGGTAGATGTCCCGTGAACATTGATATAGTCGACCTCCTCAGGAGAAAGACCTGCATCATCGAGCGCTAACTTCATCACTTTCGCGGCACCGCTGCCGTCAGGAAGAGGGGCAGTAATATGATAGGCGTCCGCACTCATAGCGGCTCCCGCCACCTCCGCATAGATTCTTGCACCGCGCCTGAGCGCATGCTCCAGCTCCTCGAAGACAAGAACGGCCGCACCCTCGCCCATCACGAATCCATCGCGAGTGGCATCGAAAGGACGTGAGGCGGTTTTATAATTGTCATTGTTCGTTGAGAGTGCCTTCGAAGAGTCAAAGCCTCCTATTGACGGCTCAGATATCGGGGCCTCCGCTCCTCCTGTCAATATTACATCGGCCTTGCCGAGCCTTATCAGATTGAGTGCATCCCCCATAGCATGAGAGGAGGACGCGCAGGCCGATGTCGTGGTATAATTGGGCCCCGCGAAACCGTAGCGTATGGATATCAGACCGGGAGCCATATCCGATATCATCTTTGTAATAAGAAAAGGGCTAAAGCGTGGGATACATCCTCCCCCGCTATAACCCATTATCTCATCAGTGAGGCTGCCTATGCCTCCGATCCCCGAGCCGAGTATTACTCCTGCCCTGTCCAAGTTGACCTGCTTGAGATCAAGACCGCTGTCAACGACAGCCTGGGCAGCGGCAGCCATTGCAAACTGGGCGAAACGGTCTATCCGCCTCAGTTCCTTGCGCTCGATACCGTGCTCCGAAGGATCAAAATTTTTAACCGTGCAGGCAAATTTAGTCTTGAAAAGAGTTGTATCAAAAGTTGTTATAAGTTCGGCCCCGCTGACCCCACTGTCTAAATTCGAGAAAAACTCCTCTACCGAATTGCCGAGTGGATTTATAGTCCCGAGTCCGGTTACTACTACTCTCTTCAGACCCATGCACAAATTATTTGGTATGCTCCTCGATATAGTCGATAGCCTCGCCTACAGTCGAAATCTTCTCAGCGGCATCATCAGGAATCTCGATATTGAACTTCTTTTCGAACTCCATAATCAGTTCCACTGTGTCGAGAGAATCAGCACCTAAATCATTTGTAAAACTTGCATTGCGGGTTACTTCGCTTTCATCAACACCGAGTTTGTTGACGATGATGGCTGTTACATCAGAAACAATATCTGCCATGGTCTAAATTTTAGTTAATGAATAAATGTTAAATCAAATTTTGCTGCAAACTAACATATAATTTTTGAAATAATGAAATTTTTATGAACTTTGCAAGAATCCAAGACCGAAATAAAATGGAGGAACACATTCCCAATATCGCCATATTTGCCTCAGGTTCAGGCACTAATGCTGAAAACATAATAAACTGGTCCAAAAAATACCGAACATACCGGGTCAACGCCGTATTCTGCAACCGTCCCGATGCCTACGTCCTGACCCGCGCAGAGAGGCTGGGCATCCCGCACTGGACATTCACTGCGGCCGAGTTCAGGTCCGACACCTTAATATACAAAGGCAGGCAGACCTCCCTCACCGAAGCCCTCGCGGACCTCGGTACCGGATATATTGTCCTGGCTGGTTTCCTGCTGAAAGTGCCGGACTATCTTCTGACCGCCTACCCCGAGCGCATTCTCAACATCCATCCTGCCCTCCTGCCGTCATACGGAGGGAAAGGCATGTATGGCGACCACGTCCACAGAGCTGTCATAGCTGCAGGCGAGACCGAGTCGGGCATTACCATTCACTTGGCAGACAGTCAGTACGACCACGGCCGTATCCTCTATCAGGCCAAATGTCCCGTTGTCCCTGAAGACACACCGGAGTCCCTTTTCGCCAAGGTTCACGAGCTGGAAAAAAGCTATCCTGAAATTATCGAAAATTATGTAACAGGAAAGTTTTAAAAGTCTACAAAATTCATTGAAAATAAAATATTTTCATCTCTGACTCAGAGCAGGAGACTATCCGAAACTGCAGGGTATTTATCGGCGGAGCGGCCACAGGCAGTGTTATCGCCGAATGCGCACTAAGACTCGGTTTTGAAAAGATGACCGTCGTAGACAACAGTAATGTTCAGCTGTCCGATCTCAACCGCCACAACTTTACTATGGAGGACATCGGACACAGTAAGGCAGAAGCCGTAGGCAGACGCCTTCTCTCCATCAACCCTGATGCAGACATCAGGATCGTCAACCAAATTATCAACAAGGACAACGCCGCAGCCCTGCTGGAAGGACACACCGTCGCAGTCAATGCCATCGACATCACCACCGAATCCCGGTCGGAGACCAATCTGGCCTTTGACCACGTCTGTGAGAACATGAACATCCCGGTCATACATCCTTACAACATCGGATACGCCTCACTCGTCGTGGTCGTCAAGCCCGGCAAGCCGAGGCTCGTCACCCTCAAGGAGGATGACATGAACTAAAATACCAGTCTTCTGGACTTGGCGCAGGCTATGGCTTCAGTTATGTTGCTGACACCGAGTTTGGCGAACAGCGACTTGCGGTAGCCTTTGACTGAGTCCACAGATTTGTAGATGGTGTCGGCTATCTCGTTCATCGTATAGCCTCTGTTGGAGAGAACCAGCACCGACTTCTCGATCTCGGTGAGAGCCTCTCTCTCACTCTCGTGCCAGGACATCGTATCGAGATCATACTCCCAGACCTTGGAGGAGACCTCGCTGGTGATTGTGGCCCTGATCACGGAGTCATCCGGAGCCCATGACACCGAGCAGAGGACGAGCCACAGCTCTCCTGCGTCCGAAAGGGCAACGGGAGTACGCTTGTGATGGACCAGCCTCCACTCCCCGACACGGGGCGCGCGGATGTGGTAATTGTATGAAACACTGTACCGGTCACGCTCGGATACCGGCAGGTGGTGGAAGAAATCCAGTGATGCTCTATTGATCTCGATCAATGCATGAACCTCTTCCGGCTTGCACTGCTCCAGGAGGAAGTCGAAGCCCATGGCCATGACCTCCTCGCGGGTGCGGCCGCAGAGGAAGATAGGATTGTCCGAAACATACAGGAAGTTCATCTTACAATAATCCATTACATAGATCGACTGATAAGTAAGCCTGGAGACTGCTTCGAGCATCTCGAAATAGGACTGGACTTTGCTGTACTCCACGTCGGAAACCTTGGCGAGCGTCTCGTTTCCGGCGAGAAGGCCTGACATAGCGGCAGTTCTATTATTGTCACTCATAGTTAAAAGATGTTTTGGAGTAAAAAAGATATAGTATGCAAAATTAACTATTCGGGTATTTTTTTCAAATAGTTCGGGGAATTTTGTACCTTTGTGGGCCTGTAAATTACCCATTTGGATGAATTTTGAACTAACATATCAGGAAGCGCTGACTTTGGCACGCACCTCCTCCACGGAGGAACTGTACAGGTCCGCAGAAGAGGCTACACGGAAATACGCCCCGCGGAAATTCGACCTCTGCTCGATCATCAATGCCAAGTCGGGCCGCTGCCCGGAGGACTGCAAGTGGTGCGCCCAGTCGGCACACTACCATACCGGAGCCCAGGAATACGGCTTAGTGTCCGAGGAGGAATGCCTGCGCCACGCCTCCGCCAACGAGGCTGCCGGCATCGGCCGCTTCTCCATAGTCACCAGCGGACGCAAGCTCTCCGACAGGGAGGTGGACGAAGTCTGCTCACGGGTACGCTACCTGCGCGGGAAGTGCGGGCTCAGCTTCTGCGCATCCCTCGGACTGCTCTCCGAAGAAAGTCTGCGGAAGCTCTATGAGGCAGGCGTCACCCGCTACCACTGCAACTTAGAGGCCGCTCCCTCATTTTTCTCCACCCTCTGCACCACCCACACCCAACAGCAGAAGATACAGACCCTCGAGGCTGCCCGCCGCGTCGGGATGGATATCTGCTCGGGCGGCATCATCGGCATGGGCGAGAGCGAGGAACAGAGGATTGAGCTGGCATTTACCCTGAAAAAGCTGGACGTGCGGTCCATTCCCCTGAACATCCTCTCCCCTATTCCCGGAACACCGTTAGAGAACGTAGCGCCCATATCGGAGGAGGAGATTCTCCGGTGCATTGCCCTTTTCCGCCTCATTCATCCCAAGGCCTGGCTGCGCTTTGCGGGCGGACGCGCCAGACTCTCCCGTCAGACGGTGCTGGAGGCCATGCGCATCGGCATCAACTCGGCCATCGCCGGAGACCTGCTGACCACAGTGGGCTCGAAAGTAGCCGAGGACCAAGAACTTATCAAGCAAGCCGGATATGAACTCTGAGACCACTGCCAGCCCCAATTTCGACACATTTGACCACGACCACCTGTGGCATCCCTATACCTCCACCATCAACCCCCTGCCCACCTACAAGGTGCGCAGTGCACGGGGCTGCCGGATAACCCTCGAGGACGGCACTGAGCTTATCGAGGGCATGTCCTCATGGTGGTGCGCCGTACACGGCTACAACCATCCGTTGCTCAATGAGGCCGTCCGCCGGCAGATAGACAGCATGGCCCACGTCATGTTCGGAGGATTGACCCATGAGCCGGCCATAGAGTTAGGCAAGTTGCTGCTGAGTATTGTCCCGCCTTCAATGAGCCACATCTTCTACGCCGACAGCGGTTCGGTGGCCGTGGAGGTGGCCATGAAGATGGCAGTGCAGTACCAGGTGGCCGCCGGACATCCCGACAGGACCAATTTCGTAACCATACGCACCGGCTACCACGGCGACACCTGGAACGCTATGTCGGTCTGCGACCCCGTCACCGGGATGCACTCCCTCTTCGGCTCAGCCCTGCCGGTGAGGTACTTCGCGCCCTCGCCCCACAGCCGTTTCGACGGGGGCTGGGATCCGCACGACATAGACCCGCTGCGGGAGATTATAGAAACACACGGAAAGGGCATAGCGGCCCTTATCCTCGAACCGATAGTGCAGGGAGCCGGGGGAATGCGGTTCTACCATCCCCAGTACCTGCGGGAGGCGGCCGCCCTCTGCCGGGAGCACGGACTGCTGCTGATATTCGACGAGATAGCCACCGGATTCGGCCGCACCGGGAAGCTCTTCGCCTGGGAGCATGCCGGGGTGGAGCCGGACATCATGTGCATCGGCAAGGCCCTCACCGGAGGCTATATGACCTTCTCGGCGGTGCTGGCCAATGACTTAGTGGCAGATACCATCTCCTCGCACGACCCGAGGGTATTCATGCACGGACCCACTTTCATGGGCAATCCCTTAGCCTGCTCCGTCGCCGTCGCATCCACCCGCCTGCTGCTCGAGAGCGGCTGGCAGGAGAAGGTGCGCAGGATAGAGGTGCAGCTGAGGAAAGAACTCGCTCCGGCCCGGCAGGTACCGTCAGTAGCGGACGTGAGGGTGCTCGGAGCCATAGGAGTACTGGAGATGAAGCAGCCGGTGGACATGGCCTGGATGCAGAAGCGCTTCGTAGAGGAAGGCATCTGGCTCAGGCCCTTCGGAAGATTAGTGTACACCATGCCGCCCTTCATCATTGAACCCGGGGAACTGTCCGTGCTGACCTCCCGGATGCTGAAAATAGTAAGCGAAATACCCGGATAACTTTTGATGCCGCTGATCATGGAAACAAATAGAGCTGTTTACGGAAGTTACGCCGCCGAGCTCGGACGGTTGGAAGCCACGGGGAGCCTGAGAGCTCTGCCGCAGGCCGAGAGCCGGGGCCGGTGGATCAGCCGTGACGGCCGTAGGATGCTCAATCTCTCCTCCAACGACTACCTCGGTCTGGCCGCGGAACAGAGTCTGGCGGAGGAATTTGCGGACAGCCTTCATTCTACCTCCTCCGGCGGGGGTTGGCTGCCCCTGTCCTCCTCCTCGTCCCGGCTGCTGACCGGCAACCATGAGGCATACGGGGCACTGGAAGAGCGGCTGGCCGCCATGTACGGCAGGGAGAGCGCCTTGGTGCTGAGCAGCGGCTACCACATGAACAGCGGGGTGCTGCCGGCCCTCTGCGACCGGAGAACCCTCATCTTAGCGGACAAACTGGTACACGCAAGCCTCATCGACGGCATACGGCTGTGCGAGGGGCGGTGCGTTCGGTTCCGGCACCAGGATTACGCCCAGGTGGAGAGCATCTTAGAGAAGGAGGCCGGAGCGTACGAGCGCATATTCATCGTCACCGAGAGCATCTTCAGCATGGACGGAGATCTGGCTCCGCTGCAGCGGCTCGTGGAAATCAAGCGGAGGTGGCCTTCAGTGATGCTCTACGTGGACGAGGCCCACGCCGTGGGAGTACGCGGGGCCAACGGGCTCGGCCTCGCGGAGGAATGCGGCTGCATCGGGGACATCGACCTGCTCTGCGGCACATTCGGCAAGGCCCTGGCCTCAGTAGGGGCATACGTGGTCTGCGACCGGGTGATCAAGGAGTATTTAGTCAACAAGATGCGCACCCTGATATTCACCACCGCCCTGCCTCCGGTCAATGTCGCATGGAGCCTCTTCATCATGGAGCGGCTGCAGCTATTCGGAGGACGCAGGGAACATTTAGACAGGATATCCTCTGAGGTACGGAAGGCATTCGCCCTGCGCGGAATGCAGATGCCCTCCGGAAGCCATATCATACCGATGATCATAGGCTCCAGCGCCGATGCTGTGCTGCGGGCCGAAGACATGCAGCGGCACGGATTCTATGTGCTGCCCATCCGTCCTCCTACTGTCCCGGAGGGGACTTCTCGGCTGCGGTTCTCGCTGACTGCTTCCCTAAAAGAGGAGGATATAGCAAAGTTGATTGAATATGAAACAGGTTTTTCTGAGACGAGTTGAGGGGGCCTCCGACCTGCTGCTGTTCTTCGCAGGCTGGGGCGCCGAGCCCGGTATGTTTAAGTACGATGAATTGACTGACGGAAGCGGTACCAGCGATGTGATGATGTGCTGGGACTACCGTGACCTGGATTTCGACGCCGTAGTGCTCGAAGGCTACAGCACTACGAGGGTACTGGCATGGTCGATGGGCGTCTGGGTGGCCGGTCAGGTGCTGTCCGGACTGGACATGGCACCGGGCTACCGGGTGGCGGTCAACGGCACTCCATTTCCCATACACGACAGCTTAGGTATCCCCGAGGCCGTATTCGACGGGACGCTGGCCATGCTGTCCGACAAGACTTTGAATAAGTTCCGCAGGCGGATGTGCGGCTCAGCCGAGGCTTTCGAGAGACTGATGAGCTGCTCTCTGTCCAGAACACTGGAAGAGCAGCGGGAGGAGCTGGATGCCCTCGGAAAGGCAGTGCGCGGCAACAGGCCCCGGCCATTTGCCTGGACTCATGCCGTGGCCGGATTAGAGGACATGATATTTCCGGCCGCCAACCAGAAAGCCGCGTGGGCCGCTGCAGGAGTGCCCGTGAGCGTGCTCGACATACCGCACTGGAGCAAAGACATCCTCAGAAAACTTATCTACCTCGACAATACATGGACAAACAGCTGATACGCACACGTTTCGCTAAGTCCATAAGGAGTTATGCGGAGTACGCCCAGGCTCAGACGGTCATCGCCTCGAGGCTGTGCTCGCTGCTGTCCGCAGTACTCATAGAAGAGCCGCGGAGGGTGCTGGAAGTCGGCTGCGGGACCGGGACATTCACCAGACGGTTCCTGGAGCAGTTCCGGCCGGAGGAGATGGCCCTCAACGACATCTGTCCGGAAGTAGAGGAGGCACTGGCCGATCTGCTCACGCCTCAGGCCGGTGAGAGCACTCCGCAGATATCATTCACTGCCGGAGACGCCGAACTTTGCAGCCTGCCCGGAGACCGGGACCTGATAGTCTCCTGCTCCGTCCTGCAGTGGTTCGAAGACCCAGGAGCCTTTATCGCCCGCTGCCGGACGCTGGTGCGCGGGGGAGGCTGCATCGCCCTGACCACATTCGGCCCGGACAACCTGCAGGAGGTCACCGCCGTCACCGGGACGGGACTGAGCTACCTGCCCTTAGGATGGCTGCACGGCCTGCTCGACGAGGCAGGGCTGAGGACAGTGCTGGCGGAGGACGAGCATCTCACCCTGCATTTTCCTTCCCCCACCGAAGTCCTGCGCCATCTCAAGCACACCGGAGTCACCGGTGTCACCCGCACCTCCTGGACCCGGGGACGGTTAGCTGAGTTCTCCGCAGAATACTCCTCCAGATACGGCGACGGCGACGGAAGCGTACCGCTGACCTACCACCCCGTATACCTGATAGCAAGAAAGTAATTTTCATACAGTACCACCTCATCATGAAAAACAACGTATACTTCGTAAGCGGAATCGACACCAACGTCGGGAAAAGCTACGCCACAGGATTCATAGCCCGTACCTGGAACTCAGAGGGCAGGCGTACCATCACCCAGAAACTCATTCAGACAGGGAACACAGGCATCTCGGAGGACATAGAGCTGCACCGCAGAATCATGGGATGCGGCCTGCTGCCCGAGGACCGCGAGGGACTGACCATGCCCGAGATATTCTCCTACCCGTGCTCTCCCCACTTAGCCGCCGAGATAGACGGACGTCAGATCGATTTCTGGAAGATACAGAAAGCCACTGAGGAACTGGCCGGCCGCTACGATGCCGTACTGCTCGAAGGTGCCGGCGGACTCATGGTACCGCTGACCCGCAAGCTGCTGACGATAGACTACCTCGCGTGGAAACGCTACCCGCTGATCTACGTCACCTCCGGACGCTTAGGCAGCATCAACCATTTTCTCTTAGGGCTGGAAGCCATCCGCGCCCGCCGCATCCGTCTGCACACCGTAGCCTACAACCTCTTCCCCCGCGAGGAGGACGACCGCATCAGCCTCGACACCGAGGGCTACATCCGCGACGTGCTCGCCCGCGAGTGGCCGGACACTCAGTTTGTCACTGTTCCGGTGATGGAATAATGTCCTCTATGAGACCGGAGACATCGTACCTTATGAGGAGCTCCTGACCTGATATCAGGACGTAGAGGCATCCGCCGGCAATGTCCATATCGTAGAAAATGCCTCCTTTCGGCAGAGGTATTTCGGCAAGCGGTTCTCCTTCGTAGCTGAACAGGCGGACGTATTGCTTGACCTCGGGTTCCCGGAACCAATGCAGGACAGAGATAAAGTCCGGGTAAGTCTTGGGGCGGAGAGCTAATCTGGCATCGCTGTCGTACTCCACGGACGAGATGTCGTCCACCCTGTCACCGTAGGTGCAGACTGTCCGGGCGTATGTCCCGTCTGCAGAGAAGATGTTCATGGTGTTCAGCGTCCGCTCCGCCTCGACGATCAGGCCGCGGCTGCTGTCATAGGCATAGCTTCCGTATATGAGATTGAATCCGGGCACGCTGAACGACACCATGTTGCCTGAGCCGACAACGCTGCCGCTGCCGGATTCCGGTTCCGCCTTCACCGCTGCGCTGTTGAGCCTGTTCAACTGAGGTGTCGTCCTCCTCTCCCCGCCTGAGGTAAGGATAAAGCGGTTTATGGAATTGCGGTCCGCACCGGCGTGTACTATCAGATACTCCTGCCCCTCAAGAGGTACTGCATCCAGCAACCATGGCGAATCCTGCAGTTCAAGACTCCTCGATGCCAGCTCAGTCCGCCCGTTCTCTATTGAGGCCGTCACATCCCATTCCATCAGATTTCCCGCATAATCCGTCCAGCAGGCCGTCAGATGACCGTCCTCCTTGTAGCTGAACTGCACACTGCTCACACCATTGAAACTTACTATCTCGCCCGGGCCGCGTCCCATCCGCAGGAATTTCCCGTAGACCGTCCTGCCGTCTACACTGAGGACCGTCACCCGTCCGGCGTTGTCGTTATTGCTCACTATCAGCAGCGAATCCTTTATCACGAAGTCACTCACTCCCAGCACCGGAAGATTTAGAGTATCGCCCTGGACAAGTTCCCAAGTCACCGGATACTCATCCTCCACATACACCACATCCTCGAACGCCAGCGAATTCTCCGGCACCTTCCGTACGTCACCGCATCCCGTCACCATCAGCATCATGACCGCTCCAGCCGCCATCACAGACATAGATTTGCTAAAATTTCCTGCTTTCATTGTAATTATTCAGAATTTAGTTACTACCGCCTTCAAAATTAATACTTTTTTTGAAAAGGCAATCGTGGAATACGAAGCAACGGTAAGCAGGAGAGCACCCTACGAATGTAAAACTCGTATTTTCAATCAGTTATTATCCCAACGAGTATCTTTAGTAGGTGTCGGAAGGCACGGCAAGAACATCGGCTTTCCCCAACTATTTGATTACTGAGCGGTTACAAAAACACCATGTGCCAGTACTTACCATTGTCACCCAGCCGCGAGGCGCCACCCAGCAGTCGTCCCCATCCTGCCACACCTTCGGAGCGAAGCGACTAAGCCTCCCCCTGAGGGGAGGTTTGGAGGGGGTCTGACAAGGACAGCGAAGCTGTCTGATTCCCGTCCCGAGCACAAAAAAGCCGGTGTAAGCCGGCTTTTTTGTGCTCGAGACGGGAATCGAACCCGTACGGACATTGCTGCCCACAGGATTTTAAGTCCTGCGTGTCTACCTATTCCACCACTCGAGCAAATAGACCGCAAAAGTACTTAAATTTTATAAAAATACAATAAAATGATAAAATCAGCCGCGCTTTTTGTAACTGAGGACGGCCCAGCCGATGATGACCACGAAGAAGGCCAGGAGCGGGTAGACGTACGGGAGGATGTCCCGGAAGGTGCTGCCTTTCAGATAGATCATCCGCATGATTTCGGCGAAATAGGTGAAGGGGTCGAAGAGGGATATGGCCCTCGCCCACTCGGGCATACTGCTGATGGGGGTGAAGATACCGCACATCAGGATGAAGACGATGATGATGAAGAATATCATGAACATCGCCTGCTGCATCGTGCTGGAGTAGTTGGAGATGATCAGACCTAAGCCGGAGAGGCCGAAGATGAAGAGCAGCGACAGGCCGTAGAGCAGAAGGACGCTGCCCTCCGGACGCAGGCCGTACAGCAGCCAGGCGACCACCATGCCGACACTCAGCACGATGATGCCGATGACCCAGTAGGGAATGAGCTTGCCGACGATGAAGGTAATCTTCGGGACGGGGGTGACGTTGATCTGCTCGATGGTGCCGGCCTCCTTCTCACCGACGATGTTCATGGCCGGGAGGAAACCGGTGATAAGGGCCACTACGAGCATGACTAAGGCCGGAATCATCGGTATCTTGTAGTCCATCGTGGGATTGAACCAGTAGTAGGAGTCCACGGCTATGCCGCCGGGAGACGTAAGTGTCACTGCCCCGCGCTCTAAGTTCACCTCTTCGGCGAAGTCCAGCACTATGACGTCGAGGTAAGACGTGCCGAGGCTGGCCTTGGTCCCGTTGACGGCATTGGCCTCTATCAGAAGGGAGCTGCTGCCCTCCGAGAGCAGATCCTGCTCGAATCCGTATGGCACCTCGAGGATGATGTCCGCGTCCCCGAACTCCACCTGCTCCAGGGCCTCGCCCGAGCGCATGAAGACCCCGGTGATGTCGAAATACTCGGTAGAGGCTATCTTCTCGGTCAGCAGCCGGGAGAGGTCCGAGCGGTCGTTGTCCACCACGGCCACGTTGACGTTCTTGATCTCCATGGTGGTGGCCCAGGGGAAGACCAGCATCACTAATACGGGCAGGGCTATGACGATGAAGAGGATGAAGGGGTCTCTCGCCATCTGCTTGAATTCCTTTTCTATGAGATATTTGAGTATCATAGCCTGTCCTTGAATTTAAATACGCTCAGTCCGGTGATTACCGTCAGGAATCCGCACAGAATCAGTACCGCGTCGAGGCAGTACCGGATGCCGAGGCCCTGAATCATCATCACCTTAATCGAGTCAATATACCATTTGGCCGGTACACAGTAAGATATCCACTGCAGCACCTTCGGCATGCTCTCGATGGGGAAAAGCATGCCCGAGAGCAGCATCGTAGGGAGCATGAGCACCATGCCCGAGATAAGTATCGCCACCTCCTGCTTGGCCACAAGGGTAGATATCAGGATACCTATCGACAGCGATACGAGGATGAACAGCAGCGACACTAATACCACCCACATCAGACTGCCCGATATCGGCACCTTGATCAGGAACACCGACAGGCAGAGGACTATCAGCAGGATGAAAGCCGAGACCACGAAGTAGGGTATCGCCTTGGCTAATATCACCGAGAAGGGCTTCACGGGCGAGACCAGCAGCACTTCCATCGTCCCCCTCTCCTTCTCACGGACGATAGACACCGAGGTCATCATCGCGCACACGAGCATGAGAATCATGCCCATGACTCCGGGCACGAAGTTGAAGGCGCTCTTCATCTGGGGATTGTACATCATGCGGGTGGAGGTATGTATCTGCACGGGAGAGACTGCTTCCGCTGAAGAGGAAGAGCCGCCCGCAGCAGCCTGGTTGAGAGCCGCCTCCTGCGCCAGCTCCTTCTGGAAGGAGGAGACTATACTGCTGACGTAGAATACCGCCATCGAGCCGATGTTGGTGTTGGAGCCGTCCACGATGACCTGCAGGCGGCCGTCGGAGTCATGGACGGCGCGGTGGTAGAAATTGTCCTCGAAGACTATGGCGATGTCCGCCGAGTTGGAGCGGAAGGCCTCCAGCACACCCTCCTCACTGTCTATGAATGCCGTCACCGTGAAATACTCGCTGGCGTCTATCTGACTGATGAGCCGCGACGTGGCCGCATCCCGCGAGGGATCGTAGACCGCCACCTTGACATCCTTGATCTCCGTGGACAGGGCGAAGCCGAAGAGCACTATCATCACCACCGGCATCACGATGAGCACCATGAGGGTCCTCGTATCCCGGAGAATGTGGTTGAACTCCTTGCCCACAAACGACATGAACCGTTTAAAATCCTTCATCCTTCCCATGGCGTCATTCCTCCCTTTTGGCCCGCCCGGCGAGCATTCTGAATACCTCGTCCATACCCGAGGCCCCGTACCGCTCCTTGAGAGCCGCCGGCGAGTCGAGCGCCTCTATCCTGCCGTCCACCATGATGGAGACGCGGTTGCAGTACTCCGCCTCATCCATGTAGTGGGTCGTCACAAACACCGTGATACCCCTCTCGGCGGCATCGTATATCATCTCCCAGAACCCGCGGCGGGTCGCCGGGTCCACTCCTCCCGTAGGCTCGTCGAGGAACACGATCCTCGGATCATGGAATATTGCCACGGAAAATGCCAGCTTCTGCTTCCATCCTAACGGCAGGTCCCGCACCATCCGGTTCCTCTGCTCCGTAAGGTCGAGCCGCTGCAGCAGCTCATCGGTCTTCTCCGCGATATCCCGGTCCTTCATCCCGTAGATGCCTCCGAAGAGCCGGATATTCTCCCACACCCTGAGATTCTCGTAGAGGGAGAACTTCTGGCTCATGTAGCCGATGACCTTCTTGAGCCGCTTCACGTCGCTGTTGAAATGCAGGTCGTAACCGGCCACCACAGCCCTGCCCTCCGTAGGCTTGCTCAGGCCGCAGAGCATCTTCATGGCCGTGGTCTTGCCCGCGCCGTTGGCCCCGAGGAAACCGAATATCTCCCCCTTATTGACAGAGAACGAGATATGGTCGACAGCCGTGAAGTCCCCGAAACATTTCGTGAGCCCTTCCGTGCGTATCACCTCATCCTCCCTGAGGAAGCCGTCGTCGGCATACCCAAGGAGCTCACGGATGCGTTTTCTGGTATTTTCTCCTCTGCTCATGAGTGTTCCTCTAATGTGTCAAGATACATGTAACAGTCCTCCACATTGGGACGTATCGGCTTGATGGAAAGGCCGCTGTGGCCCTTGGCATGGAGGGCGGTGTTCAGGAAGTTGATCTGCGCCTCGAGGGACAATTCTCCGGGCCGCATGACCACGTGGTGGGTGTCTCCGAAGGCGAAGCAGCTGAATACCTGCGGTATCAGGCGGATGTCCCGCAGCAGGGAGGGCATGTGGGGACCGCTGACGGCCAGCAGGGGAAGGGTAAATTTGGAAATAATATCGGCTGGGGTATCAGTATCTAAGAAAATGCCTTTGCGGATCAATGCTATCCGGTCGCAGAGCGTCGCCTCGTCCATGTAGGGGGTGGAGACGACTATCGAGAGTCCCTGTTCTCTGAGACGGCGCAGCATCGTCCAGAATTCCTTGCGGGAAACGGGGTCCACACCGGTGGTAGGCTCATCTAAGAAAAGGACGTCCGGCTTGTGTATCAGGGCGCAGGAAAGGGCCAGTTTCTGCTTCATGCCTCCGGAAAGGGCTCCGGCCTTGCGCTTGCGGAACGGCTCTAAGTAGGAGTAAATGTCCTTGACAAGGTCGTAGTTCTCCTCGATGGTGGTGCCGAAGAGGGTGGCGAAGAAGCGGAGATTCTCCTCCACGCTCAGGTCCTGGTAGAGAGAGAAGCGGCCAGGCATATAACCCACGCGGCGGCGTATCCCGTGGTAGTCCTGCACGACATCGAGGCCCAGGACCCTCGCGCTGCCCCCGTCGGGCAGGATGAGGGTGGTCAGGATCCGGAAGATGGAGGTCTTGCCGGCACCGTCGGGTCCGATGATGCCGAATATCTCCCCCTCGGAGACCCTGAAGGAGACTCCGCGGAGAGCTTCGTTGCTCCCGTACCGCTTGATGAGATTATCTGCCTCGACGCTGTACATGGTCTAGAATTTCAGGTCGCCGTACATGCCTATCTTGACATAGCCGTCGTTGACGAACGAGACCTTGATGGCATAGACTAAGTTGGCCCGCTCGTCCCGGGTCTGGATAGTCTTGGGAGTGAACTCGGACTGGTCCGATATCCACGATACAGTGCCTTCGTACTCACGCACCCCGTCCTCGCCGGAGTCGGCGAATACCCTCACCTTCTGGCCTACCTTGACGGCCGTGAGCTGCGAGGCGGTGATGTAGGCCCGCAGGTTCATCCGGCTCAGGTCGGCTATCTTGAACAGGGGCTTGCCGGCGGCTGTCAGCTCACCGGCCTCGGCGTACTTGACCAGCACCGTACCGTCTATCGGAGAGGATATGCGGCAGCGGCGCAGGGACTCCTCGACCTGGGCAATCTGAGCCCTGTAGGAGGCGGCCTCGGCCTCGGCTATGGTGTTGTTCTGGGCGATATCGGCTTCGGTGGCCGCCAGCTGGGTCTCTAAGAGCTTGATGGCGGAGGTGATGTCGTCCAACTGCTTGGTATTGGCGGCGTCTGCGGCTATGAGGTTACGCACGCGGTCGGCCTCCCGGCGGTTGACCTCTATCTGCTCCTTGATGTAGGCGGTCTGGGTCTCCACGTCCCTGCGGCGGCTCAGGGCCGCTTCCACTCCGGCCTCCAGCTGACGTTTCTGAAGATAGAGCTGAAGGGTATCGACCAGTCCGCAGTCCTGCCCGGCCGTGAGCGCCCCGCCCTCGTGCACGCTAAGGGAGAGAATGCGTCCGGAGGCTTCGGAGGAGACCATCACCTCGGTGGCCTCGAACGTACCCGAGGCATCATTGGTCCCGTCAGCATCCTTGCAGGAAGTAACCGTCATCAGCACTGCACCGGCCACTGCCGGCAGGAGGTATATCCATCTGATCTTTTTCATGATATCCGTGTTGTTTCTATTTTCGTTCTTTAGCTGTTCTTGATTGTCTTGAGCTCGTACAGAGCCTTCATCATCTCTATCTGGTGCATGATGAGCTGCCTGCGGGCCGCATTCTCCTTGTTTATCTCGGAGACCAGGTCGGAGGCGTTCTTGGTGCCGTTCTCCACTCCGGCGGCGGTGGACTCGCGGATTTTCTCCCTGAGCTCCACTATCCGCTCATCATCCTCCACCGTCTTGAAATAGCGGCGTATCCCGGCCACCTGCTCCTGCACCTGAAGGTTGGTGTTGAAGAGGAAGGTCTCACGCACCGTATTGACCTGCTCTTTCGAGTAATTGACTATCTTCTTACCGTAGCCGAGGCTGTAGAGCTGGCTGATGTTCCATACCAGACGGATACCGCCGATGGCGAAGGGCTGGAAACTGTTGTCCAGCATATTGAGTCCCGGACGGCCATAACCTCCCCGGATGAAGAGGCTGAACTGGGGCAGACCGCCGGCTGTCCAGTAGTCGAGCTGGGTGTCTATCTCCAGCTCCTGGGCCTTGTACAGATCCAGTTCAGGACGGCGTATCTCCGACACTATCAAGGCATCCAGCATCGCCTCCTTGTCCATTCCCTCGGGCAACGGCATGACCAGCTGCCGGCTGTCATCTATCCTGACCCCGGTCATCATGGTCAGCACACGGAGATAGGCGTCGAGCATGGACGAAAGCTGGTCCCGGCTCTGGTTCTGAGCAATACGCTCGACCTCTATCAGGTCCAGGTCGGAAAGGCTGGCCACTCCGTTGGCGATACAGCCCTCGATGCGGGCGTACTCCCTCTCCAGCTCCTCCATCATGATATCCACCTGACAGATCTGCTGGTCGAGGTAGAGGATGCCGAAGTACAGCTCGTTGACCTTCTCCCGCAGCGAGTACATGTTGATCTCCTGCTGGGCCATGTCCACGTCAGCCTTGGCCCTGATATTGGCCCGGTTGGCCGCTATCATGCCGCCGTCCCAGAGCACCTGGGACAACTCCAGGACGGCCGCGTACTGGTCCTTGCTGAAGGTAGGCATCTCTATCCCGTAGGGACTCAGGTCGAAGGGAAACTCCAGCACGTCGGTCTGCCAGGAAGCCGAGCCCTGGAGGGATATTTGGGGAAAATAGTTCATGTAGGCGTTCTTCAGGGTGTACTCCTCCGTCAGGTCCAGCAGTTCATAGCGCTTGACTAAAGGATAGTTCTGCCGGACAAGGTCGTAGCACTGCTCTATGGTGTACACATCCGCGGAGTCCTCCTGCACCGCAGACATGGCGGACGCCCCGGACACCGGGAGCACCGCTGCCACAGCGACTGCCGCCGCCAGTATATATTGTCCTATCTTTTTCATGGTTTGAGACTTCCTATTATGGTTCTGATTATCTCCTGCTTGCGCTGGGCGATGAACTCCTCCTTGTTGGCCTCGGTCACAAGGCCCAGATCCTCAAGAAAGGGCAGGACCACGAAGAATGTCACGACGAGGGAGAACATGTTGAGCGTGATGTCCATAGTGCCGGTGGGCCTGATGCGGCCGCTCTCCACCTCAGCGGCGATCATCGCCTCGAGACGGGAAGTAGCCTCCGCGCAGAGGTTGAAAATGCTGTCCTTGAGGGTCAGGCGCTGCTCCGGGTTGATGACGAACTCGCTCAGAAACATGAACGGCAGCCGCTGATTGTCCGCCATCAGGTCGAAGAGACGGGACGTGCGGGCGGAGATAAGCTCCGCAAACGGAAGTTCCTCGTCCTCCCGCTGGACTATGCAGCCGATGAACTGGTGGAACTTCGACTCGAAGATCTTCGAGAAGAGATTCTCCTTTGTCCTGAAATAGTAGTGCACTAAAGCCTGGGTGCAGCCGGTCTCCCGGGCTATCTCGGTCATGCTGGTGAGATTGTACCCCTTGCTGAGAAAGAGCCTCTCCGCACTCGCGAGTATCCGTTCCTCCATGCTGCTGTCGCCGCCCTCCCGGCCTTCTTTGTCGTCCTTGTCTTTCATCGCGTATTTAATAAGCAATTAAATGATTTATTAAATGCAAATATAATACCATTTTCCGTTTCTCTTGCAAGTTTTTGCTACTTTTGCGGCCGCTTTCCCAAAACACGGCAGATATGACTTTAAGAGAATACGTACCTTTCTATAAACGAAACCTGAAAGTGGCCTTCCCCGTGATGATTACCCAGGCCGGGCAGGTGCTGGTGCAGCTGGCGGACAACATCATGGTCGGGCATCTCGGCGCGGCCCAGTTAGCTGGAGTGTCCTTCGCCAACGCCATCATCATGATCGGGCTGGTCTTCGCGATAGGCTTCGCGCAGGGAGTGACCCCGGTAGTGGGACAGCACTTCGGCAAAGGTGACGGACGGGCCGTAGCGGTGGCCTTGAGCAACTCGGCCGCCCTCAACGCCATCATGGCCGTGGTCCTCACCGGCATCATGCTGACCGTCGGCGCCTTCATGGACCGGATGGGCCAGGACCCGGAAGTGCTCCGGTACGCTAAGCAGTACTACTTCATCATCGTCGCCGGCTTCATCCCCATGATCGCCTTCTTCAACGTCCGCTTTTTCTCCGAGGGCATCGGCAACACCCGCAACGAGATGTGGATAACGATAGGTACGAACATCCTCAATATCTTCCTCAACTGGGTGCTTATCTACGGAAAGTTAGGCGCTCCCGCACTCGGAGTGGCCGGTGCGGCCTGGTCCACGCTGATATCCAGAGTTCTGGGTGCAATAGCCTTCCTGATCATCCTCTTCCGGGTGGAGGAGTACCGCAAGTTCGTCAGGCTCACCCCGCGCCGGGCTGTACACCTTCGGGAGATGCTCCGCCAGCTCAAGCTCTCCCTGCCCATTTCGCTGCAGAACCTGTTAGAGGTCACGGCATTCAGCTTCGCCGCCATCATGGTCGGCTGGATGGGCAAATACCAGCTGGCGGCCCATCAGATAGCCCAGAACCTCAGTTCCCTGTCCTTCATGATAGCCACCGGTATCGGAGCCGCCGCCACCATCCGCGTCTCACACCAGTTCGGGGCTGGCCGCCGCCAGGACGCATACCACGCCGGCATAGCCGCAGTCCACATGGCCGTGGCCATCATGGTCTTCTTCGGCCTGCTGTTCATCAGCCTGCACCGGGTAATACCTTTTATATATACTGAGGATCCGGCCGTCATCCCTATAGCCGGAAGACTGATCATCATCTTAGCCCTCTACCAGGTCTTCGACGCCGTGCAACTGGCCAGCCGTTCTTCCCTGCTGGGGCTCAAGGACATCAACATTCCTACTGTATTTTCCGGCATCTCCTATTACGTTATCTGCCTGCCGAGCGCCTACCTCCTCGGATTTACCTTCGGACTCGGCCCGGACGGGGTCTGGATCGGACTGCTTTTAGGACTGGCCGTAGCCGCGCTGCTGTTCAACGTGCGCTTCCGCCGCGTCTGCCGCCGCTACATCACGAACTCCCGCCAGGCCTCGCCGTCCCACTTGGAGGAATAGACCTCCGGTGTCTGTTTCCTACCATAGAGCTGAACGGACACACGCTCAACATTGTCAGAAATATAGTCAAACAGATCTCCGTAGGAGATGACTTCGGGACGGTCCTGAAGGGCTTTCATAAGAAAATAAGTAAAAAGGCCGTGCCGTTTCTCCGGATAGGGATAGGCCCCGTCCTTCTCTCCGGCAGCGTAGAACACTACCATGCGGTCTGACGGCTGCAGCCAGGACTCTTCTATGTCACCGTCATCAAAGACAGCGATCCTCATACCGTTGCGGCTGATCTTGCCGTAGGACGCGTCAACCAAAAAGATGGCGTCATCTATTCCGGAGCGGGACAGGCGGCTGTAGAGCGCACTGAGTCTAAGTCCGCTCTGAACCCCAGTAGAAGCATAGTCAACCGGCAGCAGATAGGTCTCGCCCACTCCCTCGTCGAGCAGACACTGGCCGGAGAAATACAGGACAACCCTTGCATCAGAGCTGAATTCATCAGACATCCTGTCTATCCACAGAAGGACCGTACTCATCTTCGCCGCATCGGCATCGGTGAGATAAAAGACATTGTCCTCAGGAACCCGTAGCCTGCTGGCACAATATTCCTTGAAGACCTCCCCGTCATTAAGAGCATAAGGGACTGTCATGCCTGTAGTATAGCTCTGATTTGCGATAACCACCGCGTACATATTGTCATTGGCCCGTTTCCCGGAACCGGGAATGTCCGTGTCAATATCTACTGCAGCCGAGTCTTGCAGCGCCTTGACTTCCTGACGGTAAATCTTTCCCGGAAGCGTGAAGTCTATCTCCTCTAAGTCGTAATCCAGCAACATTCTGCGCTTAGGACTGTAGGCAGGGTTGGTCCACTCGTAGACCCTGCGGCCCGGCAATGTCAGCTCCACATCTGCCAGAGCTATACGGTCGTCGTCCACGAAGTACGTGTACTCACCTCTGGCCCTCTTCCAGTTTCCGGACACTGCCCCGGCATCCTGCACAGGGACTGCAAGGTCAATATGGAAAGTTCTTAACTGCTCCGGAGCACCTGCAGAGTCCGTATCATGAACCACATGATCAACAATCTCAACAGGAAATGTCTCAGAAAGGCTGTCATAGGGCCCGAAGATAAGTTCGGGATCCTCGAGCCTGTTCGCCTCGATATACTCTGCTTCGTAACGCATCTCCAGTCCTTCGAGGCGGGCCATGAAAGACTCTTCGTTGACCCTCGCTTCCCAGTCAGGTACAGTCTCGCCCGGCTCTATCAGCTGCCACTCGTTCATACGGTTCATCACCTTGTCCTTGGCATAGACAGAGAATGGTATGCCGCGGATCCAGTTCAGGGCACGGTCCTTGGAGGCATACCAGTTGCCGTCCCTGTAGACGAAACCGGAGGAATCGGCCCTGCTCACCGCGGCAAACCCGTCCGTGCCGAAATCCGACACGACATCATACATGCACGGCACCAGCTCATTGCCGTCCGAATCTATATAACCCCATCTGTCACCCATCCGCACAGCCGCATAACCGTTCACGAAACGGTGCACTTCGTTGTACCTATAGGACACCAGCGTATCACCTTCGTAGTCTACGAACCCCCATTTGTTGCCTGACATCACCGCGGCATAGCCGTCGCTGAACTGTCCGGCATAGTCATAGACACACGGAATGACAATCATTCCGGATGTATCGATATACCCCCATTTAAGGGTAAGTGAGAGCTGACCGAATACACTTCCGCCGGAGATATCCCCGCCCCTTGAGAGCACTGCCGCCCTTCCCTCGGAAAACTCCTTGGCATCGTCGAACTGACAGTTTATCACGATATTGCCGGTACTGTCCACATAACCGTAGCTGCCGAACCAGTCTCGGTACGGCTCTAAGTCCTGAGCCTGAGCCGCCGTCAGGGCTGTCACTGCCATCACCAACAGCATGGTCAGCCACAATACGGACTTATATTTAAAGTTTTTCATACCTTTTATTTAATAGCCCTACAAATATAGTCACTTTCCCCTATCGCAAACCACGTGCCGCAGGCAAATGCAGTTGAAAATGCCTGCGCCCTACCAGGCAGCCGCGTGCTTTCGTCCATTTTTAAACTTGTTGCTTCCACAGCACGTCGTATTAACACACTGATTTTCATTTTGTTCGAACACCACCCCGTGCGAACAATTCTTTTTCGTTACAAGCAATGTCTCCTGCAGGGCAGTGAAGAAGGATGCTGCAGGAGGTGGATTCCGCAACGGCACCGAATCGCGGGTTTTGCTGCCGTTGTGGCACGGGTCGGAAAGGCCATCCTGCTTCAGAAGGCCTGTGGACGAGGTGCACCCAGCCGGGGAATTCCGCAACTGCACCGAATTGCGGGATTTGCTGCCGTTGTGGACGGAGAGGTGAGCGGCGGGCTTCGGAGCGAAGCGACTATGGTATCCCCTCACCTGGGGGATTTGCTCCCTTCGGTCGCACATCCCCGCCCGCCTGGCGGCGGGCTTTGCAGAAGTAGATGAAAAAAAAGCTGTCCGAACAAGTTCGACAGCTTTTTTTTCATCTACTTCTGCGGTGAGGGGGGAACTAAAGTTGTAATCTAACCCAGTATCGAACAATCCACAAATTTCTATTACATAATAACTTAAACCCATATCAATCTAAAGTAATCAATTTGGATATATCCCATTTTGTTCGTATTTTTGTTCGAGAAAACCACGAACAAAACCCTAATATATCCAACCATGGCAGCCGTCAACTTCTACCTCGACACGCATCCCAACAAGGCCGGTGAGTGCCCCGTCAAAATGTCAGTCATCATCCGCAAAAAAAGATTCTTTCCGACTATCGGCCACAGCGTAAGCCCCGACGTATGGAAAAACGGCAGAATCTCCAAACAGAAATACGAGAACACCAAAGGCATCCCTGCCACAAAGATCAACCAGGACATCCTCGACCTCCAGTCCCACTTCACCCGCTACGCCGTTGAGGTCGACCACATCCCCACCTCAGAAGAGTTCAAAGCCGAGATGAAAAAAGCCCTCGGAAAAAGCGATACAACAGCAAAAAACTCCACTGCACCCAAAGCCCGCACCATCTTCGACGACATCGACCAGTTCGTCCAGGAAGAAGGAGTAGCCTGCCAATGGGCCACATCAACCATCCAGAACTGGGAGACCTTCAAAAAACGTCTACTCCGCTTCAACCCAGGCATAAAATACTCAGACTTCAACGAAGAAGGCCTCACCAAATTCGTCAACTTCCTCCGCACCAAAGACCACCTTGAGGAAAACACCACACAGAAACAGTTCAATAACCTCAAATGGTTCCTCAACTGGGCCATCCGCAAAGGTTACTGCAGCGAATCCCAGATAAACAGATACCGCCCCAAATTCCGCATCCTCGAAAAACCCGTCATCTTCCTCACCAAGGAAGAACTCCTGACCCTCTACCGCTACGACATCCCCGCCAACGGCACCAAGGTCACCCTCACCGGCCCCGACGGCACACCATACGAGAAGACAGTCCGCGAGGCAGGAGCCCTCGCCAAGACCCGCGACCTCTTCTGCTTCTGCGCCTTCACCTCCCTGCGCTACTCCGACATGGCACAGCTCCGCCGCAGCGACATCACCGGCGGCTGCCTCTACATCACCACACAGAAGACCCACGACAGACTACCCATAGACCTCAACAGCTTCGCACAGGCCATCCTCGACCGATACGCCCACGAGAAATACCCCGGAGGCCTCGCCCTCCCCGTCATCTCCAACCAGAAGATGAACCAGTACCTCAAGGACCTCTGCGAGCTCTGCGGCTTCAACACCCCCATCACCAGGACCTTCTACCGCGCAGGACAGAAAGTCCGGGAGACCTGCCCCAAATGGGCCCTCATAGGCACCCACGCCGGCCGCCGCACCTTCATCTGCTTCGCCCTCTCCAGCGGCATCCCGCCCCAGATAGTCATGAAATGGACCGGACACTCCGACTACAAGGCCATGAAGCCCTACATAGACATCGCCGAAAAGACCAAAGCCGCAGCAATGACCCTCTTCGACGAGAATCTAAAACTATAAACACCGAATGCACAGAACCTACTCCTACGATCATGAACTACTCGCACACGCCATCACCAAAGTCAGACTCGACATACAGCCCCTCCTCATCCACCTCCGCCGCAGACAGGAGCAGGGCCACAGCGACACCACCGTCGAGGAACTCCTCCAGGCCGGCCTACACAAGGTAAGCGACCCCGTCAGCCACATAAAGAACATGGACCGGGTCCTCGGGTACGACATCCACCACACCAACAAAGCCCACCTCGCCCGCATCCTCGGAGTCAGCCGCCAGAGCATCTACAACTGGACATCATGCGGCTACCTCATCCTCACCCCAGACGGACGCAGGGTCATCATCCGCAGCACCCTCCACCTATGGCACATGCTATACCGCAGCATTGGACACATCTGGGCCAAATAACCCCCGTTTCACCAACCTCAGGTTATAAAATATACCCAAACATACATCCCACTTGACACTTTCCGCCCCGAATCAGAAAAAAGTGTCAAGTCAGCCGCACCCGCACCACCTCACACAGTACAGCGGAGCACACTGCGTCCCGCACCCGAAAACTTTGTGTAAAGCAGCGACAATCAACCCATTGCAGTCTCAGAAATAATACTTTCCTTTGTCCCCGGATATATCACCGCATACCAGACAAAGCCGGCAGCGTCATCACTACAAACCATTAAAACCTCAGACAATGACAATCGATGACACCACCCCCATCGCCGCCCTCACCGTCGGCGACTTCAAGGAACTCATGCACAACCTCCGCCAGCAGCCCCGCGAGGAGCCCCGCCCCGAAGTGCGGCACCGCCGCTACGTCTACGGCCTCCAGGGCATCCGCGACATCTTCGGCTGCTCCCACGCCACCGCCCAGCGCTACAAGGACACCATCATCAGGGACGCAGTCATACAGAACGGCCGCAAGATAGTAGTGGACGTAGAGCTCGCCCTGCAGCTCTTCAACCAGAACGGGAGGGAAGCGCGATGAACCAGAACAGCACCGCCCGCCGCCGCGCCCTCATCGCCGAGCTCGCAGCCGAATACCCCGACGAGCTCATCTGCGCCATCACCACCTGCCCCCTCATCCGCAAGTGGCTCACCGACCACGGAGCCGTCCTGCCCCCGCCGCCTGCAGCAGCCCCGCAGGACACAGCCGCCGGATCGTCCCCGGGCACCGGCGGCCTCCCCCCAGAGGACATCCTCGACCACCTCCTCGACGGCCAGGACGTCATGCAGAAGCTCCACATCAGCCCCCGCACCCTCCAGACCCTCCGCTCCAACGGCACCATCCCCTACATCAAGATAGGCCACAAGATCTACTACCACCGCAGCGACATCGACCGAGTACTACGCTCCAGCTACGTCATGTTCAAGATACGCGAGCGCTATGGAAAATAGCGACCACACACAGACCCCGCAGGGACAGGACTTCAACCCCGTAGCCGCCATCAGCGCCGAGCTCGACCGCACCGCCGGCACCGTCGGCATGCTCCGCATCAAGACCGCCAACAGCACCGTCCTCGACGCCGTCACCCGGCCCGACCCACGCGACCTCTACCACAGCCTCTGGTACGAAGGCGAGGTATGCTGCCTCTTCGCCGACTCCAACCTCGGCAAGTCCATCCTCGCCGTCCAGATGGCAGACGAGATAGCCCGCGACCAGAAAGTCCTATACGTAGACTGCGAGCTCTCCGACAAACAGTTCCAGCTCCGCTACTACAACCCCGCAACCCGCACCCGCCACATCTTCCCCGAAGGCTTCCTCCGCGCAGAGATAGTCCCCGAAGCCATCCGCGCCGACAACTACGAGGATACCTTCTTCGCCGACATCGAAGCCGCAGCACAGGCCGTCGAGGCCCGCGTCATCATCATCGACAACCTCACCTACCTCTGCAACGCATCCGAAAAAGGCGACGTAGCCGGCCTCTTCATGATGAAGCTCATGTCATTGAAAAAGAAACACGGCTGGTCCCTACTCATCATAGCCCACACCCCCAAGCGCAACATGAGCAACCCCATCACCCAGAACGACCTCGCCGGCTCCAAGAAACTCTACAACTTCTTCGACAGCGTCTTCGCCATCGGCAAGAGCGCCAAGGACACAGGCCTGCGCTACATCAAGCAGCTCAAGGTCCGCGCCGGAGAGTACCGCTACGACTCCGACAACGTCATAGTCTGCGAGATAGACCCCGGAGACGGCTTCCTCCACTTCGAGCCCGTAGGCCACTCCACCGAAAAGGAGCACCTCAGGCCCAGGGAAGGAGACGAGGACACCGCACAGATGCAGAACATCCTCGACCTCAAAAGCCAGGGCAAGACCGTCCGCGACATCGCCGCCATCCTCGGCCTCAGCAAGTCCGCAGCAGGCCGCATCCTCAAAAAAGCCGAGACCCTCAAAACCCAGCAGACACAGCCATGAGCACAGAACGCACCTACACCCTCCAGAAATACGCCGGGCGCAGCACCCGCCACACCTGTCCCCAGTGCGGCAGACCCCACTGCTTCACCCGCTACGTAGACCCCGGCGGCAACATGCTGGACGAGACCGTAGGCCGCTGCGACCACGAGTCCTCCTGCGGCTACCACCGCACCCCCGGGCAATACTTCCTGGACCATCCGGAACTCAGCCGCACCCGGCAACACAGGCCAACAACCGCACCCCGTCCGTCACAGCCCAGGCACACAACGCACAGCCCCCTGTGCACCATCCCGCAGGACATCCTCCGCCGCTCCGTCCGCAAGGACATCCCCAGCACCTTCACCGCATTCCTACGCACCATCTTCCCCGAGGACACCGTAGCCGCCCTCACAGACACCTACCGCCTCGGAGTCACCCGCTCCCGCGACGTCATCTACTTCCAGATAGACACCGCAGGCCACATACGCACCGGCAAGATCATGAAATACGACCCCGCCACAGGCAGACGGATCAAAGACCCCGGCACACCCTTCCGCATCGGCTGGGTCCACTCCCTGATGAAACGCACCGGCCAGCTCCCTCCCGGCTGGCAGCTCACCCAGTGCCTCTTCGGCGAGCACCTGCTCTCCGAACCCGGCAGCAGAGGCCGGACCATAGCCCTCGTCGAGTCCGAGAAGACCGCCGTCATCGCCTCGGCCATCATGCCCAAATACATCTGGCTCGCCACCGGAGGCAAATCCCAGCTCTCCCCCGAAAAGCTCGCCGTCCTCCGAGGCCGCAGGGTCATCGCCTTCCCCGACGTGGACGGATATCAGCAGTGGAAAGAGAAACTCTCCGCCATCGGAGACCTGACCATAACCGTCTCCGATGTCCTGGAAAAGAACGCCACCGACAAAGAACGGCTCGCCCACATCGACATCGCCGACTGGCTCATCCGCTGGCGGCAGGACTGCATCAGCCGCACAGCCTCCGGCGGGCCCATCCCGGCAGCCATCCCCGGAGCCCTCCAGGAGCACACCGCCGTCCCGTCCCGCAGCCATGTCCCGGGACAAAGCGGGACAGACCCCGGCAGCCTCCCCGACTTCACCAGTCCCGCCACCCGGCTCGTCGCCCCGTACTTCCCACAGGAGCACTGGAGCGCCCTCGACCTGCTTATCAGCGAGTTGGACCTCATACCCACCGCCATCCGCCACGCAGACCCCATATAGCCCAGGCCGGCCGATGACCCGGTGCTGTCCCATCTGTCCCACGTGTCCCGCACCGTGGGACACTGGGACAAGCGGGACAGTATGGGACAATTCTGTTCGCTCATTTATGGAAAATCTCTATCTTTGTTGGTTAATATTAAGTATTGAAAACAAATGTCAAAGAAAAAATATAAGGGTATTGATCTTTTTTGTGGAATAGGAGGATTTAGGTTAGCTATGGAGAAGAATAACGTAACATGCGTATTCTCTTCCGACATAGATTCTTTCGCTCAACAAACATATAATGCTAATTTTGGAGAAATACCCTCAGGAGATATTACTAAAATAGAGGCAAAAGATATCCCTTCTTTTGATATTTTGACAGCTGGTTTCCCTTGTCAGCCGTTTAGTTATGCTGGTTTAGGAGAAGGCTTTGAAGACCAAACACGAGGAACTCTATTTTTTGATATCTGCCGCATACTGGCACATCACAAGCCCAAAATGTTTTTCTTAGAAAATGTTAAAGGTCTTGTCTCCCATAGAAAAGGTGAGACACTTGAAATAATTCTTTCTAATTTAAAAGAATTGGGATATGATGTCCATTGGACAATACTATCATCCCTCGATTATGGACTTCCTCAGAAAAGAGAACGATGGTACTGCGTAGGCTTTGACAAACCTACTCATTTTGAGTTCCCACCAAAAATAAATGTGCAACCAACCTTGAGAGATATCGTTGATGTCAATGATAAAACACCCTCATTGAAGTTGTCTAAGTTTGAGATGGATAGAATTCAGTATCACTTTGCCAATTGCCAAAATCAAAGCAGGGTGCAGCATGATAATTCAAAATACGCTTCCAACACAAAAAAAGGTAAGTATGGAGTTTATTCATACCAGAAAAAAGATGGTTCGTTAAGGTTCCATGTTGGAGACAAGGCTAAGACTCAAATACAAGAGGCGTTTTATGCATGCCTGGACACATACGCACCAACAATTATAGCTGGTAGAACACCAAAATTATGGGATCTTGGTAGAAAACTCTCAGTTATAGAAGCCAAACGACTTCAGGGATTCCCAGATGATTTTAAAATGCCTGTATCGGATAATCAGGCATATAAACAATTAGGTAATTCTGTTAGTGTGCCAATAATTACCCAAATAATGAAAAACATGATATATTATTATAATAAGGGCGAGTAATATGAAATATTTTAGTCTTAATTGTGTTGAAGCAGCATATAAAAGTATCTCAGAGACAACAAAGGATAAGTTTTGGGGTATTCTTGGAATTTTGTATTCTATTGGCGATATCATTCAGCCTAACCGTAATTATCTGATTGACACATATAAACTGTCTACTTTTTTAGAAGAATCATTTCGCTTAGCAAACAAGAAAAATTATTCAGAAGGAAGTGATAATGTTTACTCCGTGATATTTGCAAATGATTGGGAAGAACAAATGTCTTTATTTACTCAAAGTAAACCAAATGTTGTTCCCGTATTAGTTTGGGCGTATCGTAGAACCGCTTTTAGCGATGGTGTGACTGAAAAAGATCTTATTGAAAGGTTTCTTAACGACTTTCATATGTCAAAGTCATTATTTGACAGATTATTTCATATAAATTTTAAAGATTTCTATCTAGAATACGATAATAATCTTTATGAAGATAGGCAATTATTCCATAACTTAGGAGGAAATGACTTTTCCGAAAATTTCACAGTAAAACTGAATAAGTCATTTGTAGTGGCAAACGCAGGAGATTTGACAAGAGGTCCTTTTTTTCAACCACTTTATGCTGCGTTAAATACACTTGCATGTTTAATCATATTTCCATTTGATGCTAGTGAATACTATACCTTTGACGCAGATAAAAATAATCAGAAAGGATTATGTAGCACACTGCTCAACACCATCCTCTACGGCCCTCCCGGCACAGGCAAAACCTATGAAATGCAGAAAATATTTGCCGGATATCCAGAGGGTAACCGCTCCGTCATCACCTTCCACCAGTCCTACAGCTACGAGGAGTTCATCATCGGTCTGAAAGCCAAGACAACAGAAGATAACAGGATAGAATACAGTTACGAAAAAGGCGTGTTTTACAATACATGTGAGAGGGCTGCGGTTTTAGCCGGCTACAGTTCCTTGGCAGAATGTTGCTCCGACACCAATGAAAGTAGGAACGCCAAATTCGCAGCAGCAGCCGGGGACAAGTCCAGGCAGTTCCTGTTCTGCATAGACGAGATCAACCGCGCCAACATATCAGCAGTATTCGGAGACTTGATATCCCTGATAGAAGAGAACAAGAGACTGGGAGCCCAGAACGAAATGATAGTCAGGCTGCCGTACACTCAGGAGCTTTTCGGAGTCCCTGCCAACCTTCGCCTACTCGGCACCATGAACACCGCCGACCGCAGTATCCAGATACTGGACACCGCCCTCCGCCGTCGCTTCCAGTTCAAGGAATATCTGCCGGACTACAGTGTACTGAGGAGTGATAAAGCCAAAACCATTCTTCAAGCGATAAATGACAGAATCCGCGCCCTCCTTGGCCAGGACCGCCAGATAGGCCACTCCTACTTCTACGACATAGAAGCCTCTGCCGCAGACGAGAGCATTCGGATACTCAAAGCACTGGCAAATAAAATCATCCCTCTCCTGCAGGAGTACTTCTACAACGATGTGGAGAAGATACGTTTCGTCCTTGGAGAAAAGGACCGCATCCCTGATGAACACTCTTTCTATATCGAGGATGGTGACGCAACAGCAGCATTCAGTAGATACGACTCTGACAGCGAGGAAACCAGTTTCTACATCCTGAACACAGAGGGTATAGAAAGCGCCTCCATGAGCAATGAATCGGCATCCGCATTCATAGACCACATCACCGCATAGAATATCCGATGGCAGAAAAACTCATAGTCATTTCAGAATACGGCTCCATAGAAGAACATGGAGACAGATTCTTCGCCGACGGCGGCCAGGAACTGTCCAGGAAGTCGTTTGAGAACCTATGGGCATTCAGCCATTCCGACAGCCGCACCTTCCCCGACATCGATAAAGTCTTCAAAAAGACCATCCGCGGCAGCAAGCGCAGGATACAGGCCTGCAACTATGTCGGCACCGTCCAGACAACCGACGGGACCATAATAGAAATCCTGCCGAAAATCTACCGCCACTCCGGTCAGGAAGAGACCGACCGGAACACCTGCCGTCGCATCTTCCTGAAGATGCTCTCGGCCCTCCGCGGCATCGACGCCGTCACATTTCAGGACACCGGCCTGCTGACCCGGAAGAACTTCCCCATACTCGAAGTCTACATCAGCAACTACCTCAACGAAGCGGAGCAGATTTATCAGACCGGCCTCGGGAAAAGCTACATCCTGACCGAAGGCAACGAACGCTACCTCAAAGGCCGCCTGCTGGTCAGCGAGCACATCCGTAGAAACAGCATCGACCAGTCCCGGTTCTACGTCCGTCATCATATCTACGATGAGCAGATACCCCAGAACAAAATCATAGTAAGCACCTTGAAAAGGCTCCAGAGCATCACCACCTCAACCAGGAACTCGGCCCGCATCAATATGCTGCTCGACCTGCTCTCGGACATACCCGCCTCCAGCGACATCCACGGAGACCTGCACAGGTCCCTCAACGCAGACAGGATGATGGACAAATACACCCGAATCATCCGCTGGAGCGAAACCATCCTCCTCGGCAGAGGATTCACCACCTTCAGCGGCAACTGCATCAACCAGGCCCTGCTGTTTCCAGCGGAAAAACTCTTCGAAAGCTTTGTCGCCAAACTCTTCAAAGACTACTTCCGCACCCGAGTGGACGAGTTCAAAGTCCATACCCAGCACACCGCCCATTACCTTGTGGACAAACAGGGCTCCGGCAGACGCTTCCAGCTGCGGCCCGACATCTTCATCGAAGCCGGAGTCCGGACCGACCCTTTCAGGACATACCAGAGCATCATCATCGACACCAAGTGGAAAAACCTCAACCAGGAAAAGCCCGACAGCAACTACCTGATTGAGATCAAGGACATGTACCAGCTCTTCGCCTACGGCCGGAAATATGAGAAAGGCCCCGACCCGGACAAAGCCGTCATCTTCCCAGCAATCCCCAAGCTGGTCCTGCTGTACCCCTTCTCACAGAAATTCAACAAGCCCCTGGACGACTACATCTTCGACAAGACAGCCGGAAAATACAACCTTCGCCTCCAAGTCGAGCCCTTTGACCTCACATCAGACCACAACGGCTATATGGAGCAGATAAGCCGCATACTCTCCCGCGCCTACAGAGAAATCCTCCTTATCGGCTGCTACCGGAGCAGCAGCCACCTCGAATGGATCCGGCAGCACCGCCTCTACAACGTCCGCCTGCAGGACGGCCCCAACCACCGTCCCGGAGCGATATGCCCCACCGACCAGACCCTCCACGCAAGCAAGCTCCTGCTGTACGATATCAACCACACAGACCAGTTCACGTGGTACGACATAGCAGGTACCCCCAAAATCATGGACCGCAATGCCCTGTGCTCCATATCCTATCCATTCGACCCCAACTCCTCCACATCCACTCCGCAGGACAAATACCTTGTTTACACTATAAAGGAAATGTCAGCTCCAGAACCATCAGTTACCCCCACCGAAATCGTACAAAGAGCCGTTGGCTATGACCTCATAGACGGCACCAAACTCCCGTCGGGCTCATTCAACTTCATCCCCGGCACCCCCATCTACATCGACAGCTACACCGACCTCCTCGATTAGCAAGCGCATGGCCTCACAACTTGCAGCACCTCCGCAAGTATCTATTGTAAATCACTGTAAGGCTGAACATAAGTAACTTATAGACTTACGGCTCATTAAGAAAAAATTTAAGCAGCCTTATCTTTTTCTTGTTTATTACAAAAATTTTGCTATCCTTGGAGGAATCGACTACTTTTGTGACAGTAAAACAAATACACATGGCCACATTCAACGATAATAGAAAATTAGAGATTATTAATATCCCCTTAGCCAACTTACTATTGGATAATAATAATCCAAGGTTAGCCGGAGAGAATCTGAAAAACGATCAGAATGAGATATTATCTCAGATGTATCAGCATGAGGAACTGGATGAACTTGCAGGCTCGCTGGCCATACATGGATTCCTCCCCGAGGAGCCCATCATCGTTGTTCCGGAGAACAGCCGTGACTTTGACGCAGTCAATAAGGACAATGTTGCGGATTACAACTATATCGTAATAGAAGGCAACCGCAGAGTATCCTCCATAAAATTGCTGCTGGATGAGTCATTGCGGACAATGCTTGATATTGACGAAGATTTCCCTAAAATCTCCAGCCCCGAAATTAAGGACAATCTACAGACTATACCGGCAATAGTATATCGCGAACGTAAGAATGTAGATGCATACTTAGGCATCAGGCACATCGCCGGCAATAGAAAATGGGATGCATACGCAAAAGCCAGGTACATCTATGACAAAGTCGAGCAGTGCAGGCACAATGACGGCATGACAACAAGCCAGGCTATCGATACAATCAAGAAACAGATCGCCGACAGGAAAGACACCATACTGAAACTATATGTCTATTACTGCCTCTTCAACATCATAGACCAGGAGATTGTAAACTATCAGAGTAAACATATCAAAGAGCGCTTTTCACTTCTTCAGGTAGCTTTGGGAATGGGAAGGACATCTATCGCCCAATACATAGGAGTCCCGCCTTTCAGCGAGATAGACTTTAGTAAAGACATCATAGACACCGCGCACATAGAGCAATTGACCGACATAACGAAATGGATTTTCGGATTGAACGAATATGATCAGAACAGAGTCATATCCGATTCTCGAAATATCGGCAAAATGCTGGCCCCGGTACTGTCCAACAAAGAGTCAACAGAGTACCTGAAAAGATACGGAGACCTGGCAGGTGCTTATGAGTTGACAGGCGGAGAGGAAGAACTGGTAAGAAAGTCTCTGAACAAGGCATATAAGGCCTTAGGTATTGTAAAGGACAAAGTTTTCAAGTACAGAGAATCGGAAGAAGTAGAACAAGCTTTGGATGATATCGAAGGACAGTTGAAGCAGATCAAAATTCTTATTAAAGGGGAATAGAATGACGACACTTTCATCTAACGACATACCATCTATTTGTGATTACATTGAATACACTGCATTCCTTAAAGGACAATGCGGCATAGATTCTTACTACACAGAAGATGATAATACAGATGATGAAGAGGTGTCCAGCGGCACATCGCAGAAAAAAGACATCAAGGATGCCTTGCTTCAGAGATTGAAATTGTACGGCTCTTATAAGCCCTATAAGCTAAAGGGAGATACCGTCATATCTAACTTTGACAATGACAGCCTGCGGCAGCAGAATCTTCACTATCTGTTTTGTCTGTACTATTCTTTGAACGGCGGCTATCAATCAACACGCGATATCACTACTCTGTTTGAGCGCATCGTAGAGTCCGCTATAAAGAATTACCTCAACACGCCATGTTCTATTCTCACCTCCTTCGGGAACAATGACCAGACCATCAAGGAAAAAATACATAAATTGGTGCAAGAAACCAAAGAAAGCATAGGTGACTTATCCTTGATGCCCGCCCATGCCAAGGACGGCGGCATAGACATTGTGACTTATAAGCCACTGGATGAAAGGGGCAATCAGATCATTGTTTTAACCGACGCGACCATAGGGAAAAACTGGAAAGAGAAACATGTATACTCTAAGATACAGCACTGGGGACAATATATTCATTTCAAGAACAATCCTATTACATGCCTTGCAATCGCAGGGATTATACCTACAGAAAATTTCCATAGTGCGTCGCGGGATAATGGATTGCTTTTTGATAGAACGAGAATAATGGGATACTATGTGCCCCAGGACAAGATACAGGAGGATTTGGAGAACTGGAGGACACAGCTATGTATTTCATAGACCTATTCGCCGGTTTGGGCGGTTTCCATATCGCATTGAGAAGGCTGGGACACGAGTGTGTCTTCGCCTCTGAAATTGTACCCGAACTCAAATCTTTGTACAGGCAGAACTTCGGAGTAGATGTAGCTGGTGATATCACCAAAATACCAGTTGAAGATATCCCCGCGCACGATATTCTATGCGCAGGATTCCCATGTCAGCCATTCTCTAAAGCCGGCCGCCAGAAAGGCATGCAGGAAGACAGAGGCCTCCTGATAAACAGCGTAATAGAGATCCTGTCATATCATAGACCCAGATACTTTATTTTAGAAAATGTAAGAAACCTGGAAAAGCATGACAGCGGGAGAACCTGGCAGTATATCAAGGAGCATTTAGAAGAGTTGGGCTATTCCGTAGACAAGCGGATTATTTCACCTCATGAGATAGGCATCCCCCAGCATAGAGAACGAATCTTTATTGTAGGCAGTATCAACGGCCTCGGTCATTTTGAATGGTTCGATTCAAAACCTGTGAAGACCGATGTCCGCTCCATAATAGACGATTCAACAGATGACCCCTCGTTAAAGATCGAACCGGAAAAGCTGGAAGTACTGGACACCTGGCAGCAGTTCCTCGATTTATTACCTCCGGGAATAAAACCATACTCTCCACTGTGGAGTATGGAGTTCGGAGCCACATATCCAGTAGAAAACATCGATTACTCCGAAATAGAAGCCGAAGCCCTTTGGAAATACAAAGGACGCTTCGGAATCCCTCTATATGGACTGAATAAGGCAGAAATACTTGCCCAATTACCTAATTACATCCAGCATCAAAAGGGTATAATCCCTAAATGGAAACAGAACTTCATAAAACAGAACAGACGCTTTTATGAGGAGAACAGATCAAGCATAGACATCATTCTCCCTAAAATCAAATCCATCCAACTGGAAAGCTGGCAGAAATTAGAATGGAACTGCCCCGGCTCAGACCATAACTTGTGGAATCACATCATACAGTTCAGAGGCTCCGGTGTCCGTGTAAAGCAGACAGACTTCTTCCCCTCACTCGTAACAGTAAGAACTCAAATGCCGATAATCGGATGGAAAAAGAGGTACATCTCCAAAAGAGAAGGCGCCAGAATACAATCAATACCAGACGACATCCAGCTGCCCAAAACCCTGCCGGCAGCATTCAAAGCACTTGGAAACTCAGTCAATATCAATATCGTACACGAAATAGCACGCAGCCTGATTATTTGATATCCGACATATTACCTTAGCATCTTTTGTCAGATTTTTCTATTATGCGTTTCATAGTTTGAGATTATCAACCCTTCATAAAGATTTTGCATCCTTTCACCATTCGCCATTTAAAATTCCGATTGCCTTTTCTATCACGGGTTTAAGATTTTTCCCTATGACGAAATTAGACAATTTAGTTTTACCGAAATCTATTCCATCAATCCCGTCCTTCATCGCTTTTAAGAAAGGTAAGTCCTTAGCGTTCTGCTCTATTCTTGAAACCACATAACGTTTTTCTATGAAATCTGCCAGCATCATCACATCGCTAGGCTCCATATTCTGTACCCGCCGCATCACCACTCTCCGGTCAAAATTATCCAATATAGAAAATCCCAAATACTTCGGAGTAAAATCATCCCTTCCTGGAAGCATTTCTTTCGTAAATGCCGCCATATCCGTACAGAACAGATTCTGCAACCTGACAGCTGTAACTTTGCTTTCCCTTTCGATTTTAACATCAATTCTACTCAGAATATAATCAGCAACCCACCGTACATTTTCTGACACTCTGTCTCTCAGCATCTGCACATCCCTTCTGTCGAAAAAATTAATTGCCCGTCTTTCAACAAACACATCTATCCCACGTTTGACATCAGACTCCATTTGGTCTTCATTTGCATCAAAATAGTCTCTCAACATATAAACAAAAACAGATGCATTTAGATACGATGCGTAGTCCTCATATTCTGCATCCCTGACATATCTCAATAAATCTTGAAGTTTGCCAGCTATCTCCTCATTTTTAAACAACCAGAACCCCGCCATAAACTGATTCAGCAATTCATGCGCAGGATTTATTTTTCCATCCTTCAAATTGATTTTCTCATCCATTTTCTTATCAAGACACTGATAATCAATCTTTACCCCTGCAGTAACAAAATCATATAGCGGCTTATGAAAAATCGGTTCCAAGGACATCCTCTTTAAATAATGTCTGAAAAAATTTTCAGAATATTTAGCATTTTCGCTTACTTTATTCTGACCAACCTTCGCCATCCCGTCACCTTCCGCAAAAGAATACTTATTTGTATCCGTAGCCTCGGTACCTGCATCAAATTTCACAATACTATAATACTCTGACAATCCTCTATCATCATCATAGGTAATATTATTCCGCTTATACTCAATGGACACTCCCAAAACAAAACACCAATAATTCTTGAGCTTCCAGCAAACTATCCTGTCTTCATTAAAATCTTTCCCATTTTCCTTATACAATGAAAAAACCACATGAAAATGCTCTATCGCAAACTTCAGCATTCTAATATTCGATAAACGCATCTTCATATCTGGGTACCTGGCAGCACACTCTCCATCAGGATCAACTGATCTTACGACATCTGGATCAGACATAAACTTACTGAAATCATCGTCTTTATAGGAATACACTATTCCCTTAAAAACAGTCACAATATCTGGGACATAAGTTAATGTCTTCTCCACCACCTTTTCTTTAAAAACCAGCAACCCAGAATTCTCTTCTTCACTTTTTTCCCTAATATAGTTTTCATTGGCTATCACAACAACTTTATATCCCTTATTTTCCACCAGATTATTTACCGCTCCCAATATCTCGTTTATATTTATAGTTTCTATAGCACGTTCCAAATCATCAAAGCATATAACGACCTTTTCTGCAGGAACAAAATAGTACAAGCCCTCACCTTCTTTCAGTAATTGACTAACATCCACATATTTAGAAAGAGCAGGTACTGACTTAATTGCATTCTTTGCAGAGGCGACAACTTTGCCTATAGGAAATTTTTTCTTTCCTATATTCTCCAAATATGCACACAAAATTTTCTCTGGTAACTCCTTGACGTCCTTAAGACCGAACAAAGAAACCATTACAGGTACCCTGTGCATTTTTCTTATCTCCGGGAAAAGATAATTTTTAAAATGATACGTTTTACCACAACCCCAGTCACCCGTTACCAACAATGCTCCGGAGACCTCCATGCTCAAATAATTCAAAACACCATCCTCAACAGGATTAATTTTTTCCTTCAAGTTATGCATTCTTCAATACTTTTACTATCGATATTCAAATATACTCAAATTCAGTATATTTGTAAAAAATAAAGCACTTATGGAAATTACTTCTCTTTATGAAAATCTAATTTTTACGACAGTCAGAATTGAATGTCTAACAAAAACCAATTCCTCCAGCATCGGTACTGGTTGTATTGTTTCATATCATCGCGAAGAAGGTGATTACTATTTTATCGTAACAAACAAGCATGTAATCAAGGACGCTGTAAAAGGAATTCTTCAATTTAACTTATCCAAAAACGACCAGCCTGATTTAGGGCGCAAATACTCACTAATTTTCAACGATTTCGAAAAAATTTGGTTTGGACATAATAATCCTAACATTGATATTGCTATCGCACCTATTGTTCCATTTCTGAACAAATTAAAAAAAGAGAATATTAATATATTTTTCAAGGCAATACCATTAATATATGCCCTGAAGCAAGAAAATATCAAAGAGGTTGATGCAATAGAAGATATCCTTATTATAGGATACCCAAACGGCATATATGATAAAAAGAACTTATTACCTATAGTAAGAAAAGGCATAACCGCCACTCCTGCAAACATAGATTTTGAAGGGAAGCCAATATTTCTCATCGATGCCTCAATATTTCCGGGCTCCAGCGGAAGCCCTGTCTTCATATGCAATACTGGAGGCACAAGCAAGCAAGGTTTTGACAAACAATCGAAAACCCGATTTATATTCATGGGCATTGTAGCATCAGTGCTCATAAAACAGGATATAAATAAGATAGAAATTATAAATATTCCCGTAAAAGACATACCCTTTGTTAAAACAAGTCAAATGCTAGATTTAGGGATTGTATTCAAGTCTCACTGCATAATTGAAACTATAGAATCATTTTTAAAAACTAGACAAAGCATAACAAAATAATTTATACTACGTCTAAAACCACGAGCAAATTACAAACTGCCACTTGCTAATCTCGCAATAACTTGTTGTCACAATAATCAGCGGTGTCAGCGAGCCGCCTTTCCTCCCTCTCCACTCCCTCCCGCTCCGCCTACAGCTCCGCTCCCGGTCGCTCCGAGCTCAGAAAGCCGCCACCCTGACCCTTTCCATACCGTCCGCCTTCCGGCACCGGCCCCCGGCGCCACCGCACATCCCAACCCCACAAGCCGAGGCCCGGAGCCTCCCTGCGGAAAAGCACCCGCAAGCCCCCGCCCGGCAAGCCGTCGGGAGCCTTGCCCCAAGGGCAGAGCGGCCTCAGCCGTGCGATTGTCCTCACTCCGCAGGCTCCGCCCACGGTAACCGCACCGCTGACCATCCCACACGCCGGCCTCGAGGCCGCCTGAAACCGCATTGATCAGTCTGGAATATAACGGATAGTCTGCCCCTTCATAAACTGCGACACATCCTTATTCAGATACGGAGAATCCTCAACAGCCTCCCCCTCAAACATATATCTTCCATCCTCCGCCACATAACCATCCCTCTGTACACGCTCCCACCTAACCGGCCTATACACAGTTCTGACAACACCTTTGTACACCCCAAGGACATAATCCACACTCTCAGCCCTTTCAATATTCACTTTCCAATACTTCCGAGTCCTCTCATAGTCATTCTTACGTTGATATATCCGCTCCTTCGCCTTTCCCGAATACGACTTGTTAAGATTTACCAGCAGCAGGCGGTCATCACCGACCCTTTCCAAGGGAGCACAATCATACATAGCATTAATTTCCTCCACCCGCTTTATCCCCTCATCCCACTGATGATGCCCGGCTTGAATATTAGTCAATGTTGATTCTAAATTGAAGTCCCTGAAAGTCAACATATCAATAAGTACAGACTCAACTAAATACGCCTCTTCCTCTGAAAGCCTGTGCCGTACAATATAACACCTCACATGCAGCCCGCATTTTTCTATCTCTCTTATTCGTCCTCTCTTAGGAGTATCACCGCATTCGAACAATGCCTCCTTAACATGTTCAAAAACCCTATTCCCACGTCCTTTACCGACATAGAAAATCCTATTGTCCCTCGGATCCACCAGACAGTACACATAATACCCCAGTGCCTCTATTACAGAACTTTTGAAAGCCATAATATGTAAAAATCAAGCCGTTAGAAACTTATTTCTTCAACAGAATATCGCGTATAGGATTTTTCAAACCCTGAAAAATACTTAGCTTCTCTGCCGGAATATCCTCATCAGATATAGAAAAGAAAAGGAGATACGACACAGGTATATCCAACGCCTCACATATCCTTTTTACCGTCTCCTTCGAAGGAAACGATACATTCTTTTCGATACTGCACAACGCATTTGCGGAAAGTCCGCTCCTCTCCGCAAGCTTCTTCTGCGTCATGCCCCTTTCTTTTCTAATAGCCCTGACGGCATTTCCGATATCCATGACAATATCAATCCAATAAAGACATTATCTTTGTCCCCAAACCTAACATTTTTAAAATTACAGTAACTGAATCTACTAAGTTATTCCTATTAATCTGCTCTACTATATATTTCTTTTGTTCATACGTTAAATCGCTGTTCATTACAGCATTAATTATTTCTTTTCTCTTCATATCTTTTCTGTTTTTTAATATGGTTAGCCTTATGTTTTTGCTTTGTTTTACAAGCAAAAGACATATGACCTTCCTCCGAAGAAAAGATATGGAATCCATTAGTCATAATAAAAGTAAACTTCACCCTGCAGGGAGGCACATCTTGTGATATTTTATAAGTTTCTGCTGTCAAGCAATATACTGACAAAGCCCGTATTTGCCGTAACGCCAAGTCTAAAGAACGATTTGATTCATTCCACCATACGTTATTGACACTGTCCCACAAAGCAGCCTCCAGACTGTGGCAGCATTCATCGGTACTCATGTACCTCAAACGACATAAAAACTTAACAGCCTCATCTGTAAGATACTTCCCATCGACAATAGAAATGTCATTCTGACGCAGTTCCTGCTGCAATTCCTCGACACTTACACCAAGCAAAAAACTTGCTGCACTAAGCTTGGGCAAAGAAACTCGATTCACATGAATGCAATCCGCCAAAATCTCTAAAAATGAACTATCGTTATCAGCAATCATGGCACAAAGATAAAACTATCTACATAAAAATACAAGCAATGCTTGTATTTTATTCCTTATTTTAAATATATCCAGCGGTGTCAGCGACCCGCCTTTCCTCCCCCTCCACTCCCTCCCGCTCCGCCTGCGGCTCCGCTGCCGGTCGCTCCATGCTCAGAAAGCCGCCTCCCTGACCCTTCCCATACCATCCGCCTTCCGGCACCGGCCCCCGGATCCACCACACACGCCCAGCGCCCCAAAGCCGGGGCCCGGAGCCTCCCTGCGGAAAAGCACCCGCAAGCCCCCGCCCGGCAAGCCGTCCGGAGCCTTGCCCCAAGGGCAGAGCGGCCTCAGCCGTGCCCCCGTCCTCACTCCGCAAGCTCCGTTGCGGCAGCCGCACCGCTGACCCTCCCACACGCCGGCCCCGAGGCCGCCGGCAGAAAACAAAGCGGTAGGGAGAGTCAGCCGCAAGCGTCCGACACTCCCTGCTCCCACTCAGCCCTCCGGGCCAGCCGCCCGCCCTCCGTCGGAATGCCTCGAACACCCGGGCCATTAATCCGCTACTTAACATAATCCAACCTTTATTGTGTGAGCAAAGCGCACACAATCCGGATTATGTTAAGT
>CALUPK010000006.1 GCA_944322575.1 uncultured Bacteroidales bacterium | reverse complement strand
TTTTTTGTCTGTGTACTAAGAATAATTAACTTTGCACCAATGTACAAAAAACGATGTGCCGTCTCTTTCACAGAGACGGCACATCTTCTATTTGACCCCGAACACATCCTCCGGATGCGTACCGAAGGGCTCGATGTGGACGACTATGTCGTAGACTTCGGGGATACTCCCGCGGATGTTCTGCTCGATCTGGTTGGCAAGGGCGTGGGCCTCGGAGAGGGTCATACTGCCGTCAGCCTCGACATCGAGAGTAATCATGTATTTGCCTCCGATGCTGCGGGAGCGGACACGGTGCGGGTTACTGATGCCGTCGACCTTGCTGATGGCATCGAAGATTTTCTGGTAAACGGAAACATCCTTTACACCGTCCATCAGCTCGATGTTGGAGTCCATGAAGATCTTAATCGAAGAGCGGACGATAAAGCAGCTTACGAGCAGCGCCGTGACTGAGTCGAGCACCGGCAGATCAAGGATAAACGAGAAGAACAGGCCGACAAGGACGCTCAGCGAGATGATCATGTCGTTGCGCATGTTGACGCCATTGGCTATCAGCATGGAGGAGCCGGTCCGGCGGCCTACCCGCGTCTGGTACACAGACAGCAGGAGCTTGCAGACGATGGAGGCCACGGTCACGTAGACAGCCACGGCACCGGGCATGACTCTTTCCTCATGTGAGAAGAGATGACCGAGCGCAGAGATAAACATCTCCGCTCCCGCGAAGAAGATAAGCATCGAAAGGATCTTAGTAGCGATGGACTCGGCCTTGGCATAGCCGTAGACATACTTCTTGTTAGGTTTACGGCCCATGATCTTGGCGGCAGCTATCATGACTACGGACACAGCGACATCTGAAGCGGAGTCTATACCGTCGCCTATCACGGCAAAACTGCCGCTTATGATACCCGTGACTATCTTGGCCACAGACAGCACTCCGTTGCCGATGATGCTGACATAGGAAGCTGCAAGTATCTGATCTTCTATCGTTTTTTGCTTGCCCATACTCATGTCTGAGTCCGCAAATATAGTCCTCGGCGGCCATTTATCCAATATTAAGCTATATTTGCCTGCAAAATCAGAACAGAAAATATGAGACCCGCATCACTCCTGTCATCCATGCTGACCGCTGCAGTCCTCACCGTCCTTACCTCTTGCGGCGGAGGACAGACGCACACAGAAGACGGTCAGCCACTGCCTATGAGATACGCCGCCTACCTCTCCATCACTGACCTCGGCAACTGCACCATCGCGGACATCACCAACCCTTGGGACACCGCCCGCCTGCTTCACCGTTATATCCTCGTCCCCTCCGACAGCACGCTGCCGGCCAACCTTCCTGAGGGCACACTCATACGCACCCCCATAGACCGGATTATCGTCTACTCTTCGGTACACGCCTCGATCATAGACATGCTCGGGGAAGCCGGCCGCATAGCCGGAGTATGCGAGCCCGAATATATGACATGCGGAGCCGTCAGGCGCGGCATCGCAGCAGGCACCATCATAGACTGCGGCAACTCCGTCTCACCCAGCATCGAGCGGATAGCGGACGCAGGCGGCCAGGTCATCATCGCCTCTCCCTTCGCAAACAGCGGTTACGGAGCCGCCGGCAAACTCGGCATACCCATCATTGAGGCAGCCGACTATATGGAGAATCTCCCGCTCGGCAGGACCGAATGGGTGCGGCTCTTCGGAGCCCTGCTCGACTGCCCTGAGAAAGCAGACTCACTCTTTCTAAAAGCGGAATCCGAGTACAATGATATCAAGAACAAGGTAACACAGCACATAGAAGACCGCGGCGGAGACTCCCACCGCCCCACCCTGCTGGCCGAACGCAAGTACGGAGCCTCGTGGGACGTTCCTGGCGGTGCGAGCTACATGGTCCGGCTCTACGAGGATGCAGGAGCTGACTACATCTTCGGGAACAATGCCTCCACGGCCAATGTCAACATGTCTTTCGAGAATGTACTCAAGGAGGGCATCGACGCCGATATCTGGGTTCTCAAATACTGGAGCGAACGTCCCATGACCTACGCTTCCCTTCAGGAAGAGTATCATCTGTATACGCAGTTCAAGGCATTCCGCCAGCACCGCATCTTCGGCTGCAACACCTTTTCTTCCACCTACTACGATGACATAGTCCTGCACCCGGCATGGATTCTCGCTGACTTGGCGGCGGTATTCCATCCGGATCTTATGGAAGGCTACGGGAGAAAATATTTTCAGCCCCTGCCTCTGAATTAGATATCATCTGCAAGGAGCGACACTGCCCTGGAAATGCTCTGCACAGTCACTGGCTCCACTCCACCGGCTGCCGTCACTTCGAGGCACACAGCCGAGACGCAGTGTACACAAGGCAGTCCTGCTGCAGGAAGCACAGGAGTGAAGCCGTTGCGGGCCAATGCATTGGCCATCCAGCGGGCTGTAAGGCCATCTCCGTCTACCCCGACCTCAGGCCCGGACACGCCGGTGGACAGACGGCCGGAACGCAAGTCGAAATTCATTCCCCTCCTTCCGAAGAACTCCCCGAGACTTCCGTCCAAGACCAAGTCCTCAGGAGCTCCCGCCACCACGGCTGTCCCGGAAGAGAGCAGCAGCAGCCGGTCCGAATACATCAGGGCATTGTCTATATCGTGAGTGGACAAAAGTATCGCCTTGCCCTGCTCCCGGGCCGTGCGGTGCAGCAGTTCCATCGTCTCTATCCTGCTGGCCACATCGAGAAATGCCGTAGGCTCGTCCAGCACTATCAGCGGACACTCCTGAGCCAGAGCCTTGGCGATCATCGCCCTCTGCCGCTCACCGTCTGACAGCTCCGAGACATAGGAATCCGCCTTATGGGCTACTCCTACAGCAGACATTGCTTCCGAGACCACCCGCCGGTCCCTCTCTCCAAGCCGGCCGAAGAAGCCGGTGTGGGGCTGCCGGCCGAGCGATACCAGCTCTCTTACCGTAAGACCTCCTGCATTGGTCCTGTCTGTCAGTACCACTCCCACAGTCAGAGCAAACTCATGGGGCGAAAAAGTCTCTATTCCGCGGCCCTTCACTGTCACCGAACCGCGCAGCGGGGGCTGAAATCCGCACAGGGTACGGATGAGCGTGGACTTACCGGCACCGTTTAGTCCTATCAGAGACGTAAGTTCTCCTGAAAAGAGTGAGAACTCCACACAGGGATGCACCACCTTCCACTGCCCCTGACTTTTCCCGGCAGGATAGCCTATGGCCAAGGAAGAGGCAGTCAAAACGGGGATATTGTTCACTTTTGCAGGCATATCAGTTGAAATATTGGATCCGCTTGCGGTTCATGATAACATAGATTATCACCGGAGCCCCGAAGAGAGGAGTCACGGCACCCAAGGGCAGAAGGGCACCCGTCCCGGGAATAACGGTGAGAGCGTTGCATATCAATGCGATGCAGGCTCCTGACAGCATCGTGGCAGGAACCAGCACCGTATGGTCAGAAGTGCCTGAAAGCATACGGGCCACATGAGGGACAGCCAGTCCGATAAAGGATATCGGACCGCAGAAAGCTGTCACAACAGCAGTCATCAGGCCGGTGCAGACCAGCACAGAGATGCGTGCCGCGGCGACATTGACTCCGAGGTTCGCCGCATACTTCTCGCCGAGCAGCAGGGCGTTGAGCGACTTGACGAGCAGCAGAGAGTACAGCAGACCGACAAGGGCAGCCGCAGCGAAGAACGGCAGTGAATCGGGAGACACAGCCGAGAAATCCCCCATCCCCCACATCACGAACTGCCGGACCTTGTCCGCCGATGCATAGTAATTCAATATGGATATGCAGGAGGAGACGAGGTATCCCACCATGATGCCGATGATAAGCAGCATCACACTGTTCCCTACCTTCTTGGAGAAAAACACTATTACCGCCAATACTGCGAAAGCCCCGGCAAGCGCTCCCGCGACAGTAGCCATATAGCCGCCGAATGACCCCACGGAGCCTCCGAAGGCAAGCATCACGAGAGCCACCCCGAGATTGGCTCCGTCGCTGACTCCGAGGATGGACGGACCTGCCAGCGGGTTGTGGAACAGAGTCTGCAACAGGAGTCCGCTCACAGCAAGAGCCGCCCCGGCAAGCATGGCCGTCGCAGCCTGGGGCAGACGGGAGCCCGTGATGATAATACGCCATGCAGGGTTGTCCCCGCCGTCTCCGAAGAGAATGTCCATCACCTCTCCGGGAGGAATAGGAACCGCCCCATAGAACAGGTTGACCACCGCCGACAGCACCAGCAGCGGTATCAGGACCACATATATCCGATGCGCCCTACTGTTCCCGTGACGCGTCGCCGTCTTCTGAGCCATTGTTACTGCCTTTTTGTTTCAGAATCTTCTTTGCCGCCCGCCTTGCCGATCTCCGGCGCCTTCTCAGTCTTTCCCTTGCACTCAGTCCATGGAATCTCCTGCCGTATACGATGCCGCATACATAGCGGAATATCACTATCACTAAGAAAAGTATCAGAATGGACACCTCGTAGAACAGCCTCTGGGCTATCATCTCCCGCGCTGTCACCTCCTCCGAGTCCAATCTGAAAGAGCGGGACACATCTTCAGGAGAGAACCTCCATCCGGCCCATTTCCGGACCACCACACCGTTGTGTATGAACATCACCCCTCCGTTGGAACGCACCATGGATATCAGGGTCTTGTAATCTCCGAACACCAGTGACCTCTGTACATCAGGGTATCTCAGCGCCACCGCTTCCATCACCGAATCCATGGCGGGCACGGCCACCAATGTCCTTCCGCCCCGGAAAGCGACCGAGTCCATGCACTCTGTCACCTTTGTCCAGTAACTCTCCGGCAGTTCAGAGGGCCGAAGGACAGTGAATATGAATACCGGAACATCGGAACTGACGATATCCTCAGTAACTATATCCCCCGCATGATTGGACAGGGTCATGTCGAAAAGCATATTGTCCTCGTCCCCGAGATACAGCGACTCGGTACTGACGTAAGACCAGGTAGTATCGGGCAGGCTGTCCAAATCAAAATACTCCTGCCGGCCATCCTTCTCATAGATAAATACAGTCGCGAAGTTGTCCGTATTGGTGATGTCGTCAATCTTGGCTGACAGGTTGGTGCCTACACGGAAATTGCCGAAGTCCATCAGCGGAATATTGACATACGAATACAGCGAACAGCTCAGGGCCAGCACTCCGTACGTTCCCAAGAATGCCCATTCGGCCGGCACCGGCGCCACCGGCTTGAACTTCCTGCGGAAGAAAAATACAGGAACGATGCACACCGTCAGCACCACATTCTTGAAAAATGTCTCCCACATCGTCAGCTGCACCGCCTCGCCGAAACAGCCGCATTCCTCTATCGCGTCAAAATAGGCAAGGAAAAATGTCAGCACCGTGAAAAATATATTCATCACCAATCCAGCCACGGCCGCCACCCTCATCCGCACACACATCAGTATGGCTATACCTATCAGGAACTCCGTAAGGGAAAGAGCCATTCCGAAAGGCACGGCGCCGAAACGGAGAAATCCGAGGCCGAGGGTATTGAGGTACGCCTCCACTATCAGCCCCGTGCCCACCGGGTCTGTCAGCTTGAAAAATCCGGACAGAATGTAGGTTACGCCGAATACCAACCGGAAGAGAAACATCAGGATGCGCAGCAGTCTCATACGAGCACCTCCTTCACACGCTTGAAGACTTCGTCAGGAGAGGGCATCAGACCGCCGGCATCAGCACAGGCAACCCTCCGGAATGACGGGTCCTTGCGGCACAGTCTCAGATACACCTCGCGGACCCGGCTCTGAAAGTCCATATCCGCTTCATGGATATCCTGCCCGCCGTGCAGATACTCCCTGTCGCTGCCGCCGCGCTGCTCCTTGAGCCGTCCGCTGACAAAGGCGAGGGGCACGTCTAAGAAAATATTCAGGTCCGGCCTCGGAATACCGTATATCCCGTATTCGGTCTTCAGAATCCAGTCCTCGAGAGCGAGGGATTCCTCTTCAGAGGAGAGCTTCGCGCACTGAAATGCAATATTGGAATACACATACCTGTCCAGAAGGACAGTGCGTCCCTCGGAAAGCCACTGCCGGATAAGGGAGGAGGCGTCCCTGCGGTCCTCGGCGAAGAGCAGGGCCACGATCATCGGATGAACGTCTTCCATCTTTCCGAACTCACCTCTCAGAAAGCGGGCGATCATATCCCCTACCACCGGAGCATCGAAGCGGGGGAAATGCAGGTATTCAGGCCTGCGCCCCGAACGCTCAGTAAGATATTCTATCGTCTTGGCCACCTGGGTGGACTTGCCTGAGCCGTCCAGACCCTCAATTACTATCAGCATAAATCCGTTTTTAATGAAACTTTGCAAATGTACAAAATTATAACCTATATTTGTGTTTTAATCATACTACAGTCATGTTAACATCGATTTCCCCGATAGACGGAAGGTACTACAGGCAGGTGCGCGACCTGTCCTCCTACTATTCCGAGTTTGCCCTGATCAGATACAGGGTAAGAGTTGAGATAGAATATTTCATCGCCCTCTGCGAGATTCCCCTGCCGCAGCTCGAAGGCTTCGACCACAGCCTCTTCGAGACCCTGCGCGGGATATATCAGGACATGACCGAGGACGAGGCAGCACAGGTCAAGGAGATAGAAAAGACTACAAACCACGATGTCAAGGCAGTGGAGTACTATATTAAAAGGAGATTCGACGGACTCGGCATCGACCCCCGCTACAAGGAGTTCGTACACTTCGGCCTCACATCACAGGATATCAACAACACTGCAGTGCCCCTGAGCCTGATGGAGGGCATCCAGGACGTCTACCTGCCCCAGCTCTACGAGGTGCTCAACACACTCGACAGCATGGCCGAGGAGTGGAAGGACATCCCCATGCTGGCCCATACCCACGGACAGCCCGCCTCCCCCACCCGCCTCGGCAAGGAGATCGCAGTGTTCACCGCCCGCCTGAGAGAACAGCAGAAGATGCTCCTCGCCGTACCCTTCTCAGCCAAGTTCGGCGGAGCCACCGGCAACTTCAACGCTCACTTCGCTGCCTATCCCGGCATCGACTGGAACGCCTTCGCAGTAGATTTCGTAGAAGACCGCCTCGGGCTGAAACGCTCCTGGCCCACGACCCAGATCGAGCACTATGACAACACCGCGGCCCTCTTCGATGCCATCAAGCGCATCAACAACATCCTTGTGGACCTCTGCCGCGACATCTGGACCTACATCTCGATGGAGTATTTCAAGCAGAAGATCAAAGAGGGAGAGGTAGGTTCCTCCGCCATGCCCCACAAGGTCAACCCCATAGACTTCGAAAATGCCGAGGGCAACCTCCTCATGGCCAACGCTGTCTGCGAGTTCCTCGCCTCGAAGCTTCCCATCTCCCGTCTCCAGAGAGACCTGACCGACTCGACCACCCTGCGCAACGTCGGAGTACCCATAGCCCACACCCTCATCGCCCTCAAGTCCCTCAAAAAAGGCCTCGACAAACTTATCCTCAACCGGGAGGCCATCGAGCGCGACCTCTCCGACAACTGGGAGGTAGTGGCCGAGGGTATCCAGACCATCCTCCGCCGCGAAGGCTACCCCAACCCCTACGAGACCCTCAAGGCCCTCACCCGCACCGGACAGGCTGTATCGGACCGCACCATCCGCGAGTTCATTGACTCTCTCGACATCTCCGAATCCGTCAAGGACGAGCTCAGAAGACTTACACCATTCAACTATACCGGAAGATAAGATATGAAACGTTTGACAGTCATTCTTGCCGCTGCCGTACTGTCAGCCGGCATGCTCGGGGCTCAGGCTCCCGAATACGACAAATATTTCACTGACGACCGCCTCCGTATTGATTTCATCCTCGCAGGAGACGCACAGGCGCAGCACGCCTATGTAGCCGGTCTGAGGAAAGAATGCGCGTGGGCAGGCTCGCACGCCTCACTGATCGACCCGTTCCGCTACGGAGAATACATGTTCGAGGCCTGGTCCGGCGAGACCCTGATCTACTCCCGCGGCTTCTCCACCCTCTTCCAGGAATGGAGGACGACTGCCGAGGCCCGCGAGGTCTCCAAGGCCTATACCCAGGCCGTATGGATGCCTTTCCCCAAGGGCGACATACGCATAACCCTTTCAGAGAGAGTAAAGGCCACAGGTGAGTTCCGCGAGATATTCTCCTGCAGCGTCGATCCGGAGGATGCCCTCATCAGCCGTGAGGCCGCTCCTGACTATACGGTCACCCCTCTTCTCACCTCCGGAGACATGGAGCACAAGGTGGACCTGCTCTTCGTAGCCGAGGGATACACCGCCGACCAGATGGACCAGTTCCACCGCGACTGCCGCAAGTTCATGGAGTACCTCTTCTCGATGGAACCCTACAAGTCCCGCAAGAGTGACTTCAACGTCACCGCAGTGGACGTAGTATCCCCAGAGCAGGGCACCGACATCCCCAATCAGGACATCTGGAAGCACACTGCCCTCAACTCGCACTTCTACACCTTCTACATAGACCGCTATCTGACCATCACCGACCACAAATCGATAGCCGACAACGTAGCCGGCGCCCCCTTCGATGCACTTTTCATCGTGGTCAATGAGGAGAAATACGGCGGCGGAGGCATCTACAACTCCTACGCTCTCGGTACTGCCGGCAACGAGCTGTCCTATCAGGTATTCATTCACGAGTTCGGCCACAGTTTCGCAGGTCTGGGGGACGAGTACTACACCTCTGAGGTGGCCTACGAGAACTTCTACAACATAGAGACAGAGCCATGGGAGCCCAACATCACCACTCTCGTGAACTTCGAAAGCAAGTGGAAGGACATGATCGACTCCGGCAAGTGGAGCGAGGAGCAGGTAGGTGTCTACGAGGGCGGCGGATACATGGCCAAGGGTGTGTACCGTCCACGCAATGACTGCCGCATGAACACCAACACCGCACCGGACTTCTGCCCCGTATGCCAGAGGGCCATAAGCCGGATGATAGACTTCTACTGCAGATAATGACGATAAGACCATACCGTTACTACCTGATCGACTTAGACCGGACCCTGTGGGATTTCGACAGCAACTCCGAGCACGCCATCAGCCTGCTCGTCTCCCGCAACCCGGTACTCCTTCAGGCAGTACAGGAGAAGGAAGGGTGCGGGGATGATTCCCTGCACCGTTTCTTTATGCGCTACGACGTGCTCAATCACAAGCTCTGGGCCCAGTACGAAAGCGGAGCAATGAGCAAGGAAGACCTGCGGTGGAAGCGGTTCCACGAAGCATTCCGCTGGTACGGAGTGGAGGATGAGGCTATAGCACGGCAGTTCGGGGAGGACTACCTCGAACAGATGGTCTGCGAGAACAGGCTTATGCCCGGAGCTAAGGAAATGTTAGAGGCAATACGGTCGTCAGGAGGTAAAATGGCGATTCTGAGCAACGGTTTCCGCGAGGTGCAGTACCGCAAGCTGCGGGGAGCCGACATCTCGGAATATTTCTCCGCCGTCGTGGTTTCCGAGGAGGCCGGATGCCTGAAGCCCCGTCCCGGCATCTTCGCCTACGCAGTGGAGCAGCTCTCCGGCATACGGCGGCAGGACGACCCCGAGGCATGGCGCGAGGCCAAGCGGCAAACCCTCATGATCGGAGATGATCCGGTCAATGACATCGAGGGCGCCCAGATCTTCGGCATCGATCAGTTCTACTACAACCACAAAGGCAACCGCGCCATCTCCCATGCCACCTACGAGTCCTCCGACCTCACCCCGCTCTACAAATCAGAATAAGTCGTCCATAAGGCGGTCCAGGTCTCGGCGTTCCTTCTTGGTGGGACGGCCGGTTCCCCGGTCACGTCTGACGTAGACGGTCTCGAAAGGAGCATTGAGCTTGTCCAGTTCCTCCTGCGGAGTGATGTCCTCCGCGAACTCGGGAACGAGCTTGGCCCCTACCCGGTTGCCTATCGGCACTATGACCCGGTAATAGAAATGCACGCTGCCCTTGCGCACCGAGACGGTGTCCCCCGCCTTTATGTCCCGGGAAGCCTTGGCCTCGGCCCCGTTGACACTGACCTTGCCGCTGCGGCAGGCGTCCGCCGCCTCCGTGCGGGTCTTGTAGACGCGGATGGACCAGAGAAATTTGTCTATGCGTACCTGCTGTTCCATCCCCGCTACTCCTTTATATAACTGTCCTTCTCCTCGACCTTACCGATATACACTTCCATCAGACGGGTACCGGCCGTGATGGCCGAGAGGACGAAGTCGGACATGGCGGCAGGTATCAGCACCCACTCTCCTCGCAGCAGAGGCGTCGGCTGCGAGGAGTCCGAGGGGGTGATCACCGCCTCTCCCTCTAAGCAGCAGTAGAGCAGAAAGCTCTCGTAGCGGTCTGGCCATACCCGGAGCGGATCGGTCAGCAGCAGCTCGTTGGCCGTAAAGTATTTGCACTCGACGAGCTTCTTCGAGGGGGAGTTTCCGCCGGCGGGGACAAAGCCGGAGCCGTCGTACTTCCGGTAATTGATGCAGGTCAGGGCCAGGTCCACGTGCATCTGACGGGCGGTCGCGGGGTTATTCTCCCGGCCCCAGTCGTAGATGCGGTAGGTCACGTCGGAGAGCTGCTGGATCTCGGCTATCACCAGCCCGCCTCCGGCCGAGTGCACGGTACCGGCCTCGATGAAGAAGAAGTCGCCCTTCTTCGGAGTCACGACGTTCAGCACCTCCTCGAGGGTCCCGGCAGCGCAGCGGTCCAGGAACTCGCGGGCATCTATGTCCTTGTTGAATCCCATGTAGATACGGGCCGTAGGGTCAGCCTCGAGGACATACCAGGCCTCAGTCTTGCCGTAGGAGTTGTGCCGGTCGAAGGCCGTCTCGTCGTCAGGATGCACCTGGACGGAGAGCCGCTCCTGGATATCGAGCAGCTTGACTAAGATGGGGAACTCGTTGCCGAAGCGCTTGTAGTTGTCCTCTCCCACTATCTCGTCCATGTAGGTCTCGATGACATCGAAGAGAGGGTTATCCTCCAGCCAGCCGCTTTCTATCACCGAGCTGTCGTCCTCAAAACCGGAGACCTCCCAGCTCTCGCCTATCACAGCGTCAGGGTCGAAGGGTTTGTGGAACTGTGCGGCCAGACGGCGGCCTCCCCAGACACGCTCCTTGGGCTGGGGGATGAACTTAATGGGATATATCGCCTTTTTCATTGTAACTCTTGTTTTTTGCGGGTATGTATTTATTGATCAGTCCTATGCCTGCTACCAGCACGATGGCCGAGACAGCCACCATGATATATGCCGCCGTCTCTCCGAAGACAGACTGGATATTCTCCTGGGTGACCTCCTCCACTCCGAAGAGAGCCGCGGCGACGATGGCCATGACATTGTTCAGCGAGTGCAGTCCGATTACTGTCCAGAGGCTGCGCGTCCTGTAATAGAGCCAGCCGAAGAAGCAGCCCATGGCGAAGGCCGGAAGGGCCTGCCAGGGATTGAGGTGGGCTATGCCGAAGAGCACTGACGACCAGAGTATCGCCCACCACGGGTCCATACGGCGGGACAGGCCGGTAAGGATGATTCCGCGGAACAGGAACTCCTCCAGCACCGGAGCCAGGACTCCCATCGTCAGCAGATTGACGGCCAGCTTCATCCCGTATACCTGACTCAGGGCCTGACGGAACCAGTCGGGCATCTCCCGGCCCTCGGGCAGACAGCTCAGCAGGATTATCACCGCCAGCATGACTATTATCACTAAAGGAATGAAGGCCCACAGGCGCATGCCTCCGAGACAAGGGCGGTTCAGACGGATCTCATCGTACTCCGGTTGCCCTTCCTTCAGCGGGTCGTTCAGCCTGCGCAGTCCTTTCCAGTAGAGATAGAGCAATGGCAGGACGTAGGACAGGGCATACGACAGGGGCATCGCGAGATTCTGAGTATCCTGGATGTGAAAGATACCGAAAATAAAGCCCAGCAGCACGGAGGCGGCCAGCTGCCCCAGCACGAAGAGGAAGAGAACAAGCCAGGCCTGCTTCAGGTCAGGGAGGGAATATGTCAGCGTTCTAAGCATGTTCGGTCAGGGTTTTTCAAAAATTTTTCAAAGATACACAATTAATAATAACTTTGCGTCCATGGAAGAAGAAGTACACCAGAATATGGAACAGCCTGCTGCTCCGGCGGAGAACAGGCAGCCGGAAGAAAAGCAGCGGCCCCGCAGGAAGTTCGTGAAAGTGCTCACGAACAAGTACTTCATCGTTTCATTCGTTTTCGCGGTGATAGTCCTCTTCGTGGACCGCAACAACCTCATCCGCTGGGCCGGAGACTATCTCGAGGTCCTGCGTCAGGAAAGGGTCATCCGCCAGTATACCCGGGACATAGAAGAACTGGACCGCAAAATAGACCAGCTGACCTCGGACCGCGATTCCTTAGAGAAATTCGCCCGGGAGGAGTACTACTTCCACCGGGAGGACGAGGAAGTGTTTATTGTCGATTGAACTGGGTCATGGTCCGCTCTATGCCGGCCAGACCGAAGGATTTGACTGCCTCCACCGCCCTTTCCCTTATTTCAGGAAGCTGCCTGAGCTCCTCCTCGTCCCATTTTCCCAGGACGAAGTCTATCTGAGGGCCGCGTCCCACATGCGAGCCTATGCCCACGCGCAGGCGGGGATAGTCCTGGGTCCCGAGCATCTCCGCGATATTGGCCAGTCCGTTGTGCCCGCCGGCACTGCCGCCCTTGCGCATGCGCAGGGCTCCGAACGGCAGGTTCATGTCGTCCGCTATCACTAATAGGTTCTCCACAGGGATGTTTTTCTTATCCAGCCAGTAGGCCACGGCCTTGCCGCTCAGGTTCATGTAGGTCGAGGGTTTGAGCAGGACGAAGGTGCGGCCCTTGAGCCGTATCTCCGCCATGTCGCCGTAACGGACTGTCGTAAAAAGAGTATTGGACGCCTGAGCCCAGGTGTCCAATACCGAAAATCCCATATTGTGGCGGGTACCGACGTATTCGTACCCGATATTTCCCAATCCGACTATGAGATATGTCATGAGCGGGACGATTACTCAGCTGCGGGTGCTGCTGCCTCCTCTGCGGGTGCCTCCTCCTCAGCTGCACCAGCCATGGCGGCACGGGTGTGCTTAACTGTGCAGACACCTGTAGTCTTGGGGCTTACAATCTTGATGCCCTCGTAAGAGAGGTCTCCGGCCACAATCTGCTTGCCGAGCTTGAGGTTGGTGATGTCGATGTCGAGTACATCGGGTATCTGGTCGGGCAGACCGCATACCCTGAGCTTGCGGGCCTCGATGAGGAGCTTACCGCCGGCCTTCACTCCGGCGCAGTTACCGAAGATGTTCAGAGGCACGTTGATGGTCACGGGCTTGTCAGCCGAGATGGCTAAGAAGTCAGCGTGGATGGTGTTGTCAGTAACAGGGTGGAACTGAAGCTCGTGCAGGATGGCGAGATAGTTCTTGCCGTCTATGTCGAGGTCCACGATGTAGCTGTTGGGGGTGTGGGTAAGAGCCTTGAGGTCCCTTGAGTCTACTGAGAAGAGAACGTTCTCGATTCCGTTGCCGTAGAGATTGCAGGGTACCTGACCCTCTCTGCGGATGCTCTTGGTGAGCGACTTGCGGCCCTTAGTCCTTGCTGTGCCGTGTAATGTAATGTGTTTCATGATATTGGTTTAAAATGTGTTACTCAGTCCGGGCTTTCCGGACCCCATTGCACCAAAAGCCTCATGGCTTTTAGGGGCTGCAAAAGTAGCCAAATTTTCATTTTTGGCAAAAAATTTGTATCTTGCACGGACGAATTAACAACATTTAGTATCACATTTTATGGAAAAGAAATGGAGATGCACCGTATGCGGTTATGTGCACACAGGAGACAACCCTCCTGAGAAATGCCCCCTCTGCAAAGCCCCCGCAAGCAAGTTTGTAGAGATTAAGGAAGACGCCAATGAGATTTCATGGGCCGACGGTCACACCCTCGGAGTGGCTAAAGGCTGCGACCAGGAAATATGGGAAGGCCTGCAGACACACTTCGCAGGCGAATGCTCTGAAGTAGGTATGTACATCGCAATGAGCCGCCAGGCCGACAGGGAGGGATATCCCGAGATTGCCGAGGCTTACCGCCGTATCGCCTACGAGGAGGCAGACCACGCAGCTAAGTTCGCAGAGCTTCTCGGAGAGGTGGTATGGGACACCAAGACCAACCTCGAGAAGAGAATGCACGCCGAGGCCGACGCCTGCGCCGACAAGAAGCGCATCGCCACCAAGGCTAAGCAGCTCAACCTCGACGCCATCCACGACACCGTGCACGAGATGTGCAAGGACGAGGCGCGTCACGGCCAGGCCTTTGAGGGTCTGTACAAGAGATTCTTCGGAGAGAAGAAGTAATGCCAGTGTATTACTCGACCAGCATCACCGCCCTGTTCCAGGCGAGGGTCTTGTAATACTCTTCCAAGACTGAATTTTCGGGATTGGGCACATAGGTGCTCAGTCCCGAAAATGTTTTTATAGGGAAGCAATTAGTCGCGCCAATAATGAAATTCTCCGTAGCGAGCCTGTACACGACAGTCCGGGCCATGGCGCTCCGGAACCTGTCGAGCATCTCCTCTGACGGTGACAGATTGCACACAAAGTCCTCCAGGTCGTAGAACCAGTGTTTATTGAGTCTGTAATATCTCTGGAGCATAGACATATTCAAGGAAGAGACAGCCGGTCTCGTAGAGAGGAAAATGTCGACGCAGGCCTCTGCTAAGGAATTCAGGGCATAGGTATCCACCACAGATATTGTGGCGCCCTGATCGGCATAGCTGTCATAAAAATGACGACAGGCCATCTTGAGAGAATCCAGACTTCCGTCCAACAGGCATCCCAAGACCTTGTCATAGGGAAAACCCTGCGCCAGTATCTCAGCAGCCGACCCAACAAAATATCTGCATCTGTCCTTCAGTTCGTAGGCCACTTCCACACCGCCCATCAGACATGCGTCCATCACTATATAGGAGTAGCGCAGTGGCAGAGCCTCCGCCAGATCTTTTATATCCATCTCCCCGTCAGGACTGCTTCCGAAACTCTTCACAAAGGCAGCATACGGATCTTCCATCACCTGCACGGGCACTGCCTGCCCTCCGGCAGAGACAGAGTAAGGCTTGCTGTAATACCCTTCCGGCAGCCAGCCAGTACCGTGGGACCACAGCACCAGACCGTTGTTTTCAGAAGGAAAAAGTTCCGCAGCATAAGAGAGGACAGAGCGCATCACAGTATCACTCAAAGAGTTCTGTTCCTCATACTCCATCAGTACCTCCTGATTGACTGCACCGTAACTGTCTTTGCTGATACGTATCAGCCGGGGAGCCTCACCGCTTATATCGGCATACACGAGAAGGACATCTCCCTCACCTTCGTTGAAATAATATGGAACGTCCCCCTTCATCATCTCCTCGATATCCGCCCGCGCATTGGAAGCGAGGTTGTTGTCAGCCGCCATATACACAAGCAGCGTACTGCCTATCTTCATATCAGGGCCGTCCTCTACGCCTATCCTGCAGGAGACTGCCGCGAGAGCTGCAAGGCAAAGGGTCAGAACGCATATAGTTTTTTTACAGCCTTTCATCCTTTTTCTAATTCTTTTTCGCAAATCGGGGACAAATATAGAATTAATTTGTAACTTTGTATTTATTCAAAACACTAAAGATATGAAAACGGACAATTTATTCACATTCCTCGGCGGAATGCTCGTAGGAGCCGCCGTCGCCATTCTCTTCGCCCCCGAGTCCGGAGAAGAGACCCGCAAGAAGATCAAAGATACTTTTGACAAGGAGTATCAGGGTCTGAAAGACAAAATCAACAGCCTCGAAACCCGCGCCAAGGCAGCCGCAGACGCCTATACTTCCGCCAAAGCCAAGGCAGCTGAAGAGATTATTTCCGAATAAGACCCCGTGATGGACAGCCAGAACCCGAACAACAGCAATCCGCTCGGAGATCTCTTTTCCTCCATCAAGTGCTACGTAGACCTGCGTATTGATGAGATAAAGTTAGCTCTGGCTGAGAACCTCGCCAAGATATTCAGCAGGATTATTTTCTTCTTCCTGCTGTTTATTCTCGTCGGCGTGGTCCTCGGCATAGTAGCGGCCGCGCTCGCCTCCTGGTTCACCGTACTCGTCGGCAACAGGACGGCGGGACTTCTCATCACCGCAGGACTTTTTGCGCTCACCATACTGGTACTGTGCCTTTTCAAGGACAGATTCCTCATCAACAGCCCGCTCAGAATGTTCTTAAAAATGTTTTTTGATGACAGAAAGAATGGAAAACGAAAATAGGACATCCGACTACCGCAGCATACGGAACCTTCAGGAGCTGCAGTACCACCGCAGGCTCCTGTCATCGCGCATCGACCATCAGGAGATAATGGTGATGTACAAGCTGCGCTGTGTGTGGGAATTCATCTCTCCCTCAAATCTTTTGGACATGGGCTGCAGGGCTATCGCCTCGCACAGTCCTTCTTTCAATTTCCTCTACCGGAGCGTTGACTTTATCCGGAACTTAGTAAGAGCGAGAAGGAACAGAGACTGACTGGAAGCACTTTTATGAAGATCGTAATAGCCGGAGCAGGAGAGATAGGAAGCCATCTGGCCAAGATGCTGAGCATGGAATACCATGAAATCACTGTCATAAGCCCGGATGAAGAGAACCTCGACAAGCTGAGCAGCGAGTCCGACATAGTGACGGTGGAGGGTCATCCCACATCCATCGACACTCTCGTCAAGGCCGGCACACGTGAGGCCGACCTGTTCATAGCAGTCAATCCCGACACCCTCCAGGATGTCAATATCGTATCTGCGGCCTTGGCTAAAAAGCTCGGGGCCAAGAAAGTTACGGCCCGAATCAACAACGAGGAGTATCAGAAAAATGACAACCGCATACTCTTCACAGACCTCGGTATCGACTCTCTTTTCTACCCGGAGAAGATAGCCGCGACCGAGATAGTCAACTTACTGAAGCAGAATACCGCATCGGAGTTCATGAGTTACTCCCACGGGAAGCTTCAGCTCATCGTCTACAAGCTCGAGGAGTGTTCTCCCATGGTGGACAGGACAGTAGCTGAGCTCCGTGAAAGGACCCAGAACATGTTCCGATGCGTGGCCATATCCAGGGACAGTAAGACCATCATTCCCAAAAGCGCGACCCGATTCAAATTAGGGGATGTGGTCTATCTCGTATCCAAAAAAGAAGGTATGGAGCAGGCTCTGTCGCTTTCAGGCAAGTCCAAGGTGGCCATCCGCAATCTGATGATCATCGGAGGCGGACGCATCGGCGAGATGGTGGCCCGGTCCATGGAGAAGCAGGCAGAGAATATCCGGCTCATAGAACTGAAACCGGAGAAATGCGGACATCTTTCCGAAACACTCGACAAGACACTGGTCATCAACGGCGACGGACGCAACTCGGACCTTCTTATTCAGGAGGGCATCCGGGACATGGAGGCATTCGTAGCTGTCACCAGCAGCTCGGAGACAAATATCCTTTCATGCGTAGTGGCCAAAAGGATGGGTATTCCCAAAGTCATAGCGGAGGTGGAGAATTTTGAGTACATCAAGCTGGCGGAGGAGATGGGCGTGGACTCAGTCATCAATAAAAAGCTTATCACTGCCGGCAAGATCTTCCGCTTTACACTCTCCAACAAGGTCCGCTCTATCAAGGTTCTCAACGGAACCGACGCAGTGGTCCTCGAATTCATAGTAAATACCAACAGCAAGATAACCACAGGCAAGCTCAAGGACTTGGGCTTCCCCGAAGAAGCCATCATCGGAGGCTTCGTCAGGGGTAACGAGAGCTTTATCGCCGACAGCGAGAGTACCATCCGGCCGTACGACCAGGTGGTAGTCTTCGCCAATCCGGACGCCGTGGACAAAGTAGACAAATTCTTTTTATAAATTTTAAACTTATAAACATGATACAGTACAAATTTCCTGTTTCGGGCAAGACCCGCACTGAACATGATCTTTTAGGCTACAAGGAAGTTCCCGTAGAAGCCCTCTTCGGAATCCAGACCCTCAGGTGTATTGAGAACTTCAATATCAGCAACTACCATCTCTGCGACTACCCTGAGTTCATCAAGGCATTCGGTATCGTCAAGATGGCCGCCATCAAGGCCAACCACAAGCTCGGCCTCGTCACAGACCAGGTCAAGGATGCCGTAGTGGAGGCATGCCAGGAACTCATCGACGGAAAGCATCTTGAATACTTCCCCATCGACATGATGCAGGGCGGCGCCGGCACCAGCATGAACATGAATGCCAATGAGGTCATCGCCAACCGCGCCCTCGAGCTCATGGGTCACCAGCGCGGCGAGTATCAGTACTGCCACCCCAACGACCACATCAACATGGCCCAGTCCACCAACGACGCCTATCCCAGCGCCATGCATCTCGGACTCTACTACATCAACGTAAAGGTACAGGCAGCCCTCAAGGACCTGATCAAGGCCTTTGACGACAAGAAGAAGGAGTTCGCCAACATCATCAAGATGGGCCGTACCCAGCTTCAGGATGCAGTGCCCATGACTCTCGGCCAGTCCTTCGGAGCCTTTGCCGACGCCATGAGACATGAGTCCGCACGCCTCCAGAAAGCCGCCGACGAGTTCCTCTACAACAACATGGGAGCCACAGCCATCGGTACCGGCATCACCGCCGAGCCCAACTACGCCAAGTACTGCACGGAGTACCTCCGCGAGATTTCCGGCTTAGACATCAAGCTCTCGAGGAACCTGATCGAAGCCACCCACGACACATCCTGTCTGGTGGCATACTCCTCGGCCCTGAAGTCCATCGCCATCCGCCTCTCGAAGATATGCAACGACCTGCGCCTGATGTCCTCCGGTCCCCGCACAGGTATCGAGGAGATCAAGCTGCCTCCCAAACAGCCCGGCTCGTCCATCATGCCCGGAAAGGTCAACCCCGTCATTCCAGAAGTGGTCAATCAGATCTGCTTCAAGGTCATCGGAAACGACTTTGCCGTCACTATGGCATCCGAGGCCGCACAGCTTGAGCTCAACGTGATGGAACCCGTCATGGTAGAGTCGCTCGTAGAGTCCGCAACCTGGATGACACGCGCATTCGACACCCTGCGCATAGAGTGCATCGAGGGCATCCAGGCCAACAAGAAGCACTGCGAGGAGCAGGTTAAGCACAGCATCGGTATCGTCACAGCTCTCAAGCCCTACATCGGCTACTCCAACTGCACTGAGATCGCGAAGGAGGCCCTCGAGTCAGGAAAGAGCGTATACGACCTTGTCTTAGAGCGCAACCTGCTGACCAAAAAACAGCTTGACGTGATTCTGAACCCTAAGAACATGATTCACCCGAGCATGATTGCCGACATCAAAAAGAATGACTGAGACCGGCGATGACAGCGTACTGACCCGGTAGGCCAAAACCGACATCGAGCCTCAGTACGATGCCCAAGAACGAAAAACGGTACCCTGCCCCGTACGTGGGCAGGGTATTTTTTATGTCGAATCCCCCAAACGAGGGAAACACCCATCCGGCACCACCCCATACAGCCACTCCGTGCCCGCGGTACACCTTCTGTCTGAGTTCTACCTGAGCGGCAAGCAGATTCCGGTCCCTGTAGCGGCCCTGATAATACCCGCGCAGACGTACGTCTCCCCCGGCCTCGGGCCACATCGTCCACGGAGCACCCGACGTACTGATATTGCCGTAGACATCCACGGCCATCACCCCACCCTTCCACACCGGGCAGAAGAAATCCGCCGTCACTTCTGTCCTTCCGAACAGACCTCCGGCACCGCCCGCAGGTATATTGAGACTCTGTTCCACATTCAGAAACACCCCGCGTGACGGAGACGTCACATCGTTTCTGGTATCCACGTCTATCCTCACTCCCGCTGTCAGGTAATGCGTACGCACAGGAGTCATCCCCGCAGCGGAAGGAGCAGAGATTTCCACAGCATGATAGAACTCATATCCGGCAAATGCTCCTGCCAGCAGTGTCCCGGCATGACGGTAGAGAAAATCCGCACGCCCTCTCACTCTCCTCGCCGTCAGACTGCCGGCACCCGAGGGATCCGAGGCCGCCTCAAAGCCTGTTCCCCAGAAACGGCGGGGACTGTGTACGAAACGGGCAGAGTACTCTATCTTGAAACGGCCGAAAGGGGCATACCACGAGCCTGTCACCGCTCCCCCTCCGGAAAGATTGGTGGATATCATCGCTACCGCACCTACAGATGACATGGGGACAATGGAGTCTTGGGATGTGCGGTAAACACCCATAAATCCGCCCATTGCCGTAAACTTTGTCTCCTCGGTATACATCACTCCATACAAAGGCACCGCCCTGAAAGAGCGTTCTTCCTTGTCCGCTTTCTGACGGGGATGCAGGCGGTAATATCTCTCCACGGTATCCCGCACCTTCGCCATATACGCCGAGTCATAGACCTGCGCCTCTGTCCTCGGCGGAAACAGAAGAAAAAGCGCCAGCGACAGGGCTATATATCCTACCGCACGGAGCATGTTGTCAATAGATAAACTTGAAATTGTCAACCCAGAACGTGTTGCCGAGCCCGCCGTAGAACGCCTCTCCGTTTGAAGAGGATATCCAGATTATAACATGAGTGGGCTCTTCATCCGGAGAAGCCCAGAGATTTTCCTCAATGGGCACTATCTTGCCCTTACTGTTGCGGCAGTAGTAGATGATATCTCCGTTCTTAAGATCCATCTCGGGGATGAAATCCGCTTCGGCGCTTATATCCCCATAGCGTACAGGTATCGTCTCACCGTTCTTCCATTCTTTCTGATTCTCACTGAATTTCTTGTAAGCCGTACCCACTCTCGAAGCCGTGACCCTGCCATTCTCATCCTCCTCCCTGTGCTGAAGGAACACTGCAATGAAAGGAAAGTCCTCTCCCTCCATTTCCTTCTTAGGCGAGAAACCGGTGGCACGGATGACCGGATGACCGACCTCCGCCTTATAGTCGTACTGTACAGCCGAAGGGCGTTCCGTAAAAGGGATGCCGCAGTCCAATTTGGAATAAGCGCCCTTTGTGTCGCGAATGGGCTCATGGAAATATCCTGAGAGGATGGTCCCCTGAACCAGCACTTCCATATTGATCATCCCGAGCACCCTCACTTTCTCCATTATCACCGAAAGACGGGCGCAGTAGCCGTCGCCGCGGGGTTCGGGGAAAACCGAGTTGCTGCCCTTTATGATACCTACTACATTGGCCATGATGTTACATGGCGCGAAGACATCCTCCTGACGGACAGGACAGGGTTCCTGACCCCGGAGGGTATCACCCTCGGAGAGCTTGTAAATAGTCTTAATATTGCCTCCTATGATGCCGGACTCCTCCAGTTCGTATACCCGCCAGTGGTCAAACTTACCCTTTTCATTGATGAGCGAATCTGTATCCGGAGCCGCGGCTGAAACATAAACAGACACAAATAGCAGAAGTATCAGTCCCGATATTCTAAATCTTTTCATACATTTGCAATAAACTCAGCGGGCAAATTTAGAAAAAATGCGTTCAATCTGCGTCATAATTTTACTTATAGCCTCCATCAACACTGCCTTGGCAGTGAAAGCGTATCCGCGCCCTGTCATTGTCAGACAGCCTGACGGCAGCACCCTCACCCTCATCATCAGGGGAGACGAGCACTTCCGCTACACCATGACAGCGGATGGGAGAACAGTGGCCAAAGGAAAGGACGGTTTCTTCTATTATGCCTCATACAGTCCCTCCGGGATAGAGATGTCCAAGACTAAAGCCTCATCCTCCATATCCCCGTCCTCCATATCGATCAACAGCATAGGACGTACCGAAGAGAATATGAGAGCGGCTGCATCTGCTTTCAGGTCAAAAAGCCTGAGCAGGCTCAGCGCCGCAGGCGGTATCATGACGCTGAGTCCGGCTGCATCCAAGACAGTCAGGGTTCTGGTCATCCCCGTAGAATTCTCTGACTTAAAGTTCTCCGTTCCCTCACCGAAAGATCATTTCTTCAGCATGCTGAATACACCGGGATATTCCGAGCGGGGAGGTACGGGTTCTGCAAAGGATTATTTTGAAGACAACATGCCGGGATGGACTTTCACCTTCGATGTCACGGATCCGGTCACGCTCAGCCAGTCCTATACGTACTATGGAACGAACGACATCAGCACGCCTTCCGTCATAACCTATGACGCCAACCTGAACAGAATGGTCTCCGAGGCCTGCAAGTCAGTAGATCCCTCTGTCAATTTCAAGGACTACGACAACGATGGAGACGGGCAGGCTGACTTCATCTTCTTCTACTTTGCCGGATACAACGAGGCTGAGAGCGGAGACGACAACACCATCTGGCCACAGGTCAACAATATTTCCTCCGAAGGCATTACCTGCGACGGCACGAGAATAGGCATGTTTGCCTGCGCATCAGAGCTGGCAGGCAGCGACTTGGGAGAATCCAGCAGCACTCTGACATCCGGCATAGGGACATTCTGCCACGAGTTCGGCCATTTCCTCGGACTCGTAGACCTGTACGACACCGACTACGGCAGCGGAGGCATGAGCCAGTGTCTTTGGGGCAGGCTGTCTGTTATGGATGAGGGTAATTTCAACAACTCCGGGCGCACACCTCCGAACTTCTGCGCCATAGACCGAGAGCTGGCCGGTTCAGCCAATTATATCAATGTCCGGACAGGCACCACTGTCTCTCTTTCCCCCATCGGCTCAAGCGGAGACATCATACGCATCCCCACATCCAACAACGGTGAGTATTTCCTGATAGAGAACAGGGACAACTCCGGATGGGACGCATACATAGACGGCTACGGCATGGCTGTATACCATGTGGACAAGTCCTCCAACATCGCTGACGGAATATCAGCCGCTACCCGCTGGACGACGAACTTAGTCAACGCCAGTGCCTCTCACGAATGCGCCGACCTGATTGAGGCCTACAGCAAGGCAGAGCACATCAGCCAGATATTCTTCCCCGGCCAGGCCGGTATCACAGAACTCTCAGCATCCGGTGATCCGGCCTTCATCGCCTGGGACGGCACACCCGCCGGGGTGAAACTGACCAACATATCCGTCCACTCGGGGACAGTGACATTTGATCTCGTGGAAGACAGTTCCGAAGTCCTTCTGACCCCAGTCGGATTAGAGGTGGATGCCTATCAGAACAGGGCTGTCGCCACATGGAAAGCCGGCCGTTACGGCACCTACCGCTGGGGCATTATTTGGGGAGAAACAAGCTTTGACAAGAAACCGTACAGAGACACTGCAGTGGCGACAAGATACACTTTCGAGCATCTGACCCCAAGGACAGAATACTTCTGCCTGATGTACCACATAGGAGAGCGCGGCAACGGAGACACCGTCGCTGTAAGATTCAGCACCATGCCCCTCACCTCCCCCTATCCCTACATATACTCAAAGAGGATCAACTACTTCACAAACGACACCATCGATCTGGTTGTAAACAATATTGCGGAGAATGTCAACTCCACAATATGGTACATCAACGGCACCCGTGCACTGAGCGACAGATACGTATTCCGGCAACCCGGAGAATACACAGTCAAAGCCGTCATAGAATACGCCTCGGACAAAAGTACCGAGACCGTAATCAAAACCATTACCGTAACAGACGCCATCATTAAAGATCCTGACGATGAATAGACTCCGCCCCATACTGACACTCTCGGTACTGACAGCACTACTTGCCTGCACAGCCTGCAGGGAAGATGTCATCATGATAGACTCCTTGGAAAAGGAGATGTTCCTCCGGGAGAGTACAGAAGGCTTCTACCGCAACGGAGAGGCTCTCTTTAAATTCAATCCACAGTCACACCAGCGGGCCGCCAACCCGGGCCGCATGCAGTACAGAATTCAGACAGACGGACAGGACACCTGTCTCAATGTCATTTTAGACGCCCTGCCCCAGAGTGCCGGCGTGCATATCACCACATCCATCGACTATAGAAGCCCGGGAGAACTGGTCTCAAGCATGAGCCATCTCGAATGCGCCAGAAAGGACGGAGACCTTATCTGGCTGTGGAGTGCCGAAAACTACACCGGCATCATCATCAACACCTCGGAGCTATAAATAAAAAGCGGCCCGGATGGGGCCGCCCTGTAACTAAGCTGAATGCGGATTGACGACTACTTCGCGCTCTCGATTGACGCCTTTCTGAATTCCTTCAGAAGTTTTGTCAGTTCAAGGGAAGCCTTACGAGCACGTGTACCGGCTGCCTTGTTTCCTTTTTCAAGCTGAGCTTCTGCGTCTTTCTGGAAAGCTGCGATTTCCGCATTGATCTTTTCAATAAGTTCTTTCATGTTTGTTATTTGAATTATGTTACGGAGCCAAATATAGGAATTATTTTCCAAATCATGCTATTTTTCTTACTTTTGCACTGATTTAGTGCATCATTTATCAACTATATGGATTTAAATTTCAGCTTCAAAGAGATTCTCAGCGCCTTCATGGTACTGTTTGCCGTAATAGACATCACCGGTTCCACACCCGTCATAATAGGACTGAAAGAAAAAGGCCTGAAGGTAGAGCCGGGCAAGGCAGCCATCTTCTCATTCATCATCTTCCTGCTGTTTCTCTTCCTCGGAGATGCCATCCTGTCCCTCTTCGGAGTAGATATCCAGTCCTTCGCCGTGGCCGGTTCGATTATCATCCTCATTCTGGCCTGCGAGATGGTTCTTGACATAGAGATTTTCAAATACAACGGCCCGGGCGGCTCCGCCACCATAGTGCCCATCATCTTCCCCTTGATAGCCGGAGCGGGAGCACTCACCACTGTCCTCTCCCTCAGAGCCGAATACCATGTGGAGAACATCATCACTGCGATACTGCTCAATATGGTGATAGTATATTTCGTTCTCAAGTACCTCAACTTAGCCGAAAGAATACTCGGTAAGGGCGGAGTATACATCCTCCGCAAGTTCTTCGGAATCATTCTCCTTGCCATCGCCGTCAAGCTATTCGTATCGAATATCGCAAGCCTCTTCTAAAGCGGCCGGACTATTTTTTTCATTAAAAACAGAGTCATACTGTTGCGCGGTTTTGGAAAAAAACAATATATTTGCGCTCAATAATGACTTATACAGGTGACATAACAGCATTCAATTTCTCTGCAAGGCGCATCCGGCACCATGCTGAGTCCACCTGTGCTCTCGTCCGAATTTAGGAGGGTAACGGCTTCCGGACCCCCTCCCATACTTCCTCTGACACAGCGAGGTTTTCTGATTGCAATCGACAATCGCGGTTTGTCTTGCCATTAGGGGCTTCGTGTATTTATTTACTCCAAACACCTATTATTGAAAAATGAGAATTGACGTCATGGTGGCTGACAGCAGCCACTACCGTTTCACGCAGGAGATCTGCGATGAGATGTACATCTCCGCACAGGAGAGAGGTACTGGCATCGCAAAGAGAACTCCCGAATATATCCTCGGAAAAATGCAGGCCGGGAAAGCCGTAATAGCCGTCACCGAAGACGGAAGGTTCGCCGGATTCTCCTACATTGAGTCGTGGGAAGGCAAGAGGTACGTAGCCAATTCCGGCCTCATTGTCGCTCACGAGTTCAGGGGAATCGGACTGGCCAAAAGGATTAAGAAGAAGGTCTTCCTGCTCTCCCGCGAGCTGTTCCCCTTCGCCAGGATATTCAGCATCACCACAGGATCCGCTGTGATGAAGATCAACTACGAGATGGGATTCCGACCCGTACCCTTCTCCGAACTCACCGGCGATCCGGAGTTCTGGAAAGGCTGCCGGGGCTGCAGAAACTACCCTATCCTGGAAAAGAACGGTTTCCGTATGTGCCTGTGCACCGGCCTGCTCTACGACCCGTTCGAACACATCCGCATAAGGACAATAAAAAACATTCATAAAACGAAAAAACAATCAGCATCATGAACAACAAAGTAGTACTCGCATTCAGCGGCGGACTGGACACTTCCTTCTGTGTCCCGTATCTCAAAAACGAAAAGGGACTCGAGGTCCATACCATCACGGTCAATACAGGCGGATTTTCCGACAGCGAGGTCAAGGCTATCGAGGCCAGGGCCATAGCATTGGGAGCCGCATCCCACGTAACTGTAGACGCCTCGCACACCTACTACGAAAAAGGGCTTAAGTATCTTATATTCGGCAATATCCTCAAAAACGCCACCTACCCCCTTTCCGTCAGTTCCGAGAGAGTTTTCCAGGCCCTCGAGGTGTACAGGCATGTACGCAGGACAGGTGCAGGCAGCGTAGCGCACGGCAGCACCGGAGCCGGGAACGACCAGGTCCGCTTCGACATCGTCTTCGAAATCCTGTCTCCCGATATCAGGATTATCGCCCCCATACGCGAGAAGTCCCTCACCCGTCAGGAAGAGATAGATTATCTTGCCGCACATGGCTTCGATTACTCCTGGGAGAAATCCAGATACTCCATCAACCAGGGTCTGTGGGGCACCAGCGTAGGAGGCGTGGAGACCCTCACCTCTGACGGATGGCTTCCCGAGGAGGCCTACCCGGTGCAGGTGACAAAGCACGGCAGCGAACACGTCCGCATCGGTTTTGAAAAGGGCGAGCCGGTATCCCTGAACGGCAAGAAGATGGACCCGGTGGAGCTGATCAAGGAGCTGCACGCTATAGCCGCCCCCTACGGTATCGGACGGGACATCCACGTCGGAGACACCATCATCGGCATAAAGGGAAGAGTGGCTTTCGAGGCCGCAGCCCCTCTCATTCTGATCAAGGCACACCACCTGCTCGAGAAGCACGTGCTCACAAAGGGACAGCTCTACTGGAAGGATCAGATAGCCGGCTGGTACGGACAGCAGATGCATGAAGCCATGTACTTAGATCCTGTCATGAGGGATATGGAAGCCATGATGGACAGCATGGAGCAGAAGGTAAGCGGAGAGGTGGAAGTCGGACTGCGGCCCTACAGCTTCTCCGTACTCGGATGCAGCAGCGCACATGACCTTATGAGCTCTAAGTTCGGCACCTACGGAGAGATCAACCGCTCCTACACAGGCGCCGACGTGGTCGGATTCACTAAGGTGCTCGCCAACCCGCTGAAAATCTACTACAGCGTCAACGGAACCGATATCATAAAAACAGCAGACTGACCATGATACGCGCAGCTATAGCAGGAGGTACCGGCTACACCGGAGGAGAGCTGCTGAGGATACTGCTCCACCATCCCGAGACGGATGTCGTCTCAGTCCTCACCACCTCGGCCGACGGGAAGCCCGTGACATCAGTCCACAGGGACCTCATAGGAGATACCGACCTGTGCTTCGGGACGGAGCTCAATGATCCGGACGTACTCTTTCTCTGCCTGGGACACGGCCTCTCGCGGGAGTTCATCGACACCCACAGCATAGGCAGCGGATGCAGGATCATCGACCTTGGCAATGATTTCCGGCTCGATGCGGACTATGCCGGCAGGCACTTCGTCTACGGCCTCACGGAGAGTGCCCGCGGGGAAATCCGCAGTGCGGGAAACATCGCCAATCCCGGCTGCTTCGCCACTGCCATCCAGTTAGCCCTGCTTCCATTGGCGGCAAACGGACTGATCCGGGACGAAGTACACGCAAGCGCCGTCACCGGTTCCACCGGTGCAGGGAAAAAGCCCGGAGAGACCACCCATTTCAGTTACAGGGACAACAACCTCTCCATCTACAAACTCTTCTCCCACCAGCATCTCGCCGAGATCCGGAAAAATATCGGAAGCATCTCGGGCAGTATTCCGACCGTCAACTTCGTACCATTCCGGGGAGACTTTACCCGCGGCATCTTCGCCAGCGTCTACACCCGCGCTGCCGGAGGAATGACGGAAGAGGCTTACGTAAGACTGTTCGAGGAGTACTACTCCTCTTCCCCGTCCGTATTCCACTCCGCAGAGCCGGTATCCCTGAAAGAAGTGGTCAACACCAACAAGGCCCTGCTGCACGCAGAGCTGCACGACGGATACATCCACATCAGCTCAGTCATAGACAATCTGCTGAAAGGGGCTGCCGGGCAGGCCGTACAGAATATGAACCTTATGTTCTCCCTTCCCGAGGACTGCGGCCTGAGACTGAAGCCATCGGCATTTTAACCTCACCTTTTAAACAGCATTTATATGGACCTGTTCAAAGTATACAGACTATGGGACATCGAGCCCGTCAGAGGGATAGACACCACCCTCTGGGACAAGGACGGCAACGAATATACCGACATGTACGGAGGCCATGCCGTGATATCCATCGGGCACAGTCACCCGCATTACATCAGAATGATTTCGGAACAGCTTGCCAGACTCGGCTTCTACTCCAACGCCGTGCAGAATTCCCTTCAGAAGGAACTGGCGCACAGGATAGGCCGGGCCAGCGGCTATGACGACTACTCCCTCTTCCTCTGCAACTCCGGAGCCGAAGCCAACGAGAACGCTTTGAAACTGGCCTCCTTCCATACCGGGAAAAGCCGGATACTCGCCTTCTCCGGCTCTTTCCACGGCAGGACGTCAGGAGCTGCGGCTGTCACCGACAACCCCGGGCTGCGCTCTCCCTTCAACTCCGCGGAGAGGGTCACATACATTTCCCTCAGCGATACGGAGGCAGTGGAGCGGGAACTCTCCCGCGGCACCTATGCCGGTGTCATCATTGAGGGAATACAGGGCGTGGCCGGAATACACATGCCGGATGACGCTTTTCTCGTGGAACTCCGCCGGATGTGCAGCAGATACGGGGCTGTACTGATTGTGGACGAGGTTCAGTCCGGCTACGGCCGCACCGGCAAGTTCTTCGCCCACCAGTTCTCCGGCATCCGCGCGGACATCGTCACCACTGCCAAAGGCATGGCAAACGGATTTCCCATCGGAGGGGTCATCATCTCTCCTGAGATAAAGCCCTCATACGGCCTCCTCGGCACCACTTTCGGAGGCAACCACCTCGCCTGCACCGCAGCCTTAGCCGTCCTCGACGTCATCGAGAACGAACATTTAGTGGAGAATGCCGCCAAGAAAGGAGAATATTTCCTGAAAGCCTTTCATCCCTCCGGACAGCTCGACCCCGCCTTAGAGCAATACCGCGGCCGCGGCCTGATGATCGGACTGCAGCTCAAGCCGCAATACTCCGGACTCAGGGAGATGCTCTTAGTGCGGGAGCATATTTTCACCGGAGCGGCAGGACCAGACGTCATACGCCTCCTGCCTCCGCTCACCCTTTCATTTGAGACAGCCGCCGGATTCATGAAGAGCTGGCATAGACTCACCTCAACCGAAAAAAATTAAAACCATGAAGACATTTACATCCATCCTGCAAATAGGCGATCTGAAAGCCGCCTGCACCAAAGCTAAATACGTCAAGGAGCACCCCTACGCCGATCAGGAACTCGGCCGGAACAGGACACTGCTCATGATATTCTTCAACTCCAGCCTCAGGACCCGGCTCAGCACCCAGAAAGCCGCCCTCAACTTAGGCATGAACGTCATAGTCTTAGACATCAACCAGGGAGCCTGGAAACTCGAGACCGAACGCGGAGTGGTCATGGACGGCGACAAGCCTGAGCATCTGTTAGAGGCGATTCCGGTGATGGGCTGCTGCTGCGATATCATAGGCGTGCGCTCATTTGCCCGCTTCGAGAGCAAGGAGGACGACTACAATGAAGTCATTCTCAACCAGTTCATCAAATACTCAGGCAAGCCTGTCATAAGCATGGAGGCGGCGACAAGGCATCCGCTCCAGACATTCGCCGACCTGATTACCATCGAGGAGTACAAGCAGGTGGAACGGCCGAAGGTCGTAATGACCTGGGCCCCGCATCCCAAGGCCCTGCCACAGGCCGTTCCCAACTCATTTGCGGAGGGAATCCGCATGACCGGATACGAATTTGTAATTACTCATCCCCGCGGATATGAGCTCGACCCCGCCTTCACTGCAGGCGCCGTCATAGAGTACGACCAGCGGAAGGCATTCGAGGGCGCACATTTCATCTATGCCAAGAACTGGGCGGCGTACAGTGGTGACAATTACGGCAAGGTGCTGTCCACCGACCGCAGCTGGACCGTAGACAGCGCCAAGATGGCCCTCACGGACAATGCCTGGTTCATGCACTGCCTCCCGGTGCGCCGGAACATGATAGTAACCGACGAGGTGATAGAGAGCCCCCGCTCGATAGTCATCCCCGAGGCGGCCAACCGCATAGTCTCGGCGCAGACAGTCCTGAAAGAGATTCTCCTGAATATGGACAAATAAGCCCCAGGTCATGGACTGCACAATAGTGAAAATAGGCGGCAGCATCATCGACTCCCCGGAGCAGCTGCAGCGGTTTCTCCAGGACTTCGCCTCCATCTCCGGAGCGAAAATACTGGTACATGGAGGCGGAGTGATGGCCAGCCGGCTGCAGAAAGCGCTCGGACAGCAGCCTGTCATGGTGGACGGACGCCGGGTCACGGATGAGCAGGCCCTCAAAGCCGTGGTCATGGTCTACGCCGGATGGTGCGGCAAGAACATAGTCGCCGGCCTGCAGAGCCTCGGATGCAGCGCCATAGGAGTCTCAGGGGCCGACGCGGACCTTATCAGGGCTGTCAGGAGAGCGCCCGTCCCGGTCGACTACGGGTACGTGGGGGACATAACCCCGGAAAGTATCAATACGGACTTCCTGACACTGCTGCTGCGGGCCGGAATCACTCCGGTGTTCTGCGCCGTCACTCATGACGGGTGCGGACAGCTGCTCAACACCAATGCCGACACCGTCGCATCCTGCCTTGCCGCTGCTCTGGCCCAGACCGGACATATTTCCCTGACCTACTGTTTCGAGAAGGACGGCGTACTGTACGACAAGGACGATGACAGCAGCGTCATTCCGGAGATAAGCTCCGGGATGTACCGGTCCCTCAGAAGCGAGGGCCGGATTGCCGCCGGCATGATACCCAAACTGGACAACGCCTTCGCGGCCCTCAGGAACGGAGTGAGTGAAATCACAGTCACCCATGCCCGCAGCCTGCTGAGCGGCAAAGGCACTAAAATCATACTCTAAGCCTATGAAAGAAGATATCCGTACCCTTTTGAACGACGCCGTCCGCCTGCTCAGGGAGATGATAGCCATCCCCTCCCCTTCCTTTGAGGAAGAGAAGGTCAGCCAGCATGTTTCGGACTTTCTGACCGCGGCAGGCATAATGCATGTACGGCTCAGGAACAACATCATATCCGTCAACTCCGGATATTCTCCGGACAGAAAGACACTCATGCTCTGCGCCCATTTAGACACAGTGCTCCCGGCCGAAGGTTACTCGTTCGACCCTTACCGGCCGTCCATCTCCGGCACCTGTCCGGAAGCTGCCTCAGTAGTGGCCGGGTTAGGCGCCAATGATGACGGAGCCTCCGCCGTAGCCATGATTGCGGCCATGCGGTATTTCTACAGTCTCCGGCTACCGATCAACCTCATGCTCGTGCTCAGCGTAGAGGAAGAGCGCTCCGGCTCCGGCGGTATGGAAGCGGTGTGTGCCGCTCTGAAGGAGGGACTGCTGTACGAAAATGGCCTGACCCTCCGCACACCTGACTGGGCAATAGTCGGAGAGCCTACGGGAATGAAGGCGGCGATTGCAGAGCGCGGGCTTCTGGTCCTCGACGGAACCGCCTCCGGAGAGAGCGGCCATGCTGCAAGGAACGAAGGGGTCAATGCCCTGTACACTGCCATAGACGACATCAACCGGATCAGGAACTTCCGTTTCGACAGGATATCCCCGCTGATGGGGGAGGTTCACGTCAATGTGACTCAGATAGAGGCAGGAACTGCGCACAACGTCATTCCGGACAGATGCTCCTTCGTCGTGGACATACGCCCCAACGGAGAATACACCAACTCTTCTATCCTGGACATGCTCCAGGAGGTATGCCTCAGCCGTCTGACCCCGCGGAATCTCCACAACAGGTCCTCCTCCACCAAGGCAGGATCCCCCCTGCTGTGGTGCGCCGCGGAACTCGGCATAGAGACATTCGTCTCCCCTACCGCCTCCGACTGGATCCGGCTTGACTGCGATGCGGTGAAGATGGGGCCGGGAGACTCGTCCAGATCGCACCGCAGGGACGAATACGTAACGGTCGGGGAGATAGAGGACGGAATAAGAACATACATACACTTTATCAGACATTTCCTTAAAATCACAGATTATGGCAACACTTTGGAGCAAAGGGGCTGAAGCTGCCGCAGCAGTGGAGAATTTCACGGTCGGGGACGACAGGGTCCTCGACCTTCGCCTCGCGAAATACGATGTACAGGGTTCCAAGGCCCACATCAGGATGTTAGAGAGCATCGGGCTGCTCACTGCCGGTGAGCTGACGGCTCTCACATCCGGATTAGATGAAATTGAAAAGGACATCGATGCAGGGAGGTTCACCTTGGAGGACGATGTCGAGGACATACACTCACAGATAGAGCTTCTCCTTACCCGAAGAATAGGAGACATCGGGAAGAAGATACACTCGGGCCGGTCCAGGAACGACCAGGTGCTGGTGGACATCAAGCTCTTCCTCAAGGATGAGATCCTACGCTTCCGCCTGCAGGTCCTGGATCTGTTTGCCATCCTTCAGGAACTCAGTGAGAAGCACAAGTACATCCTCCTGCCGGGCTATACCCACGGACAAACGGCCATGCCCTCGTCCTTCGGCCTGTGGTTCGGAGCCTACGCGGAAGCCCTGTCAGAGGACATGTACATGCTGCACGGGGCGTACAGGGTGGCGGACCAGAACCCACTCGGGTCCGCGGCCGGCTACGGCAGTTCCTTTCCCCTCGACCGGGAGATGACCACCCGCCTGCTGGGCTTCGGCAGCATGAGCTATAATTCCGTCGCCGCCCAGATGAGCCGCGGAAGGACAGAACTGGCAGTAGCCGCCGCCATGGGTTCCATTGCCCTTACCCTCAATAAATTCGCCTCCGACTGCTGCCTGTACATGTGCCCCAATTTCGGATTCATCTCCTTCCCGGCCGAACTCACCACCGGCTCCAGCATCATGCCCCACAAGAAGAATCCAGATGTCTGGGAAATCATCCGCGGCAACTGCAACCGCATCATGTCCTGCTGGACCCAGACGGCCATGCTGTGCAGCAACATGCCCCACGGCTACCACCGCGACTTCCAGCTGCTCAAGGACATCCTCTTCCCTGCCCTGAGCCTGCTGCACAGCTGCATAGACATGACCATCTATATGCTCGGGCACATCACCGTCAACGCGCACATCATGGACTCTCCGCTCTACGACTGCCTGTTCACTGTCGAGGAGGTCAACCGAAGGGTCCTCTCCGGCACCCCCTTCCGCGACGCCTACAAAGCCGTCGGCCAGGAAGTCAGCTCCGGCACCTTCAAGGCAGACCGCACCCTCCGCCACACCCACACCGGCAGCATCGGCAACCTCGCCACCGAACGCATCGCCGCCAAGATGGCCGCGGCCGCCGACTTCACCCGCTGACCCTGCAGGCACCCAAAAAACACAAGCGGGACAACCGGCATAACTCCGGTCGTCCCGCTGAATTTCTTATTGCCTGTCGCGCAGGGAATCTTAGTACTCGTCCTCGTTGAAGAAAAAGTCCTCCTTGCTGGGATAGTCGGGCCAGATTTCCTCTATGCTTTCGTATACTTCCCCGTCGTCCTCCAAGTCTTCGAGGTTCTCTATAACCTCAAGGGGTGCACCGGAACGGGTAGCATAGTCGATCAATTCGTCTTTTGTTGCAGGCCAGGGAGCGTCTTCGAGCTTTGAGGCCAATTCAAGTGTCCAATACATAGCGTCTTGTACTTTAAATGTTTTCTTTGTTGATTTTTGGGCGGCAAATATAAACAAAATAATTCTACTCGGTCCAAAAATCTTCGGGAATGTTACTTGCGTGGCACTGATAGCGGCCGAGAGTGAAAAGCAGGTCGGACAGACGGTTGAGATACCGTATCACATCCTGCACGTCCGGCCGGTGGTCGCCTATGGCCACACATGAGCGCTCGCTGCGGCGGCACACGCATCTGGCGATATGACAATGAGCGGCAGCGGCAGGTCCTGCCGGCAGTACAAACGACTTCATGGGAGGCATCAGGGCACTCAGACGGTCTATTTCATCCTCAAGCGTACGGATCTCCTCATATGGGAAGGGCGTCAGACGCGGATTCTCCACCTCCGAGGCTATATGGGCCGAACCGGTCATCAGGACGGCCTGCACCCTGCGCAGGAAAGCATCGCTCTGAGGAATCCCGCAGCGCAGCAGGCCGATATAGGAGATAAGCTCGTCCATATCCCCGTAGGCGCAGACTCTGAGGGAGGCCTTTGATACTCTCTTGCCTCCCACCAGGGAGGTCTCACCGGAGTCGCCGGTTTTCGTGTAGATTTTCATGCTGTTGTCAATTAAATGTTTTAGTATAGTCTTTGTTCTCAGTGTCCGACTCCACTTTTCCGTCCCTGAGCCGGATGATGCGGTGGGCGTAAGCCGCTATGTCCTCCTCATGAGTTACCACTATCACCGTATTGCCCCGGCTGTGAATCTCGTCGAACAGCCGCATTATCTCGATGGAAGTGTGGGTGTCCAGGTTGCCGGTGGGCTCGTCCGCCAGGATGATGGAAGGGTTGTTGATAAGAGCCCTGGCCAGAGCCACCCTCTGCTTCTGACCGCCGGACAGTTCGTTGGGCTTGTGGTCCATCCGTTCCGACAGGGCCACGCTCTCTAAGGCTGCCGCCGCCCTCTCCATGCGCTCCTTGGCCGGCACTCCGGCATAGACCATGGGCAGGGCGACGTTCTCTATGGCATTGTACCGTGGAAGCAAGTTGAAGGACTGAAAGACGAAGCCGATCTCGCGGTTGCGGACATCGGCCAGCTCGCCGTCCTCCATCTCGCTTACATCCACCCCATTGAGGATGTAATGGCCGTTGCTGGGGGAATCCAAGCAGCCTAGAATGTTCATAAGTGTGGACTTTCCCGAGCCCGAAGGGCCCATAATTGCTACGTACTCGTTTTGGTAAACAGAAAGCGAGACCCCGTCCAAAGCTCTCACCTCCTGATTTCCGACCCGGTATATCCTGCGGATATCCTCGAGTCTGATAATCTCATCCGCTTTCGCCATAATAATCTTTGTATTTGAAATCGGCGTCTAAAGTAATAATTTATTGGCAGTCTACAACATTTTCCTTAATATTGCGCTTCAAAAATTTTACCGAAATGGCATTCAAGAAAATCGAGGAATATGATCCGCAGGCCACCAAGGAGCTTGCAGTACACTATAAAGAGGTTTTGCATCTGCTCGGGGAGGATCCTGAGCGCGAGGGACTGCTCAAGACTCCGGAGAGGGTGGCCAAGAGCATGCAGTTCCTCACCCAGGGCTACTACATGGACGGCGCCGAGATCCTTCGCTCGGCCATGTTCAAGGAAGACTACCGTCAGATGGTGGTGGTCAAGGACATCGAGCTGTACTCCATGTGCGAGCATCACCTGCTGCCCTTCTACGGCAAGGCCCACGTCGCCTATATTCCCAACGGCTACATCACCGGGCTCAGCAAGATAGCCCGCGTCGTCGAGTGCTATGCCCGCCGCCTTCAGGTACAGGAGCGACTGACCGTGCAGATACGCGACTGCATCCAGAACACCCTGCATCCTCTCGGAGTGGGCGTGGTCATCGAGGCCTCCCACATGTGCATGCAGATCCGCGGAGTCCAGAAACAGAACTCCATCACCACCACCTCGGCTTTCACCGGAGGTTTCCTCAAGGACGAGCGTACCAGAAGTGAATTCATGCGGCTGATAGGAGTGTCACTGCATTAGTCACACAGTAAGCCTGAAAGAAATATAAAGCAACGAGAAAAGACTAGCCGCCCTCTATATTTCTTTCAAACCGAGTTCAGAGGCTTTTTCACGCATGAGGGCGAGTGCGGCGTCACGGTCGTTGGAAATACGGCCGTCCAGGATGGCGTCCTTTATGTACTCCTTGATGACGCCTATCTCGCGGCAGGGAGGAATGCCGTAGGTCTCCATGATCATCTCACCGGTCACGGGAGGCTGGAAGTTGCGGATCCGGTCCTTCTCCTCGACCTCCTGCAGCTTGCGCCGAACTAACTGGAAATTGGCTATATGCCGGGCCACCGTCCGGTCATTCTTCGAAGTGATGTCCGCCTCGCAGAGAGTCATCAGGTCATCTATGTCATCCCCCGCGTCGAAGAGCAGACGGCGCACCGCCGAGTCCGTCACCTCCTCCTGAACCAGGGCAATCGGCCTCAGATGCAGAAACACTAACTTCTGCACATACTTCATCTTCTCATTCAGCGGCATACGGAGATACTTGAACACCTCGTAGACCATCTTCGCCCCCACCACCTCGTGTCCGTGGAAAGTCCAACCGGTCCCTTTCTCATACCGCTTGGTCGCCGGCTTGCCGATATCGTGCAGCAGGGCGGCCCACCTCAGCCATAGATTATCGGTATGCGGCACGATATTGTCCACCACCTGCAGGGTATGACGGTAATTGTCCTTGTGCCCGCGTCCCTCCTGCGTCTCCACCCCCTTCAGAGCACTTATAACCGGCAGGATCAGTTCCAGCAGAGTAGTCCTGTCCATCAGGTCGAATCCCACCGAAGGCTTCGGCGACATCAGTATCTTGTGCAGTTCCTCGCTCACCCGCTCCGGGGAAAGAATGGCCATCCTGCCCCTGTTGCGCCGTATCGACTCTAAAGCCTCAGGAACAATGGTAAATCCTAACTGCGTCGCAAAGCGTATGGCCCTCACCATCCTCAGGGGATCGTCGGAGAAAGTGGCATCAGGGTCCAATGGAGTGCGGATCAGCCCGTTGCGAAGGTCCTCCAGTCCGTTGAAAGGGTCGTAGACAGTTCCCATGTCCTCCGGCTGCAGGGAAAATGAGAGGGCGTTGATAGTAAAGTCGCGGCGGAGCTGGTCGTCCCTCAGGGTTCCGCGGCTCACGCTGGGCTTGCGCGAATCGCTCGAGTAGGACTCCTTCCGGGCCCCCACGAACTCCACCTCCTCCCCCTCGGAGGAGTGTATCATCGCCGTCCCGAAACGGGCGAATATGGCCACGTGCGAGCCGGTCCTCTCTCCCACTCTGCGGGCCAGGGCCGGGCCGTCCCCCTCCACCACCACGTCTATATCCTTGCTGTGCCGTCCCAGAATCTGGTCCCGTACATAGCCTCCTATCACATAGGCGCGGACCCCCATCCTACGGGCCTCCTCGGATATGACTCCGAATATCGGTTTTGAACAGTCGAGTATCATCTTAAATCTTTATTTCCGGTATTTGCGGCAGGAACCTGTACTCCGGGCCGTCTCCGGTCCTCTCGCAGAAATACATTTTCTCACCGTTGGTAAACATCATATACTTCACGTTAAGGACACGGTTGTAGCGTATACCCTGCTCTATCACCTCCCTGTCAATCCTCACCCCCGGAGCCTTGCACTCCACCAGCAGCAGCGGGGCGGCATCCCTGCCGAAGACCACGATATCGGCCCTGTACTGCCTTCCGTTGTACCGGAATGCATATTCCGAGGCCATCATCACCAGCGGAATCCCCATCTGACCGTGCAGCCATGCAATAACACCCTGACGGACCTGTTCCTCCGGGGTAAGGGCCACTTCTGTCTTTCTCAACGGATCGAAAATCGTGTCCATAGCCTGCAAAGTTAGTGATAAAATACTAAATTTGCAGCTATGGCTAAAATCGATTCAGCAGGACAGTTCGAGGCACTCCGCAAAGAAGTGGAAGCAGGGGTGTTTCACCCGGTATACATCCTCATGGGAGAAGAACCGTTCTACCCGGAGAAACTGTGTGCCCTCATCATGGACAAAGCTCTCCAGCCGCACGAAAGGGACTTCAACCAGACCATTCTCTACGGTCCGGACACATCCGTGGACGATATCATCTCAGTATGCGAAAGATACCCGATGATGGTGGAAAGGACTTTAGTCGTAGTCCGGGAGGCACAGGCTCTGAAAAAGCCGGAAGGACTCAGCATCTACTTGGACCACATCTCCCCCACCACCGTACTGATTCTGCTGTTCTCAGGGAAAAATATGGACAAGCGTACGTCTTTCTACAAGAAAGCGTCCAAATCCTGTGTAGTTTTCGAATCCGTAAAGATCCGTGAGGAAGCCATGCCTCGCTGGATCGAAACATACTTCCGCAGTATCGGCAAGTCAATCGAGCCACAAGGCGCCATGCTGCTGACCGAATACGCAGGCAACGACCTCCGCAAGATCTCCGTAGAGGCAGACAAGCTGCTGAAAGCCGTTCCAGAAGAGCAGAAAGTCATCACAGCAGGCGACATTGAACAGAACACCGGCATCAGCAGGGAGTTCAACACTGCCGAGCTCGCCTCCGCCCTTGCATCCCGAAATGGAGACAAGGCTTTCAGAACAGCCTGGTTCTTCGGAGAATCTCCAAAGCAGTATCCTCTTCAGATGACACTCGGTTTTCTGTTTTTCTTTTTCTCTAAAGTAGAGATGATCCACGCGCTCATGCTCCGCGACAGAATCAGCGCTAAGGACGCAGCCGCCAAAGCCGGGGTCTACTACAGCTACGCGGCCCCCTACCTCTCAGCAGTCAGCAACTACAGTCTGCGCAGGACCATGCGGATAATCTCCATGATACGGGAATGCGACTACCGCAGCAAGAGCAACTCCGGAGGCAACGCCTCCGACGCAGACCTGCTCGAAGAGCTCATCGGCCGCATCCTTGCTTCTTAAGCCCCACACGCCTGCGGACTATCTTCAAGTACGTACATCCGGTCTCCCTCACCAAGACCCTGTCTAAACTCCTGCGCGAACGGAAACCGTAACGCATTGCGAAGTCATCCCCGTCCGCCTGGTCTATCTCTGTGCATATACCCTCACGTATATCCTGAAGCAGATGCTCTACTCTCAGGGAATTGAGGTACTCTCTGAAATTCCTGTATCGCGAGCATACAGCATTGGAGGCATACGTTCTGTTGGTCCCTGTACGCTGTGACAGACCGGCAAGAGTCATATCCGGGTCAAGAAAGAGCTTCTCCTCCCTCATCTTAACGTCCATCCGGTCAAAAATCATATCTAAAGACTTATTCATACACACTTCTTATCCTTTTCTATAGCTTTTATACGCCGGCTTCTCATATCGCGGCACCACTCTCCTGGAGTAAAGCCGGTGTTGAGTTTGAAGGCACTGGTAAATGATGCGTTGTTGTTGAATCCGCATTTGTCCCTAAGCTCATTCATGGAAATATCCATATCTGATGAGAAAATACGCACTGCTTCCTTGACCCTGAAATAGTTGACCAGTTCCCTGAAGTTCTTGTTCATTTCCATATTGATTGTCTTGGAAAGATAGGACTTGTTCGTAAACAGCCTCATAGCCACCTCCTCCATCGTCAGGTTCTTGGACAGATACGGTTTCTCGCATTCGAAATAGTCGAGCAGCCTCTCTTTCAGCGGGAGCCCTGTATCGTCTCGGTCCGGCTGATCCTTCGGACCATCTTCACATGACGCATCCTCTATGAGCGGAGAGCCGGTTCCATGATTTCCGGAAAGATAACCGTTACAGCTCCCGTACCTGAGCCATCCGCCCCTGTCTGCTATCTTCCATAGAGTAGACGACACACTCCTGCCTTTCGCCCACGCGACAGCTATCGTAGAATGAATCACGACAAAGCCGGCCGTCATGATGAAATAATCAACTAAGGCATGCAGGCCGAACGAGTAGAAGAGAAAAAGAAAATTATATAATGACAGGAAAACGATATGGACTATACACTCCTGCCTTATGCTGTCCGCATCACCGCGTGCTTTTCCGGAACTGCGCCCATAGAGGACAGACTCGCAGAGACTGACAAGGAAAACGAGCAGATTGACAGTGACGGCACCCCGGCACAATACCCTGAACGAAAGCTCGATATCTCCGATGAGAATGAGTATGTCGGAAACTAATATGAGAGAAGCCATGATACCGGCAGGAAGATAGAACTGTATCCAGGACAGTTCCTTGAACACAAATCTGCGCAGCATAAGAAAAGGAATGACGGAAGATATGATATATATCTTGAAGACCATCCGGTCCATTACTCCTTCCACTCCTCCAAAATTATCGGAAAAGGCCTGAGCGCATCCTACAAGATAGCAGCAGGCGATTAGAAAAAGGACTGTGGATATATCCTTTGACAGTCCGGGAACGGCCTCGCTGCCGATGTTTCCGCAGGTTCTTTGTTTAAGAACGGCGAAAGTCCCTATCGACAGATAGACAGCGCAAGGCAAAATGCAAGTTGACAGTATTAAAAAGGTCTCCATCGTTTTGAGGTTAAATTTGCCTCAAAGTTATGATGGAGACCTTTTACTTATAGAAAGTTAAAAAAACCTGCTCAGAATTACACGTTTTTATACTTTTTTAAGTTTCTTTTTTTCTCTAATCACATCAAAACCAAGACCATATACTCCCATTACGCTACCCATGGAGATAAACGCCTGACGGTCGATCTGCTTGATCATGGAAAGCAGATAGTTGGCTTCTACCTTGCGGACCATGACTAAGAGAACCTTCTCGTCATTCTTTGTATACCATCCCTGTGCATCAAGGACAGTCACACCCCTGTGCATGGAACCGGATATCATATCCGCTATCTCAGCATAATGCTTCGAGAAGATGAAGAGCTGCACAGACTGCTTGTTACCGGCGACTGAGAGATCCACCACGAAGCTGCACGAAGCCACTACCAGATAGCCGTACATTATGCCGGCGATTCTGGCCCCGAAGTTGAGGTCAGAAGGAAGCAGAATCGATGAGCCCACAATGAAAATATCACAGAGCAGGATGATACGTCCGGGAGGAATATTGCGGTACTTGCTGACGATAAGGGCTATGACATCTGTTCCGGCTGTACTGCCGCCTCTGCTGAAAGCCATTCCGATACCTAAACCTGACATCGCACCTCCGATGAGGGCGCACAGCAGTTTACCGTTTGCGACAGCTATCTCCTCAATAAATGCCGGCGGTATCACCTCCGGCAGGATACGGAAGAGGAGGGACGTAACGAAGACCGCGTAGACGGTCTTGGCTCCAAAAGCCTTGCCGAGGGTCTTGATGCCGATGATCAGCAGCACTAAGTTGACTGCGAAGAATGTGTAGCTGACGGGTATGTCTCCGTTGGTGGCGTACTGTACTATAGCACCTATACCGGAGACACCTCCGCCGACTATACCGTTGGGGATTATGAAGATACACCAGCCCCCGGTGTAGCACAGCAGGCCGAGGGTGATTATCAGATAGTCATTTACGACTGAGAGGACTTTTCTTGTCCTTGAAGTTGATTTTGTTTGCGTTTCCATGATATCTTTTCTGCGCCTTTAATTTCTTCAAAACCGCGTCCGTAGACACTCATTGTCGGAGTTATCGACATAAATGCCGTGCGGTCAATATTCTTTACTATCTTATTTACTGCATTGAGCTGGTGCTTGCGGGCTACCACTATGAGGACCTTATGGGCCTCCTGAGTATACCAGCCGATACCGTCAAATGCCGTAACACCCCGCTTGAGCTGGGTGATTATCGCATCGGCTATCTCCTGATACCTCTGCGAGAATATCAACACCTGCACCGACTGCTTGTTTCCGGTCAGGAGCATGTCCACACCCTGAGAGAAAGCTATCACCTGCATGTAACCGTATACCACATCGGAGATGGACTTACCAGGCAGCAGCAGGACTGAGCCCACGATGATCAGGTCACAGAAGAGATAGACTCGTCCGGGAGATATCTCCCTGAACTTGGCGAGGATGAGCGCCACGATGTCTGTTCCGCCGGTACTTCCGCCCTGATTGAATATCATCACTATACCTATTGCACCTATGAATCCGCCTATCAGTCCGTTCAGGAATTTCTCCTCGATAGTGGATACCCACGGAATCAGATCCGGCAGAACCTGCAGCAGGACTGTATTGAGCAGGATGCAGTAGATGGTCTTGAATCCGAACCCGCGGCCCAATATAAGAAAGCCGAGGATGAGCAGGACCACATTGATGGACAGATAAGTGACAGATACGGGGATAAGTCCTCCCGTAGCATAGTTGACAAATGTCGCGAGACCCGGTATCGCTCCGCCCACTATACCTTTTGGAATCAGGAATGCCGTCCAGCTGAAGCAGTACAGCGCGAGACCGAAAGTTATGATCGCATACTCCTTGAGAGTTATCAGGATCTTTTTTGACGTCGGGTTCATATCAGAATACCACATTGATTATCTTCGAGGGAACTACTATAATTTTCTTTACCGGCTTTCCGGCAAGGTACTTTTCAGTATTTGGCGAGGCCAGCACCGCTGCTTCGGCAGCAGCCGGATCCACGGCCTTAGGCAGCTCGAGTTTGAAACGGGTCTTGCCGTTGAAAGACACGGGATACTCGAAAGTGTTCTCCACTGTATAGCTCTCGATATACTCGGGGAATGCGGCATTTGCCACAGAAGCAGTGTGTCCCAACCTGCTCCAGAGCTCCTCGCAGATATGGGGTGCAAAAGGAGAGAGCAGGATGACCATAGGCTCGAGTATTTCCCGGCTGGTGCATCCGAGCTCGGTCAGCTCATTGACTGCTATCATGAAAGCGCTGACCGATGTGTTCATGGAGAAATTCTCGATATCCGCTGACACCTTACGGATGAGGTTATGCAGCACTTTGAGTTCCGCAGCTGTAGCGGGGGTATCTGTGAAAAGAGCCCCGTCCCTGCCGTAGAACAGCCTCCAGAACTTTTTCAGGAAGCGGTGTACTCCGTCGATACCCTTTGTGTCCCATGGCTTTGACTGCTCCACCGGGCCGAGGAACATCTCGTAAAGTCTGAGTGTATCCGCGCCATAGGTGTCGCAGACATTGTCAGGATTGACCACATTGAACATAGACTTGCTCATCTTCTCAACCGCCCAGCCACAGATGTACTCTCCGTCCTCGAGGATAAACTCGGCCGTAGCGAAATCCGGCATCCACTTCCTGAAGGCCTCGGTATCCAGACGGTCATTGTGCACGATATTGACATCCACATGTATCTCGGTAGTCTCGTACTTGTCCTTAAGGCCGTATGAGACGAAGGTGTTGGTGCCCTTTATTCGGTATACGAAGTTGGAACGGCCCTGAATCATACCCTGATTGACCAATTTCCTGAAAGGCTCTTTCTCGCACACATATCCGAGATCGTAGAGGAACTTGTTCCAGAAACGGGAATATATCAAGTGACCCGTAGCGTGCTCCGTACCTCCGACATAGAGGTCCACATCACGCCAGTACTCATCCTTGGCACGATCCACTATTGCGCTGTCATTGTGGGGGTCCATATATCTGAGATAGTACGCACTGCTGCCTGCGAATCCCGGCATGGTACTCTTCTCTATAGGCCATCCCTGATATTCCCAGCCTACAGCACGGGCCAAGGGAGGCTCTCCGCTCTCGGTCGGCTGATATCTGTCTATCTCAGGCAGGCACAACGGCAGACAGGACATGTCCATCGGAGTTGCGACTCCGTCCTTATAATAGATCGGGAACGGCTCGCCCCAGTATCTCTGGCGCGAGAATATGGCGTCCCTCAGCCTGTAGTTGATCTTTTTGCGGCCGATACCGAGCTCCTGTATTTTCCGGACAGCAGCAGGTATAGCCTCTTTTACTGTCATGCCGTTGAGGAATCCCGAATTGCACATGATTCCCTCCTTGGCATCGAAGCTCTCCTGCGACACGTCGCATCCTTCGATAAGAGGCACTATAGGGAGGTTGAAATGCTTTGCAAATGCGTAGTCCCTGCTGTCATGTGCCGGAACCGCCATGATGGCTCCTGTGCCGTAGCCGGAAAGCACGTACTCTGAAATCCAGACCGGGATTTTAGCTCCGGTTATGGGATTGACTGCGTACGAGCCGGTGAATACTCCTGTCACCTGGCGTGTCTCCGCGATTCTCTCCCTCTCAGTCTTTTTGGCTGCCGAGGCAAGATACTCCTCCACAGAGGATTTCATCTCCGGTGCAGTAAGACGGGGCACCCACTCACTCTCAGGAGCGAGCACCATGAATGTCACTCCGAAAACGGTATCCGCCCGGGTCGTGAAGATGGTCATATCGTATGTATTCTCTCCATTGGAGACCTTGAATATCATCTCCGCTCCCTCGGAACGCCCTATCCAGTTGCGCTGCATCTCCTTGAGCGAGTCAGTCCACTCCAAAGAGTCAAGGTCATCCAACAGACGCTGGGCATATGCGGACACTCTGAGCTGCCACTGCTGCATCTTTTTCTGTATCACGGGATAGCCTCCGCGGACGGAAAGTCCCTCCTTAACTTCATCGTTGGCCAGCACTGTACCTAACTGAGGACACCAGTTGACAGACGTCTCGCCGAGATAAGCTATACGGTAATTCATCAGGACTGCGGCACGCCTGCCCTCATCCATGGCGTTCCACTCTGCGGCGGTGAAGCTGAGGACCCTCGAGCATGCTGCATCAATCCCGTCAGTACCGGATTCTGAAAAATGCGCTGTCAGTTCCTCTATCGGGCGGACCTTCTGAATGGAATTGTCATACCAGCTGCCGAACATCTTCAGGAAAGCCCACTGCGTCCATTTGTAGTACTTCGGATCACAGGTCCTTACCTCTCTTGACCAGTCAAAGGAGAAACCTATGCGGTTCAACTGTCTCTTGTATCTCGCGATATTCTCTTCTGTAGTCTCGGCCGGGTGCCGTCCTGTCTGGACCGCATACTGCTCCGCCGGCAGTCCGAATGCATCAAAGCCCATGGGATGCAGGACATTGTATCCCTTCAGCCTCTTGTAACGGCTGTAGATATCACTTGCTATGTATCCGAGCGGATGCCCGACATGCAGTCCCGCACCAGAGGGATAAGGAAACATATCCAGCACATAGAACTTGGGTTTGCCTGCATCCTCTGTGACCTGAAAAGTTCTGTTCTGGGCCCAGAACTCCTGCCACTTTTTCTCGATTTCTGAGAAATTGTAATCAGTCGACATTTCTTCTCTACTATTTTATCTTATCTAACTATTATTTCCTTTTCTTTAATCTAAATTCCACCGGTATAGAGTATTTCACCCTTACCTTCTCTCCTCCGAGCAGACCCGGCTTCCACTTAGGAGAAGCGGACACTACTCTGACGGCCTCGTCTTCCAGATACTGGTCATTGCCACTGACAGCCCTGACATTGGAAACACTGCCGTCCTTCTCCACTATAAACTCCACTGTCACTGTCCCGGAAACACCCTCACGAAGAGGGATATCGGGGTAGCGCAGATAGGTATACACCCACTCTGTAAGAAATGTTCCGGCATCACCTTTGAAAAACTCCGGAGCGACATCCACTTCAAAAGGAGCGTATACCCTTTCCCCTCCATACGTTCCGCCTCCGTTGTCGTCACTCTCTTCCACATTCATGGGTCTCTCTATCATCAGGTCCTGATTTGCCGCCTCCCGTATGAAGTTATAAGCGAAGTCACAAATATAATCCATTGTCTGGTAATCTAACAAATCTGCCTTGTCCCTTGTCGTCCTGTTATTGCGGTCAGTTCCGGAAGTCAGCAGCATTACCGGTATATTTTTCTCATAAAAAGGCAGATAATCTCCTATCGGTACCACACCCTCCCCCATGGATGGGGTATAAAACGCGCCCACATCTGCCAGATTGTAGACTATGCGGTTCAGTTCCGGATTAGGGACTCCGGTATAGTACAAAAACTGACTTTCAGGACCTGATCCGCCCACCATCCTGAACTCCAGCATCATAGACACACTGTCGATATCCTGGAATGCCCGGTTGACAAAATACCATGAGCCGGCCATTCCCTGCTCCTTTGCCCCGAAGCCCACAAAAACGACAGATCGTCTGAAAAAAAATGAAGATGAGGCCACTCTTTTGGCAACCTCTATTACAGAAGCAATCCCGGAAGCATTGTCATTTGCTCCCGGGAATATCTGGCGTACAGGGCGGCCGTCCACTGTCAGCACATTGGTGCCGAGATGATCCAGATTCGCACCCACCACTATGTATTGATTCTTCAGCACCGGGTCATAACCTTCAACGACTCCCACCACGTTAAGGGAATGAATCGTATCGGCACCGGTGACAATAGAAAAATCCTGCCCGAGTCTCGGTGTCAACATGGTGACTCCTGCTTCATACAGACAGTCATACATATATTCTGCCGCTGCTTTCTCGCCTGAAGAGCCGGCAAGGCGGCCCTTCAGCGAGTCAGATGCAAGATATGCGACATGTTCCGAGTACTGTGCGTTCAGCACTATGGAGACAGTGATAAGAGCGATGATGGAGGCTACCCTTTTCACTATTTGGATGCCTTATAGAAAGGGACTTTCACCACCTTGGCCTTCAGCAGCCTGTTGCGGACTTTGATATAGATCTCTGTATCGGCCTTTGAATAAGGAGTCTTCACATAACCCATACCGATAGGTATATTCATCGAAGGAGACATGGTACCGGAAGTGACGTGACCTATCTCATTGCCCTCTGCATCGCAGATCTCATAGCCGTGACGGGGAACTCCGCGGTCGATGAGCTCAAATCCCACGAGCTTACGCTTGAGGCCCTCCGCCTTCTGGGCAAGGAGGTATTCCTTGTCGATGAAATCACCCTTTGTATCGTTGAACTTGGTAATCCAGCCGAGACCTGCCTCAAGAGGAGATGTGGTGTCATCTATATCGTTGCCGTAGAGGCAGAATCCCATCTCGAGCCTGAGAGTATCGCGGGCTCCCAGTCCGATAGGCTTGATTCCGAACTCAGCACCGGCCTCGAATACGGCATTCCAGAGCTTGTCGGCATCCTCGTTGGCAGCGTAGATCTCACATCCGCCGGCGCCGGTATAACCGGTAATAGAGAAGATGACGCTTACTCCGCCGAGCATCACTTTCTTGAAAGTATAGTACTCCATGCCCATCAGGTCCTGATCGCAGAGCTTCTGCATGGCCTGTACGGCCTTGGGACCCTGAACTGCGAGCTGGCATATCTCATCGGAAGCGTTGTAGAGTTCCTTGCCGGGTGTGATTCCGAACTTGGGAGCGATGGCGCAGAGGTGGTTCCAGTCCTTCTCGATATTTGCCGCATTGACTACGAGCAGATATGTCTGGCCGTCTACGCAGTAGGTAAGGAAGTCATCCACGATACCGCCTTTTCCGTTGGGGAAGCAGTCGTACTGGATCTTGCCGGGATAGAGCACAGACGCATCATTGGAAGACACATACTGGACAAAAGCGAGGGCATTGGGGCCTTTCACCCAGAACTCACCCATGTGGGATACATCGAACACTCCGACACCGTTGCGCACGGTGTTGTGCTCCTCATTGATACCTACATATTCAACCGGCATGTTGTATCCGGCGAAAGGAACCATTTTGGCACCCAGAGCGATGTGCTTCTGGGTAAAAGCTGTGGTCTTCATATTGTACTTATTTTATTCTGTTATTACTGTTGTTTAACGTGTCGCATGAAGTTTCTGATTGATGTCGTACACCCATACATCCTCGGGGCAGAACTGGAACTCCTTGATATCCTCCATGGTCTTAAGTGCCTGGCCGTAGTCGTTGTAGGCTGCCGCCGAGACCACATCAAAACCGTTGTTGAACTTGATAATCTTGGGAGTATAGCCGTTTTTCTCAAGCATGGCGCACATCTTCCCGGCATTGCCGTCCACCTTGAAGCTGCCGATGATTACATGGAATCTTCCTGCGCTCTCATCCAACAGATTTGCCTGCTCTGCAGCGGCTTTAGCCTTTTCGAGCTCAAGAGCTTTTGCCCTGTTGATGGAATCCAGTTCCCTCTGCTTGCGGGACTGTTCCAGTGCCTCCTGCTTCATCCTCTCAAGATCCTTGGAGGTGGGCTTTCCTACTATAGAGCGGAAAAAGTCACAGCCGGTCACAGTCATTAAAGCGACCAGCAAAATGGAGATTAACCTAAAAGCTTTCATTTCTTTAAATTTAAATTTTACGTTTCGAATATATCCAACAAAAGTACTCAAATAATGACACAGGCGCAAAAAAAAATGTATATTTACAGCCGAATTATTAAAAAAAAGCCGGATGGACAACAACTTCAAGACTTTTTTCGGCAGACTGAAGGCCTATATCGGTGACATTGTAAGCCTCAACGACCACATTGACACTGACAAGGCCTCCCAGTACATCCGCAGCAACATTGATTTCAAGGGGCCCAACGCATATATCCTCGCCTTTGCCATAGTAGTGGCGTCCGTGGGGCTAAACACCAACTCCATTCCAGTGATCATAGGCGCAATGCTCATATCCCCCCTCATGGGACCTATTTTCGGAATAGGATACGGACTCGGGACCAACGACACATCCTTCCTGAAGACCTCCTTCAAGAATCTGTTAGTCATGGTCGTGATAAGCATCCTCGCCTCGGGCCTGTTCTTCCTAATCTCACCCTTGGAGTTAGAGAATCCGACAGAACTGCTGGCGAGGACCAACCCCACCATCTACGACGTACTGATAGCCCTGTTCGGAGGCTTTGCCGGCATCGTGGAGATTAGCCGCCGGGACAAAGGCACCGTCATCTCCGGAGTAGCCATCGCCACTGCCCTGATGCCTCCTCTCTGTACAGCCGGATTCGGATTAGCTACCGGAAGCCTGAAGTATTTCGCAGGCGCGATGTACCTCTTTTTCATCAACAGCATCTTCATCGCAATAGCCACATTCCTGACTGTCAAGTATCTGAAGTTTCCCATGGCGACATTTACCGACCCCGCCAAAAAGAAGAGGGTAAGCCGCTGGGTCGCAGTCCTTACTGTCGTCATCATCATCCCAAGCGTATACTCGGCTATCGTCATGATACAGGAGAACAACTTCAATCAGACAGCTAAAGAATTCATAGCCAAGAATAAAGAGTTGTCCCGCAGCTACATCTACGACTACGGCATCTACACACACAGCAAACCGCCAAAGATAGAGCTGTACATAGCCGGAGAGACCCTGAGCCAGGAAGAGCTGAACGCTGTCTATGTCTCCGCACGCGAGCTCGGTCTGACAGACGACCAGATCATCATAAGCCAGAGGGCCGCAACTGACCAGAACGACATGACGGACCGGCTCGCCATACAGAGTATCTACGAACGCAGCGACCAGGAGATACGGAAGCGCGAGGAGATTATCTCCGACATGGAGAAAGAGCTCCAGACATACAAGTCCAAAGAGCTGCCGTGCGAGCAGATAACCAACGAGCTCATGGCCCAGTACCCGTCCCTTTCCGACGTCACTCTCACCAGGGGATATACGATCAGCACCGACTCTCTGGGCCGTAAAGAGGAGATCATCATCATACTGAATGCTGAGAAGACCATCTCGGCCGAGAATATGGAGAAGCTACGGAAGTGGCTCATGGTCAGATTGGATTTCCAGAACATAAAACTCCTGCAGGAATAGCCGATGTCCATCACCACCCTTCTGTTGACTGTCGTCGACACTCTGTCGATACTCTTTATGGGGGATGTCATGCAGCACAGCCGGCAGCTGCAGTCAGCCCACATTCCCGGTACGGACACCCTTGTCGCCTCATCTTACGACTACAGCTCATATTTCACACATATAAGGCCCTACATCGACAGCGCCGACCTTACAGTAGCCAATATGGAGTTCTGTCTTGGCGGACCTCCCTACACCGGATACCCCTCCTTCTCTGCACCTGAATCCATCGCAGAAGAAGCTGCTGAAGCCGGAATCGGCCTGTTTCTCTGCGCCAACAACCACATCTGTGACCGGGGGCGCAGAGGACTCGCTTCCTCGTTCGAGAAATACTCGGAAATCGGAGTTCCCATAACGGGCATATACCGTGACAGTCTCAGCTGGATGAACGACAATCCCCTCATCACCGTCATCAAAGGCATAAAAATAGCATTTGTCAACTTCACCTACGGCACCAACGGCGTCAGGGTTCCCGCGCCCTACATCGTAAACATGATGGACAGGCACTCAGTCAGAGAGGCTATCGAGAGAGCACGCGAGGCAGAAGCCGACATCATCATAGCCCTCCCGCACTGGGGTGAGGAATACTGCACACAAGCCTCGGAAAGCCAGAGGGAGTGGGCTGAATTCCTCATAGGATGCGGTGCGGACGCCGTGATCGGCTCCCATCCTCATGTCGTACAGGAAGTCGAGCTGCCTGTGGTTTACTCCTTGGGGAATTTCGTGTCCAACATGAGCCGCAAGGACACTGAGCTCGGACTGATGTTCCGCATAGACATCGCCGTCACCGCCTTAGGATGGACATTCATCGCAGGCGGAGAAGCCATCCCTGTATGGTGTTCAAGGGGAGGAGGATATCAGGAGGAGTTCACAGTACTGCCGGTACGGGAGTTCCTAAACCGGGGTGATGAATTTATGAGCAGGCACAACTATCAGAAAATGAAGGACACATACAATAGATTAAAACCACTGTTCGAAAAATGAGAGAAGAGACAATATCTATCGAAGGTATCAGTTCCGTAGACCTCTGCGGAGTAAATGACAGAAATTTAGACAAATTCAGGCATTTTTTCCCCAACGTCAGGATCATTGCGAGGGGTTCGGAAATAAGGCTTGAGGGGGAAGATCAGGAAGTGGAGCTGCTCAGGCAGAGAATACAGGCTATCATAAGCAACGTACGCCGGGGCGGCCTCCTCAACGACAGCGAGCTCGAGCGTCTTTTAGACTACAAGTCCTATCCCCGGGAGATAGAGGAAAGGGAGCCGGTCCACAGCGAGGACTACTACAACATCGTTTACGGCAACGAGGGCCGCATCGTCAAGGCCCGCACCCGCAACCAGCGACGTCTGGTCGACGAGTACTACCGCAACGACCTCATCTTCGCCCTCGGCCCGGCAGGCACAGGTAAGACGTACACAGCCATTGCACTGGCTGTCAGGGCGTTGAAAAACAAGGAAGTAAAGAAACTGATACTCACCCGCCCGGCAGTGGAGGCAGGCGAGAGACTGGGATTCCTGCCCGGTGACATGAAGGAGAAGCTGGACCCCTACCTCCAGCCCCTGTACGATGCCCTGCACGACATGATCCATCCCCGCAAGCTGCAGATACTCATGGAGGAGGGCATCATTCAGATAGCTCCGCTGGCCTACATGAGGGGCCGCACATTAGACAGCGCCTTCGTCATCCTCGACGAGGCCCAGAACACCTCATTAGGACAGCTGAAGATGTTCCTGACCCGCATGGGCTGCAACGCCAAGTTCATCGTCACCGGTGACGCCACCCAGATAGACCTGCCCAATAAAAAAGACTCCGGGCTGATGCGCGGAGTCGATCTGGTACGGAATATAAAAGGTATTGCCGTTATCAATTTCGGGACAGAGGACATGGTGCGGCATCCGCTCGTCACCAAGATCATCAAGGCGTTCGACAAAGTCGAGGAGGCTTAGGAGTCCGTTCCTACCAGGAACCGCCGGCTCCGCCTCCTCCGAATGAGCCGCCTCCGAAACCGCCTCCGAAGCCGCCGGAGAAACCTCCTCCGCCGAAACCGCTGCCGCCGCGGCTGCCCCCCAGCATAGATGACCAGAATATCGCATCCGCCACCGAGGACGTACGGCTGCCGCCGCTGCCGATGTTTCTAGGGCCGTTGTTGCCGAAGAGCGCCCCGAGTATTATAAGGACAAACAGCAGTCCGAAGACTATCATCGCTATCGAGCCGCCAGTGCCGATGGAGTCCTCATATTCCTTGTATGATATCTCTCCGGCTGCGAGCCGCATCAGTACATTCAGGGCTGCCGCCACACCACCTGTATAGTCATTCTCCCTGAAACGGGGTATCATCTCATTCTCTACGATACGTTTGGCTATGGCATCCGGAATCGCCCCTTCTAAACCGTAACCCACCGCGATATAGACCTGACCGGAGGAGCGGGATGTCTTGGGCTTGACCAGCACCACCACCCCGTTGTCGAACTTATCGGAGCCTACCCCCCACTGCTCCCCTATCCCGTATGCAAACATAGCCGGCTCCATGCCGCCGAGGTCATCGACCGTAACCACCACGATACGGTTGGAAGTCGAGTCGGCGAAATCCACCAGTACCCGGTTCATATACTCCGCATCGGAGCGGGAGAACACCCCGGCGAAGTCATTTACCGCCATAGGCACGGAGGGCTTGGGAGGAATCTGCGCAGAAGCGCTCACCGTCAGCACTAAGGCTGCGGCGAGGAGCGGAATGGACCTGAATATTCTACTGATTGTCCTCATAGGAAATATCATCAGGAAGTTCATTTACATCGTCTTTCTGATATGGGAAGAAGGCCTTGAGCTTCTCTCCCACCGCCAGCACCGCCCTCGACATACCGCCCGTGAAGTCCCCCGAGCGGAAATCCGCGGCCATGCCGTCCTTGACCTCGTTCCAGAAACCGGCGCCGACCTTCTCATTGATTCCCGAGTCCCCGATGATGGCGAACTTGTGGGACTTGAGGGCCAGGTAGATGAGCACTCCGTTGCGGTCCTTGGTCCGGAACATACCTAACTTTGAGAATACGTAGGCCGCCCGCAGGCAGGGATCGCCCTTGCACACCTGCTCTAAGTGTACGCGTATCTCGCCGGAGGTATTCTTCTCCGCTGTCTGAATGGCCCTTACCAGGGCTTCCTTGCTCTCCTTCCTGAGCAGATCCCCGGCAGTCATCACTCGAAGCTGACTACGGGTGCCTGCTCAGCTCCCTCGGAAGCCTCGAAGTAACCCTTCTTCTCGAAGCCGAACATGCCGGCGAAGATATTGTTGGGGAAGCGGCGGATGGTCACGTTGTAGTTGCGGGCCGCCTCGTTGAATTTCTGACGCTCGACGGTAATCCGGTTCTCGGTACCTTCAAGCTGGGCCTGGAGCTCTAAGAAGTTATGGTTGGCCTTCAGGTCGGGATAGCGCTCGACTGAGACGAGCAGACGTCCGATGGCGGTTCCGAGCTCATTCTGGGCACTCATGAAGCGGGCGAGCTCCTCCTCGGAAAGAGTGGAGGGGTCGACGGTAGCCTGAGTAGCCTTGGCCCTGGCCTCCACCACTGCCTCGAGAGTCGACGACTCATGCTCGGCGTAGCCCTTGACCGTAGCCACGAGATTGGGGACCAGATCGGCCCTGCGCTGATAGACATTCTCCACCTGCGCCCATGCCTGGGAGACGGTCTCGTCCGTGCGCACCATGGAGTTATACATTCCTTTGATCCAGAAGAACAGGACCAGAACCACCGCCACGATGACGATGAGTGTTACATAACCTCGTTTCATTTTCACTATTTTTGATTAATTATTATTGTCTTGACTGTTATCAGCGAGTCTCACGCACCTTACCGAGACACCGTAAGTATCCTTGTCGGTATAGTAGGCATCGCAGGTTCCGGTGTTGTAATAGATAAAGCGGTAGGGAACCATTCCGCCCTCCATCTCCGCCGAGGACCACCACATGCCGTAAACTGCGATATTCTCGAACTCGCTGTAATTGTCCCTCGAGTTACCGGTGGGGAATCCGTTCCAGCCTACGATATTGGTATGCAGGTTATCGGGAGAATAAGGCCACATGGACGTGCCGTTGATCGTCACAGGTGCTGTCAGCAGCTCTCCTATTCCGTCCCAGTGATCCAGAAAATCCACCTCTTCTTCTCCCACAGCCAGAGCCAGGTCTTCCCAGTCCTCAGCCGTAGGTACTGACCAGCCTTCCGGGCAGGCTCCCTGAGGGCCTCCGCCGAGACCGCTGCCGGAGACACCGCCTGTTGCATCGTTCCAGGAGTACAGCCGACCGAAAATACGGTCAATCAGGTCAGCGTTGTCATAGGATGCTCCTAACACCGGACCGTCCTCCCCACCACTGTATCTGAGATTCTGAGTAAACCACTGCAGGTTTCCGATAGTCCTGATATGATATTCCTCTCCGTCCCTCGGATCTGTGAAGGTCTCGCCTCTCCTCCAGCCTCCTAAAGATTCGAGGTTAGGATAGATTACCTGGACATGGGCCGTAGTCGATTTTGTATAATACTCTCCGGATATGGACTGGGCATAGGCCGAGATAGAATAGTCTCCCGGCTTATCGGGCAGGACTACCTCTATAGTCTGTCCCTCCACTGTATCCGTCTCACTTATCTCCATGTCCAGTGATACCCAGAAGTATCTCAGGTCACTCAGAGGCGGAGTGGTAATACCCGTGGCATAGGATGATATCTTCTGTCCTACTACTCCATAGGAGGGAAAGTCAAATGTCACTTCTCCCGCCATATAATCCCTCACCTCCTCTTCATCATCCTTACATGATACTGCTGTCATGGCCGCTATGACGGTTAAGACCATGACTTTAAAAAAATACTTTCTGTCCATTTTTTCCATTTCTCTACTTTCCGTTTACAAAAAACATGCATCAATTTCTATTAGGTCAACCGGCCAATGCGGCTTCTATCACGTTGTCGACAGCTGCTATGATGGGATAGAAAGCACGGTCGTCCAGCGGCGAATAACGGCCTACCAGAGCCCTCAGCTGCACAAGAACGATATCTCCGGATATCTCCCACTGATGTGGATCGACTGTCACCCCGCTGCGCGAGAGATATGCCAGGAAACCGGATTCGAGGTCCATACTGTCAAGGAGAGTGTCAAGCTCTTCGAGCGTACTCACTCCGCGGAGTTTCTGACGGTAACGGTCGGCCACTTCCGAAGAGTACTTGACCGCCAATGCCTGACGGTTGATACGCACCAGCAGGTCCGTAACTCCTACTGTATCTATAGGTACGAATACATCGGGTATGATACCGCCTCCGCCATAGACCACCTTGCCGGCCGGCGTAACGTATCTGAGCGAATCGTTGCGGACGATACTGTCGGCATCCGTCATCTCACCGTGCTCGTATCTCTGGTATATATCGTAGACGTAGCTGAGCTCATCTCCGGGAGTATAGGGCTTCTGGATGCATCTGCCTGTGGCCGTGTAAAAACGGGCTACAGTCAGACGGATTCCGGAGTTGTCGGTAAAGTATATCTGCTCCTGCACCATGCCTTTGCCGTATGTGCGACGGCCGTAGATGGTGCCGCGGTCGTTGTCCTGCATGGCACCTGCAAATATCTCGCTTGACGAGGCACTGTTCTCATTGACCAGCACCGAAAGTCCGATATTCTGACACTGACCGGTTCCGTCTGCAAAGAAGTTCTGGCGCGGGCGGTGGGTCCCCTCCATATAGACGATAAGACTGCCGGCAGGCAGGAACTCGTTGGAAAGGAGCAGGGCCTGATCCAGATATCCGCCGGTGTTGTCACGCAAGTCAAAGATGAGTCTCGTCATTCCGGCTGAGAGCATGGAAGGCACGGCTTCGCAAAATTCCGTATAGCTGGTCCGGGTAAACTTAGAGAGTTTCATGTATCCGGTGGTGTCGTCTATCATGTATGCGACATCGATACTCTTGACAGGTATCTTGTCCCGTATCACATCGAACTCCACCATCTCACGGTCGCGCATGATGTCTAAATGCACGGCTGTCCCGGAGAGACCTTTGAGCATGCCTACCAGAGAGTCCTGGTCGAGCTTTACACCTGCCACATTGCGTCCGTCCACAGCGATTATCCTGTCTCCGGAGAGCAGTCCGGCCCGTTCAGAGGGGCCTCCGGCTATCACGCTTATGATGATGGCCGTATCCTCCGGCACGTTGAAAGTCACTCCGATGCCGTCGAAGTTACCCTCAAGCTCGGCATTGGCCTCCTCCATGTTCTTGGGCGGCAGATAGACCGAATGGGGATCAAGCTCGCCGAGAATCACCGGCAGGATGTCTTCTGTCACCTTGTCGTAATCGATAGAGTCTACGTAGTTCTGCTCTATCTGCTGCAGAACCAGCTCCAGCTTGTCCCAGCCATGACCCGGACGCAAAGCCGGATTCCGGTCGAAACGATGGTCTATGGCCTTAGTTATGATGCTCCCGATCAGTGCCATAATCACCGACCACAGGACCAGTCTGAGTATGTTGTATCTGTCAGGCGACGGCATGGCTGTCAAAGTATATCATATTTGCAGACCTCGATACCTGCCCTGCGAAGCAGTTCGATACCGTCCCGTACACTGTACTCGACAAGATATACCACCCGCCTGATTCCGGCCTGGATGATAAGCTTGGCGCACTCTAAACAGGGAGCGTCGGTTACATAGAGGGTAGCGCCCTCGCTGTTGTTGCCGGACTTCGCCACTTTAGTGATGGCATTGGCCTCCGCATGCAGCACGTATGGTTTGGTCTTGCCCGTGGCGGGATCCTCACAGATATTCTCGAAACCGGAGGGAGTCCCGTTGAAGCCGTCCGAGATAATCATACGGTCCTTGACCAACAGGGCTCCTACCTTCCTGCGCGTGCAGTAGGAATTTTTGGCCCATACCCTGGCCATTTCTAAGTAACTGCGGTCAAACTGCTCTTGTTTAGTCATTCTCTTCTATCGGTTATTTGGTACGTTGATAAAGATATCTCTTGATGCTCTTTTTAGGCGTCTTTTCGAACTCCTCGGGGAAGAGCTCCACTGCCCCGACCTTGCAGTAGTTGGGCTGATGTGCGTTCATTTCCCTGACGCTCTGCTGAATCTTTGCAAGCAGCTCCTCTTTGGAGAGCCCGTCAGCGGCAGCCAGCTCTGAGTCGGCGTACACTAAGGCGCGGAGCCCCCCGTTGTCCTCGATGACGAGAGACTCGATGACATAGGGCATGTTGTTGATCTCGCCCTCTATCTCCTCCGGGTAGATATTCTGTCCGGAAGGACCGAGAATCATGCTCTTGCAGCGGCCCTTGATGAAAAGGAAACCGTCGGAGTCGATTACGCCCATGTCTCCGGTACGGAACCAGCCGTCTTCCGTGAAGACCTCGGCTGTAGCCTCCTCGTTCTTGTAGTAGCCGAGGAACACATTGTCACCCTTGACTAAAATCTCTCCGGGGACATTCTGAGGGTCTGTAGAGTCTATCATGACCTGCATCCTCGGAGCCGCCTTGCCGCAGGAGTAGAGCTTGGTCTGATTCCAGCGGGCGTATGTAATGATGGGGCCGCACTCCGTCATACCATAGCCCACAGTGAAGCGGAAGCCTATACGGCGGAAAAATGCCTCGGCCTCGCGGTTGAACGCAGCTCCTCCGATGATTACCTCGTCGAACTTTCCTCCGAATGCTCCGTCAAGCTGGTTGTTTATCTTCCGGAGTATCTTCTCATCGATAACGGGGAGCCTCAGCAGCAGACGGATATCCCTGCGGTTGATAATCGGCTCGAGCTTTTTCTTATATATCTTCTCAATAACCAAGGGCACGGTAACGATCAGGTCCGGCTTCACCGAACCCATAGCATCGAGGATGATCTTCGGGGTAGGAAGCCTGGTAAGGAAGTGAACGTGACAGCCGAGACAGAACTCAACCAAGAACTCGAACATCATTCCGTACATATGGGCGGTGGGAAGCATGGAGACGCAGTTGGAGGCATTGTCCAGATGACCGTGTACCTCGAAGCCGAAAAGGATATTGGAGAGTATGGAGCGGTAGGGCAGCATGACTCCTTTTGAGAATCCGGAAGTGCCGGAGGTATAATTGATCATGGCCAGCTCCTCCGGGGAATCCTCGTAATAGTTGACACACTCGGGATGGAAGCTCCTGGGGTATTTCTTTCCGAAAAGCTCGTTGAGGTGCTCTCTGGTCTGGGTTATCTTGTCATTGGAAGCGTAGAGCAGGGAAAAATCGTTCATCAGGATAATGGCATCCAGCCCCGGCATCTCCGACTGGGATAGACCTTCCCAGACCATGTCTCCAACGAAAAATACCCTGGCATCGGAGTGATTGACGAGATGGTAGATGTTCCCGCTCTTGAACTCATGCAGGAGTGGTACGGGTACTGCCCCATAGGTCAGTGCGGCAAGAAAGGACACGGCCCAGTTGGCCTGGTTTCTCGAGCAGATGGCTATCTTGTCGCCGCGCTGCAGGCCGCATGTCTCGAGCATGATGTGAATCTTCTCTATCCTGCGGGCCACGTCCCTGTAATACAGAGTCACTCCGTTGTAGTCGGAGAGGGCGGGACAGTCCCAGTTCTTCTTAATGCTCGCTTCGATGATCTTGTTAAGTGATTTCGGTTGTTCCATTCTTTCGGTTTTAGTAGTGTCGTTCATAATTCAATGTTTTAGTTAAATGTCTGCATCTCGCACAGGTGCGAATACAGACCTCCGGAAGCCAGCAGCTCCGAATGGGTTCCTCTCTCCACTATGCTGCCCTCCTTCATGACAAGTATCTCATCGGCATGCCGGATGGTTGAGAGGCGGTGGGCAATGACTATGGAAGTCCTGTTCTCCATCAGTTTGGTAAGGGCGTCCTGCACCAAGCGCTCACTCTCAGTATCGAGAGCGGACGTCGCCTCGTCCAAAATGAGAATCGGAGGATTCTTGAGCACGGCCCGTGCAATAGCTATCCTCTGACGCTGACCCCCCGAGAGCTTGCCGCCGCGGTCACCGATATTGGTGTCGTAGCCGTGCTCCATCTGCGAGATGAATTCATCGGCATTGGCTATCCTGGCAGCTCTGATGACATCCTCCTCAGGGACGTTCTCCATGCCGAAGGTGATGTTGTTCCGGACAGTGTCATTGAAAAGTATTGCCTCCTGGGTCACTATACCCATAAGCGATATGAGTTCCTTGGGATAATACTGCCTGATGTCCACTCCGTCGATAAAGATACCGCCCTCCGTGACATCATAGAACCTCGGCAGCAGATCCGCCAAAGTGGACTTACCCGCTCCGGAAGGTCCTACGACTGCTATCATCCTGCCCTTGGGTATCGTCACGTTGATATCCTTGAGTACATAGTCCGCAGAATACTTGAAAGACACATGGCGGTACTCCACAGAATCCTTGAAATCAGAGATATGCACTGGATGATCCGCTTTGCGGATGGAGGGTACGGCGTCGAGAATGGCAAATATCCTGTTGCCGGACACAAGGCCCTTCTGCACGTTGGAATAAGCTGAGGCTATAGCTTTGGAAGGTTCCAGCACCCTCCAGTAAAATGCGATGTACACTATAAAGCCCGAGAGGCTCATGCCCAACTCCCCCTTCATCTGGAGGATGCCCCCGTAGAAAAGGACGGCGGCGGCCACAGATATGCCGAGGAACTCCGACAGAGGCGAGGCCAGTTCCTGACGGGTATACATGGCGCGGCTGACAGCCTTGTGCTCCTCGTTGGTGCGGTCAAAATGATCCCTGACATATTTCTGAGCATTGAATGCCTTAATGATCCTGGCACCCGAGATTGCCTCCTCAAAATGACTGATAATCCTGCCCATCAGTTCCTGTGCACGGGTTGCACCGCTCTTGAGCCTGCGGGTAACAGCCCCTATAACAAACGCCGATATAGGCAGGGTCACCAATGTCAGCACTGTCAGCTTGGGCGACATATAGAACAGTCCTATCAGGAAACCTATGATCAGCAGCGGCTCCCTGAAAAGGATATGGAAACTGCTCGCCACGCTGTTCTGGACCTCGTTTACGTCATTGGATACACTGGAAAGGATATCACCTGTACGCTTCTGCTTGAAATAGTCAACATTGAGACGGGTAATCTTGTTGAACAAGTCCGTGCGGATGTTCTTCATCACGTATGTCTTCATGTTTACCAGAATCTTCTGGGACAGGAAGCGGGTGAGATTGGACAGGAAGGATGTGATGATAAGCACCACGCACACAAACAGAAGTCCTCTCAGCACGCCGTTGGCCTCCAGAACCTTAGTAAGGTAATACTGAAACACGCCATAGAAATATTCCACTGTAAGCGAGAACTCGGGCATCTCCGAGAACTTCTCCACTGCGTCCGGATCGAAAAGAACTTCGAGCAGAGGCTTGATCAGAGCATAATTGACCACGCCGAAGATAACCGACAGTATAGAGAATGCCAGATACCCGGGCCAAAAGCGGCTGTAGGGCTTAGCATAGGACAGGATACGTTTAAATGCGCTCATCGATGAGTTATTGGTATTATTTCCTTTCATCCACTTCCTCATAGTCCACGTACTCTCCCACGTGGTCTCCTACGATTTTCTCTCCGGCCGTAGCGTCCTGACCCGACACAGTCACCTCACCCTCGCGGCTGTCCTTATGCGGACGGAATCCTGCGAAGGGTCTCCGTGCAGAAGGACCGCCCGGATTGCGGAAGCGCCCGCCGAGGACTCTGAACAACAGGACCGGCACAGCCACTATAAGCAGCAGGACTCCCAATATGATGAAAAGGAAAAAATTGAATATCATAATCTTCTATCTTTTTCTGAAAGAGCCGTCGTTCAGGTCTATGACCATAGCCCGCCCGTCAGACGTGGTTACTCCCACCTCATGTGCGGACAAGGGCTCCACCTCAGTATCTTTTTTCAGTTTACGCTTTTTGGAGAAATCTGCACATATCGTGCCATGAGCGTCATACAGCAGGGTCTGATATGAAGTTCTCACAGCCCAGATTATACTGTCTCCTACCTTGACCATCTCGGGCAAGGACATGATTCTCTCATTGAGAGTGACAGTATTCCAGTCCGATACCGGCTTTCCGTCTATGTCATACTGGACGAGAGTGTTGTCAGTGTGGAGCACCACCACTGTATAATCCTTGTTGCCCTTGAAGTCATAAACATCCGGCCCGAGAAGTATCTCCTTGCCGAGAGAGATCGGGAAACGTCCGACTTTTCTGCCAAGACGGTCAAAAAGATATATACGGTCACCGGCTCCGAAAAGCATCTGGAGCTTGTCATTTTTAAGGTAGTCTATCTGCCTGACTGTTCCGCACAGAGGTTTGTCGAACTTCACTGTCCACACAGGCTTACGGGCGCTGTTGAGCAGACGTATGTCGAAATTGTCTAACTGTTCGAGCCAGTTGGTCGAGCCGTCTATGAAATTCTTGACTTTAAACGGTCCTTTGGGGACAGCCACAGGGACATCCTCGACAATAGACGGGGCCTCTGCATTCTTGGCGGCAGACGGCTGCGGCAGGCTCGTGAGATCCTCCCTGTACAGAGAAGTCCGGACACCCAGTCCGTCGCCCACCCTGTACATATTCAGTGAGAGAAGCTCGAAATTATAGGTACCGGCCGTCTGAGCGACTGTCCCGCCGTACGGCTTTTTCAGATAACCGGCCGCTGTAGTGCCATATCGTCCCATATTGACCATAACGGACAGGCAGGATATCTCCCGAAGTTCCTCCGCCGCCGGAGTCTGGGACAGATAGTCTCCGAGACTGAAGAATGTTCCGTCCGTCAACGATGACTTGAGCGCTGTTATCTCCTCCTTGCCTCCCACCATCACCCAGCCGTTCCACACACAGTAAGACTCCTCTGAAGAAGGAGCGAACACATTGCCGAGCAGAGCCTGGACATACCCCTTGAAACGGTATTCGCAGACCGGCCTTTCATAATCTCCCAAAGGCTTGATATCCCCGCACTTTAGAGCCAGTATCTTTCTTTCTCCATCCATATCCACCGAAAAGACAGCTACTTCGGAAAGCTTGAGAGACTCTGCAAAAGAAGTCGGAGAGATATCACCCGGCAGGGTGGCATTGATATAGTCATAGTCCTTCTTGCGTCCGTCCGCTGCGATATAGGAGGTATATGCGCGGTAATAATCCGGGTAGGAGGTTATGGGCAGAGTTATCACATAGGAAGCATTGTATGGTACTACGGAATAGACCTCGGGCTTGCGGCCGCGCTGAGTCAGCAGCACGTCTGAGAACTTTTCCCCGCTCCGGACACTCAGCAGGCGCCCGTCGAAGGTCAGAGGAGAGTCCCCGTTCCCCATTCCGAATGCGCCCCAGTCAGCAAAGCTTTGGAAAAACGATGCGTAGCGGACATATTGAGGGGCAGCGGCTCCGGAGAAGAGTTTTCCGAGGTTGGCAAAGCTGACATGGAGGACACCTCTATCGGAAGTGACACCCTGTATCCTGGAGTACAAAGGCTCGTCCTTGAATGATGTTCCGTTCTCCAGATGCCTCAAGGACGCTTCCACTATCACCATTGAAGGACTCGCCACCACGAACTGACCGTACAGGGCGAAAGAGGCATCCGGCACCGCGGCCTTGTGCACAGTCACCTGACCGTAGCGTTTGTCTATCACTCCTCCGCATTTGTCTATGACTTTGTCCATGAATGCTTCTGCATCCTCGTCATGCGGAATAGACAGCACGATGAGAGGCGACACGGTGTTCTTGCTCGAATAATGCATGGACAGGGCGGCCTCCCAGTCATAAGCGGCATCGGGAATGCTGCCGAGCAACTTGCCCAGCGCACTCCCGCTGTCCGTCATATTCACTATCTCTGAAAAGGTTCCGGCTTCAAAAAGGAATATGGCATCTGAAGGCACTGCCTCCACTCCGTCAGTAAGCCGGTCTGTTCTGACAGTTTCTCCCCCGTCCCTGAAAAACAAGGCCCAGAAGAGATATCCGATGCCCGCCAACAGCAGTACCGCTAATATCGTGCAGGCGATTATACTCCTCTTGTTCATCCTTTTACAGACAGATTACTTCTTCTCATCCACGGCCTTGAAGACTTTGATGAGCTCCACATCGAAAATCAGAGTGCTGTTGCCCGGAATGGGACCGGTGCCATGCTGGCCATAGGCCAGGTCAGAGGGGATGAAGAGCTGGATACGGCCGCCTTCCTTAACGTAGGTCAGACCCTCGGTCCAGCCGGGTATCACTCCATTGAGGGGGAACTTGACGCTCTCGCCTCTTTCGTATGATGAGTCGAAGACTGTCCCGTCGATAAGACGGCCCTCATAGTTGACCTCTACGGTGTCTGTAGCCTCGGGAGATATACCGGCACCCTCGACTTCTATCTTATACTGAAGACCGGACTCTGTCTCAACCACTCCTTCCTTTTCCTTATTGGCAGCGAGGAATGCCTCACCCTCCTCTGCGTTACGGGTAGTCTCATAAAGCTGCTGCGCCATCAGATGGCTCTGGATAATCATGTTGAGCTGATGCTCCTCGAGCTTTGTCTCCTTACCGTTGATCACATCACTGAAACCTTTCTGAATCTGAGCAAGGTTGATCTCACCGAACGGCGACGAGGTCAGCATCTTTCCGTAGAACATACCGAGCGCATAGCTCACCGTATCTATCTGAGCCGATGTGATGTCAGCCCTCCTTTCGCCTTTCTGATATGTCCCGGCGCATGAAGAGAGGGCGGTTACTGCCGCGGCTGCGGCTACGATTGCAATAATTGTCTTTTTCATTTTTAAATAATATTTGTTTTATCTTTCTTGCTTGTAGTCAAATACAGTGCCAGTATTCCGAGGCAGGCGGCCAGGAAGGAGGTGGCGAGGATTGCAAGTTTCCCGGCATTGATCAGGTAAGGATCGGTAAATGCAAGATTGTCAATAAATATCGACATCGTAAATCCTATACCTCCCAGCACTCCCAAAGCGAGAATCTGAATCCATTTCGTCCCCTCGGGTTTACCGGCTATACGCAACTTGACTGCAATCCAGCTGAACACGAAAATCCCCACTGGCTTTCCAATAAGCAGGCCGAAGAACACTCCGGGTATGACAGCCGGCATCCCGCCTCCGGCAAGCGAGGATGAATCTATCACCACGCCCGCATTTGCGAGCGCAAATATAGGCATAATAAGGAAATTGACCCAAGGGTGAAGCGTTGTTTCCAATTTCCCGAGCGGAGAATCCGGTCCGGTGAACGCCCTGATATCTCCTGTTGACGTCTTTGCCGGGATGGTCATGGCAAGTATGACTCCGGCAATGGTAGCATGTATTCCTGAAAGGAACACAAAGACAAACAGCACGATACCGAGGACTATGTAAAAAAGCAGCGTCCGGATGCCGGCCCTGTTAAGCGCGATCAGGGCAGCCACCACCACTGCCGCATACAAAAGATAGACAAGGTGTATCTCATGGGCCGGATAGAATACTGCCAGAACTATGATGGCTCCGATATCATCCACCACAGCGAGAGCAACGAGCAGCACCTTGAGCCCTAACGGGCAGCGGCTGCCGAGAAGCGACAGCACTCCTATTGCAAAAGCTATGTCCGTAGCCATAGGGATACCCCAGCCGCCGGCAGAAGGAGTGCCCGCATTGAAATACGTATAGATTAACGCCGGGAAGACCATACCGCCGAGAGCGGCAAACATGGGCAGCATCGCTTTCTTTATGGTAGAAAGCTCTCCTACGAGGAGCTCCCTTTTTATCTCAAGTCCCACTGAGAAAAAAAACACTGCCATCAACACATCGTCCACCCATTGCCTTACCGGCATTTTGAATGAGAAATCTCCGAAGACAAAGCCGAAGCTGATATCCCAGAACTGATGCAGCCATTTGAAAGCGGGTATATTGGCGGCCAGCACAGCCACCACGGCGCATATCAGCAGGAGTACCCCTCCCGTCATACTACTGTGAAGAATTTTTTCGAGCAGCACACGTCTGCGAAGCACATAGGTTCTCGGATCCATCATAAATCGGTTATAGGTTTGTTTTAGATTATCAAGCTTACAAATATAATCATTTTTCCTTAATGGAAAAAGCCGAGTATACCAGTAATTTGAAAAGCATCCTGACGCCTGCGTTGGCATCCCACTCCCCGCTGCTTCCGGGAGCCACCTCACACAGATCGAAGCCTATTATCCTGCGGCCTGAAAGAGCAAGACGGTACAGCAGCCAGTCTGCCTGCGCGAAAGTAAGACCTCCCGGCACCGGTGTCCCTGTACCGGGACAGTACTCGGGGGCAAGTCCGTCAATATCAAAGCTCACATAGACCACATCAGGCAGAGTGCCGATTATCCTGTCACAGACCTCATTCCAAGGTGTCCCCCCGAACACCGCCTCTTTCAGACGGAAATCCGTAAAGGGCGCGAAAAGCTCCGATGAGGTGATCAGGGCATGCTCCGCCGAGCAGAAGTCCCGGATTCCCACTTGCGTGATGCGGCCTACTTCAGGAGCTTCACGCATCACATTGTACATGATAGACGCATGGGAATATCTGAACCCCTCGTATGCCTCACGGGTATCCGAGTGGGCATCCACGTGCAGAATCCCCATCCCGGGATGACGCCTCGAAAGAGCCTTGATCAGCCCTAAAGGGACACTGTGCTCACCTCCGATAACGGCAACTGACTTCCCATAGTCCAGATACTTCTCCGAAGTCCGCTCCACGTACTCATTGAGCCGCTCCGAGCATCCGTTGACCTCCGCGCACAGACTTCCGAGAGACGACGGGTCCTCACCTGCCTCCAAGGCACTGATTACCCTTTCGGCTATGGCTCTTGCTCCGAAGTTCAGTTCCTCGAGCCGCTTCTCCTGAGGCAGTGTCCACACACGCATTTCCGAGGCACCCGGAATCTTCTCGTCATAGAGGTCCACCTGCAGGGACGCGCCGAGCATCGCCGCAGGTCCCCCGGCCGTTCCCTTACCGTAGGACACGGTCGCGTCCCACGGCACCTGAATCAATACTGTATCCGCTTCCTGTTCCGAACAGGGAAGCCCGAAAAAATTGCCGTTTGCAATACCTATATTATCCGGATCAAATGTTGAAGCCATGACTATCTTTCCTCTTTAATTGCGCCGAGAACTGCCTCTGAGGCGTATTCCCTCAATTTTTCTATTATATTTTTCATTTTAATTTGCAAGAAACTCAACTTTTCGGTAATTTTAGACGCGCAAAGGTAACAAATATGAAGATTAGTTCTGAAGATTTACATTCCAATTTAAAGAAGTTTTTCGGTTTCGACACATTCAAGGGAGACCAGGAGAGAATCATGATGCACCTTATAGAGGGAGGCAACGCCTTCGTCCTCATGCCCACCGGCGGAGGCAAGTCGCTGTGCTACCAGTTACCTGCCTTAGTCATGCCGGGGACCGCCATAGTAGTCTCGCCCCTCATAGCACTGATGAAGAATCAGGTGGACGCCATAAGGGGATTCGTGGCCGGCTCTGAGGGCGTCGCACATTTCCTCAACTCATCCCTCAGCAAGAGCCAGATTCAGGAAGTCAAGGACGATCTTCTGAGCGGAGTCACCAAGCTGCTTTACGTAGCGCCTGAGTCCCTTACCAAAGAGGACACTGTAGCACTGCTGAAACAGATCAAAATATCTTTCTACGCGATAGACGAGGCTCACTGTATCTCCGAGTGGGGACACGACTTCAGGCCTGAGTACCGCAACATCCGCAGCATCGTAGAAAAGCTCGGGGTAGCCCCCATCATAGCACTCACGGCTACTGCCACACCGAAGGTTCAGGCCGACATCCAGAAGAACCTCAATATGATGGATGCAAAGGTATTCAAAAGCTCGTTCAACCGTCCCAACCTCTACTACGAGATACGCGACAAGGTCAACGTCCGCCGCGAGCTCATCAAGTTCATCAAGGAGAATCCCGGCAAGTCCGGCATCATCTACTGCCTCAGCCGCAAGAAAACCGAGGAGATCGCCGAGTTCCTGACCGTCAACGGCATCAAGGCCCTCCCCTATCACGCCGGCATGGACGCCGCCACGAGGGCCAAGAACCAGGATATGTTCCTGATGGAGGAAGTGGACGTGATAGTGGCCACCATAGCCTTTGGAATGGGCATCGACAAGCCGGACGTACGTTTCGTAATTCACTATGACATCCCGAAGAGCCTTGAGGGCTACTATCAGGAGACCGGACGTGCGGGCAGGGACGGACAGGAAGGGAAGTGCATCACATTCTACAGCTACAAGGATATTCTCAAATTGGAAAAATTCATGCAGGGCAAGCCTCTCTCCGAACAGGAGATAGGCAAACAGCTCCTGATGGAGACCGTGGCATACGCTGAGTCCAACCGATGCCGCAGGAAGATTCTACTGAACTATTTCGGAGAAGACTATCCGGAAGAGAACTGCGGCAACTGCGACAACTGCCTGCATCCCAAGAAGATGTTCGACGGTCAGGAAGACATGGCCTTGGTTCTGGAATTAGTGGCCTCCATGAAGGAGAATTTCAAGACCGAGCATTTAGCCAATATCCTGACCGGTGAGATCAACTCGATAATCAAGTCCTACAACCACCACGAGAGTGAATTCTTCGGTATGGGCAGGGACAAGGGAGTCAAGTTCTGGATAGCTGTCATCCGTCAGGGCGTCATCCTGCACTTCCTGCACAAGGACATAGAGCAGTACGGCCTCATCTCTATCACAGAGGAAGGACGCAAGTTTCTCGAGAATCCGCACACACTGATGCTGACCGAGGACCGTGAATTTGCTGACGGAGACGAGGAGGATGAGGAGGACGCTGCTGCAGCTGCAGCGGTACGTCACGGAGGCGGAGTGGGCGACCCCGCTCTGTATGCCATGCTCAAGGACCTGCGCAGGGATATGTCCCGGAAACTCAAGCTTCCGACATTCGTAATATTCTCCGACCCTTCGCTTGAGGACATGTCCATCCACTATCCGGTTACGCTCGACGAGCTGAAGAACTGCCAGGGCGTGGGAGAAGGGAAGGCCCGCAAGTTCGGCCGCGAGTTCATCAAGCTCATAGCCAAATACGTGGAGGAAAATGAAATCCAGCGCCCCGAGGACATCGTCGTCAAGTCATTGGTCAACAAATCCGCCAACAAGGTATACATCATCCAGAGCATAGACCGCAAAGTGCCTTTGGATGACATAGCCGAGGCCAAGAATATGGATTTCTTAGAGATTCTGGATGAGATAGAAGCCATCGTGGCCGCCGGGACCCGCCTCGACATCGACTACTACATCGAGCAGACCGTCGACGAGGACAAGGTAGAGGACATCTACGACTATTTTAAAGAAGAAGCAGAGACCGACTCTATCGATGAGGCGAAAATGGCCCTCGGCCCCGACTACCAGGAAGAGGAGATCCGCCTTGTGCGCATCAAGTTCCTCTCCGAGGTCGCCAACTAGGCGTGTCCTCGGTCCCGCAAGAATAAAACTGAGCGCATTACCGGACAATCTGAAGCAAGTATTATAACCGGTCTGGTTGAAAACGCCGGACACAGTATTACCCTCTGAAGGCGTTGGCTCCCGAAAAGGGAGGGGACCCACGTAGTGGGGAGGACCTTCAGAGGGTAATACTGTGTCCGGCGCTTACGGAAAATACTCGCCCGCAATGCCGCCTATTTCCAGAGACGCTCAGGATAAACTCCGGCTTCGATGAGCTTCTTGATGCGCTCTACGACGTAGGGTTTGTCCTGCTTGTAAGTTACGCCAAACCACTGGGCGTCGCTGTTGAGCACCTTCAGGGACACTTTGTTTTCGTTAATCAGCGTGTTCACGCACAGGGGGATGAAGAACTCAGCCTTCGGATTGGCCATATTTGCGGGATCGGAGAGGAACTTTTTGAAGAGGGTCTCGGACTCAGCGAAGAAATCGGGTGTGAATCCGAAAAGGTTCATCGATACGACAGTATCCTCCGCCAGTTCGTGCAGGCCGTCACCTTCCTTATAGACGATCTTGCCGTCCGGCATCCGCTGGATGGCAGTACGCTCCACGATAGAGGTGAGATTGCCCTCCGCATTGACAGAGCACTCACCGCGTGAAACCGTACCGTAGTCAGACAGAGTGTTGTGCAGGCTGTAGCCCACCATCGAATACTTGCCCCTCTGACCTTCCACAGAACGCAGATAATCGGCCAGGACTCCATATCCCTCACGGCCGTAGAAATCATCAGAGTTGATGACAGCGAAAGGAGTGTCGACAACGGGTGCCGCCATCATCACGGCATGACATGTTCCCCATGGTTTCTCACGGCCCTCAGGCACTTTGAATCCTTCGGGAAGATACTCCAGTTCCTGAAAGACATACTCCGTCTCCACCTTTCCGCCGAAATGCTCGGGCGAGAAAATCTCACGGAACTCCTTCTCGAAATAATGCCTGATAATAAAGACCACCTTACCGAAGCCCGCACGCATTGCGTCATATATCGAATAATCTATGATAGCCTCATTGTTGGGGCCGACTCCGTCCATCTGCTTCAGTGAACCATAGCGGGAACCCATGCCCGCTGCCAATACTACTAACGTTGGTTTCATATCTTTCTAAAACAATTCTTTTTTAATCAAAATTAAAAAGAGGCCGCATCAGACACAGATGTTCCGACTACGGCCTCCTTAATCATGTCTTCTCTTCTTAAGGTGTGTCAGAGTCGGTAAAATGCAAGGCGTCAAGGTTCAGGACGAAGGAGTTTACTTGCGTAAATGACTGAGTCATGATACCGAAGACAACGCTGCAGTTTGCCGGCTATGACGCGCCGTTATCTTTCGAGTTTGTGAATAGCCAGACCGCTGCGCAGCTTAGGCTCGAACCAAGTAGTCTTGGGAGGCATGATGTTGCCGGTGTCGGCTATCCTGATAAGCTGCTTCATGGAAACGGGATACAGAGCGAAAGCTGCTGCCATCTCACCCGAATCAACTCTCTTCTTGAGCTCGCCGAGACCTCTGATACCGCCTACGAAGTCAATACGCTTCGAAGTACGGAGGTCCTTGATGTCGAGGAGCTTGTCGAAGATAAGGTTGGAGCAGATGGTCACGTCGAGACATCCGATGGGATCGTTGTCGTCGTAGGTACCCTTCTTCGCTGTAAGGGAATACCAGTGACCGCCGAGATACATCGAGAAGTTATGCAGGTTCTTGGGCTTGTAGATCTCAGTACCCATGTCCTTGATCTCGAAGTCCTCGCCTAATTTCTGGATGAACTGCTCGGGAGTAAGGCCGTTGAGGTCCTTCACCACGCGGTTGTAGTCGATGATCTTGAGGTGGCTCTCGGGGAATACCACTGCCATGAAGTAGTTGTACTCCTCTGTTCCGTTGTGATTGGGATTCTGACGGCGCTTCTCCTCGCCTACGAGAGCGGCTGCAGCCGTCCTGTGGTGACCGTCGGCAACGTAGAATGCAGGAATGGTCGAGAATATCTCGGTGATCCTCTTGATGTCCTCGTCATTGTCGATTACCCAGAAATGATGTCCGAAACCGTCGTCCGGAGCCACGAAGTCGTACTCGGGCTTGCCGTCGGTGTACTTCTTCACGATGGCGTTGATCTCGGTGTTGTCAGGATAAGCGAAGAATACGGGCTCGATGTTGGCGTTCTGGATGCGGACGTGGATCATGCGGTCCTCCTCCTTGTCCTTGCGGGTGAGCTCATGCTTCTTAATCTTGCCGGTCAGGTAGTCGTCAGTGTTGGCGCAGAGCACGATACCGTACTGGGTACGGCCGTTCATGGTCTGGGCGTAGACATAGTAGCACTCCTTCTTGTCCTGCACGAGCCAGCCTTTCTCCTGCCACTTCTTGAAGTTCTCGACAGCCTTGTCGTATGCAGGCTGCGAGTGCTCGTCGATGATGGGGTCGAAGTCTATCTCGGGCTTGGTGATGTGAAGGAGGGACTTCTCTCCGGCCTCAGCCTTGGCCTCCTGGGAGTTGAGCACGTCGTAAGGGCGGGCTGCCACTTCCTCCACGATGGACTTGGGAGGACGGATCGCTGCGAAAGGTTTTACTTTTACCATATCGTGTGTCTCCTATCTGCTATTTGTTTACCTGGAACTTGCGGTTGCCTGTAGCGAAGAAGTCGCAGATCTGGTTGGCAGCGGCTACTCCTGCGTTGACATTGGCCTCGGCTGTCTCGGCACCCATCTTCTTGGGGGTAGCGAAGACTCTCTTGCCGAACTTCTCGTTCAGCTCGGCCTGGTTGCCGGCGGCGATATCGGTGATGTACTTCAGGTCCTGTCTCTCCTCGAGCACCTTTACGAGCTCGGGCTCGTTGATCACCTCCTTGCGGGCAGTGTTCACGAGGCAGCCTCCCTTAGGCATCTTGGACAGAAGGGCGTATCCGATGGAACCCTTTGTCTCGTTGTTGGCGGGAATATGGAGGGATACGAAGTCACTCTTGGCATAGAGGTCCTCGAGTGAGGCGGCTACCTCTACTCCCTCAGCCTGAATCTTGTCTGCGGGAACGAAGGGATCGAAGGCCATGATCTTCATGCCGAAGCTCTTGGCGTGAGCGGCTACCAGACGGCCGACGTTGCCGTAAGCCTGGATACCGAGGGTCTTGCCCTTGAGCTCTGTACCTGTACCGGGGGTGAACTGGTTGCGGGAGATGTAGATCATCATACCGATAGCGAGCTCGGCGACAGCGTTGGAGTTCTGACCGGGAGTGTTCATGGCTACGATGCCTCTCTCGGTGCAAGCTGCTAAGTCGAGGTTGTCATAACCTGCGCCGGCACGTACGACGATCTTCAGCTTAGGAGCGGCTGCAATGACCTCCTTGGTCACCTTGTCGGAGCGGACGATAAGAGCGTCAGCATCGGCTACAGCTGCGTAGAGCTGCTGTACATCGGTATATTTCTCGAGAGTTGCAAGCTCGTGGCCGCCTTTCTCGACGATCTCGCGGATCTGGTCAACGGCTACCTTTGAGAAGGGTTTCTCGGTTGCTACTAATACTTTCATTTCGATTCTGAGTTTTAAAAGTTGTAAGTTTAAAGATTATTTGTGCATCTTCTCGAACTCCTGCATGCAGGCGATAAGAGCCTCTACGGCCTCGATAGGGCAGGCGTTGTAGATGGAGGCGCGGAAACCGCCGACTGAGCGGTGGCCCTTGATACCTACCATGCCTTTCTCCTTTGCGAAGGCGAGGAACTCGTCCTGGAGGTTCTCATAACCGGGAGCCATCACGAAGCATACGTTCATCAGGGAGCGGTCCTCCTTGGCGGCTGTACCTACGAACAGAGGGTTGCGGTCGATCTCATCATAGAGCATGCCGGCTTTCTTCTTGTTGAGCTCGTACATGGCCTTTACACCACCCTGAGCCTTAACCCACTTCAGGGTCTCGGTCATAACGAAGATAGAGAATACAGGAGGAGTGTTGAACATGGACTCACCCTCGATGTGTGTGCGGTAGTCGAGCATGGTGGGCAGATAGCGGGACACCTTGCCGAGAATCTCGTCCTTAACGATAACGAATACCACGCCGGCAGGGCCTACGTTCTTCTGGGCACCTCCGTAGATCAGAGCATACTTGGAAACGTCCACGGGACGGCTCATGATATCGGATGACATATCGGCTACGAGGGGCACGGGGCAGTCGATGTCCTCGTGGATCTCAGTACCCTTGATGGTGTTGTTGGTAGTGATGTGGAAGTAGTCGAGGTCTGTGGGGATCTCATAGCCCTTGGGGATGTAGGTGTAGTTCTTGTCGGCTGAGGAAGCCACTGCGTATGCGTTGCCGATACCTTTGGCCTCTTTCAGAGCCTTCTTTGCCCATACGCCTGTCTCTAAGTAACCGGCCTTGTTCTCGAGGAGGTTCATGGCCACATAGAGGAACTGGAGGGATGCACCGCCGCCGAGGAAGAGGACGCTGTATCCTTCAGGGATGTTGAGGAGCTCTTTCCAGAGGGCGCGGCACTCGTTCATGACGGCCTCCCACTCCTTGCTTCTGTGAGACACTTCTATTACGGACATTCCTGTTCCCTTGAAATCCTTAAGGGCCTCGATAGCTGCTTCGATGGCCGGTTTGGGCAGAACGCAGGGACCGGCGTTGAAATTGTAAACTTTTTTCATATTGTATTAAAATTTTAAAAGGTTATGAATTGTTCTTTTTACAAATTCCAAAGTTACAAAATATTTCTCATAAAATTCAAATGTCTGTAATTTTCTCGCAATAAGAACATAAAAGTCTTATCTGGGTGCCTTTTACGATGGTCTTGAATTTGGTCTGGATATTCTCGTGGTTGGTGACGCACATGGGATTGATACACCTGACTATCCCGGAGATGGTCTCTGGAATTTCAAGCACTTTCTTCTCCACCACCTCAAAATCGCGTATGATATTGACGCTGGCATTGGGAGCGATAAGAGCTATCTTATTGAGCTCATCATCCTTGAAGAACCGCTCCGATATCTTGATGATACCCTTGCGGCCCATAGACTTGCTGTCAAGATTGACCCCGAATGTAACCGGATGAGCCGAATCGTAGAGTCCGAGTATGTCTATCACCTTGAAGACCTGTCCGGAAGGTATGTGGTCAAGCACAGTTCCGTTCTTGATAGCGCTGACCTTCAGCTGTTTCTCTTTATTATTTTCCATTACCGTACCTCCTATCTTTTACCGAGTAAATATGATATGATGGCCATACGGACATACATTCCGTTCTCGGCCTGCTTGAAATACCATGCGTGAGGAGTGTCGTCCACGTCCACCGCTATCTCCTGCAGCCTGGGCAGGGGATGGAGAATCTTCATGTTGGGCCGCACGCCCGAGAGCATGGACGCATTGAGACTGTACACATTCTTTACTTTCTCATACTCGACGGGGTCCGTAAAGCGCTCCTGCTGTATTCTGGTCATGTACAGGATGTCCGTACAGTCTATATACTCACGCAGGTCAGCTGTCTCCTTATATGGAATGCCCTTGCTGTCCATAAAGTCGCGGTACTCCTGCGGCAGTTTCAGCTCGTCTGGAGCGGTAAACTCGAACTCAGGGGAAAAATGGCTCATGGCCTGCAGCAGGGAGTGGACGGTCCTGCCGTATTTCAGGTCTCCCACCATGTTGATGTTGATGTGGTCTATACGGCCCTGAGTCTGCTTGATGGTGTAGAGGTCGAGCAGAGTCTGGGTAGGATGCTGATTGGCACCGTCCCCGGCATTGATGACAGGCACCGAAGCCACCTCCGAGGCATATCTTGCGCTGCCCTCCAGGGGATGTCTCATGACGATAAGGTCGACATAGTTGGACACCATCTTGATGGTATCCTTTAGACTCTCGCCCTTGCGGATGCTGGTGTTGGCGGCGTCTGAGAAACCGATCACCCTTGCCCCGAGCCTGTTGGCAGCTGTCTCGAAGCTCAGTCGGGTTCTGGTCGAGGGTTCGAAGAAGATACATGCCACCACCTTGTCGCTCAAAAATGTCTGAGACTTGTTGTGCTCAAACTCCTCAGCCACCTCGAGAATGTGCAGAATCTCCTCCTTGGTAAAATCCTGGATTGAAATTAAACTCTTTTTAGCCATATCTGTTGTAAAATATTGTCCTATAGCATTTCCTCCACCACAGCCTCTGCACTTTCCATTCTCTGTCGGAACCGCTCCACATCGCCAAGCCGGACCCTGACCTCCATCCTGCACATATCCTCGGCAGTATACCGTGAGGGAGTGACGCCCATATCCTTGAGCACCCGCATTACCCGGTCCATAGCCGTATAGTCGAAAACCACCGCAAGCCCCTCGGCCGCCACTTTCTCCACCACCTCCGCATGGTCCAAAGCATCCGCCGCAGCCGCCTTGTAGGCCCGTATCAGTCCAGGAACCCCGAGCTTTATCCCTCCGAAATACCGCACCACCACTATCAGCACGTCACTCAGCTCCCGCGACAGAATCTGTCCGTATATCGGCCGGCCGGCAGTAGAGGACGGCTCTCCGTCATCATTGTACCTCCACACATCTCCGCTCAACCCTATTCTGTAGGCATAGCAGTGATGACGCGCATCGTAATACTCCTTCCTGATTTTCTCTATTGCGGTCTTTGCCTCCTCTTCCGAGACCACAGGATATGCAAAAGAGAGAAACTTACTTCCCTTTTCCTTATATATCCCCTCCGCGGGACAGGAAATGCTCTTGAAAGTATCGTTTCTCTGAGATGTATCCATGTACAGCTATTTGAGCCCCTAAGTTAGCAATTTTTTTTATCTTTGGCGCCCAATTTCGGAAAAATGGACAGAAGCACATTCATACACCGCAGCGTTCTCCTCGGAGACAGAATCAGGGCATGGCTCGACGGCACCGGACAGTGGCCGGAGATGGACCATGCGGTGGCCTGCAGCGCGGAGGAGAATATCTTCTTCACCCCCTACATGCAGCGCAGGGCATTGGAAGCCATTGCGGAGGGATTCCTGAGAGGGGACATACTCCGCAGATGGACAGACTGTTACCCTAAGCCCACCGGCGCAAGCGAGGAAAGGACATGCGGAGTGGTCGCCGCAGGAAATATCCCGGCAGTGGCATTCCATGACATACTCAGCGTAATGGCCGCAGGATGGAAACCTATAGTCAAGCTCTCTTCCAAGGACCGCCGGCTGCTGCCTGTACTGTTTCCGGACGTACAATTCTGCTCATCGACAGAGGGATGGAGGGTCGATGCACTGCTGACAATGGGAGGGGATGCAGCTTCCCGGTATTTCAAAGCGCATTTCCCCGGCATCCCGGGCGTCATACGCGCCGGAAGGTTCAGCGCGGCCGTCATCAAAGGCAATGAGGGAAGCTCCGCCCTCAGAGGACTGGCGGAAGACATGCTGCTGTACTACGGACTCGGCTGCAGGAGCGTTACGTGCCTGCTGGTTCCCGCAGGCTACAGTCTCGCCGCAGCGGCAGAACAGGCAGAGGCATTTGCCTCGGAGCACTTAGGGCAGACTGCCGTGAACAACCACCGCAGGAGCAGAGCCGTGCTTAGTCTCGCTGAAGAAGACTTTATCGACAGCGGGACGGTGATATTCAGGGATATCAGGAAGCTCATCCCAGGGGCCACAGAAGACATGAGTCTGTGCCGTCCCTGGAACATGAACCTTCCGGTAGGCCAGGTCTGGTATGCGGAATACCGCTCCGAAGATGAAATTGAAAAATTTATCACAGCCAACAAGGACAGAATTCAAAAAATTATCCGTAACTTTGGTTCTGCTCAGAGACCTGCCCCGGATGACTGGCCAGATGGGGTGGACGCTGTGGACACACTTTTACGAATTTAATCCACCAAGCCATGATACTCAGATATAAAGCTATCATTCCGGGCAACAAGATATTTATGCGGGAATACGACCTCGATTCCCGCATGAATCTCTTCAAGCTCCACGAATTCCTGTGCAGGGACCTCGGTTTCTCCCCGGACCAGATGACCGTGTTCGACACATTTTCCGCTGCCGGCAAGCCTTCGAGGAGAATCGGCCTCTTCGATTTCGGCGACGGCTCCATGGACATGATCACACTTGAAAACACTCTCGCCAAAGAAGAGACCCTGCTCAGGTACACCTACAACCTCAACCTGCACCTTGCAATAGAGCTGAACCTCGAAGGTGAGCAGGAGTTCAACCGGCGCTTCTCCTACCCCATGCTCGTGGCCGAGAAAGGCCGCAACCCTGATCAGTTCTCCGCTGTCTACGAGGACTACGAGGAGTTCTCGGACAAGCGTCCCACACGCATGGACACTTCCTCAGAATCCGAAGAGGACTCCTTCGAAGAAGACGAGCTTCCTGAAGGAGAAGAGTCCATCTAACCGACAGAGACCTGCCGCAGATGAACAAGCGACTCGTTTTAGTACTCGGACCCACGGCCGTAGGCAAGACGGACTATGCCATACGGATGGCGGAAAAGTACTCATCTCCGGTGATATCCTGCGACTCCCGCCAGATATTCACTGAGATGCGCATAGGCACTGCACCTCCGTCAGAGGAGCAGCTCAGGCAGGTCAGACACTATTTCATATTCAGCCATTCCGTACGCAACCACTATTCGGCCGGCCAGTACGAGATAGAGGCGATGGCCCTGCTCACTGAGCTGTTCAAAGAGCACGACACTATAGTCATGGCCGGAGGCTCGGGGCTTTATGCCGATGCTCTGTGCTATGGATTGGATGATTTTCCACCGGCCGACCAGGAGCTCCGCAAGATTCTGACAGACAGAGTAAGGACCGAAGGCGTTGCCTCCCTCGCCGAAGAACTCCGCGAAGCCGACCCTCAGAGCTGGGCGACTATCGACCTGTCCAACCCTCAGAGAGTCGTCCGCGCGCTCGAAGTAACACTGTCCACCGGACGTAAATTCTCTTCCTACAAGTCCTCTCCCCGCAAACCGAGACCATTCGAAATAGAAAGGATCTGCCTCACCCTTCCCCGCGAAGAACTGTACCGCCGCATAGACCTCAGAGCCGAAAAAATGTTTGAGACAGGACTCGTAGACGAGGTCCGCGGCCTGACGCCCTGGCGCGGCATGCCGGCACTGAAGACCGTGGGATACCGCGAAGTCTTCGAGTACCTCGACGGCCACATATCCCTCGACGAGGCACTCTCTTTAGTCCAGCGCAACACCCGCCGCTATGCCAAACGGCAGATTACATGGTTTGCATCCGTCGAAAAAAAAATATCTCTATAATATATAAGGTGCAGCGGGCTTCCGTTTTTTTAATAACTTTGTACCCGTTTACTTCTGACAACTATTTTTTCATTTATGGGCCTTTCTATATTACTGCTGATATCTGCCATCGTCATAGTGCTGTGCGTAGTGCTCAACAACATCTCCAACAAGATAGGAATACCCATGCTCTTGGCATTCATCCTGCTGGGCATGCTGTTCGGATCAGACGGCATCGTGAAGATTCCCTTCGACAACTTCGATTTCACCGAGAGCATCTGTACCGTGGCCCTGATATTCATCATGTTCTACGGCGGTTTCGGAACCAGGTGGAAAGAGGCTAAGCCCGTGGTAGTCAAAGCCGGCATCCTATCCACCCTCGGAGTGGCCCTTACCGCGGCGTTGACCGGACTTTTCTGCTACTACGTGCTCAAGCTCCCGGCAGCCCTCGGATTCCTCATCGGCGCAGTGCTCAGCTCCACCGACGCGGCCTCCGTGTTCTCGATTCTGCGCTCCCGCAAGCTCGGCCTCAAATACAACACCGCCTCCCTCCTCGAGATCGAGAGCGGTAGCAACGACCCCTGCTCCTACATGCTGACCGTCATCATGATGGCCGTCATCGAGGGGACGGTGTCCGGCGGGCGCATAGTATATATGGTATTCGCACAGATAGTCTACGGTGCGGCCATAGGTACCGTAATAGCCGTGTCCTCAGTGTGGCTGATGAAGCGGTTCCGCGCCACTACCTCCGGCTTCGACACCCTCTTCGTGCTGGCAGTGGCTATCTTCTCGTATGCGATTCCCAACCTCATCGGTGGCAACGGCTACCTGAGCGCCTACATCGTCGGCATCGTCCTCGGCAACGCCAACATCCGCGGCAAGAAGACCCTGGTGCCCTTCTTCGACGGACTGACCAGCCTGATGCAGATTATCATCTTCTTCCTTTTAGGACTGTTAGCCTTCCCCTCACAGCTGCCGGCCATCGCGATACCGGCCATCCTGATTGCCCTGTTCATGACTTTCGTAGCCCGTCCCCTGTCCGTGTTCGCCATCATGGCCCCGCTGCGCAGCAAGTGGAGACAGCAGCTGCTCGTCTCCTTCGTGGGACTAAGAGGTGCGGCGTCGGTAGTGTTCGCCATCATGGCCCTGCCGGCTTCCAGACAGCTCACCGGCAACGAGTACGACCTGTTCAACATAGTGCTGATGATAGTCCTGCTGTCCATTTCCCTGCAGGGCTCGCTCATCCCTTTAGTAGCCCGCAAGCTCAGGATGACCTCAAGCGAGGAGGATATCCTCAAGACATTCACCGACTATTCAGACAACATGGACGTGAGCTTCGTGCAGATGAATATCGGCGAGAAGGACTCCTGGTGCGGCAAGGTCATTAAGGACCTGCCCATTCCGCAGGAGACTCTCATCGCAGTGATACTCAGGGATGAAAAGGCCATCGTCCCGAGCGGAAAGACCAAGATACTGCCGGGAGACAAGGTCATCATGAGTGCCCGCGACTTCGAGGACGAGGACCTCATGCAGCTTTCCGAGCGGCGCATCGAGAGAGGCAGCGAATGGATAGGCAAGAAGGTATTCCAGTACTCGCCCGACAGCAACGAGCTGATAGTGCTCATCAAGCGCGGCAACAGGGCCATCATTCCCCGCGGCAACACCGTCATACACAAGAACGACGTGATGGTCATCAACAAGATCCGCAAGGAATCCCTCTACAACTGACAATAAACACAGTACATACATTATGGAAAAATCGAAAGTTTACTTCACTGACCTGCACACCTCCACCCGCCTTCCCTTAGTGGAGAAGATGAAAGCCGTGGCCAAGGCCGCCGGCATCGAGAAAATCGATTTCAAGGACAAGTTCGTCGCCATAAAAATGCACTTCGGCTAGCCCGGCAACTTAGCCTTCCTCAGGCCCAACTATGCCGCCGGCATGGCCGACTTAGTACGCTCCCTCGGCGGCAAGCCCTACCTGACTGACTGCAACACCCTCTACTCCGGAGGCCGCTCCAACGCGGTGGACCATCTCGAGAGCGCGTCCCGCAACGGTTTCAACCGCCTCAGCGCCGGATGCGACGTGATCATCGCCGACGGCGTCAAGGGTACCGACTGCCGCGAGCTCCCCATCGAGGGCGGCACCTACTGCAAGACCGCCAAGATAGGTACGGCCATCGTAGACTCAGATGTGCTCATCGCCCTCTCGCACTTCAAGGGACACGAGCAGACCGGATTCGGAGGAGCGCTCAAGAACATGGGCATGGGCTGTGCCAGCGTAGCCGGCAAGCTCGAGCTGCACTCTTCGTCGAAGCCCGTGGTCAAGGTAGAGAACTGCCGCTGCTGCGGTATCTGTGTGAAGCACTGCGCCCATGACGCCATCCATCTCGAGACCGTAGAGGGCGTGAACCACGCCGGCAAGCATACCGCCGCCGTTATCGACTACGACAAGTGCGTAGGCTGCGGCCAGTGCGTAGCCCTCTGCCAGTACGAGTCGGCCGTTCTGAAGGACTGGGATACCTCCGAGACCCTCAACGGCAAGATAGCCGAGTACACCAAGGCCATCATCGCCGGCCGTCCCTGCTTCTACGTCAACCTCATCGTCAACGTATCCCCCGAGTGCGACTGCTGGAACCACAACGACGCCGCCATCGTGCCCGACCTCGGCATGGCCGCCTCTTTCGACCCCGTGGCCCTCGACCAGGCCTGCGCCGACATGGTTATGGCCGCCCCCGCCCTCCCCGGCAGCAAGCTCGAGAAGACCCATCCCCACGAGCACCTCTGCGGCGACGACAAGTTCCACATCCTGCACCCCGACACCAACTGGCAGTCCGGCCTCGAGCACGCCGAGCGCATCGGCATCGGCACCCGCCAGTATGAGCTCATCACCGTCTGAGCCCCTCCGGCATCATCTGCGACTATGGACTCCACTACCAGAAGTACGAATGCCTCACCACCTGATCGCCTGACCCACTCCGGCCTCCCTTATGGCCGCGAACTGCGAACGCCGAACGGCCCCGGAAACACTCCGAGGCCGTTTCGTTTTTCTACCCGCATATTCTTTCGCCCGTCGCTTTTCTCCCGTCGCCGCTACCGCAACGGCAGCAAACCCCGCGATTCGGTGCCGTTGCGGAAGCCCTGTTTCGTCATCTCCCTGGCCACAGCGCGTGTGAGCGGTATCGCTCCTTCATCCCCTTGCCACAACGGCAGCATTTTCCACGATTCAGTGACGTTGCGGCAAACCTCGCAAACCTAACGACACTCACTCCTTCCGAAGGAGTAATGGAAATAGGCGATATCTCAACTCCTTCCAAAGGAGTGGAGCGGAAGAAACAGAATACTCACCTATAATTGTGAAACAGGACACCGCAGCTGTAGTGAACGCAGAAATAACTACTCAAAAGCGACCTGGGTCTCTCATATTTTCGTATTTTTGTATGTCTGAAACCAAATTTGGCAAATGGATATAAAGACACTGGATGACATAAACAAATTGATAGTCTCGGATGCAGAAACAGATTCGGTTGAGTATAAGGAAACTACCGGTCAGCTGGAACGAGGGATGGAAACACTGTGCGCCTTTCTGAATAAGGATGGCGGGACAGTACTGTTCGGCATCAATGACAAGAAAAAAGTCATCGGTCAGGAAGTGGCGGACACAACAAAACGAAACATCGCCGATGCCATAAACCGCTTGGAACCAGCTGCCGCTGTACAGATAACCTACATACCTATTCCCAACAGCAAAAAGAAAGTCATCGTACTGCACGTGGAAGACTCAAGACGAAACCGACCGTTCTCCTACAAGGGGCGTCCCTACATGCGGGTGGAAAGCGTAACGTCCACTATGCCGCAAAGCAAATACAATGAATTTCTTCTTAAGCGGGAAGAAACCAGGCATGGTTGGGAAACATACCCTAATCCGGAATTGAAACTTTCCGACCTGGACGAGGAGGAAATCCGGAAGACAGTGCGCCTGGGCATAGAAAGCGGGCGTTTGCCTGAAACAACCGGCAATGAGATTCCTGGAATACTCGAAAAGCTGAATATTCTTGAAAATGGGATTCTTAACAACGCTGCGGCAATATTGTTCGCGAAAAGGAAACTCGCACAATATCCTCAAAATCTGCTGCGGCTTGCCCGCTTCAAGGGCACAGACAAAACCGTATTCACGGACAACCAGCGTGTACATGGGAACTTATTCCAACTGCTCGATGCGGCTATGGCGTTTATATTCAAGCATCTTTCAATGTCCGGCACTACAGAGACTCTGGAAAGGGAAGAACATTTGGAGATTCCATACAAAGCAATAAGGGAGGCGGTAATAAACAGTCTATGTCACAGGAGTTACCGGGATGCTGGAGGATCTGTGGCCATTGCTGTATATGACGATCGGCTGGAGATTGAGAATCCAGGTTCATTCCCTTCCGGATGGGATATGGCAAGGATTAGATCTGAGCATGGCTCAAAACCCCGAAATCCTTTGATAGCAGACACGCTGTATATCCGGAAAGTGCTGGAAAGCTGGGGGCGAGGAATAAATCTAATAATCGATGAATGTCAAAAAGCCGGTTTGCCGGAACCTGAATACAGGATAACTGCAGACGAGGTAAAATTGATATTCCGATACAAACCTGCAGGACAACCTGCAGGACAACCTGCAGGACAACCTGCAGGACAACCTACAGGACAACCTACAAAACAAGTTGCATCCCTGATAAAATGTCTGGACGGGCAAACGCTGTCCGTTAGGGAAATCATGGAGTTCCTGGCCTTAAAAGGGCGGGACAATTTCCTGAAGTCTTATCTATACCCGGCCTTGCAGGACAACCTCATAACTCAAACACACCCTGAGCAGGCAAATCATCCTGACCAGAAATACCGCCTTACAGACAAGGGCTTGGATTTGTTAAAGAAACAATGAGAATATGGTGAGACTAAATTCGATGAAGGCATGGGCGCTCGCGGCCAGACCGAAGACACTGGCGGGGGCTGCCACGCCCGTGATTATGGGAGGAGGCTGCGCATGGATGTGGATGGAGGGCAGCGGGATGTCGCCGGCAGAGGCGTTTGACTGGGCGGCGTTCGCGCTGTGCATGCTCTTCGCGTGGATCATGCAGGTGGACGCCAACTTTGTCAACGACTATTTCGACTTCCGCAAGGGCGGGGATACGGAGCGGCGGCTCGGGCCGAAACGGGCCTGCGCACAGGGATGGATTACCCCCGGAGCCATGAAGACCGGTATTCTGGTCACAACGGTCCTTGCCTGTGCGGCCGGACTGCCCCTGATATGGACCGGCGGTCCGTGGATGATAGCAGTGGGCGCCCTCTGCGTGCTGTTCTGCTTCCTGTATACCACGAAATTCTCGAGGATAGGGCTGGGCGATGTGCTGGTGCTGGTCTTTTTCGGGATTGTCCCCGTGGGATTCACATTTTACCTGCAGACTGGGACCTGGGACATGCAGACCACCCTGGCCGGACTCGCCTGCGGCCTGGCCGTGGACTGCCTGCTGATGGTCAACAACTACCGGGACCGCGCAGAGGACGCCGCTCAGGGGAAGAAGACCATCGTCGTGCGCCTCGGAGGCAGCACCGCCATTATCCTGTACTACCTGCTGGGACTTTGCGCCACGATGCTGGCCGCAGCCGCCATTGTCCTGAGCAAGCCCGGATGGTGCGCCGCTCCCCTGCTGCTGTACGCTGCCCTGCATCTGGCCACTTCCCGGCGCATCAGCGATACCGACGGAGCAGCCCTAAACCCCTTCCTGGGCAAGACGTCCCGCAATTTTTTCCTCATGGCGCTGCTGTTCGCCGCGGGATGCGCTCTCTGAAATGGGGTAATTATTTCTGCATTAAGGTACAATTTTTGCAATAGTCTGTCGATTTGGTCTATATTTGCACCGCTATAGCTATATTGCAGTATTATGCAGATTAACATCCCTACAGAGAAATTTACCAGGACCGGCCGCAGGATGGCCGTAAGAATCAGAAAAATCAGACGACTGCCCAAATGGATATGGTACGTCATTCTCGGAGTGCTCGTGGCAGGCATTACCGTATGGATAATACTGTCATGGCCGGAGCCACCCAAACCGGTATATCCGATAGTGGAGGCTCAGCCCGTAGTTATCGATGATGTGGAAATCTACGGTGAATACGCAGGAAAGATCAGTGCCCAGCAGTTCGTGGAGATCAGGGCCAGAGTCGAGGGCTATCTGGAAGAGATGCTCTTCGAGGAAGGCACCTACATCAAGAAGAATCAGGTGCTTTTCATCATCGACCCGAAGCCCTACAGAGCCAGCGTGGAGAAGGCCAAGGCCCAGCTCAACAAGAACAAGGCCTTAGAGCTCAAGGCCGAGAGAGACCTGGAGCGTATCCGTCCCCTCTTCGAGCAGAATGCAGCCAGCCGTCTGGACTTAGACAATGCCATTGCCGCCTACGAGAGCGCCAAGGCCGAAGTGGTCATGAGCGAGGCTGACCTCACCCAGGCGGAGATAGCCCTGGGATATACTACTGTACGCTCTCCCATATCGGGATACATCAGCGAGAGGAACGTGGACCTCGGAACCCTGGTGGGTCCCGGAGGAAAGTCCCTGCTCGCCACCATTGTCAAGAGCGACACCGTCCAGGTGGATTTCAGCATGACATCGCTCGACTACCTCAAGAGCCGCGAGAGGAACGTCAATCTCGGACAGCAGGATACCGCCCGCAAGTGGAACCCCTACGTGACCATCACCTTAGCCGACAACTCGGAATACCCGATGAAGGGTTTCGTGGACTTCGCTGACCCTCAGGTGGACCCCAACACCGGAACATTTTCCGTCAGGGCCGAGATGGCCAATCCTGACCGTGCCCTCCTTCCCGGACAGATCACCAAGGTGCGCCTCCTCTTAGATGTCCGCGAGGATGCCATCGTGGTGCCTACCAAGGCCCTGGTCATCGAGAAGGGCGGAGCCTACGTCTACGCCTGCCGTCCGGACAGCATAGTCGAGAAGAGATTTATCGAGCTCGGCCCCGAGATAGGTAACAACGTAGTAGTCGAGCGAGGATTAGGACCTGACGAGAACATCATAGTCGAGGGCTTCCACAAGCTCAGCCACGGCGTCAAGGTGGCCCCGATAATCGTAGCTCCGGAACGTCCCCAGGCAGACTCCGAGAACGACGGCCGCTTCTCGTTCGGCACCGACAGTACAAACAGCACCAAGACAGAGACTACAGCCAATGAAAAGTGATTTCTTCATAGACCGGCCGATATTCTCCACGGTCGTCTCCATCGTCATCGTGCTGGTGGGCATGATAGGCCTCTTCCTGCTGCCTGTCGACCAGTACCCGGAGATCGTGCCTCCCGTGGTACAGGTCTCCGCCTCCTACCCCGGAGCTGACGCCGAAACCGTCTCACAGGCCGTGGCCACCCCCATCGAACAGGAGCTCAACGGTACTCCCGGCATGCTCTACATGGAGTCGCGGAGCACCAACTCCGGCTCATTCACCGTCACCATCACCTTCGATATAGACACCGACCCCGACTTAGCGGCCGTCGAGATACAGAACAGGGTAAAGCAGGCCGAGGCCCGTCTTCCGGCCGAGGTTATCCAGAACGGTATCTCGGTGGACAAGCAGGCATCCAACAAGCTGATGACCATCACTCTGCTGTCCAACGACCCCAAGTTCGACGAGGTGTACCTCAGCAACTACGCCACCCTCAACGTACTCGACATGCTCCGCCGTATTCCCGGAGTGGGCCGCGTATCCAACGTCGGCAGCCGCTACTACGGCATGCAGATCTGGGTACAGCCCGAGCGTCTGGCCAGCCTCGGCCTGACAGTCCAGGACATCCAGAGCGCCCTCCGGGAGCAGAACCGTGAGTCCGCGGCCGGAGTGCTCGGACAGCAGCCCATGAACGGAGTGGACGTGACCGTCCCTATCGTGGCCCAGGGCCGTCTGTCCACGGTCAGCGAGTTCGAGGACATAGTCCTCAGGGCCAATCCTGACGGCTCCATCATCCGTATGCGCGACGTCGCCCGCGTCTCCCTCGAGGCCCAGTCCTACAACACCGAGAGCGGTATCAACGGAGGCAACGCCGCGGTGATGGACATCCGCATGCTGCCCGGCATGAACGCCATGGAGGTATCCGAGTCCGTCAAGAAGGCCATGGACGAGATCAGCCGCAACTTCCCCGAAGGCATCTCCTACATGATTCCCTTCGACATGACCGAGTACATATCCCAGTCCATCCACGAGGTGTACAAGACCCTCTTCGAGGCCCTCTTCCTCGTGATT
>CALUPK010000005.1 GCA_944322575.1 uncultured Bacteroidales bacterium | reverse complement strand
AGCTTCTTTGGGCTCTACGAGCACTCTGTCTGCTAAAGGTCTAATGTTCATATCTTTTAATTTTTAGTTGTTTTCAACTTGCACAGACACATTAAACAAATTGAGTGCCACTCCGCACACTCTGCCAAAATGTCACTTTGCCATGTGGACGACTTTGCGTATCTTTGCTCTGCTATTATGATAACGGACTTTGAGGAACAGGACCCTGCATATAAAAGCGGACGGATTAAAGGTTCATTCCGAACCTTTAAACAATTTGATCGGAAAGGCATCATAGAAAGGACAGGCGCAAAGAAAAACGAATCCTGGAAAATATTGAACGGCAATGAACACTGACCACGAGAAATACATGCGCGAGGCCCTGAAGGAAGCGCGGAGAGCCGAGGCCGAGGGGGAGATCCCCATCGGAGCGGTGGTGGTGTGCGAGGGGCGGATCATCGCCCGGGCGCACAACCAGACCGAGACCCTGCACGACCCCACGGCCCATGCCGAGATGCTGGCCATGACGGCTGCCACCGCCTACATCGGAGGCAAGTACCTCCCGGAATGTACCCTCTACGTCACTGTCGAGCCCTGCCCGATGTGCGCCGCCGCGATGGCCTGGACTCAGGTCGGAGCGGTAGTCTACGGAGCACCCGACCCCAAGCGCGGCTACACCCTCTTCTCCCCTTCCCTCCTTCATCCGAGGACGAAGGTCTGCAACGGAGTGCTGTCAGAAGAGTGCAGCGCCATTATGACAGAATTTTTCAAAAAGATAAGACGCTGACCGGACAATGGACTTAGAATTTCTGCTCGACCTCGGCTACATCGGCCTGTTCATCGGCACCTTCATCGCCGCTACCGTCGTCCCGTTCTCATCGGATTTCCTCATCATCGGCATCCTCATAGCCGGAGGCGACCCGCTCGTATCCTGGATCTGCGCCACTGCCGGCAACTGGCTCGGAGGCCTGACCTCCTACTGGATAGGCCGCATCGGCAAGTGGGAGTGGATAGAAAAGTGGTTTCATGTCAAGGAGGAGACCCTGCTGAAACAGAAGTCGAAAATAGACAAGTACGGCTCACTGCTGGCCTTCCTGACCTGGCTGCCCTTCGTAGGCGACGTCTTCGCCATCGGCCTGGGCTTCTACAAGCTGCACTTCGGCCGCTGCGCTCTCTTCATGCTCATCGGAAAGGGCACCCGTTTCGCTTTCTGGCTGGCCCTCTACTACATTTTCGGCGACAGCCTGCCGACGTTTTAAAAAAATGTGTAACTTTGCACCCGGTATTGACCTATGGTGTAATGGTAGCACTACAGATTTTGGTTCTGTCTGTAGAGGTTCGAATCCTCTTAGGTCAACAGCACAATGACAAAATCTTTTTTCATAACTTTACTTTTTTTGACAATTACACCCCTGTTCATCAGCGGGTGTAATTTTCATAATGAGACCGGGCAACGCGGGTCTAAGCCCTTCCCCGCTGTCTCCGTACCTGCCATGCTGTCCGGCCAGGACGCAGCGGAATACGCCGCGGAACATTTCTGGAACAGATATTTCGACTCCACCGCAGCATGGGCCGGCATCTCCGACACCCTCATCGGCGGAGTAAGACAGGAGGACATGACAGCTGCCGTCCGCGAGTATCTTCTCGCCCTCTGGTCCATACCCTACGACCGGGCTTTCAAAGCCCAGACACATCTGATGTCCTTAGCGGAGACATCCATAGAACGGGACACCAGCGGACACATCTACGACTGGTTCACCGCCACCATGGAATCCGCCCTGTGGAATCCCCTGTCGGAGCTGCGCAACGAGGGGCTTTACATACCTGTCATCGAGAGCATACTGAGGACCAGACGCACCGGGGAACACTACAGCGCCTACTATCAGCAGCAGCTGACCACCTGCCTGAACAACAGTCCCAGCACCCCTGCCGCCGACTTCACATTTACCGACGCCAAGGGCCGTCCGCACAGCCTCTACGGCACGCCGGGCGAATATACCCTGCTGCTCTTCTCCAATCCTGGCTGCCCTGCCTGCCGCGGGATTATCTCCCTGCTGAAAGACAGCCCCCAGATCAACTCCATGGTGCGGGACGGCCGCATGACCCTGCTGAGCATCTACATCGACGAGGACGTGGCCGAATGGTTCAAGGGCCTGTCCGACTATCCTGAAGAGTGGATTACCGGCTACAATCAGGACCTGACCATCCGCGATGCCCTCATCTACGACGTCCGCGCCATCCCCTCCCTCTACCTGCTCGACAGGGATAAGAAAATCCTGTTCAAGGATATCTCCCCGAACATGCTGATGCTCCAGTTAGAAAGACTCTAAAGGTATTCCCGGCCGGAAAGACCGCGCCAGAGAGCGTAGTATTTCAGCGTGGATACCGGCTTGGTAGCAATGAGCTGGTAGCGAAGCGAAGGCCCGCAGTTGAAGTACATCGAGCGGGACAGGAAGGTGCCGTATCCGGTTATATCCCCGATGCGGAAGACCTCGTGGTGTCCCTCGTATGAAAGTTCCAGACGGTCGCCACACATGGCCACAGAAGCTTTGTCGGACAAGTGGGTGAAGACGCCGTCCTTTTTCAACGTCAGCTTGAAGCAGCCGTCGTCGTGGACTATCGGCTCCTCGGTCTGCTGCCGCAGTTCCGCGCAGTGCTCATGCACCCAGCGCTTCTGGAAGCGGTTCCACTCGGCAAAATTGTCGAAAGGCATGTACATCCCCTTCTCGAACGAACCGGTCTCTAAATATTTGGCCGTCAGGCCGCAGCTGCATGTGAGCCAGTTGCCCCGCGTCTCCACGGTGCCGAAACGGAGGCAGTGCGGACAGAGGTAGGCGGCGTACTGCAGCCCCTCGGCCAGCGCCTTCCCATGGTAGAGAGCTCCCGAAGCGGCCTGCTCCTCATAGGCATTGACCCGCAGGTCCCGGCAGATGGCGGCATAGACCTCCTCGACCGTCATGCGGGATATTTCCTCCGGAGTGTATTCATGGACCAATTCCCCCCGCATCGGCCCCCTCCGCTTGTGATCGGCCCATCGCGGCTTAAGCAGATACCCGCCTGTGAGGCGGTAGGTCAGCAGGGCCACGCCCGTATCCTTAACTAAGGCGGCGGTGCGGGGTGAGATGTACTCAGTCTCCCCGTCCCAGCTGCGGTTGCCCTCGGGGAACATTCCCACGGAGACGCCTGCCCTCAGATTGTCCTCTATCAGGGCAATGGCAGCATCTCCCTTGGCACCCTTCTCCCGGGGGATAATGCCGAAGAGGGGGTTGAGGAAGAATCCTGCAATGCCCCGGGTCAGGGAGGCATTGGCCACGAAGCGCATGTGCCTCCGGGTGCCGATGACCATCAGGGCGGGGTCGAGGTTCTGGGTGTGGTTGCCCAGGCACAGGAAAGTGCGGCTCTTCACCTTGCAGGGTTTATAAGTGATATGCAGGATAATGTTGACGAAAGGGCCTACGAATGTACGGCAAAAGGCGTAGACCCCGCGCTGGAAGCCTACGCCTTTGGTAATCTTTGAACTGTCTGACTTCATGCAGCTTACTTTTGGTCAGCAGTCTGGTTCTTCTTAGCCTCTTCCTCTTCGAGCACGCGGTATGCCACCTTGCCTACAAGGGTCTTGGGCAGCTCGCTGCGGAACTCGATGTCGTAGGGCATGGCGTACTTGGCGATGTACTTGCGGCAGTAGGCCAGAAGCTCGTCCTTGGTCTCCTGAGTGGGCTCGTTGCCGGGACGGAGCATGACGAAGGCCTTTACCTTCTGCATCTTGTAGGGGTCGGGCACGCCGATGATACAGCTCATCTGCACCTTCTCGTGGGCGTCGAGGATGTTCTCGAGCTGAGCGGGATAGACGTTGTAGCCGGAGGTGACGATCATCCTCTTGATACGGCCGCGGAAGTAGACGAAGCCCTGGTCGTCCATGCTGCCGAGGTCACCGGTGTAGAGCCAGGTCAGGCCGTCGGAGTGCTTGCGCAGGGTCTTGGCCGTCTCCTCGGGCTTGCCGTAGTAGCCGAGCATGACGGTGGGACCGGAGAGCACGATCTCGCCCTCCTCGCCGTAGGGCACCTCTTCCTCGGTGTCTGGCTTGACTATCTTGAAATAGGTGTCGGGGAAGGGTATGCCGATACTGCCCTCTTTCTGGAGCTTGACCGGAGTCAGGCAGCAGGCGGTGACGCACTCGGTGGTACCGTAGCCCTCGCGCACCTTGATGGTGGCCTTGTGGTCGGCGAGGAACTTGTCCATCTTCTTCTTGAGCTCGATGGACAGGGAGTCTCCGCCGGAGAACACGCCCTTGAGGTGGGAGAAATCGGCCTTCTCCATATTGGGCAGGCGCAGCATGGCCTCGTAGAGGGTGGGTACGCCGGCGATGAAGTTGCATTTGTTCTTGGTTATGAGCTTGGAGTAGCTCTTGGGGGTGAAGCGGGGCACGAGGACGCACCTTCCGCCCTTGGCCAGCATCGTGTGGATGCAGACACCGAGGCCGAAGCCGTGGAAGACGGGCATGGCGGCCAGCATCTTGTCCCCGGGACCGAACATCGGGTTGGTGGCGATGACCTGCTCGGCGAGGGCGTTGAAGTTGCGGTTGGTGAGCATGATGCCCTTGGTGGTGCCGGTAGTGCCGCCGGAGTAGAGGATGACGGCGGGGTCATCGTCACTGCGCTCCACCTTGTAGTTGTAGAAGCAGCACTTGGCCAGCTTCATGAACTCTTTCCAGCGGATGACCGGAGCGTCCTCGGGAATCTTGGCGATCTTATAGCCCTCGGTGATCATGTAACCGGTCTTCAGGGGCTGAGTCAGCTCGTCCTTGATGCGGGCGAGGATGACATTGACGATGCCGGTGTTCTTACGGATGGCCTCGATCTTGCCGTAGAACTGGTCGAGGGTTATGACGGTGATGCTGTTCGACTCGTTGAGGTAGAACTCAATCTCCTTCTCGCTCGAGAGCGGATGCACCATGCTGGCTATACCTCCTATGAGGTTGATGGCATAGAACATGTAGATGGCCTGGGGGCAGTTGGGCATGGCGATGGTCACGCAGTCGCCCTTGCGGATGCCGATGGTCTTCAGGGCGCGGGCGCACTGCTCTATCTTCTTGATCATCTTAGCGTAGGTGGTCGACTTGCCCATGAAGTCAAAGGCCACGTTCTTAGGGTAGCGGGCTGCGACGGAGGCGACCATGTCGAACATCGAGCCCTTAAAATAATTCAAATGCACCGGAACTCCCTCTGTGAAGGGATACCACGGTGTTTTGACAGATTTGTTCTCAGACATATAAACAGGTTATAGGGTTTGTTCAGTTCACTTCTACCAATGCTTCCGAGATATTGATGGCAAAGTCTCCTACACGCTCGCACTCGGAAACAAGGTCCATATAGTAGACACCGCGCAGATACTCGCTTTCCTCTGCTTCGATGTGGCGGAGATGCTCTTCTTTCAGATTGTCCCGGTACTCGTTGATATCATGCTCGGCATCCTGTGCATTGGATATGTTGATGATATGATGGAAGCCCTGACGGAGATTCACAATCATACTGTCGATGGCTGTATCTACCAAGTCAAGCATGTGGTTGAGTTTCTTGACAGTACTCTCATCGAACTTCTGACCGTGAAGGTTCTTGCGCTGTAGTATACGGCCGATATTGAAACCGGAGTCACCCATGCTCTCGAGCTCACTGATAATCTTGTACAGGGCATGCATCCTGTTGGTTCCTTCCTGACTGAGCTCACCTTCACCGATATTGCTCAGATATTTGGCTATCTCGAACTCTATTCTGTCTGTTATCTGCTCATAGTGCTCGAGTTTCTTGAACAGCTCGTCGAAACGGTTTTCATTGTCCGCCTCATTGACAGCCTGACGGGCGTATGCATACTGCCTCTTGACTATCTCGGAGAAATGTACTACTTCCTGCTCGGCCTGTTCCAAAGACAGCTCAGCGGTGCTCATCATACCGCCCTGAATATATCTGAGACGGAATACTTCCTCCTCGTCCTTATGTCCTTTGATAATCCATGTTACGAACTTTACTATCTGAGGCGTAAACCATATAAGGATACATGTGTTGGTGATATTGAAAAGGGTATGGACTGTCGAGATGGCATAAAGCAGCGAGTCCGGTGATGTAAATGGATCGGATCCGCCAAGTCCTATTACAATCTTGGAAACCAACCACAAGAACGGTTTGTAAACAGCAAGCACCCAGATTACTCCGAAGACATTGAAGACTGTGTGCGCGAGGGCGGCACGCTTAGCTGAGATATTGCCTACGGACGCAGCGATATTGGCAGTGATGGTTGTTCCTATGTTCTCTCCGAGAACCATTGCCGCAGCAATCTCAAATGGAATCCATCCCTGGCTGGCCATAACGAGAGTGAGGGCAACAGTGGCGCTCGAGGACTGAAGGATGATGGTCAGAACTGTTCCTACAAGGACAAATACCAGGACTGAGGGGAAGCCCCATCCGGTCCATTTCTGAATGAATGCTATGGCTTCGGGATTTGCGCTCAGGTCCGGAACGGAATCCTTGAGGAAAGTAAGTCCTAAGAAAAGCAGTGCGAAACCTATGATCATCTCGCCGATACTCTTGCGTTTCTGCGACTTGAACATCATAAACACAAAGCCTACACCCACTAACGGGATGGACAGCACCGATATGTCCGCTGTAAATCCTAAAAGAGAAATCAGCCAGGATGTCACGGTCGTACCGATATTGGCACCCATAATCACTCCGACGGCCTGGGTAAGGCTCAGCAGTCCTGCATTGACAAAGCTGACTATCATGACTGTAGTCGCACTCGATGACTGTATGACCGCAGTGATAAGAGTTCCGGTAAGGACTCTGGTGAATGAATTGGCCGTCATGGCCGACAGTATCGAACGGAGTCTGCTTCCGGCCACCTTTTGAAGGCCTTCACTCATAAGGGTCATTCCGTACAGGAACATACCCAAAGCGCCGAGAAGGGACAGTATCTGGAATACGGTGCTCATATATCTGTATATTTCATCAAAATTATGCAAATATAACTATCTTTGTGCCATGTTGCACTTGACTAAACCTTTTTTAATAGCCATCCTGCTGCTTACCCTGTCCTGGACTGCAGTCTACGGCCAGTACTATACATTGGGCAATGACCCCGGAAGGGCCCGTTGGCGCACCATCACATCCGAACACTACCGGCTGATATATCCTGAAGAGACAGACTCCATCGCACGCCTTTACCTGTACACCCTCGAGAAAGTAAGGCCAAGAGTCATGGCAGAACTCAATATTGACCCAAGACCCATACCGGTGGTACTGCACCCGTATATCACTCAAAGCAACGGAGTCGTAACATGGGCCCCGAAGAGAATGGAGCTTTTCACCTCCCCCGACCCGTACGGCAGCAACCCGGACCCGTGGATTCAGCACCTGAGCATACATGAGTCGAGACATGTGGGTCAGGTGGAACATTTTACCAGAGGTATCTACAATGTATTCTACTATCTTCTCGGAGAGCAGGTCACAGGCATAGGCGTCGGCCTCTTTGCCAACAGATACGCCATGGAAGGAGACGCCGTCATAGCCGAGACAGAGCTCACCAACGGTGGACGTGGGCGCAATGCCGACTTTACCAAATACCTGAGAGCCATGTATATCAACGGGGATTTCAGGAATTGGGACAAGCTGCAGTTCGGTTCTTTCAGACACTACACCCCGAACGCCTATGTGTTCGGCTACGCACTCGGAAGCTATGTAAGATACCAGACAGGACTGGCAGATTATTGCGGCAAGTATTTCAGAACTCCTGTAAAGCACTGGTACAGCCTGCCGCTTCTTCTTGACCCCGGGAAGAAACTTATCGGAGAATCCAGATTCAGTATTTTGGAACGGTCACAGGGCCTGCTCAGCGAGATGTGGCGCTACGACTATCTCTCAAGAGGAAAGTTTACCGAATCTGACAATCTGAAGAACAGGCCGGACAGGCTGTATACCGAATTTACCGACCCCATTTACATTCACAACGGAGACTCACCCTGGAACGGCTCTGTCATCATGCTGAAAAGCGGCATGGAAACTGCCCGCAAGATGGTCAGCATCGACAGTTCCGGACGCGAGCGCTTCATAAGGTTCTTCAGCTATACGTCATCCCGCCTGACATACGATGGAAAACGGTTCATATACTGGACCGAACCGGTGTCGAATGAGGCGGCGGACTTAGAGGATTTCTCTGTCATCATGAGATTTGATGTAGTTACCGGCAGGGTCACTTCTCAAAAACACAGGACCAAGTACTTCAACCCGGCGCCTTCTCCTACCGGAGATACAGTCGCCGTAGCTGAATATCCGGTAGAGGGCGGCACATGGCTGACGTTAGTTCATGCCGGAGACGGAGAAGTCATAGAACGCATAAAGGCACCCGGCAACGGACAGGTACGTGAGACAGTATTCGACGGAAAGGATATCTACTGTTCTGTCATACAGGACGGCGGTATCGGAATCTTCCTTTACCGAGAAGGAAAATGGTCGGAGATAATCTCCCCGCAGGGACAGAGCATATCCGGTCTGAAAATATTCAGCCGCAGCCTTTACTTCTCCAGCGACCTCAACGGCGTACTCAACATCTATCGGTATGACATAGACAGCGGCACCCTGCTGCGCATGACCAACTCAGAATACGGTGCCGACTATCCGTACTACGACCCTACAGGCCGCAGAGTATATTACTGCGAATACGGACTGAAAGGATACCGCCCTGTAAGTTCCACGCCAGAGAGGCTGCTGCAGATTCCGGCCGATTTTTCTAATCCGTACCGGCATCCCGTCGCAGAGATGCTGTCACGCCAGAGCGAAGGACATTTTAAAAAACTTCAGGACACCGGCGACAGCACTGACTGCGCGGATCCGGATATTCTTGATCCGGAGAAATACCCTTCAAAACGATACTCCAAGTTCCTGCATGCATTCCGGATACATTCCTGGTTCCCCGTCTACGTCAACATGGACCGGCTGATGTCATTCACATTCCAGAATTTCACGCAGACCGCCTCACTCGGAGCCACACTACTGTCGCAAAACAGCTTAGGCAACATCACTTCAAGCCTCAGCTATGGATATGTGCGGGATTTCTATACCTGGAAATACTTCCATTCCGGTCATTTTACGATGGTTGCAGATATATTCGGCAATTTAAGTATAGAACTTGGGATAGACATCAATGAACGTAACTCCCGCGACAACTCCTATGACGCCGTACTCGGCCACCAGTTCTCTAAGGAGAACCTCGGAACTCCCTATGTAGCGGCCAATGCAACTGTTTACTATCCTATGAATTTCACAAGCCGCGGGTGGTATCGCGGACTGACCCCATATATCTCATGGACCTTCAACAATGACCGGTATTACGCATTCTCCTACAATTTCAGCGATGGAAGCATCCAGCAAACCACCGGAACTCCTATCATGAGACATCAGCTGGTGTACGGCATCTCCTATTCACAGAATCTGTCCATAGCCACATCCCAGATTTACCCGCGCTGGGGATTCGGAATCTCCCTGCAGGGAAGTTCTACCGTCAACTCCCGTGATTATTTCGGACACGTGGCCTATGCTTCCGGATACGCCTATCTGCCCGGCATCACGCACCAGCAGGGTATAAGAATCGGCTTTGCCGCCCAAAAACAGTTCGTAGACGGTAAGCTGTACATGAGCTCATTCACAATACTTCCGAGAGGATATTCCGGATACAGCTTTGACGAGTGTTTCGGAAGCGTCTCTCTCGACTATGCGGTTCCTGTCTACTTAGGGGACGTAAGCATCGGCCCCCTGCTCTATCTCAAGCGCCTGCAGCTTATTCCATTCGGAGACTATGCCATGGGGACGGAATACGGCAGCGGAGCCATGCGGCAGTACTACTCGTATGGAGCTGATCTGAAAGTGGACTTCATCGCATTACGGCTCAACTTTCCTCTCAGTGTGGGTATTCGGTATGCCCGCACTGGCCCGCAGACAGGCTCTCAGAACTATTTCGGACTTCTGTTTGACGTATCTTTCAACTAAGACTTATCTAACGCAAACCACCCGAAAAGAGCATCGGCTGCACGCTTGCCGATAACATTGACAACCTCCCGGTAAGGTGCCTTTTTGATTTTGGACACTGTCTTGTATTTTGCCACGAGTTTCTCACGGCTCACTGCACCTACACCTGGGATATTGTCCAGCTCGGAAACCAAGGAGGACGCGCTGCGCCGGTTGCGGTGATGGGTGATGCCGAAGCGGTGAGCCTCATCACGTATGTGCATCAGCACTTTCAGGGATGTGGAGTTCCGGTCGATAAAGTGCGGATAAGGATCTCCCGGGACTATGATTTCCTCCATACGCTTGGCAAGTCCTATAAGCTTCACTTTGCCGATAAGGCCTATCTCATCCAGCGCCTCGTACGCGGCATTGACCTGACCGCGGCCGCCGTCTATAACTATCAGTTGAGGCAGCTCCTCTCCTTCTGCCATCATTCGGGTATAACGGCGGTTGACAACCTCCTTCATCGACGCGAAGTCATTTGCACCCACCACAGTCTTGATGTTAAAATGCCGGTAATCCTTTTTTGACGGAGCTCCGTTCCGGAACACTACACATGAGGCCACCGGATTGGTGCCCTGGATATTGGAGTTGTCAAAACACTCGATGTGAGTCGGGGGCATATCCATTCCGAGGTCTCTGCGGAGGTTCTCAACGACACGCTGGGAATGTTCTTCTGGATTGACAAACTCCTCCTGACGGAGACGTTCAAACTTGATGGCTGCGGCATTTTTGCGGCCAAGCTCCAAAAGAGCAAGACGGTCTCCCTTTTCCGGAACAGTAAATATTACTCCAGGCAGGGCTTCTGGCATATCGGGCATAAAAGGAACCACTATCTCCGAAGGTCTCTCCCCCGCACCCTCAAAATCCTGCAGCTTCCCGTAAATTCCGGATATGAACGAGCCGAGCACCTCCGTCTCCCTTTCCTCTATCCTCATCTTGATTTCCATATTCATGGATTGTATGATACCTCCGTCGTGGACTCTCAGGAAACTGCCGAAAGCATCCTGTCCCTCAAATATGATGTAGAAGACATCGACATTGATACCCCTTGCATTGACAATAAGTGAGCGGGCATAATGCTTCTCAAGGAGTTCCATCTTCTCTTTCCACACCTCGGCGTCCTCAAACTGCAGGGCTGCCGCACTTTCTTTCATCCTCCGCTCAAAATCCTTAATCAGGGACCACGAATTGCCCTTTAGTATCTGAACGATTGCCTCCACCTGCGCATTGTACTCCTGTTCACTCATCTTTCCGGCACAAGGCCCCGCACATTTACCGAGATGATAATTAAGGCATACCTTGTATTTACCTTTAGCAATACCATCGTCCGTTATTGACAGATTACACGTTCTCAGCTTGTAAAGAGAGCTTATCAGAGCCTGCAGATTATGGGCGTGCATGGCCGAGCTGTAAGGCCCGAAATATTTTGAGCCGTCACGCACAAAACGGCGGGTGACGACTACCCGGGGAAACTTCTCATTCTTAAGACAAATCCAGGGATAGGTCTTGCCGTCCTTGAGAAGGATATTGTACCGAGGCTGGAACTGCTTGATAAGGTTGTTCTCAAGAAGGAAGGCATCTGACTCCGAGCCAACCACAGTATGCTGTATGTCAGATATCTTGGAAACCATGACCTGAGTCTTGCGGTTCAGACCGCCGGATCGGAAATACTGTGACACCCGGTTCTTAAGATCCTTTGCCTTTCCTACGTATATGACGGTTCCCGATGAGTCTAAGAAGCGGTATACGCCTGGACTGTGGGGAAGCATTTTCAAAATAATATTTATATTTGCAGGATGTTTCGTCATATATGAACACTAACAACTCAGGCACAAAGTTAATTAATAAATCGGATATCCGTAAGGCGGCCGGCCTCAAAGGGCCGTTCGGTTCCCTGATTGCATCGTGCGCCATGTCACTGATGGGACTGAACCGCATCAACCGGCTCTACTCTCAGTTCGGAGCATTTCACGGCAGGGAATTCACAAAAGAGGCGATGAAGACTTTCCGCATCTCCACCGACATCCTGCCGGAGGAAGTGGAGTATATCCCCAAGGAGGGCCCCTTTATCATTGTGTCCAACCACCCTTTCGGGGGATGGGACGGCATCGTGCTCTACAACACTGTTGCCGCCGTGAGACCGGAGTTCAAGATTCTGACCAATTTCATTCTCTCCTTCATACCCAATCTCCGGGACAGCTTTCTGGCCGTCAACCCGTTTTCTGACAACAAGAAGCTGCGCAGCAGCTACCCTGGACTGAAAGCCGCCAAAGAAGCCCTCGAAAACGGAGGTTGCGTGGGAATATTCCCTGCCGGAGAGGTATCCACCAAATACAAAGGAAGCAGATACACTACCGATAAAGAATGGACACACACGGTCATGAAACTCGTAAGCACGAGCAAGGTCCCGGTGGTGCCCGTATATTTCGACGGAACTAACTCCACTTGGTTCCATTTAGTGGGAAGGATACACCCTGTGCTAAGGACGCTCAATCTGCCCAATGAGCTTATCCGCCGCAGCGGCAAGACAGTCACCATGCGCATCGGCAAGCCCATACCTGCTCAGGAGGCCGCAAAGTTCAGCAATCCTAACGAACTCGGGAAAATGCTTAGAAACAGGGTATACGCCATGGAGGCCAATGTACCCCGCAACGAGCCCCGCCAACAGGCCTCCGGAGCACAGGAACCGCTTCTGCCGCCTGTCCCCACGTCTGCGCTGCAGAAAGAGATGGAGGCACTCACTCCCCTTTTTGAAGCGCACAAGTACCAGTGCTTTTTAGCCGGCACAGATCAGATACCCTACATGATGCAGGAAATCGGCCGCCGCAGGGAAGAGTCTTTCAGACAGGTAGGAGAAGGCACCGGTGCAAGTATCGACACCGACTCATTCGACCTATACTACAAGCACCTCATTCTTTGGGACAAGGATGCCTGTCAGCTTGCCGGGGCATACCGTCTCGGTATAGGCAGGGAGATCTATGAGAAATACGGAGTGAAAGGATTCTACACGCACACTCTGTTCAGATACTCTGATGACTTCTGCTCCATACTCCCTGAATGCATCGAGCTCGGCCGCTCTTTCCTCTCCGTCGAGTATAAAAAAGAAGCCCTGCCCCTGATGCTGCTTATCAAAGGGCTGTTTTACACTGTACTTAGATACAAAGACTGCAAGTACCTCTTCGGCCCGGCGAGCATAACAAGCTGGCTTCCTCCATTCTACAGGAGCCTGATAGTATATGGGCTCACAAAGTTCACTCCTCAGGCCCACAAAGGTTATGTCATTCCGAGAACTCCTTTCAAGTACGACTTTCTGAGAGTCGATCCCGCTCTGCTGCTCGAGAACAGGTTAGAGAGCATAGATTATTTTGACAAGTATATCCAGCGGCTGAGCGACGGACGCTACCGTATTCCGACCCTCATCAAGAAATATGTCAAGCTCCAGGCAGAGATTCTGGCCTTCAATGTAGACCGTGAATTCAACTACTGCGTGGACGGAATGATATTCTTAGACATGGCATTGGTCCCCCGCAGCGAGATAGAAATGCTGACCAAGGGAAGCGATGATCCGGAGGGGCTTATCGACAGATTCTACGGCACAGGATCGTAGCCGCTTCCTCCCCATGGATGGCATCTGAGAATCCGGCGTACTGAGAGATACAGTCCCTTGACGGGGCCGTGCTTGCGGAAAGCCTCGAGGGCATAGGCCGAGCAAGTAGGCGTAAAACGGCATGATGCCGGCTTATACGGTGATATGCACAGCTGATAGAACCGTATAAGAAAGACGAAAGGGAAAATGAGCACTTTCCTCAGACCCTTACTCAATCTTGCCCAGCGCTGTTCCAAGTCCTTCCGAGACCGTTCCATAATCCAAAACTGTATTGGCAGTATACACCAGCATTATATGCTTTCCCGCCACCGCAGGATAATCAGCCCTGATATGGCGGAAAGCCTCGCGGATACGACGCCTTATCAGGTTCCGTATGACCGCACGCTTGAAAAGCTTCTTGGGGACTGATATGATGATTTTTTCCTCTTCTCCCTCCCTGCAGTCAAGAATGTAGATGCGGTAGGGATAGGAATACAGCTTGGTCCCTTCGGAATGTATAGTCTCTGCGAGGGTCATATCAGTTAGAAGATATATATGAGAGGATATAGCTGTCGGCGCCGGAGCGTATGGACATAGTGTTGGAGACAGTGGAGATACTGTCTATAAGGAAGCATTTTACATCCCACTTGGACGGTGTTCCGAATACCTGATTGTCATACAGGGTCATAGTGAGATAATCATCATATAGCCTGTAGTAATCCTCACCCTCTCCCATAGGCATCCACGAATTCTCTCCTGTACGCTGCGACATTGTCAGGACCCCGTCAGGCTGAAACTGAAGACGGTAGGCCGAGAAATCCTCTCCATTCCGGCTATTGAACTGCCATACACCGTAGATCGTATCGGCATCGGCATAAGTAGAGGGGAGCTTGCGCATAGTCATCTGAGAGAATTCAGGAACAGTCCCGGCACCTCCGAGCATCCAGCTTTCTACCCCGATGGTCATGAGCGAGTCCTGTGAATCAACGAAGCTATACTCCTGAGATGTCTCCATCGGAACGAGATGACCGAAAAGTCCGGAGTATGTACCGGCTATGGACAGATCGCAGCAGTACACATCATACATCAGGGTGTTCTCTCCCCACTGAAAATTGCCGTCTGCCTGAGTAAGGACACCGGCCCATGTAACCGTGTAAGAAGAAGAGAACGTCATCACGGTATAGCTTTTCTCATCCAACGGCTGTCCGTCGTAGGTATCCACTATCCAGGTAGCCTTGATATTCTCACGGTTATACGCCGGGCTCTGGGCATTGCACGAGTGCAGTAACCATAATGCGCATGCCACCGTGACGGACAACACTGCTATGTGCCTGAAACGGCCCATATCTATTTGATCTTTTCGAGATACAGCAGAAGAGCTTTGGATACAGAGGGTGCCTCCGGAGTGGGAGCCTCTACTTCTACAGAAAACCCGTGGTCTTTGAGAGCCTTGGCTGTCGACGGACCGTAAGTGACGAAAAGCAGACCGTCCTGCTTGAACTCAGGATAGCTGTTGACAAGTGACTTGACATCTGACGGACTGTAGAACACTACCATCTGGTATCTGGTTAAGTCTATCTCTTTCAAGTCACTGTAGACTGTCTTGCTGAAAACGGCATTGCCGAACTTGACCCCGGCCTTGGTAAAAGCCTTGATTACCTCAGGCTTGGTGCTGTCTGTCGAAGCGATCAGGAAGTTCTCTCCTTTGTGTTTTGTACCGATAGTGTCTATCACCGAATCCACCGTACCCTTGCCGAAGAATATCTTGCGCTTGCGGTATACGATGTGTTTCTGAAGATAGAGTGCGATAGCTTCGGTTGTGCAGAAATATTTCATGGTCTCCGGCACCGTCACCCTCATGGCCTCACACACTGCGAAGAAAGCATCTATAGAGGACTTTGCGGAAAAAAATATCGCCGTATAATCGAGAATAGCCACTTTCTGAGCCCTGAACTCCTTGGCTGTCAAAGGTTCGATATGGAAAAAAGGGAAATAGTCGATATGGACTCCGAACTTGGAAGTAATCTCCGAAAAAGGAGACAGTGTATTGCCCGGTGCAGGCTGGGAGACTAAAATATCGCTTATCTTCATCACTTTCTGCTAATTAAAACTTTAATACAGTAACTATAGCCAACGCTATAGGTAAAAATTCAAGCGTGCAAAGATACAAAATAGAAAGTAAAAGCGGCTCTCTGTACATAAAAAATATTCTCAACAGCTCCACTAAGTATAAGAAAAGGAGTACTGATGTGACCACCCATACGACTCTGTCCATAAGCAGAGGATAGATGCCGGGGATAAACATTCCTATCATCAGAATAACACAGAAGACTATCACAACTATCGCAAAGACGATAAATGTCATTCGCTGAAGAACCGTCACTATCTCAGTGCTTCCTGACACATAGGCAATCCCCTGAAGCAGGAGGAGGCGGAGCAGAAGATATCCGGCAATGCTTCCGAGTATCCATACATAAGGTACCTCAACTGCCGATGTACCGTAGACAAGGAAAGCCGCCAACGGCAGAAGTATCAGCATGGACATAGGCAGGCCGTAACGTACAGAAGCGGATGTATCGAAATAGGTGCGCTTACCTGGAGAGAGGAGAAACCCGCCCGCCCAGGAAAAGAGCACTCCCGTCTGTGAACGGAAAACAAGACAGAAGAATATAAGAAAGAGAAATGCCCATACAAAATACTGTGCTCCCTGAACCACAGGTACGGATCCGGCATATACGCCGTATTCCTGCAGTACCGAACCCTGCCACAAGTCTTCCACTGTCCTTACGGACTCAATTGCCCCGCTTTGCCACATAACCCAAGGATGTCAGAACAGTTGTCACCTTGTCCCTGCAGTCCCCCTGTATGAGTATTTCCCCGTCCTTGACACTGCCTCCCGTACCGCAGCGGCTCTTAAGCCTGCGTCCGAGTTCCGAGAGGTCCTCCTCACTTCCAATGAAGCCTTTGACTACTGTAACTTGCTTACCGCCACGGTTACGCCTGTCTATGTATACCGTCAGCTTCTGCTTGGAAGGCGGCAGTGTCTCCACAGTCTTTTCTTCCTCGGCGGGGATACGTATTTCAGGATTTGTAGAGTAAACCAGGGACATAAAGGTAATTTTTGTGCAAATTTAGTATATTTGCGGCTTATACATACGAAAACGACAACAAATGGAGCAGAAAAAGTTTACTTTCTTCAACCGCATCTTTTCGGTCATAGTCCTTCTGACCGCTTCCATCACATACTTATTGACAATAGAACCCACAGTCAGTTTCTGGGACTGCGGTGAGTTTATCGCCTCTTCCTATAAATTAGAGGTGGGACACGCACCAGGCAACCCCGTGTTCCAGATGATTGCCCGCTTCTTCACCATGTTCGCCTCCCCCGAACATGCGGCTATGGCGGTCAATATCATGAGCGCCCTCTGCTCCGCATTCACTATTTTCTTCCTGTATCTGACCATCGTACATTTAGGACGCCGCATAATTGAAAAGAACGGCAGCACAGGTACCCTCTCCATGGGAGAAGCCCTCTCCCTTATTGGAGCCGGTGTTGTAGGTTCCCTCGCCTACTGCTGGTCCGATACTTTCTGGTTCTCCGCCGTGGAGGCCGAGGTCTACGCCATGTCCTCCCTATTTACCGCGGCCGTGTTCTGGATGATTCTGAAATGGGAGGAACAGGCAGACAGCGAATACGCGGACCGATGGATTGTGGCCATCGCCTTCCTGATGGGACTCTCGATAGGAGTACATCTGCTCAACCTGCTTGTCATCCCCGCTATAGCATTCGTCTACTACTATAAGAAAGCCTCCAAAGTGACAACCTGGGGCTGCATCGGAGTATTTGTCCTCTCGGCAGTCATTCTCGCCGTGATACTCTGGGGCATCATCCCCTACCTGCCAAAGATTGCCGCTGTATTCGACCTGCTTTTCGTAAATGTATTCCACCTGCCTTTCAACACCGGAGCAGCATTCTTCGTAATAGTTCTGCTCGCGCTCTGCTTCTGGGCAGTGTACTACACCCGCAAGAAGGACAAACCCATATTGAACACAGCATTGCTGAGTTTCACGATGATAGTCATCGGATACTCCGCTTTCGCGATGGTAGTCATCCGCTCGGCCAACAACACCCCCACCAACGAGGGACAGCCTGACAACCCCTTCGCTCTAGTCAAATATCTCGGACGCGAGCAGTACGGCAGTGCCCCCCTGCTCTACGGACAGACCTATGCATCCGTATACACTGACTACAAGGAATCCTCATATCATACTAAATTAGGAGACCGCTACATCAAGGCTCCCAGCCCCATAGATGTAATCTACCCCTCTGAGAGCAAGATGTTCTTCCCGAGAATGCACAGCAAGGACCCCTCGCATATCCGCTTTTACAAGAGCTACACCCAGGGACGCGGCAAAGCCATCCCCGGCACTGACGAGAAGATGCCTACTTTCGGGGACAACCTGAAGTTCTTCTTCGACTATCAGTTCAACTACATGTACATGCGTTACTTCATGTGGAACTTCGCCGGCCGTCAGAATGATATCCACGGTCAGGTTCCCGGAGACCCTCTGAGAGGCAACTGGGAATGCGGTATCGGGTTCATCGACCGCGCCAGGCTCGGAGACCAGAGCGAGGGACCGGACTACATAGTGAACAACAAGGGCAAGAACCACTACTATATGCTGCCTCTTCTGCTCGGCATCATCGGCCTTCTGTACCAGCTGGGCAAGGACAAGCGCAACTGGTGGATCACCTTCCTGCTGTTCTTCCTCACAGGCATAGCCATCATCCTGTACCTCAACCAGTCTCCTTATCAGGTCCGCGAGCGCGACTACGCCTATGCCGGCTCGTTCTACATGTTCTCGATATGGATAGGACTGGCCGTGCTGGCCGTGTACGACTGGCTGCGCAAGCCGGCTTCCAGAATAATTTCCGAGCAGTCTACGGCGATTGTGGTTTTTGTATTGCTGTTCCAAGTACCTTTGCTGATGGCCTTCGAGAACTGGGACGACCATGACCGCAGCAACCGCTACACAGTACGCGACATGGCCTACAACTACTTCATGTCCACCGACCCTCAGGCAATCCTTATCACTCACGGAGACAACGATACCTTCCCCCTGTGGTACATCCAGGAAGTGGAGGGCGTACGCTTAGACGCAAGGGTGATGAACACCTCCCTCCTCGGCATCGACTGGTACATAGACCAGATGCAGTGGAAGCAGTACGATGCTGAGCCTATACATTTTACCACACCCCGCATCAACTACCTCTACGGCACCAACGACTACGTCCACATCATCGACCGTTTCAACCGCCCCATCCTGCTCAGTGACGCAATCGCTCTTTTCAACGATCCGCGAGTAAAAGTCAATATCTACGGACGTCAGGAAAGCTATCTCGCCTCACGCTGCCTTGCCATACCTGTGAACAGGGAAAATGCCTTGAAACACGGTATTGTATCCCCCAATGATGCTGACAAGATGCTCGACACGGTGTACCTCAACCTGCCTGAGGGCAAGAATTTCCTCGAGAAGACAGAGCTTATGATTCTCGATATGCTCTCCACCTATGAGTGGGACCGTCCTATCTACTTCTTCACTCAGGGCGGCGCTCTCGAGATAGGTATCAGGGACTACCTCCAGTTCGACGGATACGCATACAAGTTCGTACCTATCAAGAGCCGCACCACTCTGACCGAAATCAACCAGATAGACACGGACAGAATGTACGACCGCATCATGAACGTCTTCCACTATGACAGCTTCTCGAAAGACTTCTTCGTAGACTACCAGAACCTGTCAACCTTCAACGGCGTGGCCTCCCAGCGCTTTGTCTTCGTACAGACAGCCATCGCTCTGTTCAACAAAGGCGAGAAAGACAAAGCCGTACAGATACTCGACCGGATGGAAGAAACCTTCCCCGACCGGAACTTCCCCTACAACAGCTCTGCGGCCGTACAGTATGTCAACGAGATGATGGTAATCCACGCCATCGACCTGTACATCAAATGCGGACAGAAAGACAAAGGCATAGCCATGGCAGACCGTTTCTTAGAAGAGACCATGCAGGCTATCAGACTCTTTGCACAGCCATATAAGGGGACGGTTCTCTCTCAGATTGACTTGGAGAGCAACATCCAGCTCTACCATTACGGCATCGAGGCTCTCTACGCTGGAGACCCTGAAAAAGCAGAAAAGTACAGCAATACACTGCAGGACTTCCTCAAGTCCACTTTCTGATTACTCTATCAGCATATTGCAGCCACGGCGCTCTGAGCCCTGAAGGCGGCCTTCGACAGTGAAGGTCCCGTCAGGCCAGGCGCGGCCTGTATCTTCTGTCTCGATGAAAGAGCAGGAATAGAGATTGGCAAGGTCAATGATGTGGATGATACCCCTCTGACCTGGGGCAGATTCCCTGAAAGGGTCGTTGATATCGCGGATGACTATCTTCATCCACGCGGGTGTGCGGAAGATACCGTTTCCTGAAGAATAGGCCTGGGAGAGCAGCTCACACATCCCGTACTCGGAATGAACGGCCCCAAGGCCGAAACCTGTGCTCAGACGGCGGTGCAGCTCCTCCCGAGTGAGCTCCTCGCGGCGCCCCTTCATCCCCCCTGTCTCCATGACGGTGAGCCAGGGGTCATTAGGACCTTCCATCATGTATTTTTCCGTAAAATCTATGAGGGCGAATGCCACTCCTATCAGCAGGGTCTTCTGTCCCCTCGCACGCATCTCCATGAGAGTGCTGTAGAGGCGGTCGTGGTCGTAGAGATAATAACCGCTCTCCGGGCGGCCGCTCTCCCGTATCAGACGGTCCGCCATATAGACCAGGGAAGAGCCCTCACGCTCTAAATATGCGGGGAGCAGGGCGAGAATGACGTACTCCTCCGGAGCACCGTAAAAATGCCGGAAACCGGCCAAAAAGCTCCTTTCGTAAAGGCTCAGGTCCAGCACACAGTGACGCGACGGCCTCTGGCCTGTGGTGGAGCTGCTGAAAAAAATCTTCTGCGGCGCCACCGGCTGCGGCTCCGCAGAAGATATGATGTCGTACTGCTTGAAGAAACGGATGGGCAGGAAGGGGATATCCGCGATGTCCCGTACTCTGTCAGGAGCGGCCTCCAGCAGGTCAGCATACTGACGGTACTGAGGGCAGAGGGCATACTGACAGCGGAATGTCTCCAGTGCGCAGGCAGTGAATGCCTCCGGTGTGTCAATCCCGAAAATACGCTCTTCCGTGTCTCCCATTTCCTCTCACTTTTCAGGATTATCTGTCGGCCCTTTCGAGCTCAATGGTGAAGTGCCTCATGATGGGCAGCTCCTTGACAATCTTATAACCGCGGGTGATGGACTCGCGGCGGTCGTAGACGTTCTTGGCGGCGGCTGCGATGTAGTCCATGTGGTTGTTGGTGTACACCCTGCGGGGGATGGCTAAACGGAGCAGCTCGAGGGCGGGATAACGGTTCTCGCGGGTGACGGGGTCGCGGTCAGCGAGCAGCGAGCCGATCTCCACGCCGCGGATACCGGCCTCGAGGTAAAGCTCGATACCGAGGGTCTGGGCGATGAACTCCTCCTTGGGAAGGTGAGTCAGGATCTTCTTGGCATCGAGGAAGATGGCGTGTCCGCCGGCAGGTCTCTGATAAGGCACTCCGTACTCGTCCAGCTTCTTGCCGAGGTAGGCCACCTGGTTGATGCGGGTCTCCAGGTACTCGAACTCGGTACCCTCGAGCAGACCCTGAGCCAGTGCGTTCATGTCGCGGCCGGCCATACCGCCGTAGGTCAGGAAGCCCTCGTTCATGATGGTGAACATCTGGGCCTTGCGCATATCAGCCTCGTCACGGAATGCCACGAAACCTCCGATATTGACGATGGCGTCCTTCTTGGCCGACATGGTCATATAGTCTGCGCCCTCGTACATCTCATGCACGATCTCGCGGATGGACTTGTTCTCATAGCCCTTCTCGCGGGTCTTGATGAAGTAGGCGTTCTCGGCGAAGCGCGCGGAGTCCATAAGCAGCTTGACGCCGTATTTCTTACACAGCGCGGATACGCCCTTGATGTTCTCCATGGATACGGGCTGTCCGCCGGCGGTGTTGTTGGTGACGGTCAGCACTACGCACGGAATCTTCTCACGGGGAGTGGTCCTGAGCACTTCCTCGAGCCTTTCTAAGTCCATGTTGCCCTTGAAGGGAATCTCCAGCTCAGTGTTGGAGGCCTCCTTGATGGTGCAGTCCAACGCTATGGCCTTGCGGTACTCGATGTGGCCCTTGGTGGTGTCGAAATGGGAGTTGCCGGGAAGGATGTCACCCTCCTTCACAATGCTCGAGAACAGCACGTTCTCAGCTGCACGGCCCTGATGCGAAGGGAGTATGTAGGGAAGTCCGGTCAGCATCTCGATAGTGTCTTTCAGTCTGTAGAACGAGCGGGCTCCGGCGTAGCTCTCGTCGCCCTCCATGATGGCGGCCCACTGCTTGTCGCTCATGGCTCCGGTACCGGAGTCGGTCAGCAGGTCGATGAACACGTAGTCGCTTTTCAGGAGGAAAAGGTTGTACTTTGCCTCTTTAATCCATTTCTCGCGCTCCTCGCGGGTACTTTTACGGATGGTCTCCACCATCTTGATTCTGTAAGATTCTGCAAAAGGAAGTTCCATGATGATATCAAATTTTAAAAATTATCCCCAAATTTAAGCATAATTGTAATAGAACCTCTCAAATTTCTGCAAAAAAATAAAGCCGGGGCGGTCACACGCGGACCGTACCGGCTTGTATGTCATCCTGCCTTGGCTGCTATTTGCCGGCAGCTTTCAGCTTCTTGGCTTCCTTGCGGGCCTTGCGCTGGTACAGGTCGTACATGATAGGTGTTCCTACGAATACGGACGAGTATGTACCTACGAAGATACCTACGAGCAGAGCCACTGCAAATCCCCTGATCACCTCACCTCCGAAGATAGCGATGGCGAGCATCACGATGAAGGTGGTACCGGACGTGTTGACGGTACGGGCTAAGGTGCTGTTGATGGCGTCGTTGATATTCTGGTAGAGCTCACGCTTGGGATACAGGCGGCGGTACTCGCGGATCCTGTCGAAGATGATCACGCTGTCGTTGATGGAGTAACCGATGATGGTCAGCACGGCGGCGATGAAGGTCTGGTCCACGTCCAGGGTAAACGGCAGGATACCGGAGAACAGGGAGAAGAAGCCGACTGTCACGATGGCGTCGTGGGCGGTGGAGACAACTCCTCCGAGACCCCATGTCCAGCCCTTGAAGCGGACGGCGATGTAGGCGAAGATCGCGAACAGGGCGATGGCTACGGCTATCAGGGAGTCGCGCTTCATGTCGTTTGCGATGGTAGGACCTACCTTGTCGGACTGGATGATACCGTTAGGATTCTCGAGGGTGGAGATGAACTCATCGTAGGTGATGGGGTTGGCGAAGAAGCCCTTCAGAGCCTCATACAGCTTGGTGTCCACGATCTTGTCGGTCTCTGTGCTCTGGTCCTCGATCATGTAGGTGGTGGTGATCTTCATCTGGCTGGCACCTCCGAACTGCTTTACCTCGACACCTTCCTCAAACTCATCCAGAACGGCCTCCCTGATCTCCTCAGCGGTCACATCCTGGTCGAAGCGGACCACGTATGTACGGCCACCGGTGAAGTCTACACCGTAGGAGAAGCCCTTGAAGATGATGGAGGCGAAGCATATTACCATGAGGACAGTGGAGAAGATGTAGGCGTACTTACGTATCCTGACGAAGTCGATATGGGTGTTCTGCAGGAAGTTCTTGGTGAAGTGGGTGTAGAACGAGATGTTCTTGCCGCGTGCCAGACGGGCCTCGAAGATCAGTCTGGAGATGAAGATCGAGGTCAGCATCGAGGTAATCAGACCGATAACCAGTGTGGTGGCGAAGCCCTGTACAGGACCGGAACCGAAGAAGAAGAGTACCAGACCGGTGATGATGGTGGTGAGGTTACCGTCGATAATAGCTGAGTAAGCGTGCTTGTAACCGTCGGAGATAGCCAGACGGAGGGCCTTGCCTGCGCGGATCTCCTCCTTGACGCGCTCGTAGATGATCACGTTGGCGTCCACGGCCATACCGAGGGTCAGCACCAGACCGGCGATACCGGGGAGGGTGAGGACGGCTCCGAAGGATGCGAGGGCACCGAAGAGGAAGAGCACGTTGCAGAGCAGGGCGGCATCGGCTGCGACACCGGCACCCTTATAGAAGAAGAGCATGTAAAGCAGCACTAAGACGAAGGCAATCACGAAGGAAATCATACCTGCCTGGATAGAAGCGCTACCGAGGGAAGGACCTACCACCTGCTCCTGAACGATGGTGGCGGGAGCGGGGAGCTTACCGGAGTTGAGCACGTTGGCAAGGTCGGTGGCCTCCTCGATGGTGAAGTTGCCCTCGATGACCGAGCGGCCACCGGTAATCTCGGCGTTCACGCGGGGGAAGGAATATACCATGCCGTCGAGTACGATGGCGATGCACTTGCCTATGTTATCAGCAGTCAGACGAGCCCATGTCTGGGCGCCCTCTGCATTCATGGCCATGTCGACCTGAGGCTGTCCGCCCATATTATTATAGGAAAGACGGGCATCCGATACCACACCTCCGTCGAGAGGTGCTTTGCCGTCACGTGTATTGACTTTGATAGCGACAAGTTCAAAATAGTTGCCTCCGGGATACTGGGAGGAAGCCTTCACTGTCCACATCGGCACGAGGTCGGCGGGAAGAGCTGCCTTTACCTGGGGCAGACGGAGCCAGGAGTTGATCTTGGCTGTATCCCTGTAGTGAGCGACGCCGATTACGGGACCGGGCATCAGCTGACCGTTGTACATCGAGGGGTTGAGGGCGTAGAAGAAAGGATTGTTCTTGGCGTAGTTGAGCTCGTCTGCGGAGAGAGAATCCTCCTGCTGTGCCAGTTCGGCCACGAGGTCGTCGGAAGCGCTGCCGGCGGCTGCGGGAGCTGCCTTGGCTTCGGTCTCAGCGGGCTGTGCCTCTGCTGTCAGACCCTCTTCCTGAGCCACATAGTCCTTTACGATAGTATTGACCTCCTGGAGATAACGGAATACCTCGGGATTCTCGTAGGTAGTCCAGAACTCGAGGGAAGCGGTTCCCTGAAGGAGGTTGCGCACACGCTCGGGCTCCTTGACACCGGGAAGCTCGACGAGGATACGGCTGGAGTTGCCGAGCCTCTGGATATTGGGAGAAGTCACACCGAAGCGGTCGATACGGTTGCGCAGCACGTTGAAAGAGTTGGCCACGGCACTCTCGGCCTGCTCGCGGATCACGGCGATCACCTCATCGTTGGTGCTCTGGGCGTTGATCCTGTCCCTCAGGTCGATAGTTCCGAATATCTGAGCCAGTCTCTGGTCGGGAGCCACCTCATTCCATGCCTCATAGAAGAGGGTTATGAAGTCAGTGCTTCCTCCGAGAGCTGTCTCTCTCTCCTTGGCGAGGGCAAGGGCCTGGTTGAACTGAGGAGACTCATTGTAGTTGGACAATGCCCTCACCAGGTCGCTCAGCTGTACCTCCAGCATGACGTTCATACCGCCCTTGAGGTCCAGGCCGAGGTTGATCTCCTTCTCCTGCACTTCCTTGAAAGTGTAGCCGAGGTAGACCTTCTCCGCACTCATCGAGTCGAGATAGAACCTGTTTCTTTCTTTTCTAATAGAATCCAGATAATAAGCCTTATCCAGATCAGACACCTCCGCGAAGGAGGGTTTCTGCTGCTCTGCTGCCACAGCTGCCTCCGCATACTTGTCCGCCTTGTTCTTAATGATGGAGGACACACCTGTGAAGGAAAGCTGGTAAATGCAGGCCAGAGCGATCAAAACCGCCAAAAAAGTAATGGCTCCTTTACTTTGCATATCAAATTCCTTTTTAAAATTTGCGTAAAAATTGAGGGTACAAAAGTACTATTTTTTTCTTATTTGTAAAGTATTTAGTAATTTTGTTGACTATAATATTCGAATATGACTGCCTTGAACAAGTATTTTCTCACACTTGCCGCGATTTTTTTGTTCTGCCTTCCCGCCACGGGACAGGAGAATGGCAGCAGCGCGGACGCAGCCCTGAGAAAGGCCGCTGTGTTCCACAACAACTATGAATTTGAGAAAGCCGCTGAGTACTATCGCAAAGCTCTGGAGCTTACTACTGACTCCCTGCAGAGACCGTCTATCGCAGACAGGCTGCTGCAGTGCGCCAATGGGAAAAGCCTCCTCGAATACATCGTACGGCCCACATTGGTCACCACAGGGACATTCAGGACTGATGATTTCTACCTATATCTCGGAGATTTGGAAGACCGCTCCTGGATTCCGGTTCCCAACCCGTTCATCAAGACATCAGACAAAGAGCGTAACCCATTCTACACAGCCATGTACATGCCGGACAGGCAAGACCGTATAATCTATTCTGCGCCGGATGGAACAGGAGCATGGAATCTGTACACATCCTCAAAAGTTGACAGCACCACATGGTCCGTTCCCGCCCTCCTCAGCGAAAACATCCTTTCAGGCCGCAATGAGATATTTCCCATCCTCAGCCGTGATGGACGCACACTCTATTTTGCGTCGGACGGACTTCCGGGCATGGGAGGGTATGACTTGTTCTACAGCAGATGGGATGATGAGGCCGGTGACTGGGGAGTTCCCGAAAACATGGGATTCCCATATTCCTCCACAGGGGACGACATTCTGTACATAGACAGCAGGGACGGCCGCTATTCCATAGTCGTTTCCAACCGCGAGACCTCCGGAGATTCAGTCAGAATCTATGTCACTGACTATATTGCAACTCCAGTAAAAACCCCTATTGGCAAGAACGAATCACCTCTTGCAATCGCCTCATTTATCAGCAGCAGCACACCTGACTCTCAGCCAGCCGCAGAAGCCGCGTCAGATCCGCAAAACTCTTCCGTTGATCCGGAGATGGCCGATTATTCAAAACTTATGCACCGGCTCCGCCGGCTACAGACAGAGCATAAGGAAAAATTGGACAAGATAGAAGAGAGCCGCGGAATCTACGAGACCGCCTCAGCTGAGGACAAAAAATTCTTGGCGGGCATCATCCGGGACGTAGAACAGGAAGCCATGCAGATAAAACGTCAGATGGACGGTATATCCGCTGATATCCAGCAGATAGAGATAGAGTTTCTGGCCAAGGGAATAATACCGGTGGTCGAAGAGGACACGGAACAGACCGGCGGTAAGGATACGGAGCAGGAGCGGACCGTTGACTCTACGGAAGAATACATCTTCAGCAAGCATACCATGGGGCGGGTTCCGTATATAGTCGTAGAAGTGCCCGAACCCAAATTCGACTACAGCTTCAAGATACTCGGGCGCAACGAAGGACAGTTCGCAGAAGACAATACCCTGCCTGACGGCATCATCTATCAGATTCAGTTCATGGTGCTGTCTAATCACGCCGATGTCAAGGACATCCGGGGAATGAGCCCGGTCTTTGTCACCAAGCTCAAATCAGGGAAGTACCTCCATACAGTAGGACTGTTCACCACATATCAGGAAGCCATGTCCAACCTCGGGAAAGTACGCAAGAACGGATTCTCCGAAGCCTTCATAATCGCATTCGATAACGGCAAGAGCATCCCGGTGAAGAACGCCAGAGCCATGGAAGGCCGCAGGCAGACTGCCTCCGGCTCCTCGGGAGACATGTCATATCAGGTAGTCCTCAAGGGCTACGGAACATCTCTTCCCTCATCGGTGATTACCACTATCAGACAGAGTTGCACCAAAGACATAACCAAGTCAGTATCCGACGGAGAGACAGTCTTCGCAGTAGGCCCGTTCTCTGACCGGGATGACGCCGAGTTCCTGTTGAGAATCCTTCAGGACTTAGACATAAGCAATGTTTCACTCGAAAGTATTAAACTCTAATATAGGATGGCTCTCATTATTTCCTTGTCTATCTTAGGTATTCTGCTAATTATAGCAGAGATAGTTCTCATTCCAGGTATTTTCGTCGCAGGCACTCTCGGTTTAGTCTCAATGGCCGGAGCCTGCTGGCTCGCATTCGAAAACTTCGGTCCGGACGCCGGCTATATAACCATCGCAGCCAATGCACTGCTTGCCGTGGCATGTACCGTACTCTCACTCCGCTCACGGACTTGGAAAAAGCTCTCTCTCCACACCGAGATAGACAGCCGGGCAGACACCAGCCCAGAATCCAAGGGCATCGAAGTAGGCCGCGAGGGTGTTACAGTCACCCGCCTTGCCCCTATGGGTAAAGTTCTTTTCGGAGATACCACTGTCGAATGTTCTGTACGCAACGGCATCATCGACTCCGGTAAGAATGTAGAGGTCATCCTCATCGAAGACAATAAAATCTTTGTAAAACTCAAATAACTGTTCATTTTATGATTTCTTCCGTAGGAATAGCAATTATCTGGGCTGCTGTAGCCATAGTAGCCCTTATCATCCTGCTCTGGTTCTTCCCCGTGACCCTGTGGTTCCAGGCTCTGATCTCAGGAGTGCGCATATCGCTCATCCAGTTAGTGCTCATGAGGTGGAGAAAAGTTCCGCCGAGCACCATCGTCATGGCTATGGTCACAGGCACCAAGGCAGGCCTGAAGCTGGATGCCAACGCGCTTGAGGCGCACTATCTGGCGAAAGGCAATGTTCCCAATGTGGTCAATGCCCTGATTTCCGCAGACAAAGCCAATATCAACCTCGACTTCAAGATGGCCGCAGCCATCGACCTCGCCGGCCGCGACGTGTTTGAGGCCGTTCAGATGTCTGTAAATCCCAAGGTAATCAACACTCCGCCCGTGACGGCTGTCGCCAAGGACGGTATCCAGATGATAGCCAAGGCAAGGGTTACTGTCCGGGCCAATATCAAGCAGCTCGTCGGCGGTGCCGGTGAGGAGACCGTTCTCGCCCGCGTAGGTGAGGGTATCGTGTCCAGCATCGGTGCGTCGGAGTCGCACAAGGATGTGCTGGAGCACCCTGATTCGATTTCCAAGGTGGTGCTGGCCAAAGGCCTCGATGCGGGTACGGCTTTCGAGATTCTTTCGATTGATATCGCTGATATCGACATAGGCAAGAATATCGGCGCGGTACTGCAGATCGATCAGGCCAATGCCGACAAGAATATCGCCCAGGCCCGCGCCGAGGAGCGCCGTGCGATGGCCGTAGCTCTCGAGCAGGAGATGAAGGCCAAGGCACAGGAGGCCAGGGCTCAGGTCATCGAGGCCGAGAGAGAGATTCCTCTGGCTATGGCGGATGCCTTCCGCTCCGGCAACCTCGGCATCATGGATTACTACCGGATAAAGAATATCCAGGCCGACACTGACATGCGCGAGAATATCGCCAAGGAAAGCGTATAAATTACGTACGCAGGAGATACCACGCAAAATAAAATTCCCGGACAGCCTTAGGAGCTTGTCCGGGAATTTCTGTTATTCTATGAGAGGTTTGATTAGAGAATCGTTCCGTCGGAGGTGATGCGTACGTTCATCTCGCGGTCGCCGCGGCCTTCCAGTTCGATGAGGTAGTACTCGCTTTCGGGGGTCTGGATGTACTCGGCGTCATCTATACGGTAATCCGGATACTCCTTTGACAAGGTGTCGGTCACTGCCTCGGGCAGTTCGCTGATGCGGACATCCCACTGTGAGCGGACCCATTCTCCGGCTCCGTTAAAGTAGATGTCTTTTTCCTTGTTGTCGTGCCAGATCTCCACTTGTAAATAGCCGTCGTCCCAGTCCTGCTCGAGGATACGGGCCCCGGGGTATCTGTCTGCGATGAACTCCTCGATGCTGCCGCCTACCATGCCGCCGCTGTTGTCCCCGCCTCCGGGATTGTCTCCGTTACCGGTGACAAGGGTGACGGTGCCGTCTGCGTAGACATCTACCTCGATGTCGTCATCCCTGTATTCCAGTTCGAAGCGGTAGAACTCGCCTTCGGGTGTCTGGTAGAAGTCCACGTCGTCCATACGGTAGCTGCCGTACTCGGAGCTTCTGAGGTAGCCCAGAATATCCTCGGGCACCTGACTGTGGCGAAGCTCGGTGCGGGTCAGCATCCAGTTCTGGGAGGAGTCGAAGAAGAGCTCGCGGCACACGCGGCCGTCTATGATCTCCACCTCTGTCATGCCGTGCTCTATGTCTATCTCGACTATCCTGGCATCGGGATAATGGGTTGCAATGTACTCCTGAATGCTGCCTGAAGGGGTGTCAGGAATAAAATCGTTGTAGTCGTAGTCCTCCTCGGCGTCGATGACGGTCTTGACCAGCACTCCGTCCTCGGAGAAGTAGAGGTCGACTTCCTGATATACTCCTTCTTTGGTACCCTCAACTTCGATGATGTAGATGGTCTCGACCCCGTCCCTGCGCAGCATATCGATGTCGTCAATCCGCCAGTCAGCGTACTCTGTGGCGTCAAAGGCGGCCCAGACTGCATCGGGCACCATGCCCTGAGGCAGGTCGGTCTCCGTCATCTGCCACTGATAGTGAGAGTCGAACCATGCGGAATAATTGACTATCTGGCCGTTATCTGAGCGGACTGCCGGAGTCTCGCCGGCGGGAGCCTTGAAGTCTGCTACATAGTAACCGTTTTTCATCGACCACTTTACATCCTGCGCCTCGGGATAAAGGTCGAACAGCGCAGCCTGAAGCTCCGGTGTGGCTTCAATGTTCTGGAGGTTCTCCGGCCTCTGCTTATTGCAGGAGGCTGCCAGAAGCATAAGGGACAAAATGCACCCTGATACAATAAGTTTCAAATTCGTCTTCATAAAAGTGACTGTTTAAAAATTGAAAAATTCTGGATTTAATGACATGACGGGGACTTTGTGACAGTTTTTAGGAAAACGGGCCCTGTGTGCATCCGCGCCAGGGCCCGTCCTCGAGTTATTCTATATGGTCTGTCACATGCGGTTAGTCATCCATGTCGATGAGGTTGTAGTAGAGGTCGAAGGTCAGCTCCAGACCGTTTGTGAGCTCTACCTCGATGTCCCGGCGGTCACGGTCGATGGAATGTACCTGCACTCCTGGGAAATTGCTGTTGACATACGTCATGATCTGCTCGGGCACTATACCTGCGGGAATCACTGAATACTTGCAGTTTACCTCCTTCCACTGGCCGTCCTTGTAGAACTCGATCTTGATGGAATTGGTGAACATCACCTCGTAACGCACTTCCATGAAGTCGCGCTCCTCCTTGGCAAAGGATACTTTCTGGTCTGAGAAATAGGTGTTTACAAACTCCTGAGCTGCAACGGGAAGCTGGTTGAACTGAATCGGGCGGTCGTGGTCGGCACGGGCTGAGGTCACGGAGAGGAGCAGCATGGCGGCTGCAAGGATCATAATCTTTTTCATATTCTTTACTTTTTTTAAAATTAATACTGCTTCTTTTGTTTTACGGTGCAAAGATTACCCCAGATTCTGAAATGAATTTAAAATTATCTCCATTTTACAGAAAAAATGTGCATTTTTTCCTCAAATCTGTATTTCACCTCCAGATCATAGTACCTCTGCACGGCTCCGACTATAGCCAGACCTAAGCCGAGGGAGCCCTCACGGCCTCCGCTCTTGTAGAACCGGTCGAAGATGTGGTCCGCGTCGAGCGGTGTTTCTCCGGTATTGGCTATCTCCAGAGTCCTGCCTTTAATACTGATGCAGATCCTCCCGTGTGCGGGAGTATATATAAAGGCGTTCTTGAGCAGATTGCCGGTCAGGGTCCGGGCCAGGGATTCATTCATCCTCACCATCAGGCTGTCGGGACGGGGGAAGTCGACCTCTATCTCCTTGTCCTCGTAGATTTCTGAGAAAACCTCCACGCTCTCCTGCACGAGGGCAGGGATGAAGACATCCGTGCTTTCGGGGAACTGGCCGTTGTCTATCTTAGTCAGCAGGAGGAGGGTCTTGTTGAGACGAACCACCCCGCTCAGAGTACGCTGGATACCCAGCAGCTCGCCTATCTGTCTCTCGTCCAGCTCCGTGTTGTCCAGCAGCCACTCGATGCGGTTACCCATGACCGCTAAAGGAGTCTGGAGCTCGTGCGAGGCGTTGCCGATGAACTCCTTCTGCGCCTCGAAGGCCTCCTCATAGCGGTTGAGGGCCTTCTCCGCGGCCACGTTGAGCCTCTTGAACTCAGTAATGCCGGTCGGGTTGTCTAACGGAGGATTCTTGCCGCCGACCTTCAGGCGGTCCATCCAGTCCAGCAGGCGGTAGAGCGGACGCATGTTGCGGTAAAATACCAGGATAGTCACTGTCATGACCGTCAGCAGGAGGGTGAAGTACAGGATTATCACCCAGACAAGGGTGCCGTGCATCAGCTCTTCCTTATCGATGGTGGGAGTGTAGGCTTTCAGCAGAAAATATTGGTCGTCATCGGTCTGGAATACCGTGGTAAGGACTCTGGCCGGTTCGTGACCGATTGAGGGAAAATACTCATCGTTGAAATAATAGCGGATGGAGGGGTGGTCATGGGCGAACTGCGCTCCGATAGGAATGATGTCGTATAGGATATTTGCCCCCTCGTTGGAGGGAAGTTCACGGCCGGAGAGCATACGGGCGATGACCTTCTCGGTGAACTCGTCTAAGGCATCGTCGGTCTCGTCATTAACCTCGTCTAATGTTTTGAAATAGAAAAATCCGGCCCAGACAGCCATCAGAGGGAGGAGCACCAGCGCTAAGCGCATGGCTATGCGGTACATCAGCTTCATGACTCGTGCTGCTGCTGCGCTCCTGACCGGGGCACAAGTTTATATCCGAAGCCGTACACGGCCTTGATTTCGATGTCGGCTCCTGCCGCCTGAAGCTTACGGCGCAGGTTCTTCATCTGCGCGTAGACGAAATGGTAGTCGTCAGCCTGGTCAGCGTGGTCGCCCCACACGGCCTCGGCAAGGACTGACTTATCCACCAGATGGTTGGGCCGCTGCATGAAATAGAGCAGTATATCGAACTCTTTTTTAAGTAGTTCCACCTGAGCACCGGCAACCTCCACATAACCGTTCTCGGGCTGGATGGTGACATTGCCGTACTCGATGGTGAGATTGCCGCCGGTCCGTCCCCTGCGGAGCACGCTGCGGATGCGTGCCTTGAGTTCGGCCATGTGGAAGGGCTTGGGCAGGTAGTCGTCAGCCCCGTGCTCCAGGCCGTAGACCTTGTCGTCCAGGGAGTCCTTGGCCGAGATGATGATGACGTTCTCCCGTTTCTGCATGTGTTTGATGTGATCCAGCAACTGAAGGCCGCTGCCGCCCGGAAGCATGATATCCAGCAGGATACAGTCATAACTGTAACCGGAGACCTTGGCGTCCGCCTCATCGAAGGTAGATGCCGTCTCGACCACATAACCCTCCTCCGTCAGAGCCCTCTGCATCAGCTCCCTGAGCGAGGAGTCATCCTCAACAATAAGCAGTTTCATACATATGTCTTTTCAGATTGAGATACAAATTTATGGAGTAATTCTGAAAAGAAACTGAAATTATCCGAAAATAAGCCTATATTTGCACCTCACAATCAATCGGGGTGTGGCGCAGTTGGCTAGCGCACCTGCTTTGGGAGCAGGGGGTCGAAGGTTCGAGTCCTTTTACCCCGACTATAGGGCCAAAGAGCCGAAGGTCTTCATGAACTGAACCCTCTCGTACATCGCGGGATCAGGGATGGTGGAGTAGCTCAGGCGGCCGCGGATCTGGGAGAGGCTTTCCACATTGTTCTTCTCGAGGAAAGCGGCTATTTTCCCATTAAAATCCCTTATGACGGCGGGTCCGTGCTTGTAAATCACAGAACATACCTGAACGGCATCGGCGCCGGCGAGAATCATCTTTAGGGCGCTCTCTGCACTATGGACACCTGTTGTGGTGGCGATATCTACATTCTTCACTGCAGAGGCAAGAATGGCGGTCCAGCGCAGGATTTCTGCGTATTCGCCCTCGTGGGAAAGGGGTGCGGCCGGCACGAGGCAGAACTTCTCCAGGTCGATGTCAGGGGTGAAGAAACGGTTGAATATCACCACTCCCTTGGCTCCAGCAGTAGCGATGCGGTCCACGAAATTGACGATGCTGGTATAGTGCGGACCTATCTTCACTGCTACCGGTATGCGGAGCTCCGAGACTATCGAACGGACCACGTTGACATATCCGTCTTCGATCGAGGCAGGCGAGGTCCTGGGATCCAGGGCCAGGTCGTAGAGGTTGATCTCCAGGGCATCGGCTCCGGCAGCCTCTATCTGTCTGGCATATTCCACCCATTCTCCTGCACTGTAGCAGTTGATGCTGGCGATGACCGGTATCGATACGGCCTGCTTGAGGGCACGGACTTTCTCTGTATACTGGGCTATGGAGTTGGAACGGATGTACGCATGGAGATAGTCATCCATCTCCGGCCATGAGTGTCCGGCGGAAGCCATGAACTCCACCTCGCCGCGGATCTGCTCCTCAAAGAGGGACTTCATGACCACGGCTCCGGCACCGCAGCTTTCCATTTCCTTAACTTTGTCGACATCGGCTGTCAGCGAGCAGCTGCTGACCACTATGGGACTCTTGAGGTCCAGACCGAGATACTTCACGTCTGTTGTTGCCATGGCTGTAGTTTTTATTTATCCTATTTTATTCAGTTTTTTCATGACTGTCCTGAAATCCGTCCTCTCGCGGATAATCCTGCCGACCTCCGCTACGGGTATACGCTCCTGGGACATGGTATCGCGGTCGCGGATGGTCACGCAGTTATCCTCCTTTGTCTGATGGTCCACGGTGATGCAGAACGGTGTGCCGATGGCATCCTGACGGCGGTAGCGCTTGCCGATGCTGTCCTTCTCGTCATACTGGCAGTTGAAGTCAAACTTCAGGTCATCGATGATATCGCGGGCAATCTCAGGCAGCCCGTCCTTCTTGACCAAAGGCAGTACTGCAAGTTTCACCGGGGCCAGCACAGGAGGAATGCGGAGGACTACCCTCTCCTCTCCGTTCTCTAATTTCTCCTCGCGGTAGGCGGCGGAGAGCACGGCTAAGAACATTCTGTCCAGACCGATGGAGGTCTCCACTACGTAAGGAGTATAGCTCTCTCCGGTCTCGGGATCGAAATACTGTATCTTGCGGCCGGAGAACTTCTGGTGGTTGCCTAAGTCGAAGTCAGTACGGGAATGAATGCCTTCGAGTTCCTTGAAACCGAAGGGGAACTCAAATTCAATATCGGTGGCGGCATTGGCGTAGTGGGCCAGCTTCTCGTGGTCGTGGAAGCGGTACTTCTCATCGCCCAGGCCGAGGGCCTTGTGCCACTGCAGGCGGGCCTCCTTCCATTTGGCGAACCACTCGAGCTCCGAGCCGGGACGCACGAAGAACTGCATCTCCATCTGCTCGAACTCCCTCATGCGGAAGATGAACTGACGGGCCACTATCTCATTGCGGAAGGCCTTGCCTATCTGGGCGATGCCGAAAGGAATCTTCATACGGCCGGTCTTCTGAACATTCAGGAAGTTGACAAATATGCCCTGGGCTGTCTCGGGACGGAGGTAGATAATGCCGTCCTCTCCGGAGATGTTGCCGAGCTGGGTGGAGAACATCAGGTTGAACTGACGCACTTCTGTCCAGTTCTTGGTACCTGAGATCGGGCAGACTATCCCGCAGTCTATGATGATATCGCGCAGGGCCTGCAGGTCGTTGGCATTCAGCGCCTCGGTCATGCGGGCATGGACCTCGTCCCTTTTCTGCTTGTTGCGCAGCACATTGGGATTGGTCGCGCGGAACTGGGCCTCGTCGAAGCTCTCGCCGAATTTGCGGCGGCCCTTCTCCACCTCCTTTTCTATCTTCTCGTCCAGCTTGCCCAGATAGTCCTCTATGAGCACATCCGCACGGTAGCGTTTCTTGGAGTCCTTATTGTCTATGAGAGGGTCGTTGAACGCTCCCACGTGGCCCGATGCCTGCCAGATCTTAGGGTGCATGAAGATAGCGGAGTCGATACCGACTATATTCTCGTTGAGGCGCACCATGGCGTCCCACCAGTATTTCTTGATATTGTTCTTGAGCTCAACGCCCATCTGTCCGTAATCATAGACGGCGCTGAGTCCGTCGTAAATCTCACTTGAAGGGAAAACAAAGCCATACTCCTTGGCATGGGCGGTAAGTTGTTTGAATACTTCTTCCTGTGTCATGTGTTTATTGGAATTAATCACGCAAAAATAAGAATTATTTCATACTTTTGCCCGAAGAAAATCTACAATAACACAAATATGAGACTCAAAAGAACTGTCATGGCCGTCTTAGCCGGCCTTATAACCCTGTGCGCCAGCGCTCAGGGAGTAATCTCAGTAGACTCGAAAGCCTCCGTCCTGCCCGACGGGAACGTCGAGCTGCTGCTGACCGTCAGCCTCGAGCCGGGCTGGTACATGTACAGCACCGTGCCGGTGAGCGGCGGCCCGATGGCCACCTCATTCACCGCCGACGAAAGCTCCGCCTTCACCCTCTCCGGAGGGCTGCAGGACGTGGAGGAGGCCCACGTCAAATTCGACGAGGGCTTCGGCATCGACGTCAAGTACTTCGAGGGCACTGCGCAATTCCGCCAGGTCATCGTCCCCGCCTCGCAGGAGACCTTCACCGTGACCGGATACCTCGAGTACCAGACCTGCAACGGGGCCGAGTGCACCCTCAACGAGAGCGAGGTGTCCATAAAGGTGGACCCCTCCGCGGCTCCCTCCGCTGACTCCGCCAAGGGCAGCAAGGCCGGCGGCCAGGGCTTCTGGAGCTTCCTGCTCATAGCCTTCCTCGCCGGACTCGCCGGGGTCATCACCCCCTGCGTCTTCCCCATGATACCCATGACCGTGGGCTTCCTCATCGGAGGAGGCAGCACCAGGAGGGCCGGCGTCCTCAAGGGCGTCATCTTCGGCCTCTCCATCATGGTCATCTACACCCTGCTGGGCCTGATCGTGGCCCTCTTCCAGAGCACCGCGGCCACCGACGCCATCGGCACACACTGGATACCCAACCTCATCTTCGCCCTCCTCTTCCTCGTCTTCGCCGTGTCGTTCCTCGGCGCGTTCGAGATAACCCTGCCCTCGGGCTTAGCCAACAAGGCCGACCGCGAGGCGGACAAGGGCGGGTACGTGGCCGCCTTCTTCGTGGCCTTAGCGATGGTCATCGTCTCCTTCTCCTGCACCGGTCCCTTCGTGGGCTCCATCCTCGCCGCCGCCGTCCTCGACGGGGTGGCCCTCAGGCCCATCGTCGGCATGGCCGTCTTCGGACTCGGATTCTCACTGCCCTTCGTAGTCCTCTCCTTCTTCCCCGGAGTTATGAAGAAGCTCCCGAAGTCCGGCGGCTGGCTCAACATGGTCAAGGTCGTCTTCGCATACATCATGCTGGCCTTCGCGATGAAGTTCCTCTACAACATCGACGCGTACTTCGGATGGGGCGTCATCACCCGCCTGGGCTTCATCGCCTCGTGGGTTGTCCTGGCCCTGCTCCTGGGCCTGTACTTCCTCGGGGTGTTCCGCACCAGCCACGACTCGCCTACTGACGGCATCGGCTGGGGCAGGCACATCGCGGCCATCATCTGCATCACCTTCGCCTTCTACCTCATCCCCGGACTCTTCGGCGCCCCGCTGCAGAGCATCTCCGGCCTCATCCCGCCGATGGACGGCTCGACGCTGACGCTGTCGCAGGGCAGCCCGCAGGCTTCCTCCGGTGACAATGCGGCCGCTTCAGGCTACTCGACCCTGGGTTACCACACCGACCTGGACGAGGCCCTGGCGGAGAGCGCGGCCACCGGCAAGCCGGTATTCGTGGTGTTCAAGTCCCACACGTGCAGCGTGTGCAAGCAGATGGAGGCCACCGTCCTCTCGTCGGCTGCCGTCATGGACAGGCTGTCGGATGACTTCGTCATCGCCCACCTCTACGTGGACGACAAGACGGAGGACGCGGAGTTCCGCACCTTAGGCCGCCGCTACCGCGACTTAGAGATGAGGCAGTTCGCCTCGGCATCGCAGCCGCTCTACGCGGTGGTGGACGCTGAGGGCAGCACCCTCTCCGGCCCCGTCGGAAGCTGCTCAGAGGAGGAATTCCTGGAGTTCCTGAATTTCTAAAAAGGAATCAGTATAGAATCTGCCTCAGCAGACGCTTGGCATAATCCCTCTCCTCGATCTGAGGATGAGGGATTTTTAATGTCGGGGTATCTATATGACGGTCCCCGTACAGGACGATGTCGATATCGATAGTCCTGGAATGATAGATCCGGCGGCCCTCCGCATCATACTCCGGATCACGGGCTATACGGCCCAGCTTCTGCTCCACCCATTTGCAGACCTCCAACAGAGGCTCGGGCGGGACAGTGGTCTCGAAGGATATGGCCTGGTTGAGAAACGGCTCGGAACCCGGCGCCATGCCCCAGGGCTCGGTCTCGAGCACCTCGGACTCACGGATATCGGAAAAGAGCCAGGGGGCCAGCTGAGTGACTAAAAGCGATACGGCGGTGCTGAGGTTGCGCCGCCTGTTCCCCATATTGCTACCGAGGATGAGATATACCCTTACGGGCTGAGGTTCCGGTGTCATAGCAGTCCTAATTCAAGTAAAGCCTCGTCGCTCATCCGGGACTTGTCCCAGGGCGGGTCGAATGTAATCTCTATAGCCACGTCCGTAACTCCAGGCGTATCGGCCACGGCCGTGTGCACGTCCTCTACTAAAGTGTCGGACATCGGGCAGTTGGGCGCCGTCAGAGTCATCTTGATGTGAACCTTGTGGTCGTCATCTATGGTCATATCGTAGATGAGACCCAGATCATAGATATTGACCGGTATCTCGGGGTCGTAGACCTGCTTGAGGGCCCGCACTACATCGCGGGTGAGAGTCGTTTTATCCATAACTTACTGTCCTTTGTACTTCAGGGCGTCCTCGCGTATCTGCTCCATCATCGACACTAATCCGTTGGCCCGGGTCGGCGACAGATTCTCACGGAGTCCTATCTCCTCGATAAATGAATTGTCGGCGGAGAGTATCTCGTCCGGGGTCCTGCCGTTGTAGACCCGGATGAGGAGGGAGATGATACCCTTTGTGATGATGGCATCGCTGTCCGCCGTAAACCACAGTCGGCCGTCACGGAACTCGCTGTCAAGCCACACCCGGGACTGGCAGCCCTTGATGAGGCGGTCCTCCTGCTTTTTCTGCTCGTCGATGACGGGCAGGGAATGGCCCAGCTCGATGAGATACTCGTACTTGTCCATCCAGTCCCCGAAGGCGGCGAACTCGTCCACTATCTCCTGCTGAACCTGCCTGATAGATGATGTATTGTCTGTCATTGTCCTGTATCTTTTATTGAAATGAATTCTGTTTATCTCAACATTGCCAGCACCCTGCGCAGAGCACCCATGAACGCCTCGCACTCCTGCATAGTGTTGTAGGCCGCCAGCGAGACCCGCACCGCTCCCGTCAGCCCGAACTTGGCCAGCAGCGGCTCCGAGCACATCTGTCCGGAGCGGACAGCTACTCCCATTTTGTCTAAAAGGGTGGCAATGTCACTGTGATGCGTCCCTTCGACGGTAAATGATATCAGCGGGGCCTTCTTTCCGCCGCTTCCGATAATCCTCAGACCGTCCACAGCATTCAATTCCTGCATGAGATAATCGGTCATCCGCTTTTCATTTTCCCTTACTTGCGGTACATCTACTGAAGTGACAAAATCGATAGCGGGCTTTAAAGTAGCAGCTGCTATGAAATTAGGTGTTCCGGCCTCGAATCTCAGCGGAACCGGAGCGTACGTGGTCCTCTCATACGTCACCGTGTCCACCATCTCCCCGCCTCCCATCCACGGCGGCATGGTCTCCAGCAGGCTGCGGCGGCCGTAGAGCACTCCTGTACCGGTCAGCGCATAGAGCTTATGCCCGGAGAAAGAATAGAAGTCGCAGGGTGTCTCCTGCACGTCAATGCCCTCGTGGACTATCCCCTGCGCCCCGTCCAGATGTATCACTGCGCCGTAGCTGTGAGCCAGCACGGTAAGCTCCCCCACAGGATTGACGATGCCCAGCACATTGGAAATATGGGCGGCAGAGACTATTTTCACCTTGCCCTCAGCCAGGATCCGCTCCGCAGCCCCGAGGTCCCACTGCCCGTCCTCCCTTACGGGAAAATATCTCAGGCGTGCCCCCGTCCGGGCGCAAAGCATCTGCCAGGGAACAATGTTGGAGTGATGCTCTCCCTCCGAAAGGAGAATCTCATCCCCGGGACGGATGTACTGCTGTCCGTAGATATTGGCCAGCAGGTTGATGGAGGCGGTGGTACCGGAGGTAAGGACTATCTCGTCCTTCGAGGCGGCGTTGATGAGTCCGCGGACGGCCTCCCTCCCGGCCTCGTAGTGTTCGGTGGCGGAGGCGGCAAGACCGTAGATGGCGCGGTGGACATTGGCATTGGCCTCCTGCAGCCAGCGGGAAGTGGCGTCAATGACGGCCCGGGGCTTCTGCGTGGTGGCGGCATTGTCGAAATATATCAGCTGCCTGTCCCCTCCCCGCGCACAATAGAGATAGGGGAAATGGCTCCTTATCTGGTCTATATCCTGTATCATGGCTTTTATTTTTCAAATATCTTACAAAAGTAACTAAATTTGCAGAAACTTATCAGAAAAAAACGTCATGTACGACTATATCAAAGGAACGCTCGAGGAACTCTCGCCCGCGGAGGCAGTGGTAGAGTGCCACGGCATCGGCTTCAAGCTCCAGATATCCCTCAACACCTACGACCGCCTGCAGGGGCAGAAAGAGGTCAGGCTGTACGTCCATCACCACCTGCGCGAGGACGAGGAGACGCTCTACGGCTTCTGTGACAAGGAAGAGCGGCGTATCTTCGCACTCCTCATCGGAGTCTCCGGCATAGGTCCCAACACCGCCCGGATGATGCTCTCGTCCCTCACGGCCGACGAGGTTTCCACAGCGATAGCCTCAGGCGACGTGAACCGCATCAAGGGGGTGAAGGGCATCGGGCTAAAGACCGCCCAGAAGGTCATCATCGAGCTCAAGGACAAGATTTCCAAGGGAGGAGCGGATCTCGACCTATCAGGAGGATCCTCGGCAGCCAATACATCGGAGGCATGCTCGGCCCTTCTAATGCTGGGATTTACGAAAAATGCTGTAGAGAAAACCGTTGCCTCAATCGTCAAAAAAGAACCCGGCCTGTCTCTGGAAGACATCATCAAAAAAGCCTTAAAAATGTTGTAGACTAAAAAGCTTTTTAATAAATTTGCACCAGTTTAACAATTAAATATAACCGGTTATGAACATACCTAGCAATTTGAAGTACACCAAGGATCACGAGTGGGTAAAGGTTGACGGCGATGTAGCTACCGTCGGCATCACCGATTACGCTCAGGATCAGCTCGGAGACATCGTCTTCGTAGACATTCAGACACAGGGCGAGACCCTTGACAAGGAAGAGGTTTTCGGAGCCATCGAGGCTGTTAAGACAGTTGCCGATGCCTTCATGCCTGTATCCGGCGAGATTATCGAGGTCAACGCTGCTCTCGAGGGAGCTCCTCAGACCGTCAACACCGATCCTTACGGAGAGGGCTGGATGATCAAGATTAAGCTCACCAACCCCGCTGAGCTCGATGAGCTGATGGACGCCGACGCATACACAGCCATCCTTTAGTCTGAAAAGTGTACACATAACAGCACAGGCCGGGCAGTAATGTCCGGCCTTTTTCGTATCTTTGTCAGAAACACTAAATTCTTATGCCTATGTTACAAGAAGTCGCCCACATCTACGACCTACTGACCAAGCTCGAAGAGAGGTTTCCGGACAAACAGGATATGCTCTGCCGCCGCAGCGGTAAGGAATGGATCCGATTCAGTGTCAAGGACTACGTACGCTATTCACATCTCATTGCCTACGCCCTCTCATCCATGGGATACGGCAAGGGCGACAAGGTCGTGACCATCTGCAACAACCGGCCCGAATGGAACTTCACCGACATGGGCCTGAGCATGGCCGGCCTCATACACGTACCCGTCTACCCTACCCTCAGTGCCGATGAATACCTCTATATATTCAACCACAGCGATGCCAAGATCATCATCATCGGGACCATGAGCCAGTACCGCAAAATAGAGCCGATAGTACAAAAGATGAAGCAGCCGGCACGGATTATCCTCATGGACGACTCGGACAACATCCAGTGTTTCAGAGATTTATATCAGATAGGAGAACGTGTGGAACTTGTCCAGAAGCCTGTGATAGAGAAGATTAAGACCGAAACCGATACTGACGAGCCCGTCTCCATCATCTATACCTCAGGCACCACCGGTACCCCCAAAGGCGTAGTCCTCTCCCACCACAACCTGATGTTCAACGCCTACGGCCATGCCGTCAAGCAGACCGTCCGCTCTGACCAGAAGATGCTCAGCTTCCTGCCCTTGTGCCACGTCTACGAGAGAAGCATGAACTACGAATACCAGTATATCGGCATAAGTATCTATTACGCAGAGAGTTTAGGTACTTTGGCCAGAGATTTGGCCGACTGTCACGCCGACGGATTCTGTGCTGTGCCGCGTGTTTTAGAAATGATGTACTCGAAGCTCGAAGCGGCCGGCAAGCATCTAAAAGGCTTCAAAAAGACTGTCTATAGACTCGCCTGGAACTTTGCCAACAACTACGATAACTACAATAATCGTCTGATATACAGAGCGAAACGCAATCTATACGACCGTCTCGTCTACAGCAAGTGGAGAGACAATCTCGGCGGTCACGAGATGCTCATAGTATCCGGCGGCTCTTCCATTCAGGCCAAGATCATCCGACTCTTCAATGCCGCACGCCTCCACATCTACGAAGGCTACGGTATGACCGAGGCCTCCCCCGTCATCGCAGTGAACAATCCGGTGGAGGGCATCAACATCATCGGCACCGTCGGCAAGCCGATGGAACGCACAGAACTGAAGTTTGCCGAGGATGGCGAGATTCTCACCAAAGGGCCACACGTCATGCTCGGTTACTACAAGAATCCTGAGGCAACCAGCGAAGTAATCGATTCAGACGGATTCCTCCACACCGGAGATATCGGACGCCTTGTAGACGGCAAGTACCTTCAGATAACTGACCGCAAGAAGGAAATCTTCAAACTCTCTCTCGGCAAATACGTAGCCCCGCAGGTAATCGAGAACCTGCTCAAGGAGTCTCCGTATATCCAGAACTGCTTTGTCTTTGGAGAGAATCAGAAATTTGCCTCGGCCGTCATCGTCCCCGACTTCGACCACCTGCGCCACTGGGCTCAGGAAAACGGACTCGGAGAACTGGACAACCACCAGCTTGCAGCAGAGCCCAAGGCTGTCGCGTTCATCCACAGCATCGTAGACCAGACCAACTCCAAGCTGGCTCCACACGAACAGATAAAACGCGAGCGTGTCGTATGCGATGAGTGGACACCCACAAACGGCCTGCTGTCCCAGACACTGAAACTGAAACGGGCAAAACTTACATCTAAATACAGCGGCATCATAAGTGAGATCTACCGATAACATACCTGTCCTCCGCCGCCTTTGGAAGCAGTGTTTCGAAGCTGACTCCTCCTTTCTGGATCTGTTCTTCGGCTATGGATTCAGACTTTGCATGACATACACTTTAGAGAGGGAGGGGACGACAGTCTCCGCTCTCTCTGTTTTTCCTGTCTCCTACAAAGGACACGCGGGAGGCTACGTCTACGGAGTATGCACCGATCCGGCTCAGCGCGGGCACGGCTATGCCTTCAAACTGCTGCAGGAAGTCGAGCGGTACTGCATGGAGAATGAGGGCATGGAATTCTTCCTGCTGAGGCCTGCGGACCCGACACTGTTCGGATATTATCAAAAGCAAGGTTACTCCTATAATATATACAGGCATCGGGAGATACTTCCACTGCCCATGATACCGGCAGAAATAGAGACAAGCCCGCTGTCCGCTGCGCGCTACTATTCCCTCCGTCGTAGATTCTACAGCTGGACAGGACTGGTAGAGTGGTCGGAAGACACCTGTGGATACATTTTGTCCTATATCGGTTACTGCCGGGGACATGCCGTAGAGATCAACGGCGGTGAGTCCTACCTCCTATCCTATCCCTCCCCCGAAGACAACGGCGTCATAATATGCGAAGAGGCCGGACTCGGCATCGAGATAACATCCTTACCGGTCATTCTATCAGCCCTCCGCATTCTGTATCCGGATACTGCAAGCGTTCTTCTATCCACTCCACCGCAAGTATCCGGAGAAGAGTACTTACTTTGCAAACCACTCTCGTTCCTACCCGACAGTTCAGCGTTCTTTAGTTTTGCAATGGAGTAACGCGTTCCACGTGGAACAGCTATCTACCGAAATACACAAGGAGAACGGAAATATCTGAAGGAGACACACCGGGAATACGCGACGCTTCGGCTATAGTTCTTGGGCGATGTTTCGTCAGTTTGATCCGTGATTCTATCGAAAGCGACTCAATGCGCGAATAGTCGAACTCATGAGGGATTTTCAGACCCTCCAATTTCTTCAACTTCTTTGCAAGTTCCGCCTCACGCTCAATATAACCTGAGTATTTTATAGCAATCTCAGTCGAGGAGACAACATTAGAAAAAATAGAAGGGCTGGCCGGGGAAACACTCTTGAATGTTTCTGGGAGCGCAGTTGAAGGCAAGAAGTCCGGAAGAGATAAAGGAAGAAGCGATGCTTGTTTAACTTCTTCGATTGTTCCACGTGGAACAAATTGTAGGGCGTCGCGCAAAGATATCTGAGGCCTGGTAACAAGGGATGAAATGGACTTTGGGGAGGACAACAGTGATGTTGCATTGGCGTCCAAAATAGGATTAATATCTGCGATTGAAGGACGGGTCTGCGAACAAGCTTTGAATAGTGCGCTGACTGAAGTCCGCTTCACTTCCAAAAGGTGCATCCTATAATCCGAGGCTAAACCTATTTTATGAGACAGAGGAGTCAGACGCTCATCCGCGTTGTCCTGACGGAGGAGTATGCGGTACTCAGCTCGGGATGTAAACATCCTATAGGGTTCGTCAACTCCTTTTGTAACGAGGTCATCTATGAGAACTCCGATATATGATGAATCACGGGAAAGGATTAATTCCTTCTTATCTCTAATACGAAGAACTGCGTTAATTCCCGCTACAATTCCTTGCGCTGCAGCTTCCTCATATCCGGTTGTTCCGTTGACCTGTCCGGCAAGGTATAGATTGGAAATGACTTTTGAGCGCAGGGTGTGGTCAAGCTGCGTGGGATCAAAGTAATCATATTCGATGGCATAAGCGGGACGCAGAAAATGGACACTCTCGAAACCCTCAACATGCAACAGAGCCTGTAACTGAACCTCAAAAGGCAGTGATGAAGAGAACCCCTGCAGATAATACTCCGTTGAATTTCTTCCTTCAGGCTCAAGAAATATCTGATGAGAATCCTTATCCGAAAATGTTCGGAGCTTGTCTTCGATACTTGGACAATATCGTGGTCCAATTCCGGTTATCTTTCCGGAGAAAAGCGGTGACCTGTCAAAACCGGAGCGGAGGATTTCATGTACGTTAGGATTGGTGTGAGCGATATAGCAGTTCATCTGCGGAATATCGTGACGTTGCGCCGAAGAAATATACGGCAGATATGAAAACTTTTCCGGTGACTCATCACCGGACTGGAGAATAAGACTCGAAAGATTGACAGAACGGACATCCACACGTGGCGGCGTACCGGTTTTCATTCTTGATGTCTGAATCCCACTGTCACGGAGTTGGGAGGAAATCAGATATGATGAAGGCTCTGCGACTCTCCCACCCTCAGCTGTTCGGTCACCGACAAAAATGCGTCCGTTTAAAAAAGTTCCGGCAGTCAAAATATAAGAACGCGCAGAAAACTTGCCACCAAGGGATGTCTCGAGTGAGAGTATATCTCCTTGATTCGAGAAAGTGAAAGCAGTGACTGTATCCTGCCATAGATACAAACCAGGTGTATTCTCGAGAATCCATCTCCAATTCTGAGAATAAGAAATTCTGTCACACTGGGCCCGCGGACTCCACATTGCAGGCCCTTTGGAGCTGTTAAGCATGCGGAATTGGAGGGTACTGGCATCTGTTACTATAGCAGACATTCCGCCTAAGGCATCTATCTCTCTGATTATCTGTCCTTTAGCAATGCCACCAATTGAGGGATTGCAGGACATTTGAGCTATCTTATTGAGATCCATTGTAATAAGAAGAGTGGATGCCCCCAAGACAGCAGAGGCATAGGCAGCTTCACATCCGGCATGACCGGCGCCTATTACTATAATATCGTATTGACTTAGCATCTTAATTTGTCGAATGATAGACTTGGTCTTCTCCAAGACCGAACTGGGTTAGTAAATTTAAAGCCTTATCCTCTGCATTCCGCATCTGGATTCTCTCTGCATCGGTATGATCATCAAAGCCTAATAAATGAAGGATACCATGAGCCATAACCCTATAAAGCTCAGCAGAGAAAGTAGAACCATATGTCGCACTGTTTGCAAGGACAGTATCAAGACTTATTACTATATCAGCAGAAAGAATCTCATCAGACCTTTTGCCGGACTGAGGGACCTCATAATCGGAGGTGTCGAATGTAATGATGTCAGTATAGTAGTCGTGAGCTAAATACTGACGGTTGACACCGAGTACATACTCATCGGACGCAAAGAGGTAATTTACTGAGCCTGTTTTGCGATTTTTACTCAGAATGATTTCGTTAATCCAATTTTTAATTGCATTTTTGCGTCGCAAATTGAAGGTTGCATCTATGACTTCAAATCTTATCATGCGGTCTGATTTTTGCTTAAAAATTTTTGTAAAATTAATAAAATTACAACTATGTCAAAAGTTAGTGTTATCGGAGTTGGCAATGTAGGTGCAACCTGCGCCAACGTACTCGCAAGCTGGAACATCTGCAAAGAAGTCGTACTTCTCGACGTTAGAGAGGGTTTCGCAGAGGGCAAGGCCATCGACATCCAGCAGTCTGCCAAAATAATGGGTATCAACACCAAGATCACAGGAGTGACCAACAACTACGAGGCCACAGCAGGCTCCGACGTAGTAGTCATCACCTCCGGTATGCCCCGCAAGCCGGGTATGTCCAGAGAGGACCTCATCGGCACCAACGCAAAGATCGTCAGCGAGGTTGTAGCCAACGTGGTAAAGAACTCCCCCGAGGCATTCATCGTTATGGTCTCCAACCCCATGGACACCATGACCTACCTTACTTACAAGACCAGCGGCGTAAAGAAGAACCACCTCATCGGTATGGGCGGCGCATTAGACAGCAGCCGTTTTACATACTATCTGAGCCAGGCTCTCAACGTGCCTATGTGCGAGATTGACGGCATGGTTATCGGTGCACACGGCGACGCAACAATGGTTCCCCTGATGAGCAGCGTGCTCTACAAGGGCGGCAAGATCGAAAAGCTCCTCACAGCAGAGCAGCGCGAGAAAGTGATAGCAGACACCATGGTAGGCGGTGCAACCATCACCAAACTGATGGGTACCTCAGCATACTACGCACCCGGCGCCTGCGCAGCAAGCATCGTCCGCGCCATCCTGCACGACGAGAAGAGAATCATCCCCTGCAGCGTTCCTCAGAATGGTGAGTACGGCGAGGACGACATCTGCCTCGGTGTTCCCGTAGTTATCGGTAAGGACGGTGTTGAAGGCATTGTAAAAGTTGAACTTACAGCCGACGAGGAAAAGAGATTCCACGAGGGCGCCGAGAAGCAGAGAAACACCAACAAGATTCTCCACGAACTTGGTCTTATCTAAAGTTTTTAACAGATTTTTCAACAATTTTTGTGTCGTTTCAGAAATTATTCCTATTTTTACAGTTGGAAAATTAGAAAACACAAATAAAAATGGAAGTTAAAAAATCTCCTAAAGCGAATCTCGAAAGCAAAAAGCTTTTCTACAGAGAGTTAGGACTCATTGTAGCTCTCGGAGTTATACTTTGCGCATTCGAGTGGAGCACCAGTGAAAAAGCTGAATCCGTAATCCAGCAGGAAGAAGCGGTGGCAATCGAAGTTGAACAGGTTCCTGTAACAACAGAGGCACCTCCGCCCCCTCCTGAAGCACCTAAGGTGCCTCAGCTCTCAGACATGATCGAAGTCGTAGATGACGACATCGTTGTCGACACAGACCTCTTTATCAGCCTTGAGGACGATGTTGACATGGGAGTAGAGATTATGGACTACGTGGCAGAAGTTGCCGAAGAGACTATCGAGGAAGCTCCTATTCCCTACACCCTCGTAGAGGAAAAGCCTTCTTTCAACGGTGGTGATGCAAACGAATTCACAAAGTGGGTGTACTCAAAAATTGAGTATCCTGAAGTAGCACGTGAAAACGGTATTTCCGGACGTGTTACACTCCAGTTCACTATCGAGGCTGACGGATCACTGACCAACATCAGGGTCCTCAGAGGCGTTGACCCCTCGATCGATCAGGAAGCAATCAGGGTAGTATCTATGTCACCGAAATGGACTCCCGGAAGACAGAGGGATAAAGCCGTTCGAGTAACTTACAACTTCCCTATCTTCTTCCAGCTTAGGAACTAAAACTTTTTAACAGATTAAGATGAGGCTGTCCCTGAAAAGAGTCAGCCTCATTTTTTTGGATTATGAACAGTAAAGAAGAGACATACGAAAGAATAGTAGTAGTTTCTGTCATACCACAGGGTATAGACGAAAGAAGGGTCAAAGAGAACCTTGATGAACTCGAATTTCTGGCACTTACAGCCGGAGCAAAAAGTGAAAAACGGTTCACTCAAAAGCTTGAAAGGGCCAATTCAAGAACCTACGTCGGGACAGGTAAGTTAGAAGAAATAAAGTCATATATCGTTGAAAACGGGATATCTCTTGTTATCTTTGATGATGAGCTTTCACCGTCACAACTGAGGAACTTAGAAAGGGAGCTTGGCTGCAGAATATTAGACAGGACTAACCTTATATTAGACATATTTGCACAGAGGGCAAAGACAGCCTACGCAAAAACACAAGTTGAACTTGCACAATATCAGTACCTTTTACCCCGTCTTACCAGAATGTGGACGCATCTTGAAAGACAGCGTGGAGGTATAGGCATGAGAGGCCCAGGAGAGAGCCAGATAGAGACAGACCGCCGTATAATCCTGAGTAAAATCAGTCTCTTGAAAGAACAGCTCAAGAAAATAGACAGACAGATGTCGTCCCAGAGAGGTAACAGAGGGTCATTGGTAAGGGTTTCCCTCGTAGGATACACTAACGCAGGGAAAAGCACACTTATGAACCTGCTCTCCAAAAGCGATGTATTTGCTGAAAACAAGCTTTTCGCCACTCTTGACACCACAGTAAGAAAAGTGGTTATAGAGAATGTGCCCTTCCTGCTTTCAGATACTGTCGGGTTCATTCGTAAGCTCCCAACACAGCTTATAGAATCATTTAAAAGCACACTTGACGAAGTACGTGAGGCTGATATTCTGCTCCATGTAGTAGATATCTCGCATCCGGACTTTGAAGAGCAGATAAAGGCAGTGAACGAGACTCTGATGGAAATAGGTGCAAAAGATAAACCTATTTTTATGGTTTTCAATAAGATAGATGCATACAACTACATCGAGAAAACTGAATTTGACTTTGAAGAGGAAAAACCTGAGAATGTATCATTAGAAACATTGGAAAAGATGTGGATTGCTAAAGAAAACTCAGCCTGCATCTTCATATCAGCAAAAGAAAAGATTAACATCGACCGCCTCAGAAAGGATATTTACCAGATGGTAAGATCCATACATGAAGGTAGATACCCCTTTAACAACTTACTTTACTGAGAATATCGGATATAACCTCTCCGAGGACAGCAGGTTGTTCAATATGGGTGTTATGACCTGACTGTGATACTATTTCATGCCGGCATTCAGGCAGTAGTTCACGAAGCTCCTCAACCTTGGACAACGGCATGTACACATCCGAATCTCCATAAATGAAGCATACCGGAACTGAAGAACTCCGGATAAGCTCTACATTGTCATCCCTGGACATGAGCCCTCTTACTACTGCAGCGACACCGGATGGGTCATGCGTCTCACAGATCTCCACTATCTCTGCAATGCGCTCGTCACACCTGCGGAGATTATCTTTACAGAACATATTTGGAACAACAATCTGCGCAAGCTGAACTAATTTTCCATTAAGAATGAAATTAATCTCTTTTTGCCTGTCTGCAAGTCGGTCCGGATTATCCGCAAATGGATTGGAATTGACATTGATTAATGCTGAAATACGCTCTGGGAAGTCCCTTAAAAAACGCTGTCCGACATAACCTCCCATAGAGTGACCGACAATTAGAACTCGGGAAATTGACAGCCTGTCAAGAACCCCCAGAAGGACAGCAGAATCAAACTCCATAGAATTGACCTCAATAGCAGAACCTGTAAGACCGAGTCCAGGGAGATCAATAGAAATAATATGGGAAGACTTGGGGAGATATTCCCTTAAGTCTTCCCACACATATAAAGTTTCTAAATAACCGTGGAGCAACACAATCGCCTCGTCACCTTTTCCAGTCTCATTGACATGGACAGGAATACCATTAGAAGTGACGAAGTACTCCATGATTAGTCTTTAAGCTTTGCACAGAGGAACTCGCGGTTAAGACGTGCAATATGACTTACTGTGATGCCTTTGGGGCACTCGCTCTGACAGGCCTGAGTATTGGTGCAGGCGCCGAAACCAAGCTCATCCATCTTTGCAACCATAGCTTTGGCTCTACGCGCAGCCTCTGGACGTCCCTGAGGAAGGAGTGCAAGTGAACTTACACGTGCAGCAACGAAAAGCATTGCAGAACCGTTCTTACATGTTGCAACACAAGCACCACAACCTACACAGGCAGCAGCATCCATACTCTCATCTGCTTTCTGCTTAGGAATAGGGATTGCGTTGGCATCCTGGGCAGAACCGGCATTTATGGAGATAAATCCACCTGCCTGAAGAATCTTATCAAATGCACCGCGGTTTACTACTAAGTCCTTTATGATGGGGAAACCGGCGCTTCTCCAAGGCTCGATAGTGATAGTTTCGCCGTCCTTGAACTTACGCATGTGAAGCTGGCAGGTAGTAATCTCGCTGTCAGGTCCGTGGGGATGACCGTTGATATAGAGCGAGCACATACCGCAGATACCCTCGCGGCAGTCGTGGTCGAATGCGATAGGACCGGAATTCTTGCAACCCTTGTTTACTGCAACAGGGTCATTGCCCTCACGTATCAGCTGATCGTTGAGGATATCGAGCATCTCGAGGAACGAAGTGTCGGGTGATATATTGGACACTTTGTATGTTTCGAAATGTCCTTTTGTCTTGGCGTTAGGTTGACGCCATACTTTCAAAGTAAAATTCATAATAATATCCCTCCTTAGTCTTTATAGTTACGTGTTGAAGGCTTAACAAATTCAAATACAAGGTCTTCCTTGTGGAAAATAGGCTCCTTGCCCTCTCCGGCATACTCCCATGCGCTGACATACTGGTAGTGCTTGTCATCACGGAGAGTCTCACCGTCAGCTGTCTGCATCTCTACTCTGAAGTGACCTCCGCAGGACTCGTTGCGGTTGAGAGCGTCACGTGCCATCAGCTCGCCGATTTCGAAGAAGTCATCGACACGGAGTGCCTTCTCAAGTTCCTGGTTGAACTCATCATTGGAACCGGGTACATACACATCCTTCACATACTCAGCGTGGAGGTCGTGAATCTCCTTGATAGCCTCCTCGAGACCCTTCTTGTCACGGGCCATACCTACTTTCTCCCACATGATGTGTCCGAGTTTCTTGTGGTAGTAGTCAACAGGCTGTGTACCCTTGTTGTTGATGAAGTAGTTGATGCGCTCCTTGACGGCTTTCTCAGCCTCGTCGAACTCAGGAGTATTGGTATTGACCTTGGGCTCCTGAATCTTATGCGACAGATAGTCTCCGATGGTGTAAGGGAGGATGAAATATCCGTCAGCAAGACCCTGCATGAGGGCTGATGCACCGAGACGGTTACCGCCGTGGTCGGAGAAGTTGGCCTCACCGATGGCATAAAGTCCGGGGATGGTGGTCTGGAGGTTGTAGTCTACCCAGATACCGCCCATGGTATAGTGGATGGCGGGATATATCATCATAGGCTCCTCGTAAGGGTTAACGCCTGTAATCTTCTCATACATCTGGAAGAGGTTGCCGTAACGGGCTGTAATGACATCCTTTCCGAGTCTCTGAATAGCAGAGGAGAAATCGAGGAACACTGCGAGTCCTGTCTCGTTCACACCATATCCGGCATCACACCTTTCCTTAGCGGCGCGGGACGCCACGTCACGGGGAACGAGATTACCGAATGCGGGATATCTGCGCTCGAGATAGTAGTCACGGTCTTCCTCAGGAATCTGAGAGCCCTTGATCTGCTTTGCACGGAGTTTCTTGACATCCTCCATCTTCTTGGGAACCCAGATACGTCCGTCATTACGGAGGGACTCACTCATCAGGGTCAGCTTGGACTGCTGGTCACCGTGTACGGGGATACAGGTCGGGTGAATCTGGGCGAAGCAGGGATTTGCAAAGTAAGCGCCCTTCTTGTAGCAGTGCCATGCGGCTGAACCGTTTGAGTTCATGGCATTGGTTGAGAGGAAATAAGTGTTTCCGTATCCTCCGGAAGCCAGCACTACAGCGTGGGCTCCGAAACGCTCTATCTCGCCGGTTACGAGATTGCGGGTGATGATACCGCGGGCTTCGCCGTTGATGACCACGAGCTCAAGCATCTCATGACGGGGATAGGATTTCACCGTACCCTTTGCGATCTGACGGTTCAGGGAAGCGTAGGCACCGAGGAGGAGCTGCTGCCCGGTTTGACCGCGGGCATAGAATGTACGGCTTACCTGAGCGCCTCCGAAGGAGCGGTTGTCGAGCAGTCCGCCGTAGTCACGTGCGAAAGGAACGCCCTGTGCAACGCACTGGTCAATAATCAGATTGCTGACCTCTGCAAGCCTGTAGACATTGGCCTCACGGCTGCGGTAGTCGCCTCCCTTGATGGTGTCGTAGAAGAGACGGTACACTGAGTCATTGTCATTCTGATAGTTCTTGGCGGCGTTGATACCTCCCTGAGCTGCGATAGAGTGGGCGCGGCGGGGAGAGTCGCTGATGCAGAAAATCTTGACATTATAACCGAGTTCACCGAGAGTGGCGGCTGCGGATGCACCGCCGAGGCCTGTGCCGATAACGATAATGTCGAGCTTTCTCTTATTGGCAGGGCTGACTACACGGATTGCGGCTTTATGCTTAGTCCATTTTTCAGCCAAAGGACCTTCGGGTACTTTGGAAATTAACTTATCCTCCATAATGTATCAATAGAATTAAAATTTGGTGCAATTTTACTCACTTTTCAGCACTTTTGCAAAACTTTCAGCGCTTACTGCTTAACCTCCATGCACGGATATCACGGGGAACCCTGCGGGGATTTTTGATGAGGTAATGGAAAAGAAAATAAATCTTTATGGCAACATACTGATATTCAGAGAAATACTTCTTATAGAAAATACGGGCTGAACGCTGTACAACTACTTCGCGCTCAAGACTGGACCACCTCTGTGAACTGCTGCCTCCGCCTAAATGGAATATCTCTGAACCCCTCAGACATACTTGAATGCCGGAACGCCACAATGAATAGAACAGGTCAAGGTCCTCAGCATATATAAAATAATCCTCAGACCATCCACCTATTTTATAGAAATTGTCTCTCGATATCATCACTGACGCACCTCTGTACCATACCCTTGCTTTCTTCCTCGAAACATACCATAAAACCATATCTCTTATAATGGGCAGGGGCATCGGTCTGTTCTCCACAGCACCGTCTGGATTGCGCAGAGGATTGACATAAACCATATTGTCAAACTCAAGCGCGTACTCATAATCAGCATTGAGATCCGGACTGACTTCTGTGTCAGGATTTAAAAAATGAAGTATACGGCCTGCAGAACGTGCGGCACCTATATTGTTGGCCTTGGCAAATCCATAATTGGAAGGCTGCTTTAGAAAGATAAAACGTGAATCCAAGGAAAAATCCGCGCACTGCGTGACTGAAGTATCAGAGGACGCATTGTCTACCACGATGACCTCATAATCGACAGTAAGTGCCGTCCTGATGCTTTGAAGGCAGTTGAGAAGGAGATTTCCCGTGTTGTAATTGACTATTACTATAGAGACTTCTTTCGACATATCAGTTTTCTTAGCTGTTTGAACAGTTCATCTCTTATATCACGATACTCCTGATTCTTATATACCAGCTCATAAATCAGAACAGTGATGACAGCACCGGTAACAAGCTGAATTAACAGAAGCAGCCATGGAGCGAGGTCGAGACCATTAAGAAGATTAACACAGAAGGCCATCACTGCAGACACTGCAAAAACAGGAAGAATATCCTTAATCTGTGATAAAACACTATATGATACAATCTTCGATACATAAACAGCATGTACGGTATATAAGATGGCATAAGTACCGACCATAGACCACAGAAGGGCTTCAATACTGAAAAATATTCCGAAAATAACCGGTATTCCGGCCATGAGAGTCTTAATTATCTCTAAGACAAGGGTGATATCAGATCGCCCGTCTGCATTGAGCACATTTGCGCTGCATATCATCAAAGGGAGAAAAAGTCCTGAAAGACATAGAATCCTCAGGTAATCAACAGCTGTAATCCACTGATTACCGAATACTGTAACCATAAAAGGACCTGCTATGGCCCAAAGCCCGGATACTGCTGTAAATGATATAAGGACTGTTGTTTTTAAAACCTTACGGTAGACATGACACTGTCTCTGCCGTTCATCCTGAATAGAAGCCAGCACTGGATAGCTCACCCTCTGCATGACCATACTCACATTGGATGTAACCATACCTTTTACTTTCTCTGCCCTGGAGAACTGACCGAGGGTGGACGGCGTATACATCTTGCCTATGATAAATGAATACATCTCACTCCACAGCGTACTGACTATCGAAGTTAGAAGTAGCCTTCCTCCAAATGAAAACATCTCCCTGAAACTTTTGAGCGAAAATCCAAAACCTGGATGCCAGCTTGAGACTATCCACAAGAGAAGTGAATTGACAGTCAGACGGGAAAGTTGAAGAATTACTAAACTCCACACTCCATAACCTGATATTGCAGCCACTATAGAAAGAACTCCTGATGTAACTGACGCACTGAGTGATATCCATGCCTGCGTACGGAAATCCAAACGCCTGACAAAAAGTACTTTCTGAACTATTCCAAGAGCATTGACAATAAGAGACAAACTGAGAATCCTGATTACAGGTATCAGGATATCCTGTGAGAAAAAACGCGAGATAGCAGGCGCACAGAGATATAAAAGAGCATAAAGAACTGCACTTACAAGGAGATTAAAATAGAAAACTGTATTGAGATCAGCATTGCATACATCCTTCTTTCTTGTTAGAGCTCCTGTAAAACCACTGTCTACCAAAGATGTTGATAAGGTAAGAAAAATAGTAGTCATACCTATGATTCCAAAGTCTGAAGGTGACAGAATACGTGCCAGGACTATATTGGCAAGAGCCAATATGCCCGAACCGAGGATATTCTCCGCAAATCCCCACCCTACTCCTTTAGCTGTTTTTGCCTTTAGACTTTCTGACATCTGAATAGATACTTATCATTTTTGAAACACATTCATCCCACGAGTACATTTCCTTTACATGACGGATACCTTCATTGCCCATTCTTTCTCGTAATGTAGGATCATCTATGAATTTCTGCACGGCTACAGCAGCAATTTCCGGCTCGTCAACTGGAACCACAAAACCTGTTACCCGATCCATTACGACCTCTTTGAATCCGTCTGTATCAGATACAACGACAGGACATCCGCAAGCCATTGCCTCCACCGCCACTACTCCGAAACTCTCACTCCGTGACAGTGATACTGCGACTGAAAATGAATTGTAATACCGCGGAAGCTCATTGTTAGGAACCCTCCCCACAAACTCCACCTCATCTGACAGTCCAAGTTCTTCTACGAGACTCACATAATCATTCCTGCACGGTCCGTCACCTACTATCACTAATTTAAGAGACAGTGTTCTGTTCCTTTCACGTAAGATTTTAAAAGCCTTTATCAATACATCGATACCGTATTTGGGTGCCAATGTCTTCACATTACCTATTACAAACTGACGGTCAGCGTACAGACTACAGTCATCAATTTTTCTAAACAGAGCCGTATCTACTCCAAACGGAGTGATATCAATCATTTTATCTGTAAAAGCTGATGTATGTACAGCCATCGCGAAACTTGTTGAAAGTACACGGTCAGCCTTATCCATAATAAACTTTACGGCCTTCATGTTTACAGGAGACAGATATGGAAACTCATAGACATCACTTCCCCATACCGATATGATAAATGGATGAAAACCCGTAAGAGCTGCCACTAATCCGAAACTCGTCGCATAATGAGCATGCAGGATATCAGGAGACTCTACCCTCAACACAGTCTTGAGATCAGACACAGCCCTCCAGTGCATGACTACAGCACCTAAAGCTGCCTTCAGTCCTTTATTTGACTTGTATGTGAAGAGATTGAATACATACAGTCTTATGTCGTGCTCTTCAAAAAAAGTATCAGAGGCAGGATACAGTGAATACACTGCCACATCCACACCTGAAGCCTTCAATGACGCCGCCCATCTCTTTGTATGCACACTGCGTGCATCTGCTGTCATCAGGACTTTCATAACTGCTGAAATAATGTATCCGGAGCATATCTGTCCACTCCTAAATGCTGATATGCCAAATCAGTCGCTTCCCTACCCCTGGGAGTACGATGAATAAATCCCTCTTTTATAAGGTAAGGCTCGTATACTTCTTCTACGGTTCCAGGATCCTCCCCGACTGCGGTAGCTATCGTACCCAATCCCACAGGACCTCCTTTAAACTTATAGATAATAGTGTTAAGTATCTTGTTGTCTATGGAATCAAGACCGCGCTTGTCTATGTTAAGAGCATCCAAAGCATAAGAGGCTATCTCTACATCTACAAATCCTGAACCCTTGACCTGTGCAAAATCTCTGACTCTACGCAGCAATGAATTGGCTATACGCGGCGTTCCCCTGCTCCTAAGCGCTATTTCCATAGCTGCCTTGTCCTCTATGTCAATATTGAGAATCGCTGCACTGCGCCTGATGATGTTCTTGAGGACAGGAGCGTCATAGTATTCCAGATGAGCAGTTATACCGAATCTGGCTCTCAACGGGGAGGTAATGAGTCCGCTTCTCGTAGTAGCCCCTATAAGGGTAAAATGATTCAGACCTATCTGTACGGAACGGGCACCAGGACCCTTGTCTATCATGATGTCGATAGTAAAATCTTCCATAGCAGAGTAAAGATACTCCTCCACTACATGTGAAAGACGGTGTATCTCATCAATAAACAGCACATCTCCCTCTTCAAGGCTTGTAAGCAGTCCGGCCAGATCACCGGGCTTGTCAAGAATCGGGCCGGATGTAATCTTCATATTGACCCCCAACTCATTGGCTACTATATGAGCAAGCGTGGTCTTACCCAATCCCGGAGGACCATGAAGAAGAATATGATCAAGGGCTTCTCCGCGCAGGAGGGCTGCCTTGACGAAAATCTTAAGATTCTCTATAATCTTCTCCTGACCTGAGAACTCTCCGAAGTCCTGTGGCCTGATTTTTCCTTCGAAATCACTGTCTTTGGCCGCACTCTGAGCCCTTGCATCAAAATTCTCGTTATTCATACATTTTCATAAACAGAATACAAATATAAAGATACTTTTTAAAAATAGACTTGATTGTTATTTATGCTTGTTGATATGTTGATAAAATCTGTAATTAAAAAAGATACTTCAAAAAAAGCATCGGAATATCAGTAATTTTGTCAAATCTTAATAATTTTGTTGCGAAAAAAATTTTTGACAATAAATTGTTGACAAGTATTTAAAAACTTTTTAAAAGTTTATCCGTAATAATTTTGAAATGTTGAAAACCCGTCCTGTATACAGGGTTTTTAAAAAAAGAAAAAAACTTATAAAAAGATATAAACAGGTTATCAATAAGAAATGAACCGGAAAAGTATAGACGGACTGTTGAAAAGTCAGGGTATCGTAAGTCTGAGAGAAAGCATTATTGATAAGAGTGTTAATACTGTAAGTATCAATGGACTGTATTCTTCAGCCAAGGCTTTTGCAATATATGATGTTGTAGAGAGTGGTGTACATTTGGTGATACTTCAGGGGAAAGATGAGGCGGCCGGATGTGTCAATGACCTATATAATATAATAGGAGACAGTAATGTTTATTTTTTCCCTACGTCTGATGTAAGGACAGTTAAAGGGACAATGAAAGATATGTCCGCAAAGGTGCAGAGAACATCGGCTATCAGTGCCTTGAGTGATTACTGTCGCGGAACATATAGTGGGGACTACCTTATAATAGTCGGTTACAGGGAAGCTGTTGATGAAAATATACCCGACGAGAATGAAATGCACGGAGGTATACTCAGGCTTTCATCCGGTGCAGAGTATCCTTTTGAAAAATTGCAGGATGATCTGTATGGTCTCGGATTTACGAGAGTTGACTTCGTTTCAAGGCCTGGAGAGTATGCTGTGCGTGGAGGAATAATAGACCTTTTCTCGTACAGTAATGACAAACCTTACAGACTTGATTTCTTCGGGGATGAGATAGACTCGATAAGGATGTTCGATGTCAACACTCAGCATACTGTGGGAGAAAAGCTGAATGTTCTGAATGTCTATTCAAACATTACATCAGCAGAAGGAGTCACCATATATTCGGTCCTTCCTTCTGATTCTGTTATATGGATATCAGGCGTTGAGAACTTTGAAGAAAGCGGAGTACAGGGAAAAGGACATAAGAAAGTATATCTGTCAGCTCTTCACAAACAGGACTGCGATGTGGAAATAGAATTCAACACTTCACCGCAGCCGGCTTTCAACAAGAATTTTGACCTCCTCGCATCCGATATCAAGTCAAAACATAAAGAAGGCTATAAGGTCTATATCATGAGTGAGAACCGAAGCCAGATAGAGCGTCTGAGAAATATTTTTTCATCATTCGACCTCACTCTCAATTACATGGAATACACCATCCAGGAGGGTTTTATAGACCATGACGGAAAGGTGTGCCTGTATACCGATCATCAGATATTTGACCGTTATCGACGTATAAGGATCAAAAGGACTGTCGAGAGAAGTGAAAGGCTGACTATGAATGATATCAACTCCTTCAAGGAAGGTGATTATATCGTCCATATCGATCATGGTATAGGCCGTTTTGGGGGTTTGGTGAAAAACCGAATCAACGGCAAGGTTCAAGAAGCTATAAAGCTGATATATAAGGATAACGATGTTCTGTTTGTGTCAGTGCACGGTCTTCACCGTATATCCAAATACCGTTCAGGAGATGCTACAAAGCCTCCTAAAATCAACAAATTGGGCACAGGTAACTGGGAAAAGCTTAAAAACAGTGCCAAGTCAAAAGTCAAGGATATAGCGGAAGACCTTATACGGCTGTATTCTCAGAGAAGGGTGGCAAAGGGATTTGCCTTCAGCCCTGATTCATTTCTTCAGCAGGAATTTGAGTCTTCTTTTCAGTATGAGGAGACACCAGATCAGATAAAGGCTGTAGAAGCAGTAAAAAAAGACATGGAAAGCTCATATCCCATGGACAGGCTTGTCTGCGGAGATGTAGGTTTCGGAAAAACAGAAGTTGCCATGCGTGCTGCATTCAAGGCAGTGGCGGACAGTAAGCAGGTAGCCGTGCTGGTTCCTACTACCATACTCGCTCTTCAACATTACAATACGTTTAAAGACAGACTACGTAATTTTCCATGCACTATAGAGTATCTAAGCCGCTTGAGGACAGCTAAGGAAGTAGCAGACATAGTGGAAAGACTTAAGAATGGGAAGATAGATATTATCATAGGTACGCATCGTCTTTTAGGCAAAAGTGTAGTTTTTAAAGATTTAGGACTTCTTATAATCGATGAGGAACAGAAATTCGGAGTAGCGGCAAAAGAAACATTGCGTCATCTGAAGCTATCAGTGGATACACTTACTCTTACGGCTACCCCTATTCCGAGGACCCTTCAGTTTTCCCTATTAGGGGCCAGGGACCTGTCAATCATCAATACACCACCACCCAACAGGCTTCCTATCCAAACTGAGATTATAGATTTCAATGAGGATACTGTCCGAGATATCATCAATGAGGAGATCGGGCGCGGTGGACAGGTATTCTTTGTACACAACAGGGTGCAGGATATCTATGAGGTGGAGGATATCATACGAAGGATAGTACCTGGTGTAAAGACGTGTGTAGCTCATGGCCAGATGGAACCGAAAGTACTTGAGAACAAAATAATAGAGTATATGGCCGGAGACTATGACGTGCTTATAGCCACCACTATTATCGAGAACGGTATAGATATTCCGAATACCAATACCATAATTATCAATCAGGCTCAGAATTACGGACTCAGTGACCTCCATCAGCTTCGCGGCAGGGTGGGGCGGTCTAACCGCAAGGCATATTGTTATCTGATAGTTCCTCCCATGACATCGTTGTCGGATGATGCCAAGCGAAGGTTGGATGCAATAGAAGCTTTCTCAGACCTTGGCAGCGGCTTCAACATTGCGATGAGGGATCTTGATATAAGAGGTATGGGCAATATGCTCGGTGCAGAGCAGAGCGGATATATCGCAGAGATGGGTTTTGAGACATATCAGCGCATTTTGGCTGAAGCATTTGAGGAAATCAAAGGAACTGTGGCTGATCTTCCCGGGCAAAAGGAAGAGCAGCAGGTGTATGTCACAGACTGTGTTGTAGATACGGATTTGGAGATACTTATTCCTGATTCGTATATCAATATAACGGCTGAGAAAATACGCCTCTACAAGGAACTTGATTCCATTTCCGACGAGCCGTCACTTCAGCGCTTCATCGCTGATATCGAAGACCGTTTCGGTCCTATTCCGGAGGAATTCAAGCAGCTTATCTTTGTAGTGCGGCTCAGGATGGCCGCACGTGAGCGAGGTTTTGAGAAGATAGTGCTGAAAAATGGGACATTGGTAATGTACTTTATATCGAACTCTATGTCGCCATTCTACAGAAGCACCCGCTTCTCAGATATCATCAGGACTATCCAGCACAAGGATATCAACCGTTATATGCTGAAAGAGAACAATGACAAGCTGTATATCACTGTGAAAAATGTTAAAACAATCGAAGGCGCGTACAACTTGATATCAAAATTGTAGCTATATTTGTCACCATTTTTCAAAGATATTGTCAATGAAGAGTATACTGATAGACATAGGCAATTCATCCTGCTGTAAGGCAGCCGTGGCCGACGGTACACTGTTCAAGTCTGTCCATAGAGTACCTAAGGGTATGCTCAGGCAGACAATAGATGATATAGTGTCTGTAGAAGGTCATGTGGACACAATCTGTATGTCTTCAGTAGCAGCTCAGGATTGTGAACTTTCCGAGTGGCTCAGGGGCAGGTGCGGCAGTTTAGTAGAGGTAGACTTCACTACACCGATGCCCATAACATTGGACTATGATACACCTATGACGCTCGGAGCAGACAGGATTGCGGCGGCAGTAGGGGCCCATGCCATGTTTCCGGACCGTGACTGCATTGTATTTGATTTCGGAACAGCGCTTACAGTTGATTTCATAGATGCGCTCGGAAGATTTTCAGGCGGAAACATATCCCCGGGACTCAGCATGCGTTTTAACGCTGTGCACCAGTATACTGACAGACTTCCGTTAGTGTCGCCGTACAGGCCTGAGCGCGTGGGAGGGAAGAGTACAGCAGAAGCAATCAATAATGGGGTGGTTTTAGGCATAGTGTTTGAAGTAGAGAGGTATATTAACAGCAATCCGGGATGCAGGGTCGTATTTACAGGCGGGGACGCACTTTTTTTTGCAAAGATGTTAAAAACCCCGATATTTGTAGTTTGTAATCTTGTTTTGGCCGGTTTGTCCAAAATAGCACAGTTAAATGTACAGAGTAGAAAAGGTTGTTATAAATAGATCTGCGGCAGTAGCAGCGCTTCTTTTGGTCTTTTCAGTGTTCCAGCTGAAAGGACAGCGGATTGATGCACTCGGATCTTATTCCCCCTATTCCCTTTTCGGTGTAGGACAGATTTTCAGCGAAGGCTCGGCCTATAATTATTCAATGGGTGGTATAGGTATCGGTATGAGAGACAACGGATACATCAATTATGTCAATCCTGCCTCCATCACAGCCCGGGATACGCTTGCTTTCATGTTTGACTTCGGTGTCAATGAGAAAAACAGCTATAACAGAGACAATCTCACCAAGTCTGCCTACAATATTTTCAATATGCAGAACATCGCCTTTACTTTCCCTATCTACAAGTCTTCTGCATTTATCGTAGGTCTGGCTCCATACAGTGATATCGGTTATAAGTTTCAGAAGACGGAAACGGACTCCGATATCGTAGCCGACATCGGAGATGTCAAGTATCAGCAGTACGGAACCGGAAGTATCTACCAGCTGTTTTTCGGAGGGGCAGTCATGTTCTTCGACCGTATATCCATAGGTGCTCAGGCCATCTACTATTTCGGATATATGAACAAGCACAACGACATCCTGTTCAACTCCTCCTCTTCTTTCAATACCATCTATACCGGTTTTGATTACAAAGTACACTCTTTTTCAGGGAAATTCGGTCTGCAGTATATCCAGCCCATCAAGAAGAACAATTCGGAAATAGTCATCGGCGGCACCTACCGCATAGGCAGTACCATGAACGGAACCATGGCCAGGTATGCTTATTCAGCATCTGATACCATACAATATGCCGGTATGACAGGGCAGCAGGCTCTGCGCATAGCCGATGAATTCGGAGCGGGTGTATCTTACAGAGTCAATTCAAAATGGGCAGTTGGAGCTGATTTTATTCAGCAGAACTGGCATAAGAGCACCTTTCCGGACGGCAATATGTTCTCCCACTTCACTGCTGCTACGGCAAGGTACTATAAGGCTGGATTCGAACTGACTCCCAACAAGTACGACATCAGATATTATATGAAGAGGGTAACTTACAGGGCAGGTGCCTATTACGAACAGTCCTATGTCAAAGTCAACGGACATCAGGTCAACTCGTTCGGTCTCACATTCGGAGCCTCTTTCCCCATCTTCAGAGGACACAATGCGGTGAGTGTAGCAGTGGATTTAGGACAGAGAGGAACACTCAGGCATAATCTTGTAAGAGAAAGATACGTGAATTTTATCGTCAATATTAATCTTCACGATGTCTGGTTTGTCAAATACAGATACGACTAAAAACGAAAATAACAATAACAAATTATTAATTCTAAACATATGAAACGTATTCTATTAGCAACAGTCGCAATTTTAATGTCCACACTTGTTTTCGGACAGGGAAGATATGGTGCGGACAGCGCGGAATGTATCAAGTATCTGTCATTCTACCAACAGTATGTAAAACAGGGCAATCTTGAGGATGCAGCCCCTAACTGGCGTAAGGCCATCAAGTTCTGCCCTCCTACAGCCAGTCAGAACATGCTTCTCGACGGTATGAAGATTATGAGGAAAGAAATCAACCAGTTCCGCAGCAACCCTATCCGTAAGAAAGAACTCGTGGATACTCTGATGATGCTTCACCAGATGAGAATTGAGACATATCCCAACTATGCAGCAACAGCAGCTTCCAACAAGGCTGTGGATATGATGAACTATTCCGAGACAGGCAGTGAGATGGATGTTTACAATGCGCTTGGAGAAGCTCTTGACATAGCGAAGGCCAAGTCTTCAACGACTGTAGCTGTAAGATATGTGGACTATGCCATTCAGCTCTACAAGTCAGGAAGACTTATGGATTCAGACGTTTTCTCAGCATTTGAAAAGAGTGTTGCTACACTGGAGCTTATTAAGGCCGCGAAGCCCTCTAAGATGGTGGATGACGCTATCGCCGATGTTGAGAGCCTCTTTGCTGGAAGCGGTGTGGCAAGCTGTGAGAATCTGGTAGCTGTATTCCAGCCCCGCTATGATGCAGCCCCTGAAGATGAAGCTACTCTTTCCAACATCGTAACTCTTTTCTCCTCGACCGGATGTACAGAGGAAGACCTCTTCCTCAAAGCAGTGGAAGGTCTTTACAAGGTAGACCCCTCTTCCAACTCCGCTCACCTGCTCTTCCAGCTCTATTCTTCACTTCCTGACGGAAGCGAGCAGGCTATCAAATATCTGAACGAGGCCATCGCTTTTGAAGATTCTGACGCAGAGAAAGACGCTGAATACTATTTCGAGCTCGCAACCTATCTCTTCTCCAAGCTTGACCGCAAGGCAGAGGCTATAGATGCAGCCAAGAAAGCAGCCGCTTCCACAACATGGCAGGCAAGGGCTTACTACCTTATCGGTACCATCTGGAGTGTAACCAAGTGCAGCGGCAACCCTATTGAGACACGTGCTCCTTTCTGGGCAGCCACAGACTACATGCTCAAGGCAAAGAATGCCGATCCCTCGATGGCAGAGGAAGTTGACAAGCAGATAGCAACATACCGCCAGTACTATCCTCTCCAGTCCGACGCATTTATGTATGACATCGTGGACGGAGACAGATTCCAGATTAACTGCAACGGTATGTCCGAGTCTACAACAGTAAGGACCCAGAAATAGTAATGTCCTGTAAACGACCGTATAACACAGTAATAAAGATGGTAGCAGTCCTATGGGCTGCTACCATTGCTGTATCATGCAGCCATAAACTCAAGAGCATAGATTCCGAAGCTGTATCCGAAGCTCCGACTCAGGTCGTCATAGACATGGATGCCTCCCAGACGGAGAACGGAGTGGTTCAGATGCGGCTTGTCGCAAAGAGGATGGAAAGGTACGAGAATCCGGACGGGGATACTAAAGAGATATTCCCGGAAGGATTCAACGTCCTGGCATATAACGAAGAAGGTCTTCTTGAGACGCAGATATTATCAGATCAGGCGCAGCATACGGTCATAGATGACAAAGAGCAGTGGTCTGCTTTCGGCAATGTAGTTATAAACAATTTTCTGAAAGGGGAGCGTATAACCACCGATACCCTTTACTGGGACAGGGAGAAAAAGACGATTTACACAGACTGTCTTGTCAAGCTGTCTTCCCCTCAGGGTTTTATGCAGGGATACGGCATGGAGTCAGACGAGAGGGCGAGAAATGCCCGTCTGCTCAAGCCTTTCGACGGTTATGCCATCATTTCGGAGGACTCTACCGGGACAGGTTATGTGGATACAGTTAATTTTATTGGTCCCATGTATAAGAGATAAAAATAAAATTACTATCTTCGCACCCTATTTTCAGAACGTTATAAATTATTGAAATAAAATGGCAGTATTAGAGAAAATACGAGTCAAGCTCGGTATCCTCATCACAGTGCTCATCGCAGTGGCGCTGTTATCTTTTATCATTGATCCGACAACATTGGAGACAACCCTCAGCTACTTTTCATCGAAGTACGATGTGGGTAAGATAGACGGCAAGAAAGTCCGTTACAACGAATTCCAGGAGAAGGTGGATTACTATACAAACATCTATACACTCACCTCCGGCAGTCAGTCTGTCTCCGAAGAAGCCATGCAGGCTATAAACGAGACCGCCTGGCAGAATCTCATCTCCGAATGGTATATCGTACCCGAGATGCAGAAGGCCGGTGTCAGGGTAGGTGAGGATGAGCTCGTGGATCTCAGTCAGGGAAAGGAGATATCCCCTGTTTTAGCACAGGATCCAGTATTCCTCGATGCCTCAGGCAACTTCAGCCGCGAAAGGCTCATGGACTTCATCCACGCCATACCTGGGGATGCCTCCGGCAATCTGGCCCAGTACTGGAGCTTCCTCCAGCAGAGCATGACGACTCAGCAGTATTTTACCAAATACACATCACTGATAACCGGAAGTGATATCCTGACACCTATGGAGCTCCGCAGGCAGATTGAGGAGAACAACACATCTTCCGATGTGGAGTTTGTACTCGTGCCTTTCGGTTTTGAGGTAGATACTACTATCAATGTAACCGACAAGGAGATTCAGGATTACTACAATTCAAATAAAGAAAACTACCGTCAGAGAGCTTCCCGCGACGTAGAGTTCGTGGCCTATGAGGTGGTGCCCTCCGACGCAGATATCCAGGCAGCTAAGGAAGAGATTGACGGTCTTTTCGAAGAGTTCTCGACTACCGGTAACCTCAAGAGTTTCCTCTCTCTCAACTCCGATACTCCTCTTCAGGACTACTATTTCAAGCAGGGTGAGTTATCATCCCAGTTCCCTGAAGTGGATGAATTTGCATTCAGCCGCAGGCCCGGAGTGATGCCGGTATTCCAGAAAGAGAACACTTTCTACGCAGTGCGTGTCAACGATGTGAAAAACATGTCCGACTCGGCATACGTGCGTCATATCCTCCTGTCATTTGATGCCGGCGAGCTGGCTGACAGCCTCATCAACGTGCTCAATCACGGCGGCGACTTCTCTACATTGGCCGCTCAGTACTCCTTGGACCAGAATCCCAATGTACCCAATCCCGGTGATATAGGCTGGATGACTCAGACCGCCATGATTCCCGGTATGCAGGATGTCCTGACCATGAGGCCCGGAACCATTGCCAAGATGGAGACAGATTACGGTATGCACATCGTCACGGTTACAGACCGTACCGCTCCCATGAAGAAAGTCCAGCTCGGCATACTGTCCAAGGAGGCTCTGCCCAGCAGAGAGACATTCCAGGAGTTCTATGCACAGGCCAATGACCTGGCATCCCGCTGCGAAGGCAAGATTGAGAATTTTGACGCCATCACTCTCGAGGAGGAACTCCCTGTAGTGCCTGCCAACAACGTACTTGAGAGCTCTCGTCAGCTTTCCCGTTACGAGGACGTTAGAGAGGTAATCCGCTGGATTTATGATGACAAGACCAAAGTAGGTGATGTTTCCCCCATCATCACTGTCAACAATGATATCTTCTTCGTAGTAGCCCTCAAGGCTATCCGTGAAGACGGATATGCTTCTGTAAGTGATGTGTCAACAGCTATCACATATTATCTGATGAATCAGAAGAGAGCAGAAAAGGTGAAAGGCGAGGTAGCTGCCAAAATTCAGGGTCTCACCGACATGAATTCCATAGCCGAGGCACTCGGACAGACAGTCAGCACCCGTGACGGCATCACTTTCGGCAGCATGACCTCAACATCAACCGAGCCTGCGTTCATCGGCGCTGTGGCAGGTGCTGAGCCCGGTGTCATCAGCGGTCCTGTAGCCGGTAACATAGGAGTCTATGTCTTCAATGTGCTCAACCGCGAGACTGGAGCTTTCTATACCGAGGATGACGCTAAGATCCGCGCCGCCCAGGTAGAGGCATACCAGATAAACGGTCTTGCAGGTATCTTCAATGAGCGCGGCGAGATCGTTGACAACCGTGCCCGCTTCTTCTAATCAGCAAGCAATACGTTTCACATACGGCAGCCGGTTTTCTTTTATGGAGCCGGCTGTTTTTTTGTGTGGAAAAAAAACATAACTTTGTGAAAACTCCAAAAACTGAAAAAAGTGGCGGATCTGTCGTTTGTCACACCTTCCGGAGGTGTCGGCCTGGCATTCCGCTTCTGACAGCATTTTATCCCATATAATAAGGTATGTGGCGGGAGATATGTGCAGTGGCAGTAGCCCTGATGTGCGTCTGCGCATCAGACGTGTCGGGGCAGGACAGCAGCGGGCGGTCCTGTCCTTATGTTGTTTTCTGGAATATAGAAAACTATTTCGATCCCTTCGACGATTCCCTGACCCTCGACGACGAGTTCACTCCGGCGGGAGAGAAGCACTGGACTTGGAAGAAATTCCTGGTAAAACGCAACCTCATCGCCAAGGCCATCCTCTCAATGTACGACCGTTACGGGGACTGGCCATTGGCGGTGGGCTTCGCGGAGGTGGAGAACCGGATGGTGCTGCGGCAGCTGTTGGAGCATACGCCGTTAGCCAAGCTCGGCTATGAGATGGTGCACCGCGAGTCTTCCGATGTCCGGGGAATCGACGTGGGATTAATCTACAGGGAACAATATTTCACCGTCGGCAGCGTAGAGGCAGTGCCGGTGCTTACAGGAAGGGACCGGCCTACCCGCGATATCCTTTATATTAAAGGAAAATTGGGACCTGAGGGTATGCCGGCCGATACCTTGCATTTTTTCATTAATCACTGGCCTTCTAAGTTCGGAGGGGAGGAGTATTCCAGTCCCTTCCGGCAGGCTGCTTCCGATACCCTCCGGAGGGTGGTGGAGGCTCTCAGGGACTCCGCTTCCGGAGAGCTGCCGCCGGTGATTGTCATGGGGGATTTCAACGATACTCCTGATTCAGAGCCGGTGGTATCGCTGCAGCGGAGGACGGGCCTGCACAATCCTTCATTGTCCCAGCATGAGAGAGGAGAAGGGACCCTCAAGTACAACGGCCGATGGGAGTTGATAGACCTCTTCCTCGTAAGTCCTGCGCTCCGGGATGTGCGGATGGAAATCTACACTCACCCGCTGCTGCTCGAGGAAGATGAGAAGTTTCTGGGGCAGAAGCCGTTCAGGACCTACTACGGGCCGAGATGGAACGGAGGGGCGAGCGACCACCTGCCGATTGTCCTGCTGCTTCCGTCAGACTTTTAATGGAAATTCACTACCTTTGGCGGACGTAAAATTTTAGCAGCCATGAAGCAGTATCTGGACCTTTTGCAGCATATCTTAGACCACGGGACGGTCAAGTCGGACCGGACGGGGACGGGAACCAAGTCGGTGTTCGGTTATCAGATGAGGTTCGACCTCTCGGAGGGATTTCCCCTGCTGACGACCAAGAAGCTGCATCTGCGCTCGATCATCTACGAGCTGCTGTGGTTCATCAAGGGCGACACCAATATCAAGTACCTGCACGACCACAAGGTCTCGATATGGGACGAATGGGCCGATGAGAACGGGGATCTCGGGCCGGTCTACGGGCATCAGTGGCGGTCCTGGCCCGCTCCCGACGGACGGACCATCGACCAGCTCTCCCAAGTGCTGGACTCGCTCAAGCGCAATCCGGACTCGCGGCGGCACATCGTCTCGGCCTGGAATCCGGCGGAGGTGGACCGTATGGCCCTGCCCCCCTGCCACACCCTCTTTCAGTTCTACGTGGCCGACGGGAGGCTCTCCTGCCAGCTCTACCAGCGCAGTGCCGACGTCTTCCTCGGAGTGCCTTTCAACATCGCCTCGTACGCCCTGCTGACCATGATGGTGGCACAGGAGTGCGGCTATGTCCCCGGGGACTTCGTGCACACCTTCGGGGACGTCCACATCTACCTCAATCATTTCGACCAGGTGCGCGAACAGCTCTCCCGGACCCCGCGTCCCCTGCCCCGGATGATTCTCAATCGCGAAGTGCGCTCGGTCTTCGACTTCGACTACGGGGATTTCACTCTCGAAGGGTACGACCCCTGGCCGGTGATAAAGGCTCCAGTGGCTGTGTGACAGCACTGGCTGTGGATGTCAGAAAAGCGGGATACTACGTGAGTTGTCGTCGGGCAGAAAGGACGCGGTTCCGTCTGTGGCATTTCCCGCAATATTCGTATCTTTGCGGCATGAAAGCCCTCAGCGCATACCGTCCTGCACTGTTCCTGCTGGCAGCCCTCGTCCTGCTGTCCGCAGCATCGTGCAGTGACCGCAGTGCTCGGATCGTCACTGCACTGTCCGCCGCCGACTCGCTGATGCTGACCGATCCGCGTGCAGCGCTGGATATCCTTAACAGACTAGACAGCACAGTCATAAGGAAAATGGGCAGCCGGGACAAGGCTTTCTACACTCTGCTCCGGACGGAGGCAAAGTACAAGTGCTGGCTGCCGGTGGCGGAGGATACGGCCATTTTTGAAGCGGTGAAGTACTACAAGAAGAGAGGTTCAAAGTCCATGTACGCAAGAGCACTGATGATTTCCGGGGCAGCTCTTCAGGAAATCGGTCGTCCCGTGATGGCCCTCGAGGCCTATAAGAATGTTGAACCGCTTCTGGAAGTTTCCGGAGAATATGAGCAGACAGGACTGTTGCATACAAGAGTTGGAGAATTATACCAAAGTACATTTGTGGACACAGACCACGCGGTAGAGAGATACCGACGGGCAATAGAATGCTTCGAGAAAGGGCAGGTCTCCCGACGGCTTGCTCCGGCATACCTTACCCTGGCCAGAGTGCTGTTGCCGTACAGGGATTCTGTCCTTTCTTGGAATGATGCCTATATCAAAGGAATGGAGTATGCGCGGGAAACAGACAATTTATCCTGCATTATAGAGGGCATGAATCAGAAGGCTCGTTACCTGCAGCTCATTGAAAAAGATTACTCCGGAGCAAAAAGAGTTTCGTTGAGAGTTCTGAGAAACTACTCTGTCAATAACTCCTACAACTATTACAGCGACTTCCTTTCCATTATATCCAATTCCTACGCGGAACTTAATATGCTGGATTCGGCTAAAATATATGCTGATCGTATTCCAGTAGAGGATGCTGTATCACGCATGGTCAAGTACAAGCTGTACGCGGACATTGCAGAAAAGAGCAAAGACTGGAAATTGTCAAATCAGTATTTTAAGAGGTTCTATGCTATAATGGATAATTTAAAGAATGAAGGAGATACATCCTTTTTGTCAGAGAGGGAATATAATATAGAATTACGGAATCTCCAGCTGTTGCATGACAATGAGAGGTATCGTCTTAAAACAATAATTTATATGTCCGTAGCCTTTATCGCAATTGCCGGAATTTTTGTCGCAATAATTATTTTCAGGCTGCGTGAAATCAGGACACAAGCCAGAAGAACATTGTCCAAAATGTCCGCAGTAGGCATGACTATTCCCGATACAGATATGAATACGCAGATGGATGTAGATATTCTATTCAGGTATATAGATAAAATAATTGAGAGACAGGGCTCGAACGAATCCTTCTTGGCGTGGATCAAGGAACATATTCTCTTATTAAACAAAATCCTCGGCAGTTACTACGTTTATAATGGGAATAACTCATTGAGCAATAGTTTGTCCAGACTTTTTGACGAGTGTTTTGAAAAGAAGAATGCCAGAAGGATGATGGCGGAAACTGTAGAAATTCTGTATCCTGGATTCCTAGACCACTTGCGAAACCGGTACACAAAGCTTACAGACACAGATCTGTATTATATTTCAATGATGATTTGCGGTTTTAGCAGCAACGCTCAGCAGGTTTTGACCGGGAATAAAATAGAAACGATATATGTGGCCCGCTCTAAGGCGGGTGCAAAGATGGGTAGTAATATCACTTTGTCCAAAATTCTGATAAACGAGCTGCATGAATACCTGAATTTTACAAATTGAGCAGCAATGGAAATATCTTACCGAGCTAATTGAAAACCTCATTCAGGTATTGTTTGCAACGGTTTTTTTATCGCTAAGTCTTATATGATGTAAATGTCTTATAATCAATAGGTGTTTTGCGCCTAGATAAGATGCTGAATTTGTATATGATGATGCCGGATACTAGTTTTGCAAAAAATCAATAAAAACCCAATATGAAAAAAGTATTATTTGTTACCGTTCTCATCCTATTGTCTGCAGTAATTTTTCCGAGTGCTGCATCATCACATCCTGATGATGCCGATGTTATTGAAATTTATCGGGTCACGGATATAATAACACGCTCAGTGTCCGAAACTCCTGATGCTTCAATTTTAGGAGATTTGTTAATATTGTCAATATATGACGGCAGTGCGATATATTCTCTTTTAGTAGAAGATGCTTTAGGTGTCACCGTCTACACTTCCACCCTGCCGGCAGACGGCATGGAGTACAGTTACGACCTCTCCGGCATTGGAGAAGGCCTGTTCCGCCTTGTCCTTGACGGGCCTGGAGGCGAATATGAAGGTTATTTTAGTAAATGACATATATAGATAGTATAAATAGTATCAAAATGAGAAAAATACCTGTCTCCATTCTTTTTCTTGTCGTTTTGGTGTCATGCTCTCCAAGGACTCCAAAATGCAGATATGTCATTGATTTGCCTGATCATGTTAAAAACTTGATACTAGATGATAATGAAAGTGTAAAAAAATTGCATTTAGAGACAGATATTGAGGCAAGGTTGTATTCGGTACAGGATATTGTAAATTATAGAGCTGGATATTTGGTGCGAGGACGGGAGAAAATATGTTATTTTAGTAAAGAAGGCAATTATCTTGCTTCTGTGGGGCAGAAAGGAAGAGGGCCTGGTGAATATATTGGGATATCATCGTATTATGTCTGTGAAGACACTGTGTCGATATATTCGAATGGGAGCAAATCTATACAGCATTATATTTTCAAAGATAGTGTCTTTACACATACAAAGACATCGTATGTTCCGGATACATTGATGTTTACCTTGCTGGTGACCAGTGATAATTTCTCAGATAGGTACATAACGCATAATACATATCACGGAATAGGAGGTGTTGTGCCATCTTTGAGTATATATGATCGGGATTTTAATCATATAGTTTCGTCTGCGAATAGTATTCCTTTGGGAGGCAGGTATTACACGAGCCCATTTTCTATTAATCAATACGGAGTTTGTTTTACTGATTTCTTAAACTATACGATTTTTAACTTTCATCATGACAGAATAGATGAAGGTTCCGAACTGTATTTCAAAGGGAGTATGATACCACGAAGGTATGCTAGTGTGGAAGATAAATATAAATTCTTAAGTACATTCCCGGAAGGTATAGCCATTCCTACATTTGTCCTTTGTTATAAGGAGTATTATGTAATAAAAGTAAGCTACGAGAGAATACCATTGATCTTATTGCTTGATAAAAATAGTGGGGAGTATATAGTGTTTAGGACGTTGGATGAAGGCGGACGTCAGTTGATTGTAACATCTCTGAGTATTATTGACGATAATCAGTTGGCACTGTCAGTACTTCCAGATGAAAATACATTGGATAACCCAACAATATATTTAGTCAATATAGAACGCTTGATAGATATGATATGAAGACATCAATTATGTATGCATTGAAGTTTGCGATGCTATGTGTATGCGTGGCATCATGCGCACACTATAGTGAAAAGGGATGTCGTATTCTTAATGTAGACAAGAAAGAAAGCGATATCCAATATTTGAAGTTGGAAGATTATTCCAAGATAGAATTGGAGTTTTCTAAAAGCAGCATTGTCGGTTCCGTCTCCGCTGTTTTTGCTTACGGTGATAAGTGGCTGATTCAGACTACACGCCGTTTGTTGTGTTTTGAAAGAGATGGAAATTATCTATGTGATATCGGTAGATATGGACGTGGGCCAGGAGAGCACTTGGATATTCAGAGTGTGTACGTTGTTGGCGATACTATAGCAATATTGAGTTCGAGCCGTAAGATAGATATGTATGTTAATAGTGGGAATAGTTTCCGGTTTATAGAATCCAAAGAGCTTCCGGCCAATATTCCCCGTCCAGTAGCATTGCTGTATGCAGATACGGAATTCCCTGATTATGTTTATGCTCAGAATCTTTATAATGGTACTCCAGGTGTGACGACACCGGTGTTGACATTGTATGACAAAGCGTGGAATGTGGTAGACACCTCTTTTGCAGTCCTACCATCAGGCGGGTGGCGCATCAGTTCTCCTTTTACCTCGTCAGGAGATGCGGTATATCACAGTACTCTTGCCAGTGATACCATCCACATGATAAAAGATGGACGCATAACGCCAAGGTTTTCGTTTGATTGGGGAGAGAGTGCATTTCCCCAGGAGGCCCGTGGATCGTACAGCAGGATTTTGCCATATATTATCGAAAATCCTAAAGAGTTCCGTATACTTCATGTGCGTTCGTATATATCGGAAGACGGTGGTTTTATTTTCTCTCTGCTTCACGCAGCAGGAAAGAGTATTTTGCTAAGATACGATTTAAGAGCAGATAAGCCGGAGTTATATGCCTTCAAACATGCTGATGGGACACCTGCTGTGATTCAGTATATTTTCGGGTCTTCGCAAAACAGCATTAATATTGTGGCATCACCTTCAGACTCTGAAGAGGATGCAAATCCAAGCATATATAAAATAGTCTTAAATAAATTATAAATATGAAAAAGAGTTTATTGTTATTTAGCACCGTACTAGTCGTAGCCGCACTTAGTTACTCTCTATTCGCAGTTAAATCACACGCATTCCCTACACTTTTGTGTCTTTCAGGTGGCCCTGGTTCGAATCAATGTTCAATCAATACCGAAAGTGATGTTGTGGAAATCGGGGAATCTGTATCTTGTGGTATATGCTGCCCTCCTAATGCCTATGCGTGTTGCACCTTAAATGGATGTATATGCGCGTATTTCTTTTAATAAAAAGTTAAAAAGTTAGTCCTATGAAGTATTTTTTAACAAGTGTTATTTTTTCACTCACTTTAGTAGCTGCTGCGTTCTTATTTATACCGGCATACGCATCAAGTAATAATTATTGCAAAGCTGGAGGAGCGGGAGCGAATTCATGTGCTATTTCTACTGATGTGGCCATAGTTGAAACAGGTGGTGGCTTCTCTTGCGAAGTCGGATGTAATCCTGGTTACTATGCATGCTGTACTTTGAAAGGATGTCACTGTGTAAGAGAACAGCCGTATTAATATTCAAATTGAAAGGTTTTAGATGAAAAACTCAGTATTTTATGTTTCATCAATAATATTGATGTCAGTCATGTTTGTTATAACAGTTGTCTCAGTTGCAACTGTTCGAAAAGTGGCGAAAAATAGTAATGGCAAGGTTGGCAACGATAGTATTGCAGTCTCTTCGGAAAAGATTATTTACAGTACGAACAAACTTCTGTTGAGCAAGATGCCTGAAATGGTCTGTATGGATATAGATGGGAATAGTTTGTTATTGTCCAGAGAGATTCATGAGCCCACATTTATATTAGTGTTGTCAGAAGATTTTTGTTCTATTTGTGTTGAGGATATAATCGACTCGTTTAGAGAGTGTATTGGAAATAGACTCCCGCTTAAGGTTATATTTAAAGATATTTCATTAAGAGAGTTGAATTTTAGGAATGAGGTGTTCTCTGATGCTGAGTGTTTTTCATTACAGAATGACCTATTAGAAATAGAATTGTCAAGCCAATCATTATTCTTGTTAAGTGAGAATTTGCTGATAAAGAATGTGATTTTACCCTTTTCAGGAATGAGCAAAGATGCGTATGATGTTTTTTTTCATAATTCTAAAAATGTATTAGACGATTAAAAAGCAAGTTCGGCTACGTAGCAATAAGAGAGTATGTCATATGCAATCAAATTAAAGGCCGTTTTTGTAAGTGTGTTTATAAAACGGCCTTTTTGCTGGGCAGTGAGAGATATCTTCTGGAGCTCAATGTCTCCTCCGGTGGATCCACATACCTAAGGACATCTGCCAATTATGCATACGCGGACCTTTCGCTCAAGTTCGGAGCCAATATCGGCAGGGCAGTCCCGTATCAATTGAAGCGGTATGCCGCCTTGCGCATGTCGTCGGGGGTCTTGAATGGCTTGTTGGGCTTGAGGTATTTCTCCAGGAACTTGTAGACGGTGAAGCGGATGTCGGTGGCCTCCTTGGTGTCGATACGGTCGAAGGAGTGTCCGCCGGCCGCAGCTTCGTAAATCTTATACTCGAACTTCTTGCCGTCGGCCTTCAGGCTCTTGATCAAGTGCTCCACCTCGAGCACGTCCACGTCATCGTCTATCGTGTTGGAGTAGACGAGCAGGGGAGCCTTGAGCTTGTGGGTGTTCCAGGCCGGGGAGCGGCGCTTGTACTCCTGTACGTTCTCCTCGACTGTCGCCCCGATATGGTATGGAGCTGAGAACAGGGCCCTGTAGTCGTCATCGGCTATGCCCATCCTCGAAATCAGGTCCGACACCGGCACACCGGCATAGCCCACCTTGTAGGCGTCCGGGTACTCGAAGAGGTTCATCAGCGTGATCATGCCGCCGTGGCTCCATCCCATGATGCCCACGCGGTTGGGATCCACGATATCGTAGTTCTCTATCATGTAGTCGCGTCCGGCCTTCACATCAGCGTTCTCGAGTCCGCCGTAGTCGATGGCCTTGTACATGGCCTCACCGTAACCCGTACTTCCGCGGTACTCGGTCGCGATGACGATATACTCCTGCGCCATCAGCTCACGGATGATGTGGGCGTAATAGGTGGACATGTCGGCGTGAACTCCGCTGTGAGGAAAGACGATAAGGGGATATTTCTTATTCGGGTCCACTGTTTTGGGGATGAAGACATAGTTCCAGAACTTGAACGGGTTGTTGTATCCCCTCGAGGTGGGGCTGCCCTGCCTGGCCTTGGGCTCGCCAGTCAGGTACACCTTGTCGATGTAGGCCACGTCCCCGACCTTCTCGTACCAGAGGATGTCGTCGATATTCTTGATGACCATGTCAAAAGTATGCTGCAGGCTCTCGTTATGGGCTTTCAGGGCCTGAATTTCCTCCATCAGCTCCTCATTGGTCTGAGCGGAGGCCATGGCGCATGCGCCCATCAGCAGGGCGGCAGCAGCGGCGATGAATTGTAATTGTTTCATAGGGTAAATGAAATTAATGGATTATTGAGCGGTTTTGAAGAACATTTCGAAACGTGTGACGCCGTCCTCCCCGGTGCCGAGGCTGAAACGGATGCCTGAGCGGGTCAGAATCTCGTGGATGACTATCAGGCCTATGCCCTTGCCGTCCGGCTTGGTGGAGAAGAAGGGGGTGAAGAGGTGGCGGGCGGTCTCCTCGGGGATGGGGGCTCCGTTGTCGGCCACGCACCAGTAGCCGGGGCGGGCGGTGACGGTGATGCGGGCGTCGGGCGAACCGTCCGGGAAGGCCTCCACCGCGTTCTTGACGATGTTGGTCAGCACCTGCTCCATCAGCACCTGGTCTATCGGCACTTCTCCGGCCTTCTCATCTATCTCGGTTACGAACGCTATCTGTTTCTGGCCCCTGAGGCTCTCGAGGAAGGGCAGCACGCGGCGCATGAAGGCACAGGCGTCCACCGGCCTGCATACCGGGTCGGGAATCCTGGCCATCGAGGCGTAGTCGGTGATGAAGCGGCTCATCCGGTCTATCCGCGAGAGCAGTATCGACAGCATCGCGGCGGTGTCCCCGTCCCCGGAGTCAGTGGAGGTCTGCTGTATGGCGTAGAGGGCCGAGGTGATGCCGGCCATGGTGTTGTTGACCTCGTGGGAGATGACGCGGATGACCTTCTTGTAACCCCTCTTCTCGGCCTCGTACAGTTCTTCGGTCAGGGGCTCGACCATGTAGAAAGGGTGGGGGAAGCCCCGGTCCATGAAGGACGAGAGGGTGCAGCGGTAGATGTGCAGGGGGTCGGTCTGGAGGATGCGGCCCTCGTCCGGCTGCAGTCCGGCGAGCAGTCTGAGCAGGGGCAGGGGGCTGTCCTGCAGGAGCTGTCCGCGGTAAGGCTCAATGCTCCGGACTCCGAGCATCCGGTCCAATGCCGGGTTGGACGAGTCGATGCGGTGGCCGATGTCCATGATCAGCACCCCGGCCGGGGAGGCGGCGATGAGCTGGTCGAGGAAGTGGTTCTGCTCCTGAATCCGCAGCTCCTCGTTGTGCAGGCGGTCGCTCATGCGGTTGAACAGTTCTATGATGCGGTCGGCGTCCTTCTGCCCCACGGGTCTCAGGCGGGTGGAGAAGTCCTGCTCCTTGATCAGGTCGATACCTCCGGAGAGGGTGTTCAGCGGCTTTATGGTCTTTTGATACAATATCACTAAGAGGACAACGGCAGCTATCAGCAGCACCTGCGCCGCGACGTATATCCAGTTGCCCGTCCCCTCGTCCGCCATCTTGAGGGCAAATCCTATGGAGGCCGCCACGACCGCCACGAGCAGCACCGCTATGAGCCGGAAGTATCCTCTTGATCCCATGGTCCTAAAGGTTGATTTTGAATTTTTCGATGCGGCGGTAGAGGGAGGCCCGGGTGAGGCCTAAGGCTGCGGCGGCGCGGGAGACATTGCCGTTGCAGTCGCTCAGGGTGCGGAGGATGCGGTCCCTCTCCATCTCCTCGAGGGTCTGGGCCGGGGTGTCTGAGTCCTTGGCGGCTGTTCCGGAGGCAGCGCCGTGCTCGTCGGGGGCGCCGGTGCAGCGGACCACGTCATCGCGGGAGATGGTCCCGCTGCCGCCGAGGATGAGGGCACGCTCGACGATGTTCTTGAGCTCGCGGATATTGCCCGGATAGGGGAGGCGGCTGAGGTATTCCATCGCCTCCGGGGAGAATGCGGCGCGGCTGCCGGCATTGCGGGTAAAATACTGCACTAAAAGGGGGATGTCCTCCCTCCTTTCCCTCAGCGGCGGCAGGTGTATGGGGATGAGGTTGAGCCTGTAGAACAGGTCCTCGCGGAAGAGGCCCTGACGGACCATCTCCTGCAGGTCGCGGTTGGTAGCCGAGACCACCCGGACGTCAGTGCGGCGGGGGATGCTCTCGCCTAAGGGCTCGTAGGTGCGGTCCTGGAGCACGCGCAGGAGCTTGACTTGACAGACGGGCTCCAGCTCGCCTATCTCGTCGAGGAAAATAGTGCCCTTGTCGGCCAGTTCGAACCGGCCCTTGCGGTCGGTCCAGGCGTCGGTGAAGGCGCCCTTCTTGTGCCCGAACATCTCGCTGTCGAAGAGATTGGAGCTCAGGCCGCCGAGATTGACCTTGACGAAGGGACCGCTGCTGCGGGGGGAGTTGAGGTGGATGGCCTCCGCGATGAGCTCCTTGCCCGTGCCGCTCTCGCCTGTGATGAGCACCGAGGCGCCGGTGGGGGCCACGCGGGTCACTGCGTCCAGCACCTCCTTGATCTGGGGGCTGTTGCCGATGATCTTGTCGAAGCCCCTGCCGGTGATGTCCTCTTCCTCCTGCCGGTCGGAGTTCAGATGCAGGGCGGTGCGGATGCGGTCCATCAGGGCCATATTGTCCCAGGGCTTGGTGATGAAGTCGAAGGCTCCGAGGCGCATGCCCTCCACTGCGAGGCTGATGCTGCCCCAGGCCGTCATGAGGATGACGGGGGCCGCCGGGGCGAATATCTTGATCTTGCGCAGCAGCTCCAGCCCCTCCTCCCCGGTAGTGGACAGGGAGTAGTTCATGTCCATCAGGATCAGCTCAGGCTCCTGCAGCCGCACCTCGTCCAGGGCCTCCTTCGGACCGGGGACGGCCTTGGCGGTCAGGTCCGAGCGCTTCAGAAGGAAGGTCAGGGATGCTCTTATGGCGTCGTCGTCGTCGATTATCAGTATCATAACCTTACAAAAGTAGCACAATTTCCCGAAAATTTTCTTTAATTTTGAACTTCATTTCAACTTATCAGAATCGAGCCTATGATATCGCTAATCGTCGCCAAAGCCGCCAACGGCGCCATCGGAAAGGGCAACCGGATGCCCTGGCACATCTCCGGCGACCTGAAGTACTTCAAGCGGGTGACCACCGGCCATCCCGTCATCATGGGCTACAATACCTGGCTCTCGCTCGGCGGGCGTCCCCTTCCCGGACGGCGCAACATCGTGGTAAGCCGCTCGCACAGTGCGGCTCCTGACTGCGGGGCGGAGTTCCTGCCGTCCTTGGAGGCTGCCGTCGCCGCTGCCGGTGTCCCGGATGTTTCGGACGCTTCGAAGGAGGTGTTCGTCATAGGAGGCGGACAGCTCTACCGTGCCGCCATGCCCCTTGCCGACCGCCTGTATATCACTGAGGTGGAGACGGTCATCGGGGATGCGGAGGTATTTTTCCCGGAAGTGGACCCTGAGCTGTGGAAGGTGGAGAGCCGTTCCGAGCGTTATTTTGATGAAAAGACCGGACTTTATTATTCATTCCTAATACTTACCAAAAAATGAGAGACAACTTCAAATCCTCCTTCGGCGTGCTCGTAGCCATGGCCGGCTCGGCTATCGGACTGGGCAACCTCTGGCGCTTCCCCTATCTGATGGGTACCAACGGCGGCGCGGCATTCATCATCATCTACCTCGTGCTGGTATTCCTGCTGTGCCTGCCCATCATGATGTCGGAGTTCGTGGTCGGACGCCGCAGTCAAGTCAATGCTGTGAAGGCCTTCAAGGTGCTGTCACCCAAGGGACACTGGGGACTGGTCGGTGTGCTCGGCGTGCTTGCCTCGGTGGCTCTGATATCCTTCTACTGCGTGGTGGGAGGCTGGACGATAGACTACCTCGTGCATGCCGTGTCGTTCACCCTGCCCGAGCAGGGCTCGTCGGAGGGCTTCTTCGCCGCGGCCGTATCCACTCCCTGGAGGACGATACTCTACACCTATATTTTCTTAGCTCTGACATCCCTCGTGCTGCTGGCCGGCATCAAGGACGGTATCGAGCGCTATACCAAGGTCATGATGCCGCTGCTCTTCCTGACCATCATCATCATCGCCATCCGCTCGGTGACCCTGCCCGGGGCCGGAGCCGGTTTGGAGTTCCTCTTCAAGCCCGATTTCTCCAAGGTTACCGGAAACACTTTCCTCAACGCCCTCGGCCAGGCCTTCTTCTCCCTGAGTATCGGCTGCGCGACGATTCTGACCTACGGCTCGTACGTCAAGAAGCAGGAGAAGATCGTCAAGCTCTCCTCGCTGACCGCCATCTCCGACACCTTCTTCGCCATCTTAGCCGGACTGGCCATCATGCCCGCCGTCTTCGCCTTCGGCATCTCCCCCAGCGAGGGTCCCGGCCTGCTCTTCGTGGTGCTGCCCGATATCTTCGATCAGATAGCCGCCGGCGGAGTCATCGCGATACTCTTCTTCTTCGTGCTCTTCATCGCGGCCATCACCTCGTCCATCTCCCTCTTAGAGGTGTCCGTAACCTACCTGATAGAGGCCTGCAGGATGAAGCGCCGCATGGCCGTGCTGCTCTCCAGCGCCGTATGCTTAGTGCTCTGCACCTTGTGTGCCCTCTCCGGCGGCGTGCTCTCCGACGTACACATCCTCGGCAAGACCTTCTTCGACTTCTTCGACATGATATCGGCCAACCTGCTGATGCCCCTCTGCGGACTCTTCATTGTGATATTCGTCGGCTGGAAACTCGGCCGGAAGGAGTTTGTGGACGAGCTTTCCAACGGCGGCACCCTGCCCAACAAGAGGCTCTACAACGTCATCTTCTATCTGGTGCGCTACGTTGCCCCGATAGTGATAGCCGTCATCATGATTTTCGGCTGGCTGTAGCAAATTTGGGAGATATTTGTTTTGTAAATTGAAAAATTGCCTTATCTTTGCGGCACTTTTTTCATAAATAAAACTTCAAGGAGGGGCATTAGCTCATTTGGCTAGAGCGCGACACTGGCAGTGTCGAGGTAACCGGTTCGACTCCGGTATGCTCCACTCGGGACACAACTCCTTGCGGGGTTGTGTTTTTTTATAGCACCGGGGTCATGTATACCGGCAGATACAGCAGCCCGTTCTCACCTTTCTGCAGGTCCTTGGTGTAGAGGACATAGCTGTTCTGGATCCGGGCCTGGTATTTCTTCCTGAAGGCATCAAGGGAGGCATGAGCCATGTAGCCTGAGGACTTTACTTCGACAGGGCATATTTTGCTACCTCTCGTAAGCATGAAATCTATCTCATAAGAGTGTTTGCCGTCTTTTTCGAAAGTATAGTAGAACAGCTGATTGCCTGCAGCGGCAAGCATCTGCGCCACGAGGTTCTCATACAGGTACCCGAGATTGGCTTCCAGTTTGTCAGACAGCAGCTTCTGATAGATGATGTTCTCTGCGAAGTCTTTATCCCAGAAAGCCATCGTGACGAACAGTCCGGTGTCCGCAACGAACAGTTTGTATCTGGAGGCATCTTTTGTCAGTTGCAGGCCCACGTTGGGGTCATTGGAATGGTATGAGACCAGGACGGCCTTGCTGTCTTCGAGACTGACGAGCATCTCCTCTTCTTTGCCATTGTCCACATTCCCTACGACTGCGCTCATATAGTACCGGGAGGTTTTTCTGCTCAGTTGTGCGGGAATGGACATAAACAGTCTGCTCAGTTTGCCGGTAGCGTCTATTTTGAGGAAGTCTTCGGAATATAGCTGGATTATACGTCTCTTTACGGTGTCTACCTTAGCGAGATTGTTTGTCTCCAGATATTCGTTGACGGCCTGCGGCATACCTCCCACCAGCATGTACAGCCGCAGGTCTCTCTGCTTTGACCTGTGTGCCGCGCCCAACGGCATCCGCTTCTCAAAGAAGGTTCTGATAAGAGGGACGGACACTGTATCGCCCATGGCCCACCTGAATTCCTCGAAGTCCATGGGGTACATGTCCATGCGTTCCTCCTCGCTTGGGATGGTTATGTCTTTTGTGTTTTTCCTGATGCTGATAAGGGAGCCTGTCTCGATATAGTCATATCTTCCGTCCTGAACGAGGTATTTGATGGCCTCACGGGCTTTGGGGCATTTCTGCACTTCATCGAAGATAATGACCGATTTGCGTCTTTCCAGGACGACATTGTATATGGTCTGCAGCTGCAGGAAAATGAAATCCAGGTCCATTAGGTCCTCGAACAGAGCCTTGACAGTCACGGAGGCCCTGTTGAAGTCAATCAGCAGGTATGAGGAGTATTCATTTTTCGCGAATTCCTCCACGATTGTCGACTTGCCGATACGTCTGGCTCCTTGTATCAGAGCGGCGCTTGTTCCGCCTGACTCCTGTTTCCACTGAAGCAGCCTGTCGTAGATTTTCCTTTTAAATATCCTATTTGTCATAAATACAGATGTCTGCCTATGCAAAAATAGACAAATTCTCTGTTTTCCCAAAATCTTAAAGCAGAAAATACCCTATTTCCCCGAAATTCTAAATGGCAAAATACCCTGTTTCCCCGAAATTTTGGCGGGTCAGCGGGTGGCGGTGCGGATTTTTTACTCTGCCGGTACGGGTGAAATCGGATTTATACTTAAATTTGCAGAAAAAGGAGGAAGATATGGTTTATTATGGAGATGAAGTAATCCGCGCGAGCTGCTCGGAGAGAAGGTCGGGCAGAAGGCAGGACTGAGGCCATTTGCGACATCGCGAGGAATATGAAAGCGCAGGGCCTCCCCTTGGAACTGATTGCACGGAATACCGGTCTATCTCCGGAAGAGGTGGACAAGCTTTGACTAGATTTTCATCATCAGTATTATCTGGTTCGACTCGTATGGCAGTTTTGCCAGCGCCTGTCTGTTGGACTCTATCGTCGGGTCATCTGATGCCGGAGAGCCCTCAATCTTCTCTATGATATCGAACGGCTCTACCAGATATACGGCGTATTCCCCGTCAGTATAACGCAGATAGTATGGGGAGAAAAAGCTGTCGCTGCCGATGCCCCAGACCATATCATCCTCCAGCATACTGTAAGAGACACTTGTCCCCTTCTCCAGATCCATGACTGCTGCATATCTGCTGTCCTTCCCATAGTTATAAACAGACATGGTTCTGTCTCCTATCATGAACAGGTCCACATGGCCCCATATCCTGCCGCTTTTCTGACAAGCCTCTACAAACTCCATTAGGTCCTGTGGCCACGGACGTTTCTTCATTTCCGGAGTGAAACTGTAACCGTTGTCTGCAAAACGTACATACTGCACCAAGGTGTCTCCGGTAAATTCGTAGATTCCGTCAGAGAATGCAGAATAGAAGAAACGGCGACCGCCGTATTCAAACAGATTGTTGGCCTGCGAGAAGCTTGCCACTTCCGCAAAGTCCTTGTCCAGGGGCAGCCAGCGGCCTTCAACCTCGCCGGTGGAAGGATTGTAGAGATACACCTCATACTCAGGTCCGTCGATGTACGAAAGGTCCTTGTAGAACAGGTAGCGGCCGTCGCCTGCCGGCAGCAGGTCCTTGGCATACCTTATCTCGCTTTCACCGATTGAAAAAGAGTTTTTCAACCGGCCGGTCTGTATGTCGAAAGAATATATGTCCATACCGAAATTGCCCAGCACGTCCACTGTCCCTGCGGACATATCGCACGCCATGGCCATAATATCCGTCATCTCCCCGGGCCCGCGTCCTCTCGTCAGGAAAGACCTGCGGTAGTCCCCTTCCAGGCCGTAGATGCTTACCAGACCCGAATCGGTCTCTCCCAGAACCACGAGAATGCTGTCCGCAACAGCCACATCGATTATTCCGGATATAAGCATGCCGTCAGGGACCACAGTACTGTATCCTTCATACAGGGTGCTCATCCTGATTATGCCTTCAGCCGGTTTCAGTGGTATTTCTAAAGTAGAGCCTTCTTCTGAATGATGGCAGGATACAGCAGCTGCAGCCACCAGAATAACCGGAATAAAATTGCGCAATCTCATTTGATCGATTGTAGCTTAGAGAGGATATCGGTACAGGACATCTGTTCCGTCATGTTCCCGCCCGAAGACGTAGAGTGACTTGCCGTCCCCGCTCAGGGACATGCTGGTGACAGAATGACCGATGGAGTATGACTCAATAAAGTTGCCGTTCCAGTCGAACTTGAGGATGTAGGTGTCGAAGTCATCATAGTTCCGGTCTGCCGTGGCCAGTTCTCCTATGTAGGTAAGATACACGTGGTGGCGGTTACAGCATGAAGCAGACTTGTATGCGTAGGGTATACCGTTGGAGTACATGACCATATTGCCTATGAGTGACAGCTCCGGCCTGTTGGGCAGTTCCGGTCCGGTAACGGTTCTCAGAAGATTGAGATCTGTGTCGTATACCTCTATAAGAGGTTCTGCTGCAGAATAATAGATGATTCTGTCGTTGTCGTATGATATTATGAAATTTCCATTTGTGACATTGAACGTCTCATATTGATAGCTGTTTGTCTCCTTATAGTTGAAAGAGCTGTCCGTGAGAATAAATCTGTTCCCGTCGTTGTGGATACCGGACTGCTTGTCGTTGAAGCAGTAAGGATTGACAGCCAGCAGCTTTCCCCCAAATGGCCTGATGCGGGTGGACACGACCGAATAGCCTTGGAATTCCGGCTTAAAATCTTCGCCTGTGGTGATTTTGCCTATGGGCAGGAGCACGATGCGGTCTCTCATGAAATCCTCGAGCATCAGAGTGTCGTTGAACATGTCAGATCTTCCCATCAGGATTTCCTCCGGTCCGTTTCCTTTTGTGAAGCGGTCCCATATAAGGGCTCCGCTGTTGAGATTGTATATTTCCACCAATTTCCTTTCGTCCTGCTCAGAGTTGTGTACGACTGCTATGGAGTCGTTTACGATGTAGAGATTTACTGTCGTTATCGGAAAGTCGAAGTTCATGGACTCGGCTGTCAGAGGTTTTGCGGAATCCAGGATGGACCGGTCGAGCACGATGTCCCCTGTGTTGTCTCTGCAGGACGGCAGAAATAACAGGGAGGCGGCAGTAAGCAGCAGTGATGCGAAGATTGATTTTTTCATGTCTGTAGGATGTTTGTTGTTTCCAGTACAAATCTAATATGCCGTGCCGCTGTGAACAAGGATAAATAATTCACATCAAGTGAGGCGGTGTAGAAGGTGTAAATGGTTGAAACACAGTAAATATGACGGGCTGTGAGGCATGCCGCTGTGAGTCACACAAATTTGTACAGTCTTGAAATACAGTTGCTTGACGGAGCAGGTGTGAAAATTTATTTGTCCTCTTCCGGCAGTTTCCGATAGGAGGACAGGCGTGCGTTGAGGTATTTGGTGAGGCTGGTGTCGAGGTTCATTTTTCGGGCCAGCCGGTATTTTTTGGTGCTGAGGTTGGTCTCGCTTATGTTGAGGATGGAGCAGACGATGCTGCTGGGATAGTCTATGCAGGTGAGCGTTATCAGATGGAAGTCCTCCTTTTTTAGTTTGGGGAATTCTGCCCGCAGTTCGTCAAGGAATCCCGGGTACACTGAGTTCAGGAGGGATTCGGCGTTGCCGTATGAATTGGTCTTAGTGAGATAGTCCCGGGCGACTTTGACGGACTTGTCCATGAAATGCTGCGGATTGCTCTGGTGTATGTCGTACAGGTCAGCCAGCTTATGCATAGTCTCGTACGTCATGTTCTGGAATCTCATGAGATCCGTTGTTTCGTGGTGTTTCTCCGGCTCCGATTTGATTGTGGGTATCGCTCCGGCCTGGTCTGTGATATGCTGCCTTTGTTGTTTCAGTGTCTTTTTGTGGCGGTAGGCGAGACTTATCAACGCTGAGGCGGCGCATATCGAGAATATAATCAGAATCAATCTTCGGTCGTTTCCGGCCAGCAGTTCGTAGAACTTGTTTTTCCGGACTCCTACCGTCACAGAGATGTCCGAAGACTGAAAATCTCCAGTGGATTCCAAATTCAGCGTATAGGTTCCTGTGCCGTCGGTGCTTCCGAGAGTATCCATGGCGGGATGGGGCAAGGATATTACCAGCGTGTCAGTTGCAGGGGTCGTTAAGGTCCGGTACCAGTCGGGTACGGACAGGATGTCGCGGACAATTACGCGGGTGGAGGGGCGGACGATGAACTCGGCGGGGCCGGTGGCCGAGGGGGAGCCGCTGTGCCAGTCGTAGGTGTAGCCGAGGCGGGTCCAGGGGTAGGGGGTGTCGGAGTAGTAGGCGGTCCGGTAGTAGTCCTCGAACCAGGCGCGGTAGCGGGGATCCACGTCGTCGCGGAAGTCGAGAAGGACTTCGCTGTCATGGATTTCCGGGTCGGGGGTAGGGCGGAAGAGGCTGTCCTTCTCGGCCCAGAAGAGCACAATGCGGTTGCCGCAGTAGTCGGGTGGCAGGCCGAGCATCTGGACGACGCGCATCACTATGCCTGGGTCGTCGGTCTGGCGGGCGTCTGCTTTCAGACGTGCGGTCAGGTCGTAGGGCAGGGAGACCCAGGGCAGACGGTCGTCCAGTAGGAACATATCTGCCTGTCCGTCTTCCCAGTACCGGCTTTCCTCCTCAGTCATCACCGAGCCGACCAGCACAAATGTCCGGCCGTCCCGCTCCAGCCACTCTATCTGCGGGTTCTCGGCTGGCGATACGATAGTGGCTAAGTCCGGATCCATCTTCTCTGCCACAGCCACTTTCGCGTCCTCGACCGCAGCCATGTAGTCCTTCCACAGCCGTCCGGTATCCTCGTACCACGGCAGCTCCTGTCTGCCGCAGGAGGTGAGGGCAAGGGCAATGACCGCAGCGGCGGATATCGTGCAGAGAAGGTGGCGGTGTTTCATTTATTTATCGGAAAAATTCCGGACGCGGAGGGCAGTGTTGCGCCTCAGGTGGTCCTGGTATAGGGTGAGTTCCTGCAGGTGGTAGTTGCCCTTGGAGAACATTGGGGCGAGCGAGGGCAGCCAGTACTGCTCCGGGTCGAGGCCGTCCACTATCAGCAGGTGGTAGTCCGTGTCGACGGTGACGGTCACCGAGTCGTTGAGCTCGGCGGGGGTGGCACCGGTGGTCCAGTTCACCGGATTGATGCAGATGTCGGAGGGAGAGAGGACCGCGCAGGCCGCTTCGGGGGTGGCTACGGAGTTGTAGCAGATGATGGTGCCGGTGCCGGTCGAGTCGACGGCGGGGCGCAGCTGGGGGTATTGCGCCAGTTCCTCGTCAGAGACGCGGTAGCCGATGGCGTAGGCGGCGACCATCCGTTCATAGGCCGGGGTGGGGAGGTGCTTGACTAGCTCCACCACTGCCTTGCCGCCCTGGCTGAACCCTGCGAGGACGAAGGGCCGGCCCTCATTGTAATTGTCTAAATAATAGTCAAATGCCGCGCTGACGTCCTCCATCGACAGGGGGAAGAGTTCCTCTACCGCCGCCTCTCCGTCCATCCAGACGTTGAGGGAGATCTGCCGGTAGTAGGGGCAGTAGAACCCGTATTGTCCCTGGGCGAAAATGTCCTCCGCGAGCTCCACGGAGGGGAGGAATGCCTCGATATGGTCCGTGCGGGTGTAGTCGGAGTAGCGGCAGGTCTGTCCGTCCGCGGCGGTCCAGTCCCAGACGCAGGTGGGGAGGATGTAGAAAATGTCCGCTGCGGGGGCATTGTCCCCAGAGGGCTGCGAGATGTACCATGCGGCGGCATCCGACCAGTCGGGGACGGCGGGGATGAAAGTATCGGTCCCGCCGCTGTTGCCGCGGCAGGACGATACTGTGAGTGAGGAGGCAGCGGCCAGTGCCAGGAGGACGGCCGCTGCTGCCATGGATTTACTTGAAGAGTACATCGGGACCCTGGATAAACTGGATGTCCTTGGGAATGCCTGCGGCGTTGATGCGGTCGAGGTCGGCCTGGAGGGCGGGGGTGATGCCGCCGTTCTTGGCGCGGAACTCGGTGGCGAAAGCTACGTCACCATTGCCCTGAGTGGTCAGGATGAGGTCGGCCCAGGCGTTGACAGCGGCCTTGGACTTCTCGAAGTCGATCTGATAGAGGCCCTCGGCGTTGCGGGAGAAGGCGCCCTGCTGCTCCATGAAGTTGAAGCACATCATATTGGCCTTGCCGTGGGAGGAGGCGGCTCCGAAACGTACAGAGCGGAGGATGCCGGCGATGTAGGTGGTGATGGCGTCCTCTACGGAGATATTGGTGATCTCGCCCTTCTCGATCAGGCGGCATACCATGAAGAGTCCGAGGATGTCGGCCTTGGCCTCTTCCCAGGAGGTCTTCTCAGTACCCATGGCTGCGTCCACGCTGCCCTTGCCGTTGATGGTCTCCTTGATGCCGAGGCCGTGGGCCACCTCGTGGAAGGTCACGTTCCAGAAGAAGGCGTCGAACTTCAGGTGCTCGTGGTCTTCGGGTGCGAGTACCAGCTCACCGATGGGGAGGAGGATCTTGTCGAACTTGGCCTGCATCGAGTTGCGCAGCTGGAGGCGGCGGGTGCCCTTCATGGCGTGTACGCGCTCGTCGTTGGGCAGGTTGATGGCGATGGTCTTGCTGCCGGCGTTGCAGTCTCCGGCGTAGTAGACCACGTCATAGACGTTGAGGTCGGAGGAGGTGCCGGGTACGAAGGTCTTGTACTCGGGCTTGCAGGGCAGCTCCTTCTGCAGGGCGGGGAGCATGGCCACGAACTTGGCTAAGTCCTTGCTGCGCTCGGTGTCCTTGAGGAGGATGAATGCCTCGTAGGAGGTCTTGGTCTCCTGGAACTTGTCGTCGTAGCTCTCGATGGGGCCGACCACGAAATCTATCCGGCTGTCCTTCATGTCCATCCAGGCCAGATCGCTGGCTAAGTAGTCGTCGGTCCTGAAGGCCTTGATGCGCTCGAGGAGGTAGTTCTTCAGGCCGGGGTCCTCGGCTATGTCGGCAGCCTGCTGCATGAGCTCACACATACGGTTCACCTGCTCGGCGTACTCCTCATGGTACCAGACGGTCTTCAGCCTGCCGTTCTCGTCGCGGCGGAGGACTGTGTACCAGGATGACTTATTCGGGTCATCGTAGGCGTTGAACTCCTCGAGGGTGATGTCGGCGGGGTAGTAGGTGCATACGTCGGGCTTGGCGCCGTAGCCGTCGATGAAGGGCTTGTTGTCATCGAGGCGGTCCCAGGGGCCGTAGTTGATGTAGGCAAACTGCTTCGCGTAAGGGTCTTCGAGCCGGTCCATCAGGCTCTTGTCCCCGAATGTCTGCTGCCAGAACAGCTCGTCGGCGATCTGTCCTATCTGGAAGAACAGCTCTACTATCTGCCTCTCGCTGTCGCTCAGCTGAGCTGCCAGAGGCGAGGACAGCTCGAACGGTGCGTATTCCTCAACTTTCTGTTTCATGGGTGATTCTGTCTGATTACCTGCGCAGGAGGCCGCTCCCGCTACTGCCGCCGCCCCGATCAGGGCCGCGCAGATGGATTTGGCTGTGGTGTTTACTTTCATTTACAGTAGTATTTATTCATTTTTGCAAATATATGGATTTCGAAGCAAATGAAAAATTTTTGAGATTCTTTCCATTATTTTACAAATTGGAAAGAATCTGCTCAAAGGAATCGCTTTTGATATATGCCCTTTTTACCTTGTTCACGGCAATTTCTTTCAATAATCCGAGCCGTACAAGCTTGATGATGTCAGATTTTGCAGTTGTGGGAGTTATTCTGAACTTGACCTGGACATCTTTTACAGTCATAACCTCATTCGGATTGTCATCAAACATCTTTATGATTTCAGCTTGTCTTTCGTTGATGCCTGACTTCCCCAGATATTGATGAGCGGCTTCCCGCTCTTTGGTCTTTCTTTTTATGTATTCCTGCATATCCCTGAATGCCAACTCGAGAACTCTCATATGGTATGTTATGAAATAGCCCAGATCATTGTTCTCGATTTCCGCGTACAGAAAGGATTTTTCGTAAGAGGGTTTGGAGCGGTAAATGATGCGGGATATTGACAGATATTCCATCAGCCAATAACCCTGACGCAGCATATACCAGTAAAAGATTGCCCGTGCAGTCCGTCCGTTCCCGTCAACGAACGGATGCATGTATGCAATCATGTAATGGATGATTATTCCTTTTATGATAGGGTGGATATATGGTCTGGATTCATGGTTGTTGAAAAAATCACACAATGTTTCCATGAAATGAGGCAGTTCTGTATATGTCGGAGGTGTGTGTACAATCTCATGGGTAATGGCATTCTCCACGACGACCTGGTCATTTTGACGGAACCGGCCGGAATCTTCAGGATTGTCCAGCGTGCTGTCAGTCATCAGCCGGTGAACCTGAAGCAGCAGTTCTGTTGTAAGCGGCTCCGACTTATGCGTGACGATAAACTGAATTGTCTCATAGTTGTTGAAAATCATCTGCTGGGACTTATCAGCGGGGGACATTTTCTTGCGCAGCATTTCCTTGGCTATCCTGCGTGTTGTAGAAGCTCCTTCCATCATACTTGAAGATATGGCCTCTTCCATAAGGGAACTTATAAGATACCGTTCCTTTGTTTTTTCAGGTATAGTGGTTTCATACTCCCATCTTCCCCCGAAGTTCATATCAAAAGAATGACATTGCCGCTGCATTCTGTCGGTCAATGCGAAGTGGATATTGTATTTTCCCCAATTTTTGACAGATACGTTGGAAATGAATCTCTGGGCTTTTATCAGAGCCCATAACTCATTCGGAGACTTGTGGAAAGAATTTCTGCTATACTTTACTTTATCCCAATATCCGTATTCATCATTCAAGTCTTCAATAAAAGAACGCAGTTCTTTATTTCGCTGCAGTTCCATAATGGCTTGAAGCAGGCTGTGCTGAGGTATGTCAGGGGCTTTTTCCATACTTTTAAGATTTTTACAAAAATAGAAAATTCTTTCCAATCTGTAAAACAATGGAAAGAATTTATAAGCAATTGCCATGATTTTGTGTACATTTGCCGCCGTTATGAATAATAATGCAGAGCACATCACCGCTGACGCCTCGCATCTGGACATAGCCTGGAGGCTGGCCCTCTGCGGTACCGGCTTCGGTTTCTTCCAGTCGCCCAACAACCACATGCTCCTGAGTTCGGCACCCAACCACCGGGCCGGAAGCGCGGGAGGCATGCTCGCCACAGCCCGTCTCGTCGGTCAGTCCACCGGCGCGGCCCTCGTCGCCCTTTTCTTCCACCTCTTCGGGGACGGCGCACCCCACGACGCCATGCTTCTGGCCGGAGCGCTGACCATCTGCGGCGCCCTCTCCTCCGTCATCCGTCTCGGTCTCCGTCCGCCGGTGAATGAACGGTAGGTACTGCAGCGCCACGAAAATGTAATCACTCACTGATCAGCATGTTGCAGGACCAGGGTGTGCTTCCGGAGCTGTCCGCACATCCCCAAAAGAACACACCGTGTCGCTAAGTCATTGGTTACCGAGAGATTGTAAAAAGACCATGCTCTCCTGCTTACCGTTCCCCAATTTTCCGTACATTTGTTACACTCAAGCAGTCAAATGGAAGTGGAAGAGGAACGCATCACCGGCAATACGCAGTGGGACGGTCTGGGCCGCCCGGCGATATTCTACGCCATGATCTCGATCTGGTGCGGTATCTTCCTGTCGGTGGTGGACGGCAATATCTGCAATGTGGCCCTGCCGGTGATAGCCCGGGAACTCGGCGTCTCGTCCGCGGATTCTATCTGGGTGATCAATGCGTTTCAGCTCGTGGTGATGATGGCCCTGCTGCCGTTCTCGACGCTCGGGGAGCTGTACAGCTACAAGAAGGTCTATCTTTCGGGAGTGGCGGTGTTCACGGCGGCATCGGCTCTCTGCACCTTTTCCCACAGTCTGCTGATGCTCACCGTCTCCAGGGCGGTGCAGGGTCTGGGTGCGGCCATGATCATGAGCGTCAATACCTCCATCGCCAAGCTCGTCTTCCCCCGCCGGCATCTCGGCAAGGGAGTCGGGATCAATGCAACGGTCGTGTCCCTCTCTGCTGTCTCCGGTCCTTCGATAGCGGCGGCCGTCCTGTCGCTGGCCGACTGGCCCTGGCTCTTCGCCATCAACATCCCGGTCGGCATTCTCACCTTCCTCATGGGCTGGCGCTTCCTGCCGGACAATCCCACCCATATCGAGGGCCGACGCTTCAACATCGGCGACGCCCTGCTCAACGCCGCCGTCCTGCTTGTAGTCCTCGGTACCGTCTACGTCTGCACCCAGCTCCACCGCCGCTACCCGATGCTGCCCTTCGACCTGCTGCGCCGTCCCATGTTCTCCATGTCGGTGATTACCAGCATCGTCTCCTACACAGCCCAGATGATGGTCCTGGTCGGCATGCCCTTCATGCTGCTGCATAACTTCGGGATGGACCCTGTCCGTACCGGAGCGGTGCTGACATCCTGGCCTTTCGTGGTGATGTTCATCGCCCCTCTGTCCGGCTCGCTCACCGGCCGTATCCACCCCGGCATCCTCGGCGGCCTCGGTCTGCTGATGATGAGCGCCGGCTGCTTCCTCCTCTCGCACATCCCCGCTGATGCCGCTCCAGTAGATCTCGGCTGGCGGCTGGCCCTCTGCGGCGCCGGCTTCGGCTTCTTCCAGTCGCCAAACAACCATATGCTCCTGACCTCCGCCCCCAACCACCGCGCCGGCAGCGCCAGCGGCATGCTCTCCACCGCTCGCCTCACCGGCCAGGCCACCGGAGCCGCCCTCATTGCCCTCCTCTTCCACCTCTGCGGCGACCGTGCCCCCCACGACGCCATGCTCATCGCCGGAGCCCTCACCGTCTGCTCCGCCCTTTTCTCCTTCCTCCGCCTCCGTGCGAAAACTTCCTGAATATGCCGGTTTGCATAGGAAAAAGAGTATCTTTGCAGGTTGAGTACAAGTCAAATCAGCATTGAAAAATATGAATGTCAAGGAAATACTGAAAAAGGCCCTGCCGTATGTGATTATCGTGGCGGGGTTTGTGGTGATTGCCTATGCGTATGCGCCGCAGGTGCTGCAGGGCAAGGTGGTCAATCAGTCGGATATATCCTCGTGGAAGGGGATGTCACACGAGATTATAGAGTGGAACGAGGCTCATCCGGATGATCCGGCGCTGTGGACCGGGTCGATGTTCGGCGGTATGCCGGCCACGCAGATATCGGTGCAGTACAAGGGGGATGCGACCACGCCGCTCTACGACCTGCTGTTCTGGGGGCAGCGTCCGCCCAGCTATCTGATTATCTCGCTGCTCGGCGGCTTCCTGCTCTTCTTAGCCTTCGGGGCCAATCCCTGGCTCTCGGCGGTAGGGGCCATTGCGGTCACCTTCTGTTCCTACAACATGCAGATCATGCAGGTCGGGCACAATACCAAGATGGTGGCCATCGCCTTCATGCCCTGGGTGCTCGCGGCTCTGGTCTATGCCTACCGGCGCAAGGCCCTGCTCGGAGCGGTGCTGTTCGCCTTAGCCCTGAGCTTTCAGATCAAGGCCAATCATCCGCAGATTACCTACTATCTGGCATTCATCGTTATAGGATATGCTATCGCGGAGTTCTGCGGGGCAGTTGCTGCTCAGAGGAAAGTGGAGCGGGCTCCGTTCCTGAGCACTCCGGTAGGCCGCTGGCTCATGGCCTCCGTCCTGGTGCTGGTCGGCGGCCTGCTCGGCATAGCCACCAACGCCAACAAGCTCCTACCCACCTACGAGTATGCCGAGTACACCATGCGCGGCGGCTCGGAGTTGACCCACGACGAGCACAACCAGACCGGCGACGGCCTCAAGCTGGACTACGCCACCGCCTGGTCCTACGGCATAGAGGAAACCCTCAACCTGCTTATACCCAATCTTAACGGCGGCTCCTCCTCCGGTGAGCTCTCCCACGACTCCGAGACATTCAAGGCCCTGCAGTCCTACGGGGTCAATGCCGAGTCAATGCGCAAGGGCATGCCCCTGTACTGGGGTCCCCAGCCCTTCACAGCCGGCCCGATGTATCTCGGCGCCGTCTCCCTCTTCCTCTTCGTCCTAGGCCTCTGCGTCATCCGCGGCCGCTACAAATGGTGGATAGCGGGAGTCTCGGTCCTGGCCCTGCTGCTGGCCTGGGGCTCGCATTTCATGTGGCTCTCCGAGATATTCTTCAAATACGCCCCGCTGTACAATAAGTTCAGGACCGTATCCATGATCTTAGTCATCCTCCAGGTGACGGTTCCCCTGCTGGGAATCCTCGGGGTCAATGCGGCCCTCTTCGCCAAGGACCCTCTTCCGGAGAAAAAGGTGAGGAACGGACTGCTGACGGCCCTCGGCGTGACGGGCGGCCTCTCCCTGCTCCTCGCCCTCTTCCCGGGCCTGGCGGGGGATTTCTCCTCCGCAACGGACGCAGCAGTGTTCGGAGGCAATGAGCAGCTCATCCGTGCCCTCCAGGACGACCGCCGCAGCCTCCTCCGCGCCGACGCCTTCCGCTCGCTGATCTTCATCCTCCTGGCGGCAGGAGTGTTCTTCGCGGCATGGAAACGGAAACTGAAGGCTCTTCCGGCAGTGGCCGTTATCGGCGTTCTGCTGCTCGTAGACCTCTGGGGAGTGGACAAGCGGTATCTGAACAAGGACCATTTCGTAACCATGCGCAATTTCGACTCGCAGTTCAACCCCCGCCCGGTGGACAACGCCATACATCAGGACACCGACCTCTCTTACCGCGTCCTCGACCTGAGCGTCAATACCTTCAACGACGCCATCGTCAGCTACCACCACAAGACTGTAGGCGGCTACAGCCCCGCCAAGCTCCAGCGGTACCAGGACCTGATAGACTTCCACATAGCTCCGGAGATGAGCCGCGTGGCCTCTGACATCAATGCCGTTATCCCCACGGCTTCCACCATCGCCGACATAGAGGGAGGCCTGAAGTATTATCCCGTCTTAGCCATGCTCAACACCAAGTACATCGTCATCGACGGCAACAGCTATCCCCTGACATACAGCCAGGCTTTGGGCAATGCCTGGTTCGTGGAGCGCTCCCGCACCGCACCGACCGCTGATGCGGAGATGGCCGCTCTCGGGGAGATTGATCCCGGGCGGGAGGCCGTCATCTTCGACGCGCAGGCCGCAGAGGGCACTGCCGCCGAATATCCAGGTGCTGCGGAAGGCCGCATTGTCCTGAAGGAGTACAGCCCGAACCGCCTGAGCTACGATGTGTCGGCCGCTGCCCGCGGATTAGCCGTATTCAGCGAGATTTATTACCCTGCCGGATGGAAGGCCTATATCGACGGCGAGGAAGTGCCCGTCCTCCGCGCCGACTACACCCTCCGGGCCCTGCTGATAGACGAGGGGGACCACGAGGTGGAATTTGTCTATGACCCCGGTTCCTTCACTCTCGGCAAGAACATTTCCCTGGCCTCCTCCCTTGCCATCATCCTGGCCTTAGCCGGATGCATCCTTTATTCATTTTTCTACGGACATAAGAAAAGACAACCCCGATGACACCGCATAAGGACAGGCTGGTCTCTCCCGGCTACTGCTTCATCCTCGCAGCGAACTTCCTGCTGTATTTCGGCTTCTATCTGCTGATGCCGGTTTTCCCGTTTTATTTAGTTGAAGAGTTCGGAGTCACCGAGGGGGCTGTGGGAGCGATTCTCGCCTGCTACACGGTGGCCGCTTTAGCCGTCCGTCCGTTCTCGGGCTACCTGCTGGATACATTTGCCCGCAAGCCGCTGTACCTGATGGCATTTCTGGTATTTACCCTGATTTTCGGAGGCTATATCGTCACCGGGACGGTGCTGATGTTCATCGTCCTGCGCATAGTGCACGGATTCTCGTTCGGGACCGTGACGGTGGCGGGCAACACGATAGTCATCGACATCACGCCCTCGTCCCGGCGCGGGGAAGCCGTGGGCTACTACGGACTGGCCAACAACATCGCCATGTCCCTCGGCCCGATGACCGGTCTGTTCATGCACGACCACGTGTCGTTCGACATCATCTTCATCACCGCCCTGGGCTGCTGTATGGCCGGCCTTATCTGCGCCTGCTGCATCAGAACGCCTAAGAAGCAGCCGGTTCCGCGCACGGCCATCTCCTTAGACCGTTTCATACTGCTCAAGGGCATCCCCTTAGGCATAGACCTGCTGCTGCTCTCGATACCCTACGGCATGACCACGACATACGTGGCGATGTACGCCAAGCACATGGGTATCACAGGAGGTACGGGACTGTTCTTCACCTGCATGGCCGTCGGCCTGGCCGTGTCCCGTCTGTTCTCGGGCAAACAGGTGGACCGCGGTCACATCACGGAGGTGATACACATCGCGTTCTATCCGGTGATACTGTGCTTCCTGAGCCTCTTCCTGTGCGAGAGGGTGGCGCCCCATTCGATAAGGGCGGCGGAGATAATGCTCTATACCACGGCACTGGTGCTCGGCGCCGGCTTCGGTACGATGTTCCCGGCCTTCAACACCATGTTCGTCAACCTCGGCCGGCACGACCAGCGCGGTACGGCGACATCGACCTATCTCACCTCGTGGGACATAGGCATCGGTATCGGTCTGGTATTAGGAGGAATTATAGGGGAGCGTCTGTCTTTCTCCTACGCCTACCTGACAGGAGCTTTCCTAAGCCTCGTTTCCCTGCTCGGCTTCGTTTTCTACGCGGCTCCCCATTTCCACCGCAGCCGGGTGGAATAACGGCTTTCCCGGGCATGATCATCGGCAGCAGCACGATGAGAGCGGCGTACGAGAAGAGCATGCCGCCCATGGTGCCGATGGCAAATGCAAACCAGAATACCTCTTCCTTGCCGTCGATGAGGAAGGGCGCGAGACCCAGCACAGTGGAGAGGATGGTCAGCGATATCGGGATGATCTTGTGGTTGTAGGCCCGCACGAAACTGCGGCGGTGGGCCGGCATGCGGTTGTACTCGTTGACGATGTAGATGCCGGCGTTGACCACGATACCCGCAAGCATGATCATGGACGCGAAGCCTCCCTGGTCAAAGGTCGTCTCCGTGAGGCGGAATACTAAGAAGATTCCTATGAATGATACCGGTATCAGGGATATGATGGCTAAGGGCTGCAGCAGGGACTCGAAGAGTATGGCGCAGATCATGTAGATGATGGCGGTGATGAGTATGAGCAGTATCCACTGTTTCTTGGCTTTCTGCATCCAGTCGTACTGAGGTGAGGAGGCTTTGAAGCCGATGGGCAGCACCTCGGAGTTGAGCCGCTCTATCTCGCTTTCCATGAGGCGGTCCTCTAACTTGGAGGAGCCGATGAAGTTGTACCTGACGTGGAGGATGTACTCCTGGTTGGCGCGGTAGATGTTGTTGCCGGAGTTGCGGCTGTCTATCGAGCCTATCTCAGCGAAGCGGATGTCGGTGCTGTCTATCCTGATGTACTCGTTCTGCAGGTGCCATACGTCGAAGTTGTCGGCGTCGTCGGAGACTATTCTCACTTCCATCAGGGTGCCGTCATCGTCTACGTATGAGCCGGCAGGGTTGGAGAAAAGTCTCTCGGAGAGGGTGCTGAATGTGGAGTAGGGGCTGATGTTGTAGAGGGACATACGGTCATGGTCGTAGGAGATGAGGTACTCGCGGGTGACCATGGAGCTGGTGTTGCCCTCGATGCTCAGGTCGGAGACGCGGGGGTTGGATGAGAGCCGTGCGACTAAGTCCTCGCAGTAGCGGTACAGCAGGTCGTAGTTGTATCCGGTCATCTCGATGTCGCCGCTGCGCCACATGCTGCCTCCCACGTAGTTGCTGAAATTCTGGTCATCCACTCCGTAAACCTGCCAGTTGGCCCCGCCGTAGTCATTGGCCTTGCGGATGACCTGCTGCTTGAGGATGGAGGGGAAGGAGGTCTCTAAGGCCTCTTCGGTAAATTCTACGGTGATGTTGCCCGAACTGTAGGAGCTGATGCGGGTCCTGAACAGCTTGATCTCGTCGAAGCCGGAAAGGAAATTCTCCATATAGACCATGATCTCGTTGAGCTGCTGGACTGTACAGCCTTCCGGCAGTCCGGCGCTGATGGACAGGGTGGGTCTCTCGGGCTGGCGGAACATCGAGGCGAAACCGTCTAAGCTCTTGCGGAAGAGCATGAACGAGCCGCCGAAGGCTAAGAGGAAGAAGAGGATGACGGCCCAGTTGAACCGCTTGGTGTAATAGATGAATTTCTCGTACTTCTGGGAGAAGCGCACTATCTTCCTGCGCCTCTTGACGGAGAATGATATGCTCTCCGACTTGACCGGCAGGTAGTCCAGCAGGGCCGGTACGAAGAAGAGGGCCACTATCATCGAGACGCTGAGGTTGATGATGATTACAGCCGAGAAATCGGACAGTATCTGTTTCTGCTCCTCGGGCAGGAAGAAGATTACGGCGAGTGAGCCGATAGTGGTCAGCAGGGCGGCAAGTATGGCTAAGAACACTTTCCTGTCGTGGTAGTAGGAGTAGTGCGAGACCATGATGATCGAGTTGTCGATGATGATGCTCAGCGATATCGATATGCCGGCTAAGGAGTAGATATGGATGTCTATGTCCAGCAGGACGTAGAATATGAATGCGACGATGATGTTGACAGCTAAGGTAATGCCTATCAGCAGGGTATATCTGGGACTGAAGGTGGTCAGGAAGATGAACACCAGCAGTATCACCAGACACAGCAGGGACCTTCTTACTAACTTGTCCACCTCTTTCTGGATATCCTCTGATACATCGTAGGTCTTCAGGGCCGAGAAGGACTCGGGGAAGCTGGCCTCGAGCCGGTCCATGGTCTCGATGACGCTGGCGCAGAGCTTGATGGTGTTGACGGATTCCTCGGGATAGATGCTCAGGTTGATGGTGTTGAGGCCGTTGATGCGGCTGTAGGAGCTGGGCTGCTTCTCTAAGGTCCTCACGGAGGCTACGTCCATGAGCCTTATGATACGTCCCCCAATGTTGCCCACAGGCAGATATTCCATCTCCATCGGAGCATTGCGCAGGATGATATCCGGCTCCTCTGACTTGTCGTAGGAGGAGGCGCTGCCGATGATGGCGGTGCCGCCGAGATAGCTGCTGACAGCGGAGTAGACGTCGGAGGAAGTGATGCCGGCCATCTTCATCTTCTCGGTGCTCAGGGATATCTCAGTGTAGTTGGGGGATGCTCCCGACAGTTCTACGGACTGCACTCCGTCTATCAGGGCCAGATCCCTGAGTATGTGGTCGTTGACATACTGCTCGATACGGTTGGTGGGAAGGTCTGCGTTGATGGTGTACATCAGCACGGGGTCGACCTCTGTACCTGATGCGGCTACGGACAGCTCCGGATAGGTCACTTCCTCCGGCAGCTTGTCGTGCATGGACCGTATGGCCGAGGATACCTCGAAGCGGACGGCGTCGATATCGGCATTTTTCTTGAGGTACAGGGTGATGGTTCCGCTGCCCTTGCGGCTGAGGGACGCTATGTCCTCGATGCCCTTGATGGAAGAGATGTATCCTTCGATTTTGGAAGTCACCTCACTCTCGATGACCCTTGCTGAGGCATTCTGCCAGTAGTAGTATATCGACAGGGTCTGCTTCTTTTCCCTCGGCATGTACTGCAGGTTGAGCGAGGGTATGAGCGCGACACCCACGGTGATGAGCACCGCGAATATCAGCAGGACTGAGAATGACGGTATCTTGACTCCTTTCATTTCCTGCGGGCCTTATCGGATTTCCTATAGATGAAATAATATATCAGCGGTATGCCGAATATGCTGACGATGAGGCCGACCATCATACCTCCGATCATCACTATTGACAGAGGGAACTGCAGGTCGGAGCCCATGTCGCCCTTGGTGAGGAAGGGCACCATGGCCAGCACGGTGGTCAGGGTGGTCATGAGGATGGGGTTGAGCCTGCGGGAGCCTCCGGTCATGATGGCCCGCAGCAGGCTGTAGCCGTTCTCCTTGCGCAGTCGGTTGATGGTATCCACCTTGAGGATGGAGTCGTTGATGACGATACCGCTCATGACGACAATTCCGATCATGGACATGGCGTTGATGCCGGCTCCGCAGATCCAGAGCAGCAGCAGGGCGCCGAAGATGTCCACCACTATCTCCGAGAGGATGATCATGGGCTGGATAAGGGACTCGAACTGTGCCGCTAAGATGAAATACAGCAGGAGTATGGATACTATCGCTATGAGTATCAGCTCGTTTATGGTCTCCCTACTGGAGAAGTAGGAACCGCTGAACGCCACATCGAAGGTGCCGTCTTCTACGGACAGTTCCCGTGAGGCTTCCATGACCTCCGGCACGATGTCGTCGGGGATGTCCAGCTCTAAGGGGTAGAAGTTGCCGGACATGCCCGAGACGATGGTCTTCAGGTCGCGGCTGCGGCTCTCGGTGATGAAGTTGCTCAGGGGAATGTCGGCCCCGTCACGGTTGCGCACGCTGCCGGAAAGCAGGTGGGAGGAGCTGTGGCTGTCGCCCATGACTACGGGGATGGAATAGTCTCCGGTGGCAATCGAGAATATATGGTCCTCGCGGGTAAATTTGCGCAGTGTGCTCATGACTTCCGAGTAGGAGATGTTGTACAGGGCCATTTTCTCCACGTCGACGGTCAGCATGACCTGTTCCTGCCAGCGGATGGGGGAGTGGTCGACTCCCGGTACGGCTTCGCATATCTCATCGATGATGGTGTTGAGCTTGTCCGGCTCGGGGGTCTTGCCGTCGCGTCCGCTTATCTGCACGGTGAGCTTGGAGGCATCATCGGAGAACATGAGGGTGAAGAGGTTGCCGGCGTCCGAGAAGCTGAATGCGGCCGTAGGGTGCTGGGTCTTCATGTATTCTGCAGTCTCACTGATGATGCTGTCCAGCCCGGCTGGAGTGCGGGCCATCAGGTAGATCTGGGCCTCGCTCTTGCTCATGTCGCGGGTGTGGGGCATGAGGAACTGCTGGGTTCCGGACATCTGGGTGCTCTGGGCGGTATGGGGCCTGAGGGCAGTGACTAAGTTACGGCTGCGGAGGTCGTTCTCCTCTATGGTCAGGGGGCTGTTCCAGTCGATATTGAGGATGATGTCGCTCTTGGTCACAGGGGGAAAGGTGCTCTTGTCCAATACCATGAAGAGTATTCCGGAGAGGGGGATGGATACTATCATCAGGGTCATCACTATCCCGGCATGGCGGAATGTCCATTTGAGGGCCTTTTCGTATGCGGGACCCAGTTCAATGTATTTGGCGATGCGGGAAAGATACTTGTTGTCCATCTTCATGCCTCTCTTGCGGTAGAGGGCATAGTAGTAGACAGGCACCACCAGCACGGCGAACAGCAGGGACGCGAACAGACCCACAGTGATGGCCACCGCCTGGTCGAAGAATATCTCTCCGGCTATGCCGCTGAGGAACACTAAGGGTACGAATACGGCGCAGTTGGTGAGGATGGAGCTGAGCATCGGGGCAAATACCTCCCCGGAGCCTATGGCCACGGCGTCTTCGAGGGTGTCGCCCCTCTCCCACCGCTGGGTGATGTTGTCTATGACGATAATAGAGTTGTCCACCATCATTCCGACGCTCAGGATGAGGCCGGCCAGGGAGATGATGTTGATGCTTATGCCTATCAGGTAGAGGGCGAGCATCGAGGTCAGCAGGGATACTATGATGGTGGGGATGATCAGCAGGGAGAAGCGGAAGTTGCGCATGAAGAGCAGGATGACGATGCTGGCGAGGATGATGCCGGCGATGAGGTTCTGCTCGAGGTTCTCTATGGTGTAGCGCAGCAGCTCGGTCTGGTCGCGGGTGATGGTGAACTGCACTCCGGGGTAGTCTTTCTCGAAGCGCTCGATCCTGTCATACAGGGCCTCGCGGAGGGTGTTCATCCTCGCGTCGCTCTGCTTGATGATGGCCATGCTGACAGCCCTGTCCCCGTCAGAGCGGATGAGACAGTTGTCGGCTCCCGGCTGTTCGATGATGTCGGCCAGTTCCTCGAAGAGGTAGATGCGGCCGCCTATATTGATCCTTATCTTTTCGATGTCCTCCTTGGATGTGAGTTCAGACTGGAACCTCACGTTCCAGTGGTACTGCCCGTCCCGGATGGAGATGTTGCCGAGCTGGATGTTGTTGCTTTCTATGGCATTGGCCAGCATGGCGGGGGTCGCTCCGATGGCGGTGAGCTTCTCATTGTCCGGGATAATCAGCAGCTCGGGGAAGACCAGGCCGCTGAGGTCAACCATGGCTACCTCCGGTATCTGCTCGATGCGTTTGGATATGACGTTGGCGGCCAGGCGGCTCATCTCCATGACGCGGGAGCTGTCATCGACCGTCATGTTGACGAAGAAGGCAGGGATGTCGGTCGCGCTGGACTTGATGGCCTTCGGTCTTTCCGTACCGTCCGGCAGGGATGACAGGGACCGGTCAATCCTCTCGTTGACATCCACGAATGTGAAGTCGATGTCGGTGCCGTACTCGAACGACAGGCGGATGATGCCCACGCCGCTCTCCGACTGGGACCTGATGTCGGTCAGGGAGGGTATCTGCATCAGCTCGCGCCGCAGGCTCTGCAGGTACTGGTCTATCTCCCTGGCCGAGCTGCCTTCCACCTTGACCTGCACGGTGATCTGCGGGATGTCCACATCGGGCATGAGCGAGACCGGGATCAGCTTGATGGACACTGCTCCTAAGACGGCCACGGCGAAGAGGACCATCGATACGGCGACAGGGCGTTTTATCAGTTTCCTGATCATTGTCTTGCGATTACTTTAGATTCGTGGGCGAGGTTGAGGTTGCCTGAGGTGATGATGATGTCTCCGAGGCTGAGCTCGGCGTTACGCTCCTGGTTGACCCTTACTACGTGGCTGTCGCTGTTGGACATGAGGATGTCGACATAGACCCAGCGGGCGGTGCTGTCAGCGGGCTGGTAGACGAAGAGCACTTCCTGGTTGTCACGCATGACGACAGCGCTTTTGGGCACTACCTGTTGCTGCGGTATGAGCTCCTCTACCAGGACCCTGACGTTCATTCCGTCCATCATGTCTCCGTCTGAGTTGCTGACGGAGGCGGTAATCTCTATCTGGCCCTTTTCATCCACCATGGGATTCACGGCCGTAATGCGTCCGGCGTAGGTCTTCTCCGGATTGTTGAAGGGGGATATCTTGACTTCCATGCCGGTCCTTACCGACGGTATCTCCGACTCAAGCAGGGGGAAACTGACGTCGAATCGGCTGTCGTCTATCACATAGCAGAAGCTCTCCGAGGGGACGCTCTCGTAGACACGGCCCTTGATGCTGGCGATCTTGCCGTCGAAGGGAGCCGTAATCTTGGTGCCCTCGTAGTCGTACAGGGCCCTGCGGTAATTCTGTTCCGCGTCGGCGTAGCCCGAACGGGTCTTAGCTATGGCCATCGTGGCGGCGGGAACGTCGGAGGTGTCGGCATCTCCGTATCCGAATCCGATGAGCACATCGTTGAGGTCTATCTCAGCCTTACGCATGGCGTTCTCGGCCTGGGAGAGGGCTATCGCCGCCGTCTCGGGGTCTAAGCAGGCTATCAGCTCGCCCTTGCGGACACTCTGTCCGTTGGTGAAACGTACTTCCGATATGGTGCCGGAGGTGTTGAAGCGCAGGGCGCTCTTGCGGGCGGCCACTAATTTGCCGTTGCTTATGGTCTGACGCCTGAAATCGGTCAGACGTAGAGTCATCGTATCCACGTAGTTGGCCTCCACGGCCTGCGAAAGGCGGGTAAGTGTATCCTCCTCCACTTCCTTGTTCTGGCCGCAGGCGGCTGTCAGCACGATGAGCGGCAGTATGAAAAGTTTCTTCATTGTGTGTATCCGGTATTATCAGTTGTCGATTATCTTGTCAAACTCTGCGTCTAAGTCCTCATCGTAGATGTAGTCGTACAGGGTGTCCTTGCGCAGGTTGTAGTAATAGCTCCAGTAATTTGCCAGTTCCTCGATGTACTGGGAGGTGGCCTCATCCCTCTCGTTCTGGGCGGTGTTGATGTCCAGGATGCTGATGGTGCCGTTGCGGAAGCGCTGCAGGGCCAGCTCGAACCGCTCGGCGGCAATACCGTCGGCTTTCTGAGACACATCACACTGCTTTGCCTGAGCATTGAACTGGACTACGCGGATATAGATGTCCTGACGGCGGTCCATGATTTCCTGCTCTACCTGGGTGAGTATGATTTCCTGCTGAGCTTTGGCCATCTGTACCTTACCTTTGCCGAGACCCCAGTCCACTATAGGGACGCTGAGACTCAGGCCTACGATTTCCTGGTCGATAGGGTTGCGGTAGGATGACACGAAATCATTTCCAGTCTGGGTCAGACCGAACTGTGCAGTGAGTGTGGCGTTGAATCCGCGTTCGGCCTTGGCTTGAGCGATAGCAGCCTCGGCTTCTATGAGGCTTATCTCATTGTTGAGGCTGAAGGAGGTGTTCTGCAGGCTGCGTGTTACAGCGTCTTCCTCATCTATGACTATATCGGAGTGATGCGTAGGGGTCAGGAGTGTAATATCCATGTCATCTGTCAGACCGAGATAGGACCTCAGGCTGAGCATAGCCTGCCTTAGTCCGACTTCGGCGCTGGCAACAGCTATGTCGGCATTGAGCAGCTGGAGCTCCATCTGCAGAAGCTCGTCCTTGGTGTAGGTTCCTATGTTGAATCTTTCCTGAGCTATGGCATGCAGTTGCCGGGTGCTCTCATAGCGGCTACGGGCCATCTCCAGGCTCTTCTGGTTGCGCAGCACATTAAAAAAGTATTCTGTAGCTGTCACAGCGATATTTTCCATGTTCTCGAGGTATGTACGCTTGGACATCTCATACCGTTTTGGCTCGGTCTTCTTTTCCCATTTGAGACGGTTGTATTGAAAGATAGGCTGATAGTATGCGATGTTGACGGGGTTGGAGTTGTAGGTCATGGCTCCGTAAGGGGAGAACTGATCGAAGCGGTTGAGATAGGTATTGAGGGATATGGTACCGCCGGTGAACGGGATATTCTGGTCTATGGACAGCTGCAGGGAGTTGTTCATGTTGTCGTTCTGAACGTAATGAGTCTCGCCGGTCTCGGCATCCTGCAGGGCAACGATGGAGCGGTTGTACTGTCCGAGTTCCGCACCTAAGTTGAGAGACGGCAGGAACTGCGCCTTGTATGAGCGGTACTGCCAGTAGCTGCTGATAAAGTAATATTTGGCTACAAGTGCAGACAGTGATTTGCTTTGGGCCAGTATTATAACGTCTTCTAATGTAAACTCCCAATGTTTAGGTGTCTCCTGTCCGGCAGCAGTATTCAGGGAATCCTCCTGAGCGCTCAGCGCTGGAACTGACAGACAGCTCAGGCATACGGCGCAGGCCAGGAAGTATGTCCGGAATCTATTCATAAGGTCAGATATAAGTTAAAACCTTTCAAAGTTAAACTAAATATTTTTTAAAAGCAAATTAATATTGTCTCAACTGCGCAGCCATTCGGAGAGGTCGTAAATCCGTATGAGCTCCTCATCCCGGTCGTTAATGTATATCAGTCCTGTCTCAGGGTCGGCGTAGAAGCTGCTTACATCCCCCTCTAT